>CALIZF010000052.1 GCA_938028765.1 uncultured Paracoccaceae bacterium
CCGCCATACAGCCCCGACTTCAATCCCATCGAGATGGCCTTCTCGAAGCTCAAGGCGCTCCTGCGGAAGGCGGCCGAGCGAACCGTTGCGGGCCTCTGGGACGCCATCGGACGGCTCGTCGATCTCATCACCCCCGGGGAAAGCGCCAACTTCTTCACCGCAGCAGGCTATGAACCACAATGATCGGGAAACGCTCTAAAGACCCGCACCGTGGCGGCGCAGGACCCGAAGAAACCTGCCTTCGGGAAACACGGCGCGGTTCAGCTCGCCTACCCGCTGTCGCGTTCATCGAGAAACTGAGGATCCGTCTCGGACCCGTCCTCCCGGTGCAGGATGGAGCCGAAGCGCGGCCCTTCCCCGGCCGGCGGCAGCTGCATCGTCTTCAGGTCGGCATCGAGACGAAGATCGCCGCGCACAGCAGCGATGAAGATCCGCTCGCGGTGCTGCGGAACGAAGCAGCGCGCGTCGATGACGCGGTGATCCATCCTGTCGCCGAGCTCCTCCGTCAGCACCGAGCGGATGACCCGGAAGGTGTTTCCCCGGTCGTGCGACAGCAGGTTCCGCACGTTCTCGAGCAGGACGATTTTGGGCCGCTTCGCCTCGATGATCCGCGCGACGTCGAAGAACAGTGTCCCCTGTGCTTCACAGACGAAGCCTTGCGCCCGGCCAGCGCGTTCTTCTTCGACACCCCGGCAATCGAGAAGGGCTGGCAGGGGAACCCCGCAAGAAGCACGTCGTGATCCGGGATGGACAACGGGTCGACCGTGGTGATGTCGCCCTCGAACCGGTGCTCGGGCCCGTCGCGGAAGTTGGCGCGGTAGGCCCGCTCGGCAACGCGGTCCCATTCCGAGGTAACGCGCAACGCCTGCCGATGGCGCCAAAACCGCGCTTCAGGCCGCCGATTCCCGCGAACAGGTCGATGAAGCCGAAATCGCCAAAGCGCAGGCGAGGCTCGCCCAGCTGGCGCAGCCGGGACAATGCCGACCTGTCGAACGCGACCTCGCCATGCTCCAGCGGCAGGCGGTGCCTTTCGAAACACCGAGGAGCGCCGCCGCATCGTTCAACGGGAAAGCCGCGGCACGGCGAAGCTCGGAAAACTCGGTCGTGGCGGCCGCCTCCCCACCGGAAAGTCCGTGTAACCGTCGCACACGAACAATGCCGGAACAGGCGTAAAGTGGCCAACAAAGAGGCAGCTGATCGGCCGCTTGACCGGAGCCCGCGGTGGCGCGCATGTCCGCAGACGGAGAAGTTGGGCACGTTCCGAGCACAAAACCGGAAATGGGAATATCGATGCGCCGTCCCGCGGCAGGCGGTCAGATTGTCGGCTAACCCGTTAAAGAAGCATGGAGGCGGGTGCCGGAATCGAACCGGCCTACACGGATTTGCAATCCGCTGCGTAACCTCTCCGCCAACCCGCCGGCGCCAGTGGTGCAGTAGGGGATTTCGCCCGGCGGATCAAGGCCGCTTGCGGCAGGCGCGCGTCACCAGCCGGCCGCCTTGCGCAGCATGTTGGCCGCCACCGCGATCAGGAAGACGCCGAAGAACCGCCGCAGCCGCCGCGCGTCGGTTCGATGCGCGAGTCGCGCGCCGAGGGGGGTGGTCACGAAGGTGGCCGCGACGATCACCGCGAAGGCGGGCAGGTTGATCGCGCCGGCGGTGAAGGGCGGCGCGCGCTCGACAGATACGAGCAGGAACCCCAGGATCGAGGGCACCGCAATCGCCATGCCGAACAGGCTGGCCGTGCCGACCGCGCGATGGATCGGCACGCCGTAGAGCGTCATCAGCGGCACCCCGAAGGATCCCCCGCCGATGCCCATCAGAACCGACAGGAAACCCAGCACCGGGGACAGCACCGCCCGCAGCACGCCGCGCGGCATCGCCGCGCCAAGCCGCAGCGTGTCGCGCCCGAAGGCCAGCCACAGACCGACTGTCATCGCCAGACCGCCGAACACGCCCACCAGCACGTCCGACCGCAGCGCCGCGGCGGTTGCCACGCCGGCCAGCGCGCCCAGCACGATGCCGGGGCTCCAGCCGCCGATGATCGACCAGTCGACTGCACCCTTCGCATTGTGCGCCCGCGCCGAGCGGGCCGAGGTGACCACGATCGAGGCCAGCGAGGTTGCGAGGCAGACCTGCATCAGTTGCGGCCCCGACCAGCCGAGGACGTCGAACGCATAGTAGAGCGCGGGCACCAGCACGATGCCGCCGCCGACGCCGAGAAGGCCCGCGATCACCCCGGCGAAGGCGCCGATCGCGACCAGCAGCGCCACCATCGCGGCGAGTAGCATTGGATCGGGCATCGCGGCACCTCCGGGTCGCATCTGCCTACACGCGCCGGCGGCAGGGCGGAAGGGCTTGCGCGGGCGTCGCGCCGGCGCGACACTGCGCCGGGGCAGGAGGATCGCCATGCTCGAGATCAGCACGGACAAGGTGGTGCAGGTGATATTCCTCGCGCGCGAGGGCGATGCGGGGGCGCGCGAACTGAACGACTTCATCGATGGGCTGAACGACGACGAGAAGGCGCACCTGACCGCGATCGCCTGGGTCGGCCGGGGCGCCTTCGAGCCCGAGGACTTCGACACCGCCGTTCAGACCGCGCTGGACGAGGCAACGGTGCCGACGGCCGTCTATCTGTCGGGGATGCCGCATCTTGCCGAGAACCTCGAAGCGGGACTCGACGCGCTCGGCATCGACGTGGCGCGCGAGGAGGAGGATTTCCTCTAGCCGCGCGATCCTGCGGCCGGGGCCGACGCGGCTCGGGACGACGGGCGTGCAGGCCGTCGGCGTGATCGACGCAAGGTCGGGCCGGGCTGGCAAGGCCGGGCGCGCGCCGTTCCGGGTCGAGGCGCAGGCGCTACCTGCCAAGCGGCGTGGACTGCAGGCACGGACTGCAGGCTCAGGGTCTGCAGGCACAGGGACTGCGGGCACAGGCGGGGACCTGCCGCGTCCGCGTGGCGCCGGGCGGCGGCGCCTAGTCGCCCGAGGCAGCGGCGAGCGGGGCGAAGCTGCGCAGGATGAAGTCGGGCACATGATCGCCCATCCCCACCACGGGCGCCTCGTGGCGGTGGTCGTCGCGCCGCGGTTCGCGCCGGCGGTCGCCCTGCCGGTCGTCGCGCCGGGGCTCGCGGCGGTCGTCGCGGCGCGGCGGCGGCAGGGCCTCTGCGCCGATGGGGTCGATCACCGGCAGCGCCTCGGCGGCGGACGGAGGCGCACGGTCATCCCGCGCACGGTCCTCGCGCGGCCTGTCGTCTCGGCTGCGGTCCTCGCGCGGACCGCGGCGATCGTCGCGGCCCTGGTGGCGCGACCGCGGCTGACGGTGCTCGCCGCGGTCCGGGCGGTCGTCGAAGACGATCTCGGGTGCGGCGACGCGGGGGATCGGCTGCTTGATCAGCCCCTCGATGGCCGCGAGGTATTTCTCGTCGGCCGGTGTCGCGATGGTGATCGACACGCCCGACCGGCCGGCGCGGCCCGTGCGGCCGATGCGGTGGACGTAATCCTCGCAATGCGACGGGACGTCGAAGTTGAACACATGGCTGACCGCGGGGATGTCCAGCCCGCGCGCCGCCACGTCCGAGGCGATGAGGAGGCGCAGCCGGCCGTCGCGGAAGTCGTCGAGCGTCTTGGTCCGCACCGACTGGTCGAGGTCTCCGTGGATCGGGGCAGCGTTGAAGCCGTGCGCCTTCAGCGACTTGGCCACCACATCGACGTCGAGCTTGCGGTTGCAGAACACGATGGCGTTGGTGCAGCCATCGCCCTCGGCGGTGATCAGCGCGCGCAGCATGGCGCGCTTTTCCGCGAAGGCGTGGTCGCGGCGCGACGGGGTGAACAGCACCAGCCGCTGGTCGATCGTCTCGGAGGTGGTGGCGGCGCGGGCCACCTCGATCTTTGCGGGGTTCGACAGGAAGGTGTTGGTGATCCGCTCGATCTCGGGCGCCATCGTGGCGCTGAAGAACAGGGTCTGGCGGGTGAAGGGGGTCAGCTGGAAGATGCGTTCGATATCCGGGATGAACCCCATGTCGAGCATCCGGTCGGCCTCGTCCACCACCATGATCTGCACGCCGGTCAGCAGAAGCTTGCCGCGCTCGAAATGGTCGAGCAGCCGGCCCGGCGTGGCGATCAGCACATCGACGCCGCGGTCGATCAGCATGTCCTGTTCCTTGAAGCTGACCCCGCCGATCAGCAGCGCCTTGGTCAGCTTCGTGTGCTTGGCGTAGATGTCGAAGTTCTCGGCCACCTGCGCGGCCAGTTCCCGCGTCGGCGCCAGCACCAGCGACCGCGGCATCCGCGCCCGCGCCCGCCCCGAGGACAGGAGGGTGATCATCGGCAGCGTGTAGGACGCGGTCTTGCCGGTGCCGGTCTGGGCGATCCCCAGCACGTCGCGCCCCGCGATCGCGTGGGGGATCGCCTGCGCCTGGATCGGCGTCGGGGTCTGGTAGCCGGCTTCGGAAACGGCCTGGAGAACGCGGGGGTCGAGGTTGAGGTCGGCGAAGGTCGTCATGCTGATCCTTGTGCGGGCGCGGCGGTTCCGCCGTTGGCCGTGGCATCCCTGATGGCGGCATCGGACCGCCGGTTGATGGGACGCATGCTGGCCTCGCGCCCCGGCACGGAGGGTGCGCGGCCGCAGCCGAATGCACCTGCGGCGCCCAGTAGCCGACTTCGCCCGCAACGTCAAGGAAACCGGCCCGGATCGGGGGGGCAGGACGTGATTTCGCCGCGGATCCGGTCGCCGTCGGCGCCGCGGCGCGGCGCGGGGCGCGGATCGGGCGGGGCCGCGCCATCGAACCGGGGTGCGGGGGCGGGCGTCGGCCATCCCCCGTCGTGCAGCCAGCTGCCGCGGGCGGCCATGTGCGGATCCCCCGCCGCCTCGCGCGGGGAGAGGACGGGGGCCACGCAGGCGTCGGTGCCGGCAAAGACCGCGTCCCATTCCGCGCGGGTGCGCGTGGCGAAGACGGCCGCCATGCGGGCGGCCTGCCCGGGCCAGAGGGCCGGGTCGTGCTGCGGCCGCATCAGCGGGTCGTCGTCCAGGCCGAGGCCCGCAAGAAGCGCCGCGTGGAACGGCGGCTCCAGCGCCTGCACGGCCATCCAGCCGTCTGCACAGGCATAGCAGCGCGACCACGGCGGGCCGTCGAGCAGGCTTTCCCCCCGCGCCTCGCGGAACGCGCCCCCGGCCTGAAGCGCCATCAGAAGGGCCATGAGGTGCGGCGCGCCGTCCACGATGGCGGCGTCCACCACCGCCCCCCGGCCGGTCGCCCGCGCGCGGATCAGGGCGGCGAGGACGCCTACAGTCAGATAGGCCGCACCTCCCGCCATGTCGCCCAGAAGCGTCGGCGGCGGGAAGGGCGGCTGGCCGGGGGGCGAGGCATACCAGAGCGCCCCCGACCGGGCGAGATAGGCAAGATCGTGCCCCGCCCGGTCCGCCAGAGGCCCGGTCTGACCCCAGCCGGTCATCCGCCCATAGACCAGCCGCGGATTGACCGCCATCAGCACGGCGGGGCCGAGGCCCAGCCGTTCCATCACGCCGGGGCGCAGCCCCTCGATCAGGACGTCCGCGCGCGCAGCCAGAGCACGGGCCACCGCCAAATCCCCCGCGCGCTTGAGGTCGAGCACGATCGACCGCTTGCCGCGGTCGAGCGGGTTCGGGTCGGGAAAGCCCCGCAGCGGCGGGGCCGGGCGGTGGATGACCGTCACCTCGGCCCCGAGGTCGGACAGCCACATCGCGGCGAAGGGCGCGGGGCCCAGTCCCTCGACCTCGACGACGCGCAGCCCGTCCAGCATCACAGCGGGCGCACCTTCAGGCGGACGATCCGGTTCTCGCGCCTCGCGACGATCTCGAACCGGAAGCCGTGGAAGCTGAACACCTGCCCTTCGTTCGGGATGGTCTGCGCCTCGTGGATGACGAGGCCCGCGATCGTGTTCGCCTCGTCGTCGGGCAGGTTCCAGTCCAGCGCGCGGTTGAGGTCGCGGATCGTCATCGCGCCGTCGATCAGGTAGTCGCCCCGCTCGTCGGGCTTCGGCGCCGCCTCGCCGGTCACGTCGAATTCGTCGGTGATGTCGCCCACGATCTCTTCGAGGATGTCCTCGAGCGTGATCAGGCCGCGCAGCGCGCCGTATTCGTCCACCACCAGCGCGAAGTGGGTGCGCCGCTTCAGGAACTGGCGCATCTGGTCGTCGAGGTCGGTCGTGTCGGGGACGAAGTAGGGTTTGCGCGCGATCCGCAGCACGTCGAAGTCCGCAAGCGTCCCCGGCCGTCCGCCCTCGCCGCGCAGGATCCGGTCCACCTCGCGAAGCACGTCTTTGGCGTAGACGACGCCCAGGATGTCCTCTTCGCTGCCGCGGAAGACCGGCAGCCGGGAATGCGGCGAGGCGAGGATCTGGGCGAAGATGCGGTCGGGCGGCTGGTCGGCGTCGATCATCTCGATCTGGCTGCGGTGGCGCATCACCTCTTCCACCGTCCGGTCCGACAGGTCGAGCGTGGCCAGCAGCCGGTCGCGGTCCTCCTTCTCGACAGCGCCCTCCTCGTGGCCGAGGGCGATGGCGCCCATGATCTCTTCCCGGATCGCCAGCACGTTCGCCGCCGGGTCGGCGCGGATCCCGATCAGGCGCAGGACGCCCTGCACCAGCGCGCGCACGACCATCACCACCGGCGCGAACACGAGGATCAGCACGCTGATCGGCCCGGCCACGCGCGCCGCGACGGGTTCGGGATAGGTGATGGCGACGGTCTTGGGCAGGACCTCGCCGAAGATCAGGACAAGCGCCGTCATCCCGAGGGTTGCCAGCGCCACCCCGCTGTCCCCGAAGATCCGGGTCAGCAGCGCAGTGGCGAGCGAGGCCGACAGGATGTTCACGACGTTGTTGCCAAGCAGGATCGCGCCGATCATCCGCTCGCTGTCCTCGGTCACCTGCAACGCGCGTGCCGCGCCGCGGGATCCGCGGTCGGCCTGCGCGCGCAGCTTGGCGCGCGACGCTGCGGTCAGCGCCGTTTCCGACCCCGAGAAGAAGGCCGACATCAGCAGCAGCAGCAGGATCGCGCCGGTGGTCAGCCAGAAGGCGGTATCGATGGCGTCGGACATGGGGCGGGTCGCAGGGGGCGTCGTCGGGGTGGATCAGTCGTCGCGGGCAAGGGGGTGGCGCGTCAGGACAAGGTCGCGCAGGCGGTCGTCGAGGACGTGGGTGTAGATCTCGGTCGTGGTGATGTCGGCATGGCCGAGCAGCGTCTGGATCACGCGCAGGTCGGCCCCGTGGGCGAGCAGGTGCGTGGCGAAGGCATGGCGCAGGGTATGGGGGCTGACCCGTGCGGGGTCAATGCCGGCCGCCAGCGCCAGGTCCTTGACCAGCGTGTGGACCTGCACCCGCGACAGGTGCCCCGCCTTGCCCCTCGCGGGAAAGAGGTGGCGCGACCGCACGCGCGCCTCGGCCTCGCGCGCGTCGCGTTCGGCCAGCCAGGCGGCCAGCGCCGCGCGCGCGGGCGCGCCGAGCGGCACCATCCGTTCGCGCCCGCCCTTGCCACGGACGAGGATCATCGCCGGGTCGCCCCGCACCGCCGCCACTGGCATCTCGCACAGTTCGGACACCCGCAAACCGGTGGCATAGAGCATCTCGATCAGGCACAGGTTGCGCCGGCGGTGCTCGGCCGGACCGGTGTCGCGTGCCGCGGCGATCAGGCGTTCCACCTCGGCCTCGGTCAGCGTGGCCGGAAGGGCGCGTTCCTTCGACGGGCCCGACAGGCGGATCGCGGGGTCGTCGTCGCGCCAACCTTCGGCATGGGCGAAGCGATAGAGGGCGCGGATCGCCGCCAGCCGCCGGGCGCGGGTGGCACGCGCGAGGCCCGCCCGTTCCTGCGCGACGAGGTAGGCCTCGATGTCGGTCTTCGCGGCATCGGCGAAGTGCAGCCCGCGCGCAGCGAGCCAGCCTGCGAAATCCTTCAGGTCCCGCCCGTAGGCCAGCTGCGTGTTGCGCGCGGCGTCGCGCGACGCCGCGGCATCGGCGAGGAAGGTGGCGATCCAGCGCGCCATCGGCGCGGCGTCCTGCATCCTCAGCCCCGCCGGTCGAGCAGCATCAGCTCCAGCGCGGCCGCGCGCGCCTGCGCTTCGAGGCCCGCCGCACGCAGGGCAGCAAGCCCTTCGGTCACGCCGCGCCAGTCGCCGGTCGCGCCGGCGTTGATGCGGTCGATGGCCGTCAGCACCGCCTCGCCCACCCGGCCGGACACCAGCAGGTCGGCCGGC
>CALIZF010000053.1 GCA_938028765.1 uncultured Paracoccaceae bacterium
GCTGACGGCGCCGTCAGCCCCGGCGCCCGGCGACGCCGTCGCCAATCCCTTCGCCCCCACCCACGCGCCCGCACTGCCGCAGCCTGGCGCGGCCGCCCCGGTGCCGGCGCTGTTGCCCGCCTTCGAGGAGGACGAGCGCGCGCTTGGCCTCGATACCGCCGGCCGACGCGAGATCCAGGGTCGCCTCGCGGCCATCGGATACGATCCCGGCGGGGCGGACGGACGGTTCGGTCCGCGGTCGCGCGCGGCGATCGCGGCCTGGCAGGGCGCGCAGGGGGTTCTGGGGACCGGCTTCGTCAGCGCCCAGCACCTGCAGGCACTGCGGGCGCAGTCGCAGGCGGCCTATCCGGGCTGGCTGGCGGCGAACCCGCCGCCGCGCGCGGCCGCCGCGCGGGCGGGCGGCAACCGCAGCCGAAGCCCGCAGACAGGCGCTCCCTGTTCGGTGCGCACGACCGACCATCTCGGCCGTCGGCGGCCGGAATGCGACCTGCGCTGAGCCCGGCCGGATCGGTTTCCGCTTGACCCCGGCCGACGGCGTGGCAGAACGCGCGCCATGCCGGGCGGGACCCTGACCATCGACCTCGACGCCATCGCGGCCAACTGGCGCGCGCTCGACCGGATGTCGGGGCAGGGGGTGCAGACGGCGGCGGTGGTGAAGGCGGATGCCTATGGCCTCGGCGCGGCGCGGGTCGCACGGGCGCTCGCGCAGGCCGGCGCGCGCCGGTTCTTCGTGGCCCTGGCCGACGAAGGCGTGGCGCTGCGCGCGGCTCTGGGGCCGGGGCCGCAGATCTGCGTGCTGGCCGGGCACATGTCGGGCGACACCGACATGCTGGGCGACCTCGACCTGACGCCCATGCTGAACTCGCTGGACCAGATCACCCGGCATTTCGAGACCCTGCCGGGCCGGCCCTTCGGCGTGCAGCTCGACACCGGGATGAACCGGCTGGGCATGGAGCCGGCAGAATGGCAGGCGGTCGCGCCGATCGTCCTCGAGGCGCGGCCGGAGCTTCTGATGAGCCACCTCGCCTGCGCCGACGAGCCGGGCCACCCGATGAACGACGCCCAGCTTGCCGCCTTCCATGCGATGACCGACGGCACCGGGGTGCCGCGGTCCCTGGCGGCGACGGGGGGAATCCTCCTCGGCCCCGACTACCATTTCGACCTCACGCGGCCGGGGATCGGGCTTTACGGCGGGCTGCCCTTCGCGGACGCGGCACCTGCGGTGCGCCTTTCCCTGTCGGTCGTGCAGACGCGCGAGGTCGCGGCGGGCGAGACGGTGGGCTATGGCTGCACCTGGACGGCCGAGATCCCCTCGACGATCGCCACCGTCGCGGCCGGCTATGCCGACGGCCTCATGCGGGGGCTGTCGAATGCCGCCACGCTCTGGGCCGGGGACACGCCCTGCCCGGTGGTGGGACGGGTGTCGATGGATCTGATCACGGTCGATGTCACGCATCTCGACGAGGTGCCGGCCGAGCTGGACATCCTCGGCCCCATGCAGGGGCCCGACGCGCTGGCGGCCGCCGCGGGGACGATCGGCTACGAGGTTCTGACGGCCCTCGGTCCGCGCTACCGGCGCGTCTATGCAGGCGGTCGGGCATGAGCGGCGTCCTTCTTCCGCTCGCCGCGCTCGGGCAGGGGGTTCTGGCCGTCCTGGCGCTGGTGGGGCGGCTCGCGCTCTTCGCCGCATCGGCGGTCAGCCACCTTGTGCGCCCGCCCTTCTACCTGCGCGAGTTCGCCCAGCAGGTGGTGCAGATCGGCTGGCTGTCCTTGCCGGTGGTCGGGCTGACGGCGCTGTTCACCGGCGGGGCGCTTGCGCTGCAGATCTATTCGGGCGGCGCGCGCTTTTCGGCCGAGGCGGTGGTGCCCTCGATCGTCGCCATCGGGATGGTGCGCGAGCTTGGGCCGGTTCTCGGCGGGCTGATGGTGGCCGCGCGCGTCGCCTCGTCCATCGCGGCCGAGATCGGCACCATGAAGGTGACCGAACAGATCGACGCGCTGGTGACGCTTTCCACCAACCCCACGAAATACCTCGTCGTTCCGCGCGTCCTCGCGGCGACGCTGGCGGTGCCGGTGCTGGTCGGCGTGGGCGACGTGATCGGGATCATGGGCGGGTTCATCGTCGGGGTGACGCGGCTCGACTTCAACGCGGCCGCCTACCTGAAGAACACCGCCGACTTTCTCGAGGTCGGCGACGTGGCCTCGGGTCTGGTGAAGGGGGCGGCGTTCGGGTTCATCGTGGCGCTGATGGGCTGCTGGCACGGCATGAATTCGGGTCGCGGCGCGCAGGGCGTGGGGCGGGCGACCAAGGCTGCGGTGGTGGGCGCGTCGGTGATGATCTTTGCCGCGAACTATGTCCTGACCGAGGTGTTCTTCGCGCGATGATCGAGCTTTCTGGCGTGCAGAAGGCGTTCGGCGCGAACCGGGTGCTGCAGGGGGTGGACCTTGCCGTGGCCTCGGGCGAAAGCCTTGTGGTGATCGGCGGATCGGGCACGGGCAAATCGGTGCTGCTGAAGTGCATCCTCGGCCTTGTCCGGCACGACGCCGGCACCATCCGGCTGGACGGCGAGGATGTGACGAAGGCCGAACGCGACCCGTTCCTTGCGAAGTTCGGGATGCTGTTCCAGGGTGGCGCTCTCTTCGACAGCCTGCGGGTGTGGGAGAACGTGGCCTTCCGCCTCGTCCGCGGCCCCGGCCGGCGGCCGCGGGCCGAGGCGCGGACAATCGCGCTGGAAAAGCTGCGCCGCGTGGGCCTCGGCCCGCAGGTGGCCGACCTCTACCCGGCCGAGCTTTCGGGGGGGATGCAGAAGCGCGCGGGGCTTGCGCGCGCCATCGCCGCCGACCCCGAGGTGATCTTCTTCGACGAGCCGACCGCGGGCCTCGACCCGATCATGGCGGGCGTGATCAACGCCCTGATCCGCGAGATCGTGGTCGAGATGGGGGCGACGGCGATCACCATCACGCACGACATGACGACCGTGCGCACAGTGGCCGACCGGGTGGCGATGCTGCACGGCGGGCTGATCCGCTGGCAGGGGCCGGTTGCGGATCTGGACACGACGCCCGATCCTTACGTGCGGCAGTTCGTCGAAGGCAGCGCCGAAGGCCCGATCGAGACCCTGCGCTAGCCCGCACGGATGCGGTGCCGCCGGGCCGGCGTCGGTCTGCGGCGCGGCTGCGGCCCGCCAGGTGCCGACGGACCGCGGGCGCGCAGTCCGCCGCCGTCAGGCGGCGCCCGCCAGCCCTTCCAGCGCCGCAGCGTAGTCGTCCAGCCCCGCGCCGGGGCGCGCGCCGGCCTCGCTCAGGGCGCGCCGCCAGGCGCGCGCGCCGGGGCGGCCCGCGAAGAGGCCCAGCATGTGCCGCGTCACCGCGTGCAGCCGTCCGCCCGCGGCAAGGTGGCGGGCGATCGGGCCGCGCATCGCAATGGCCGCGTCGAGCGGGGTTGCACAGGGATCGGGCGCCCCCCAAAGGGTGCTGTCCGCCCGTCCGAGGATCGCCCATGGATCGTGGTAGGCCGCGCGCCCCACCATGACGCCGTCGAGCCCGGCGGCGAGCATCGCGCGTGCGGCGACGAGGTTCCCGATCCCGCCGTTGATCGACAACGTCAGGTCCGGGAACCGCGCGCGCATCGCCAGCACGAGCGGATGGTCGAGCGGCGGGATCTCGCGGTTCTCCCGCGGCGACAGGCCCTTGAGCCACGCCTTGCGGGCGTGCACGATCACATGCGCGGCACCGGCGTCGCGCACGGCGGTGATGAACCGCGGCAGCGCCTCGGCGGGGTCCTGGTCGTCCACGCCGATGCGGCACTTGACCGTGACCGGCAGGGGCTGTGCCTCTGCCATGGCAGCGACGCAGGCGGCGGCCAGGTCGGGCGTCTGCATCAGGATCGCCCCGAAGCAGCCGGATTGCACCCGGTCGGACGGACAGCCGCAGTTGAGGTTGATCGCGGCATAGCCGAAGCCTGCGCCGATCCGCGCCGCCTCGGCCAGTTGCGCGGGGTCGGAGCCGCCGAGCTGGAGAACCACCCGCCCTTCGGCCGGATCGAAGGCCAGAAGGCGGTCGCGGTCGCCGTGGATGACGGCTGCGGCCGTCACCATCTCGGTATAAAGCTCGGCGCGCCGCGACAGTGTGCGGTGGAATAGCCGGCAGTTCCGGTCGGTCCAGTCCATCATCGGGGCGACGGACAGGCGGTGCGGCTGGCCCTCGGTCATGTCCCTTCTGCCTTCGATCGTCTGCGCAAGCCTGCGTGCGCGCCTGCCCGCTTCCCGATGCCCTCGCAACCCCGGGGCGTGCACGGCCGACCCGCGATCGGGCACCGCGGCCCGGGCGCCCTCAGCCCCTCGGCCCCGGTTCCCGCCACCCTGACGCGTGCCGCGGCGGCGCGGCCTGCGACACGCCGATGCGCCGGTGGGGGCCGAGGGCACGGCGCTGCGGTCTTGCCAGGCAACCCGGGCGCCTTCCGGCCGCCGTCGCGCGCGCCACCCACTCTGCGCGCGGCTGCACCGGAGCGGGACCGGCCGTGATCGGGCAGAGGCCGCCCGGTGTTGGATTGGACTGGCGCACCCGACAGGATTCGAACCTGTGACCTCTGCCTTCGGAGGGCAGCACTCTATCCAGCTGAGCTACGGGTGCCGTTGGCGCGGTGATAGGCGAACGCGGGGCAGGGCGCAACGGGAAAGTCCCGCGCTTCGCGCCCGTCACCGCCGCTGTGGCGGACGTGGATTGCGCCTTGACCGGCAGGCACACCCTCGCAGGCGGCGGCGAGGCGCAGCTGCGTGGCGAGGGAAAGCGGCCGGGTCGGCGACGGGGCGGCAGACTGCGTCCTGCAGGTGCAGGTAGCGGCGACGCCGACCCGCGACGACGTCCTGCCGTAAGGATCAGCCGAGAACGAAGTCGCCGCGGTCGAGGAATCCCGCGCCGGTCAGGGCGACCGCCATGTCGCCCGCGCCGTCGCCGTTCCAGTCCACCTCGAACCGGTCGCGCGCGACGCGCAGCTCTGCCCTGCCGCCACCTGAGAACGGGTCGCGGCCGATGAACGTAAGGTCCAGCAGCGGGCCGGGGTTGATGAAGGTGCCGCCCGGCGTCACGATCAGCGTGCCGGGGCCGCGCAGGCCCGAGAGATCAACGGCGTCCTGGCCGCGGGCGAAGTCGCCGATCGTGTCGGGGTCGCCGAAGGCGCTTTTCGTGACGTCAGAGAACACGAAGCGGTCGCGCCCCGCGCCGCCGAAGAACAGGTCTCGGTCCGGCGCGATGCCGGTCCATGTGTGGCGGATCTCGTCGTTGCCGCGGCCGCCATAGATCGTGTCGTCGCCCGTCCCGTCCTCGATCCGGTCGGCGCCGGCACGGCCGAACGCCAGGTCATCGCCGCCCCCGGTCTCGATCCGGTTGCGGCCGTCGGTGCCGCGGATGGTGTCGCTGCCGCTCACGGTGCGGATGTTCTCGAACCCGTCGATCATCATGCGGCCGTAGCTGCCCGCGTCCACCACATGGTCGGCGGCAGCGAGATCGACGTCGAAGGACGCGGTCTCGCCGCCCGACCCGAGGTAGAGCCAGTCGTTACCGCGGCCGCCGCGCAGCGTGTCATTGCCGCCCGCGGCGCTGATCGTGTCGTTGCCCGCGCCGCCCTCGATGAGGTCGGCCGCCCGCGTGTCGGCGCTGTATTCGCCGGCGGTGATGACATCGTTCCCGGCCCCGCCGAACAGGCGGTCGCCCCTGGTGCTGCCGTAGATCACGTCGTCGCCGTCTGCGCCCCAGGCGCGCGACGCACCGCCCCCAAGGTGGATCTGGTCGTTTCCCGCGCCGCCCCAGACGGTATCGCGCCCGGTGCCCGATCCGGCCGAAATGTTGTCGTTCCCGTCGCCGCCGTGAATGATGTCGCTGCCGTCCTCGCCCTGCAGCGTGTCATCGTCCGCGCCGCCGTCGAGAAGGTCGTCCCCCCCGCCTCCGCGCAGCCAGTCCGACCCCGCCTCGCCGAAGAGCGAATCCGGCCCGTCACCGCCGTCGAGGCTGTCGTTCCCGCCGCCGCCGGCGAACCGGTCGGCCCCCGCCCCGGTCGTGCCCGGCTTGATGCGGAACTCGTCCGCGGCTGCCGTGCCGGTGACGTCGTCTGCCTCGTCCGCGTTCAGGAAATATGCCATCGCCCACCCCTCCACCGCCGACGCACCTTAGCACAGGCGCGCCGGGGCCGCGCGGCGATTGTCAGCCGAAAAGGTCGCGGGCGAACTCCAGCGCGGAAATCAGCGCATCGACCTCGTCGAGCGTGTTGTAGACGGCGAAGGAGGCGCGGCACGTCGCGGTGACCCCGAGGTGCGCCATCAGCGGCATTGCGCAATGGGTTCCGGCGCGGACGGCGATGCCGCGCTTGTCGAGAACGGTCGAGATATCGTGCGCGTGCGCGGCGCCGTCGAGCGTGAAGCTGAAGATCGCGCCCTTGCCCGGTGCATTCCCCTGCACATGCAGCCAGTTGAGCCCCGCCATCCGCGCTTGCGCATGGTCCCGCAGGCGTGCTTCGTGCGCGGCGATCCGGTCCATCCCGAGCGCCATCATCCACTCGAGCGCCACGCCCAGACCGATCTGGTTGACGATCCCGGGTGTCCCCGCCTCGAACTTCATCGGCGGATCGTTCCATGTGACGAAGTCGCGGGCGACCTCGCGGATCATGTCGCCGCCACCTAGGAAGGGGCGCATCTCGGCCATCCGCTCGGCCCGGATGAAGATCGCGCCCGACCCCGAGGGGCCATAGAGCTTGTGGCCCGTGACCGCGTAGAAGTCGCAGCCGATCGCGGTCACGTCCACGGGCATGTGCACGGCGGCCTGGCTGCCGTCCACCAGCACCGGCACCCCCTTCGCCCGCGCGCCCGCGCAGATCGCGGCCACATCGACCACGGTCCCGGTCACGTTCGACATGTGGGTGACAGCGATCAGCCGCGTCCGCGGCCCGATGGCGTCGATCACCGCCTGCGGGTCGAGCGAGCCGTCCGGCGCACAGTCCACCCATTTCAGCACCACGCCCTGCCGTTCGCGCAGGAAGTGCCATGGCACGATGTTGGCGTGGTGTTCGAGGATCGACAGCACCACCTCGTCGCCGGGGCCGAGGCGCGGCGCGGCCCAGCCGTAGGACACAAGGTTGATCCCCTCGGTCGTGCCGGTGGTGAACACGATCTCGTCCTCGCGGGCCGCGTTCAGGAACCGCCGGACGATGCCGCGCACCGCCTCGTAGCGCTCGGTGGCGATGGTGGACAGGGTGTGCAGCCCGCGGTGGACATTCGCATAATCCTGCGCATAGCCCTGCGCGACCGCGTCGATCACGCATTGCGGCTTCTGCGCAGAAGCACCGTTGTCGAGATAGACCAGCGGCCGGCCGTTGACCTTGCGCGACAGGATCGGGAACTGCGCGCGGATCGCCGCGACGTCGATCGGATCAGCGCGCACCGCCCGGCCCCCCGAACAACATCGACAGCAGGATGGCCAGCACCATGGCCGCGCCGAGGATCGACGCGATGATCCCGACCAGCACCCGCCGCATCGACCGGAATCCGTGCAGCTCGGCCACGAAGGCGGTCATGAGCCACAGGAACAGGACGAGGCCCGCGATCGACAGAAGGTCGGCCACCGGCGGCAGGATCAGCAGCGCCACAAGCTGCAGCGCCTGCACCACGACCAGCACGAACTGCAGCCAGACGACCAGAAGCAGCGCATCGCCGAACCTGCCCCGCCCGCCCATCCGGCGGCCGATGTGGTGGACGCCCAGCACCGTCACGACCAGAACGAGATACTGGAACGCCGCTGTCATCAAGGGGCTGGGCAGCGCCGTGCCGCCGCCCTGCCGCGCCGCCATCAGGCTGAAGGTCAGATGCGCAAGGATTGCCGAGATCACGGCGATCACCGCCGCACCGATCCAGGCCGCCTGCGCGGGGATGTTGGCCCGCATCAGGCGCTGCGCGGTGCCGCGCGCGTCGCGCAGCGTGTCTTTCACGAGCCCGGCAAGGAAGGGCAGCGTCAGGTCCATCAGGCGCCTCCGGGCGGGGCGGGCGCGCGTTCGGCCTCGGCCAGCGCGCTCAGCCACAGAAACAGGAAGGCCAGAAGAACCGCAAGCCCCGTCAGCGTCAGCGCCGGCCCCGGCCCTACGAAGCCGGCGACAAGGCCCTGCAACAGCATCAGCGGCGATACCGCCAGCAGCGACCAGAACAGCGCCATCCGCGCGCCGAACCATGTGCCGCGCCCGCCCATGGCACGCGCCGCAATGTGGCTCGCCCCGGCGACCAGGTAGGCCAGGAGCGGGACGATGAACAGCGTGCCCATCAACGCCCCCCCGACCCGCGCATCGAGCGGCACCGAGGGGTCGAGATGCGCGGCCCGCGACAGGCCGGGCCACTGCGCGACGAAGATAAGCAGGCAGGCCGCGAACAGCACGGCCAGCGCCCGGTCCTCGCGCGGGCCGGCGTCGAGATGCGCGCGCATCACGCCGCGCGGGTCGCGCCAGGTGCGCAGGATTCGGGCGGTGACGGACATGTGCCTATCCCGCGTGCCGTTCCAGCCAGCCTTCAAGGCGGGCGCGCACCTCGTCGGCAAGCGCCGGATCGGCGATCTCGTCCAGCGCCTCGCCGAGGAAGGCCAGCACCAGCAGCGCCTGAGCCTGCGCCAGCGGCACTCCGCGCGACCGCAGGTAGAAGAGCGCCGCGGGATCGATCGCGCCGGCGGTGGACCCGTGGCTGCACTTCACGTCGTCGGCGTAGATCTCCAGCTCCGGCTTGGCCAGGAACTGGCTGTCCTCGTCCAGAAGCAGGCTCTGGCTCAGCTGATAGCCATCCGTCTTCTGCGCGCCGGGGCGGACGAGGATCTTGCCCTGGAACACGCCGACCGCGCCGTGCTTCAGCACCTTCTTGTAGACCTGCCGGCTTTCGCAGCCCTCCGCGCCATGGATGACGAACACCGTGTCGTCGTGATGGAAATCGCCGTCGCCGACCGCCGCCCCCGCGATATGGGCGGACGCCTGGGGACCTGCGATCTCGATCACCGCCTCGTTCCGGGTCAGCCGGCCGTTCGCCGTGAGGGTGAAGGACTTGAAGAGCGCCCGCGCGCCGAGGCGGGCGAAGAGGTGGGTCACCGCCCGCCGCTGGTGGTCGCGGCCCTGCGCGCGGACATGGTGGAAGGCGCCGCCTTCGGCGACCTCGACCTCGAGCACGGTGTTCAGGCGCGCCGCACCCGGCCCGTTCTCGAGCAGGGTCAGCGCCGCCCCCGGCTCGACCCTCACGCAATGGTGCAAGATCGCGTCGGACGTCTCGGACTCGTGGCGGTAGATCAGCGAGACGGGCCGCGCGGCGCGACCGGTCACCCGGATCAGCACGCCGTCGGTGGCATGGGCCGTGTTCAGCGCGGCGAAGGGCCGCGGCACCGGATCGTGGGCGCGCGCCTCGAGCGCGCCGTAGATGTCGCGCGCCCAGTGGATGTCGGCCGCTCCCGCCGCGGCGAGCCGCACGATCTCGACCCCCGCCAGCGCGGGGTCGTCGGACGCGGCGGGGTCGAACACGCCGTCTACGAACACGAGGCGCACCCGGTCGATCGCGTCGAACACCGGCGGTTCGCCTGCATCGAACCGCGCGGCGGGCTCCGGCGCGGGCGCGTTCAGCGTCGCGGGATCGGTGTAGCGCCAGTATTCGTCGCGCCGCGCGGGCAGGCCCATGCCCGCCAGCCGTGCAGCCGCCTGCGACCGCGCCGCCGCCAGCCAGCCCGATCCGCCGGCCGCCGCGGGTAGGGCGGCCAGCCGCGCCGCCAGCGCGTCGGCCCTGACCTGCGCCAGCGCCATCACGCCACCTCCGCAAGGATGCCGGCATAGCCGTTGTGCTCGACTTCCAGCGCAAGCTCCGGCCCGCCCGACTTCACGATGCGACCACTGGCCATGATATGGACCACGTCGGGGCGGATGTGGTCGAGCAGCCGCTGGTAATGTGTGATCACGAGAAACCCGCGCCCGGCATCGCGCAGCGCGTTCACCCCCTCCGCCACGAGCCGCATCGCATCGACATCGAGGCCGGAATCGGTCTCGTCGAGGATGCACATGCGCGGCTCCAGCATCGCCATCTGCAGGATCTCGTTGCGTTTCTTCTCGCCGCCGGAAAAGCCGACGTTGACCGGGCGCTTCAGCATCTCGGCGTCGATCTTCAGGCTCGCGGCCTTCGCCCGCACCGCCTTGAGGAACTCGCCTGCCGAAAGCTCGGCCTCGCCGCGGGCCTTGCGCTGCGCGTTCACCGCGGTGCGAAGGAAGGTCATGTTGCCGACGCCGGGGATTTCCACCGGATATTGGAAGGCCAGGAACAGGCCAGCCGCCGCGCGCTCTTCCGGCTCCATCGCCAGCAGATCCGCCCCGTCCAGCGTCGCCGTGCCCCCGGTCACGGCATAGCCCTCGCGCCCCGCCAGAACATAGGACAGAGTGGACTTGCCCGACCCGTTCGGGCCCATGATCGCGTGGACGCTGCCGGGCGGCACCGTCAGGTCCACCCCGTTCAGGATCGGTTTGTCCTCGGCCTCAAGCTTGACGTGCAGGTTGCGGATTTCGAGCATCTTTTCCCTCCGCGCCTCAGACCGGGCGCATGTAGAAGTTCATCACCCAGCCCAGCCGGTCGGCCGGCACGGGGGTAGGGGCGACGGCGAAAACCGCCATCCGCCCCGCGAACCCCGCAGGCGCCAGGAACGGCTCGACCGCGTGATACGTCCTGCGGTTCAGATAGTCGTCGAACAGCACCGTGACAGGCCGCGCGCAGCGGAAGGCGACCGTCAGCAGGCAGGCAACCCGGAATCGGCCGTCGATCAGCACCACGTCGGGGTGCAGGAAATCCGGACGGTCCCAGACCGACAGCGGATAGGACGGCCAGCGCCGGAAACGCCGGTCGTCCGCCGGGTGGCCCCAGTCGCGCGTCGGCCCTATGTCGCCGTGATGCAGCCGCACGTCCGCCGCCGGCGGGTTCGCCTCGAAATAGCGCTCCATGCCGGTCAGCCACGCCCGATCGCTTTCCACCGCAAAGACGACGCGCCCCGGGAGCTCCGCCGCCACGACCGTCGAGCCGCCCGAGCCATATTCGAGGATCACCCCCGCCTGACCGTAGGCCGTGCGCAAGGCCGCGGCCGCATCGGGCGGCAGCGTCAGGCGCGGGGCAGGGGGCGCCGCTACGGGTGCGGGCCCGTCAGCCACGCCGCACCGCCGTGCCGATGGGGCAGACCCTCGGCATTCCGTCGATCTCTGCGCCGACGAGGCCCGCGCCCGAGGCCGCATCCGCCGCCCTGGCGCGCGCGGTCCTCCGTCCCGGCCCTCCCGACCTGCCGCCGCGGAGATCGGCGGTCCCGGCCCAGGTCCGGCGGACCGGGTTCGCCCCGGGGATCGCCGCGCCGGGCGCGATCCCCAGGCAGGTCGCGATGCGCCGCCCCTCGCGCGACCGGAAGGTGGTCACGTTCATCCCCGACCCCCGGTCAGCCCTGCGGCACCGCCTCGGGCAGACCGAGGTCCGCGGCGCCCACCTTGGCGTAGAGGCAGGCCGTCGCCAGGGCATCGGCCAGCCGCAGCCGGTCGAGCTTGAGGTCCTCGACGCATTCGGCCACCAGGGCGACGATCGCGACGTTGGCCAGCGCCGCTACCACCTCTGGGTGGCTGTCGATCGCCTTGATCTGCGCCACAAGGTCGGCCACCCGCGCGGCCACCTGTTCGGACGGCTGCGCCGCCCGCGGCGCTGCGGCGGCAATCTCCTGCATCGGCGCGTTCATCGCGACACTCCCCCGATCCTACCCGACCCAGACCGCCCACCCGGGCCGGCCGACCCTAACCGACCGATCCTTCGAGGCTGATGGCGACGAGGCTTTGCGCCTCCATGGCGAATTCCATCGGCAGGACCTGCAGCACCTCGCGGCAGAAGCCGTTGACGACCAGCGCCACCGCCTCTTCCTCGGACATGCCGCGCGAGCGGCAGTAGAACAGCTGGTCCTCGGCGATCTTCGATGTCGTCGCTTCGTGTTCCACCTTCGACGAGGTGTTGCGCACCTCGATGTAGGGCACGGTGTGCGCGCCGCAGCGGTCGCCGATGAGCAGGCTGTCGCACTGCGTGTAGTTGCGGCTGTCCGCGGCCTTCGGATGCATCGACACGAGGCCCCGGTAGGTGTTCTGCGCCCGGCCCGCGCTGATCCCCTTCGACACGATGCGCGACTTCGTCCGCTTGCCGAGATGGACCATCTTCGTCCCGGTGTCGGCCTGCTGGGCGTTGTTGGCGATGGCGATCGAATAGAACTCGCCCTGACTGTCGTCGCCGCGCAGGATGCAGCTCGGGTATTTCCAGGTGATTGCGCTGCCGGTCTCGACCTGCGTCCACATCACCTTGGACCGGTGGCCGCGGCAGTCGGCGCGCTTGGTCACGAAGTTGTAGATGCCGCCGCGCCCCTCGGCATCGCCGGGGTACCAGTTCTGGACGGTCGAGTACTTCACCTCGGCATCGTCGAGCGCCACGATCTCGACGACCGCCGCGTGCAGCTGATGTGTATCGCGCTTGGGTGCCGTGCAGCCTTCGAGGTAGCTGACGTAAGCGCCCGCGTCCGCGATGATCAACGTCCGCTCGAACTGGCCGGTGTTCTCGGCATTGATGCGGAAATAGGTGGATAGCTCCATCGGGCAGCGCACGCCCGGCGGCACGTAGACGAACGACCCGTCGCTGAATACCGCGCTGTTCAGTGTGGCGAAGAAGTTGTCGGTCGGCGGCACGACCGATCCGAGATACTTCTGCACGAGGTCAGGATAGTCCCGCACCGCTTCCGAGATGGAACAGAAGATGACGCCCGCCTTCTTCAGCTCGTCCTTGAAGGTCGTGCCGACCGAGACGCTGTCGAACACCGCATCGACCGCGACGCGCCGCCCTTCCACCGCCGCGCCCTCGGCCCCCTCGACCCCGGCAAGGATCATCTGTTCCCGGAGCGGGATCCCGAGCTTCGCATAGGTCGCAAGCAGCTTTGGATCCACCTCGTCCAGCGATTTCGGCTTCTGCGCCAGCGCCTTGGGTCGGGCGTAATAATACTGGTCCTGATAGTCGATGGCCGGGTAGCGCACCATCGCCCAGGTCGGCTCCTCCATCTGCATCCAGCGGCGGTAGGCCGCCAGCCGCCAGTCGAGCAGCCACTGCGGCTCGCCGTTCTTGGCGCTGATCAGGCGCACGATATCCTCGTTCAGGCCCTTCGGCGCGAATTCCGTCTCGATGTCTGTGGACCAGCCGTGCTTGTAGGCGCCGGCCATCGCGGCCACGGCCTCGACCGTCTCGCGATCCACGCCGTCGCGCAGCTCTGCCTCGGCCTGCCGCGCCAGTCCCGTATCGAGTGCCGTCATCCCTCGCCCCCTCTTGCGCCGGCCCGGGCCAGCGCTTTCGCCCGCGCTGCCCGCCAGACCTCGGCAAAGCGCCCCGCGTCATCCTCACTCACGCCCGGCCCTAGCGAAATGCGGATGGCCGACGCGGCCACCGCCGGGGAAAACCCCATTGCCTCCAGGACCCGGCTCGCCCGCACCTTGCCGCTGGAACAGGCCGATCCCGCCGAAATGGCGAAACCGGCAAGGTCCATCTGCATCACCTGCGTTTCGCCCTTCCAGCCGGGCGTGGCGAGGCAGATCGTGTTGGGCAGGCGCGGCGCGTCTTTCCCGATTAAAATAGTCCCGTTTTCCGGCCCGGACAACTCCGATTCTAGAATTTTTCTAAGTCGGGCGACGGGCTCCCACACGCCTTCGGCGAGATCCCGGGCCGCCGCCGCGGCAGCGGCCCCGAAGCCGGCGATGCCGGCGACGTTCTCGGTGCCCGCGCGGCGCCCCATCTCCTGCCCGCCGCCCCTCAGGATGGCCGTGAGGTCGAGGCCGCGGCGCAGCACCAGCGCGCCCACCCCCTTGGGCCCCCCGAGCTTGTGGGCCGACACGATGCCCGCGTCGATCCCGGACCAGTCGAACGCCAACGGCAGCTTGCCGAAGGCCTGCGTCAGGTCGCTGACGGCGAGGCCCGCGGGCAGGTCCTGCACCACCCCGGTCTCGGAGTTCGCGGCCTGCAACGCGCTGCGTGCTGGGTCCGCCACCGCGACCCGCCCCGCCCCATCCACCGCCAGCGCCGGGTCGCACCAGGCCAGCACCGCCTCGTGCTCCACCCCCGCGCAGACCAGGCCCCGGCCGGCGCAGGCCAGCGCCGCCGCCTCGGTCGCGCCGCTCGTGAACACGACGTCGGCCGCCTGCGCCCCCAGGGCTTCGGCGACCTGCGCCCGTGCGCGCTCTACGATCGCGCGCGCTGCCCGCCCCTCGGCATGGACGGACGAGGGGTTCCCCACCGCGTCGAGCGCCGCGACCATCGCCGCGCGCGCCTCGGGCCGCAGCGGCGCCGTCGCGTTCCAGTCGAGATAGACACGCCGGCTCACGCCCGCACCCCGTCCGGACGACGCGGCGGCACGGCCGGTCGTCGGCGGCCGCGCGCGCTCTTTCCGCCGCCGGTCCGGGCTGCCGCGCTGCCTGCTTCATCTTGTCGGAAATACTCCGGGGTCCGGGGCAGCGCCCCGGTGCTGGCGGCGCGGCCGAGGGTCATTCCTCGTCCACCACCCGCAACAGCGCGGGCACGGCGGGGCAGGGGGTCAGGGCATTGCCGACCACGTCCGACAGCCGCACCTGGTGCAGATAGACATAGACGGTGGCCGACAGCCCTTCCCACAGGCGGTTCGTCAGCGATTGCGCCCTCGTGCCCGACAGCGCGCCCGAGGCGCCGGCGCCGGTGTGCATCGCGCTGACCGTCTCGTCCACCGCCTCCAGCACGTCCGAGACGCGGATCGCGTCGGCGGACCGCGCAAGGCGATAGCCGCCGCCGGGACCGCGCACGGACTCGACCAGCCCCGCCCGGCGCAGCTTGACGAACAGCTGTTCGAGGTAGGGCAGGCTGATGTCCTGCCGCCGCGCGATCTCAGCCAGCGAGACGCGCCCCTCGCTACATGAACCGCCCTCGCTTGCTAGCGCGAGGTCGGCCAGCGCGACCATCGCATAGCGCCCCTTCGTCGACAGCTTCATCGCCCTTGCCCCGCACCCTGACCCCCGGCAGACCGGCAGCGCCATTGACGCGCCGCACCGGCCGCTTTACCTCACCTGAGCCGCGCCGGGGCTGCGGCGCACCGCGATCCGGGTCTAGGTAGGCCCGGCTTCCGCGTCAAGCGCCGAGCCCCGGCCAGACAACAAGGGACGGCGACCGCATGCCCGAAGTGATCTTCCCCGGCCCGGACGGCCGGCTCGAAGGCCGATACCACCCGCAGAAGGACCGCGACGCCCCCATCGCCATCGTGCTGCACCCGCATCCGCAGTTCGGCGGCACGATGAACAACCGCGTGGTCTACAACCTGCATTATGCATTCTACAACCTCGGCTTCACGGTCCTGCGGTTCAACTTCCGCGGCGTCGGGCGCAGCCAGGGCGAATACGACCAGGGAATCGGCGAGCTCAGCGATGCCGCCAGCGCGCTCGACTACCTGCAGTCGATGAACCAGAACGCCAAGCACTGCTGGGTCGCAGGCTTCAGCTTCGGCGCCTGGATCGGGATGCAGCTGCTGATGCGTCGGCCCGAGATCACCGGCTTCGTCTCGGTCGCGCCGCCCGCGAACATGTACGACTTCACCTTTCTCGCCCCGTGCCCCGCGTCGGGCCTGATCATTCACGGCACCGCCGACCGGGTGGCGCCGCCGAAGGACACGCAGCTTCTGGTCAACAAGCTGCACGAGCAGAAGGGCATCACCATCACCCACCGGCAGATCGAGGGTGCGGGTCACTTCTTCGAGGACGAGGAGGCGCATATGAAGCCGCTGATGGCCGAGGTGACGTCCTACGTGAAGCGGCGGCTGACCGAGGGGACGCGCTGATGCGCGCGATCGAGGATCTGGCCGACGCGCTCGCGCGCGACGTGCTGGACAATCAGGACCAGCTTGGCGACGACCGGTTCTACGACAAGGTGGCGCGGGTGATCGGCACCTCGTCGCCGACCCTGCAGGAAGCGTTCATGACCGCCGTCCGCATCCGTCTGGCCGAGCGCCGCGGGCGGGCCTTCCTCGAGGCGGCGCTGCAGGCGCGGCGCGAGGGGCGGTCGGGGCCCGAGGCGCCGCGCGAGCTCGGGCCTGGGCATTGAGCGACGCCGGCGCGGCACGGCTGGACGCGCAGCTGGCTTTCCTCACCGAGGCCGACCGCCTGAAATCCGTCCTGCGCGCCAATACCCTGTGCGACGGATCGCGGCCCGAGAACTCGGCCGAGCACGCCTGGCACCTTGCGCGCTACGCGATGGTGCTGGCCGACCAGGCAGAGCCCGGGGGGGGCATCGGGCGGGTGTTGCGGATGCTGATCCTGCACGATCTGGTCGAGATCGACACTGGCGACACGCCGATCCATGCCGCGAACGGGGCCGCGCACGGCTCGGCGGCGGTGCACGCGGCCGAGGCGGCCGCGGCCGACTGCATCTTCGGCCTCCCGCCCGCCGATCAGGCCGCAACCTTCCGCGCGCTCTGGGCCGCGTTCGAGGCGGGCGCGACGCCCGAGGCGCGCTTCGCCCGCGCGCTCGATCGGGCGCAGCCGGTGGTGCAGAACCTCGCGTCCGGCGGGGGCACCTGGCGGACCTACGGGGTGACGGTCGATCAGCTCGACGCCCGCGTGGGTCGCCCAATGGCGCGCGGCGCCCCCGCGCTTTGGGCACATCTGCGCGCACGGGCGGCGGCGCTTTCCGGCTGATCGGCACGCGCGGGGCCGTCGCCCGCCGCCTGAGCCGGCGACGGCGCGGCAAGCTTCAGGCCCGGTGCGGCGTTCGGCTGGCGCCCCTGTCGTCGGCAGTCCGCGCGGCA
The DNA here is from genome assembly GCA_938028765.1 of uncultured Paracoccaceae bacterium. GTDB lineage: Bacteria > Pseudomonadota > Alphaproteobacteria > Rhodobacterales > Rhodobacteraceae > CALIZF01. Next base: position 16,858 of record CALIZF010000053.1, read on the forward strand.
TCGCGCGCATCTTCCGCCGCGGCGCTGCCGCCGCGCGTGCTATCGGTAACCGGGCTTCCCGAACGCGCGGTTGCAGCGGCCCGCGCGCGCAGGCCTGCGACGCCGTGTCATCGGTATGCCGTCGCATACCGCGCTTCCCCGCGCGATCGCTTTCCGTTAAGACGCAACAGGCGATTTCCCGGACGGAGCGAGGGCCATGTCGAAGATCAAGGTGGAAAACCCCGTCGTCGAGCTCGACGGCGACGAGATGACCAGGATCATCTGGGACTTCATCAAGAAGAAGCTGATCCTGCCCTACCTCGACATCGACCTGCACTACTACGACCTCGGGATCGAGGAGCGCGACCGGACGGACGACCAGGTGACGGTCGCCGCGGCCCACGCGATCCTCAGGCACGGTGTGGGCGTGAAATGCGCCACGATCACGCCCGACGAGGCGCGGGTCGAGGAATTCGGCCTCAAGCAGATGTGGAAGTCGCCCAACGGCACGATCCGCAACATCCTTGGCGGCGTGATCTTCCGCGAGCCGATCATCTGCCGCAACGTGCCGCGCCTGGTGCCGGGCTGGACCCAGCCCATCGTGGTGGGCCGCCACGCCTTCGGCGACCAGTATCGCGCCACCGACTTCCGCTTCCCCGGCAAGGGCAAGCTGACGCTCAAGTTCGTGGGCGAGGACGGCGCGGTGATCGAGCGCGAGGTGTTCGACGCGCCGGGCCCGGGCGTCGTCATGGGGATGTACAACCTCGACCAGTCGATCATCGACTTCGCGCGGTCGTCCTTCAACTACGGGCTCATGAAGGGCTGGCCGGTTTACCTGTCCACCAAGAATACCATCCTCAAGGCCTATGACGGCCGCTTCAAGGACCTGTTCCAGAAGGTCTTCGACGAGGAATTCGCCGACCAGTTCAAGGCGAAGGGGATCACCTACGAACACCGGCTGATCGACGACATGGTGGCGTCGGCACTGAAGTGGTCGGGCGGCTATGTCTGGGCCTGCAAGAACTATGACGGCGATGTGCAGTCCGACACGGTCGCGCAGGGCTTCGGGTCGCTCGGCCTGATGACCTCGGTCCTGATGACGCCGGACGGCAAGGTGGTCGAGGCCGAGGCGGCGCACGGCACCGTCACCCGACACTACCGCGAGCACCAGAAGGGGCGCGAGACCTCGACGAACTCCATCGCCTCGATCTTCGCCTGGACGCGGGGCCTGCTGCACCGCGCCAAGCTCGACGGCAATGCCGAGCTCAAGCGCTTTGCCGAGACGCTCGAGCGCGTGACGGTGCAGACCGTCGAGGACGGCTTCATGACCAAGGACCTTGCGCTGCTGGTCGGCCCGGACCAGAAGTGGTTGACGACGATGGGGTATCTCGAAAAGGTGGACGAGTATCTCAATCGCGCGCTGGCCGGCTGACGGCCCGCTCGGGGCGATTGCCCCGCAACCCTGCACGCGCGCTGCGGATCGGCCCGGCGAGGCGCCTGCCCGCACCCGGGCGATCCGGCGTGGGTCCAGACCGACCCGAGGGTCGCGTCCGGCGGCGCTGGCCGTATCGCGCCGCCCGGTGCCGTCCGTCCGCGCCGCAGGGACGCCTCCCCTGTCGGCAGCCGGCCGTCGCCCCGCGCGATCGGACGCGATCCGGCGCGCTCAGCTGCCGGGCAGGTCGTAGACCGACTGGACGAACCCGTGCGCCCGGACCCGCGGCTCCACAAGGCGCAGGGCATGGGCGCCGCAGGCGCCGAAAAGCGGCAGGCCCGCACCAAGCAGGACGGGCACCCGTGTCAGGATCAGGCGCCGCAGCAACCCTTCGCGCAGGCACGCCGTGATCGTCTGTCCGCCGTCCACGTAAACGCGCCGCGCCCCGGCGGCGCCGAGCGCCGCGAGCGCCGCCCGCGGGCCGTCGCCGTTCACCGTCACCGGCGGCGGCCCCGCCCGCAGCGTGCCGGGCGCCAGCATGCGTGACAGGACCGTGACCGGCACCGCGAAGGGCCAGTCGCCGAAGGTCAGCACCTTGTCGTAGGTCGCCCGGCCCATCAGCACGGCGTCCTGTCCCGCCAGGAACGCCGCATGGCCATGATCCTCGGCGGCCGGCACCGGCAGGCCGGTCAGCCAGCCGATGCCGCCGTCCGCCTGGGCGATGTAGCCGTCAAGCGACGTGGCAATGAAGGCGTGGGCGTCGGGCAGGGTGGTCATGGGGCCTCCGGAACGGCGGGCGGGCGGGACCTGCGCGGACGGCCGCCCGCCGACGATAGGAATCGCCTATCGTCCAACGATTCGGCCCGATTGAACGCCCGCGCCGGTGGTATATCACGGCGCACGAGGCCGGGAGGATCGCCATGCCGTCAAGCAATCCCGCGGGATCGGTCGCGGATCGTGCCGCCGCCATCGCCGCGGTCCATGCCGGGCGCGAGGGGCCGCTGCTGCCCGTCCTGCACGACGTGCAGGCGGCCTTCGGCCACATCCCGGCCGATGCAGTGCCGGCGATCGCGGCCGCGCTGAACCTGTCGCGGGCCGAGGTGCACGGGGTTGTCACATTCTACCATGACTTCCGCACGGCGCCGGCAGGGCGGCGCGTGGTCAAGCTCTGCCGGGCCGAGGCGTGCCAGGCGGCGGGCGGCGCGGCGGTGGCCGAGGCGCTCTTGGCCCGGCTGGGGATCGGCTGGGGCGGAACCACGGCCGACGGCGCGGTGACGGTCGAGGCGGTCTATTGCCTTGGCCTGTGCGCCTGCGCGCCGGCCGCGCTGGTGGACGGCGCGCCCGCCGGGCGGCTCGATGCGGAGGCGCTGGCGGCGGCGGTGCAGGCATGAGGGTGTTCGTCCCGCAGGATGCCGCCGCCCGGGCGGTCGGGGCCGACCTGGTGGCGACGGCGCTGGCGGCCGCGGCGGCGCGCCTGGGTATCGACCTTGCCCTGGTGCGCACCGGCAGCCGCGGGATGGTCTGGCTCGAACCGCTGGTCGAGGTCGAGGTGGCGGGGGTCCGCCGCGGCTTCGGCCCCGCCGCGCCCGAGGATGCGGCTGCGATCCTCGACGGCACCTCGCCGAAGGCGCTCGGGCCGGTTGCGGACCTGCCCTGGATGCGCGGGCAGCTGCGGCTGACATTCGCCCGCGTCGGCGTGACCGATCCCCTCAGCCTTGCCGACTACGCCGCGCACGGCGGCTGGCGCGGGCTCGCGGCGGCGCGCGCGATGGACCCCGCCGCGGTGGTGGCGGCAGTGAAGGCCAGCGGCCTGCGCGGGCGCGGCGGCGCAGGGTTTCCGGCCGGGATCAAGTGGGACACCGTCCGCACTGCGCCCGGGCCGCTGAAATCCGTCGTCTGCAACGCCGACGAGGGCGACAGCGGCACCTTCGCCGACCGGATGCTGATGGAAGGCGACCCCTTCTGCCTAATCGAAGGCATGGCGATCGCCGCCCATGCGGTCGGCGCGCAGACGGGCTACATCTACATCCGCAGCGAATACCCCGACGCCATCCGCGTGATGGAGGCGGCCGTCTCGGCCGCGCGCCCGCTGGTCGCGCCGTTCGAGATCGAGGTTCGGGTCGGCGCGGGCGCCTATGTCTGCGGCGAGGAGACGGCGCTTCTGAACTCGCTCGAAGGGCGGCGGGGCGAGGTGCGGGCGAAGCCGCCGCTCCCGGCGCTGCAAGGGCTGTTCGGCCGGCCCACGGTCGTCAACAACGTGCTGACGCTCGCTGCGGTGCCGCATATCCTCGCGGAGGGGCCGGAGGGCTATGCCGCCCTCGGAACCGGGCGGTCGCGCGGGACGATCCCCTTGCAGATCGCGGGCAACGTCAGGCGGGGCGGGCTCTACGAGGCGCCTTTCGGCCTGACGCTAGGCCAGATCGTCCACGACATCGCCGGCGGGACGGCCACCGGGCGCCCTGTGAAGGCGGTTCAGGTGGGCGGTCCTCTGGGCGCCTGGTTCCCGCCCGCGCTCTTCGACACGGTGATCGACTACGAGGCCTTCGCGGCCGCGGGGGGGCTGATCGGCCACGCCGGCATCGTCGTGATGGACGACACCGCCGACATGCTGGCGATGGCGCGCTTTGCGATGGAGTTCTGCGCCATCGAAAGCTGCGGCAAGTGCACCCCCTGCCGCATCGGCGCGGTGCGCGGGGTCGAGACGATCGACCGCATCGCCGCGGGCGACCTGGCCGCGCTGCCGCTGCTGGCCGACCTTTGCGCCACGATGAAGGCGGGATCGCTCTGCGCGCTCGGGGGCTTCACGCCCTATCCGGTGATGTCGGCGGTGACGCATTTCCCCGACGATTTCCGGCGCATGGCGCGCGCGGCGGAATGACGGGGTTGGCGGGATCGCTGCCGGGATCCGGGGCCTCGGGCGATAGGATGCGGGGGCCGGTGAAGCGGGCGGGGGAAGCGGACAGGGGGTGTGCGCGATGAAGGATTTCGTCATTCCGGCCCTGAACGGGGACCGCGACATGGGCACGCCGGCGCGGCAGGGCGCGCCGGTGACGCTGACCATCGACGGCTTCGCCGTCACTGTGCCCGCCGGCACCAGCGTGATGCGCGCGGCGATGCAGGCGGGGATCCCGATCCCGAAGCTCTGCGCGACCGACAGTCTCGAGGCCTTCGGCTCCTGCCGTTTGTGCCTTGTCGAGATCGAGGGGCGCGCCGGCACGCCCGCATCCTGCACCACTCCCGTCGCGCCCGGCATGGTGGTGCGGACCCAGACCGAGACCTTGAAGACGCTGCGCCGGGGGGTGATGGAGCTCTACATCTCCGATCACCCGCTGGATTGTCTGACCTGCAGCGCCAACGGCGACTGCGAGCTGCAGGACATGGCGGGCGCGGTCGGCCTGCGGGAGGTGCGTTACCAGGCGAGGGCCACACATTTCCGCGCCCGCGAGGGTGGCGCGCCGAACCCGCTTTACATCCCCAGGGACGACAGCAATCCCTACTTCGCCTATGACCCGGCCAAGTGCATCGTCTGCAACCGCTGCGTGCGCGCCTGCGCGGAGGTGCAGGGCACCTTCGCCCTGACGATCGAGGGGCGGGGCTTCGACGCCCGCGTGAAGGCCGGGGCGGCAGGCGACAGTTTCCTGACGTCGGATTGCGTGTCCTGCGGCGCCTGCGTGCAGGCCTGCCCCACGGCGACCCTGCAGGAAAAAACGGTGGCCGAGATCGGGACGCCCGACCGCGCGGTGATCACCACCTGCGCCTATTGCGGGGTCGGGTGCAGCTTCAAGGCCGAATTGCGCGGCGACGAACTGGTGCGGATGGTGCCCTGGAAGCACGGCAAGGCGAATCGCGGCCATTCCTGCGTGAAGGGCCGCTTCGCCTGGGGCTATGCCCAGCATCGCGACCGCATCCTGACCCCGATGATCCGCGACACGATCCACGACCCCTGGCGCGAGGTGTCCTGGGACGAGGCGATCGGCTTTGCCGCCCGCCGCCTTGCCGCGATCCGCGCGCGGCACGGGCGCAATGCGCTCGGCGTCATCACGTCGAGCCGCTGCACCAACGAAGAGACCTATCTGGTCCAGAAGCTCGCGCGTGCGGTCTTCGGCACCAACAACACCGACACCTGTGCGCGCGTCTGCCATTCGCCCACGGGCTACGGCCTTGGGCAGACCTTCGGCACCTCGGCCGGGACGCAGGATTTCGACTCGGTCGAACAGGCGGATGTGATCGTCGTGATTGGCGCCAACCCCACCGACGGGCATCCCGTCTTCGCAAGCCGGCTGAAGAAGCGGCTGCGGCAGGGGGCGAAGCTGATCGTGATCGACCCGCGCCGGATCGACCTTGTCGCAGGCCCGCACGTCAGGGCCGCGCGCCACCTTGCGCTGCGGCCGGGCACCAACGTGGCGGTGGTCACCGCGATGGCGCATGTGATCGTCACCGACGGCCTTGTGAACGAGTCCTTCGTGCGCGACCGCTGCGACTGGGAGGCGTTCCAGGACTACGTCGAGTTCGTCTCCGACCCCCGCCACAGCCCCGAGGCGGTCGAGGCGCTGACCGGCGTTCCCGCTGCCGACCTCCGCGCGGCTGCGCGCCTTTACGCGACGGGCGGAAACGGCGCGATCTACTACGGCCTCGGCGTGACCGAACACAGCCAGGGATCGACCACCGTCATCGGGATCGCAAACCTTGCCATGCTGACCGGCAACATCGGCCGGCCGGGGGTGGGGGTGAACCCCCTGCGCGGGCAGAACAACGTGCAGGGCAGCTGCGACATGGGGTCGTTCCCGCACGAACTGCCGGGGTACCGGCATGTGAAGACCCCCGAGGTGCGCGCCATCTACGAAAGCTTGTGGGGTGTCGCGCTCGACCCCGAGCCGGGCTTGCGGATCCCCAACATGCTTGATGCCGCGATCGACGGCACCTTCAAGGGGATCTACATCCAGGGCGAGGACATCCTGCAATCCGACCCCGACACGCACCATGTCGCCGCGGGCCTCGCCGCGATGGACTGCGTCATCGTCCACGACCTCTTCCTGAACGAGACGGCGACCTACGCCCACGTCTTCCTGCCGGGGTCCACCTTCCTCGAGAAGGACGGGACCTTCACCAACGCCGAGCGCCGGATCAACCGCGTCCGCAAGGTCATGGCGCCGCGCAACGGGTATGCGGACTGGGAGATCACGCAGATGCTCGCCAACGCCATGGGCGCGGGCTGGCACTACACGCACCCCGCCCAGATCATGGACGAGATTGCGGCGACGACCCCGAGCTTCGCGGGCGTCAGCTACGAACGGCTTGAGGAACTCGGGTCCGTCCAGTGGCCCTGCAACGCGGCCGCCCCCGAGGGCACGCCCGTCATGCATGTGGACGGGTTCGTGCGCGGCAAGGGGCGGTTCATCCGCACCGAATACGTGCCGACGGACGAACGCACCGGCCCGCGCTTCCCCCTGCTGCTGACCACCGGACGGGTGCTGTCGCAGTACAACGTCGGCGCGCAGACCCGCCGGACCGCCAATACCGTCTGGCACGACGAGGACGTGCTGGAAATCCACCCGCACGACGCCGAACAGCGCGGCGTGCGCGACGGGGACTGGGTGCGCCTTGCCAGCCGGTCCGGCGAGACGACGCTGCGCGCCCGCGTGACCGACCGGGTGGCGCCCGGCGTCGTCTACACGACCTTCCATCACCCCGGCACCCAGGCCAACGTGGTGACGACCGACCTGTCGGACTGGGCCACCAACTGCCCAGAATACAAGGTGACGGCGGTGCAGGTCAGCCCCTCGAATGGCCCGTCCGACTGGCAGCGCGGCTATGCCGCGATGGCCGAGGCGGCGCGGCGCATCATGCGGGCCGCGGAATGACGGCGGCGGCGCTGCCCCATGCCGCGGCGGGTGGTCCGGGCGGTCTGCGCCTCCTGCCGGAGGAGACGGCGGTGGCGCTGACCTTCAACGGCGTCACCGAGGCGGTGATGATGGCGACGCCCGCCGATCTTGCCGACTTCGCCCGCGGGTTCGCCTGGTCCGAGGGGATCGCGGCGCCGGCCGAGATCGCCGGGGTCGAGGTGGCCGAGGTTCCGGGTGGCATCGACCTGCGGATCTGGCTGAACCCCGCGGCGGCGGGGCGGGTGGCGGCGCGGCGCCGCACGATGGCCGGGCCGGTCGGCTGTGGCCTGTGCGGGATCGAGACGCTGGCCGAGGCGTCGGCGCCCGTGCCGCCCGTCGCGGCCCGCGCCCGGTTCGCGGTTGCCGACCTGACGGCGGCGCTGGCCGCGATGCCCGCGCATCAGCCGCTGCACGACGCAACCCGCGCCGTCCATGCCGCGGCGTTCTGGCGGCCGGGGCGGGGCATCGTCGCCGCCCGCGAGGACGTGGGGCGTCACAACGCCCTCGACAAGCTCGCGGGCGCGCTGGCGGCGGCGCAGATCGATCCGGGGCAGGGGGCGGCCCTGGTGACCAGCCGGATCTCGCTCGATCTCGTCCAGAAGGCGGCGCGCATCGGGCTGCCCGCGCTCGTGTCCCCTTCGGCCCCCACGGCAGCGGCGGTGCGGCTGGCTGCCGCGGCGCGGATTGCGCTGGTCGCCGCCGTGCGGGGCGACCGGGCCGAGGTCTATGGCGACGTCCTGCGCGTCACGGGAACCGGTGGGGCCGCCGATGCCGCCTGACAGGCTGATCCGCATGGCGAACCAGATCGCCGCATTCATGGCCACGCGGCCTGCATCCGAGGGGGCCGCCGGCGTGGCCCAGCACCTCAACGACTACTGGGCGCCGCCGATGCGCGGCGAATTGTTGGCCCTGATCGCTGCCGGTGCGCCGGGACTGCATCCGCTGGTCGCCGCCGCCGCTCCGCTGATCCGCCGCCCGCCTTCGGCAGCCTGACGAACGGGCGGGTTGCCCGGATTTCGGGCACCCGGCCGCGCTGTCCGCGCATGGCGCCTGCACGGGGGCGGCGACGGGCCGGGATCGGCACGAAACCCCGGCCGGAGACGCGGGAGGGCCTCGGTCGATCTCGTCATCGCCCCCGTGCGGCCATTGTCCATCTCCGCCGACCGGATCGGGCCGACGGCCGCAGCCCGACTCGCGGGCGGCCGGATCGCCGCGCCCCGCCCTCGCGACGCGAGGCAAGCATGGCGGCGGCGCGCTGGCGCTACCCCGATGCGGCCTATCGCATCGTCCATGTTGCCCCCGGCGGCGCCCTGACCCCGCCCTTGCCCGCAGGCCCGGTCACCGTCAACGCCATCGGGATCGAGATGCCGGGCATCGTGCTGCCGCACCGGCGCATCACGCTGACGCCGGGGCGAGACTGGGCGGAAACGCCCGCCGACCGCAACCTGACCTTCGTCACGGTGATCGAGCGGCACGGCAAGTTGCAAGGAGGGTATGGCGCACGGGTTCCCGCACGACTTCGGGTTGACCGGAGGGGCGGTGGCATCCTCGGTCGGGCACGACAGCCGCAACATGATCGTCGCCGGCACCGCGGAGGCCGACATGCGCGTGGCGCTCGATGCCGTTGAGGCCGCGCAGGGCGGAATCGCGGTGGTGCGGGGGGCAAGGTCGCCGCCTTCGTCGCACTGCCCGTGGCGGGGTTGCCCAGCGAGAAGCGGGTGGTCGAGGTGGTCGAGCAAACGCGCGCCCTCAAGGCCGCCTGGGAGGCCGCGGGGTGCAGGATCCCCTACATGGGGTCCAACCTCATCCCCCTGTCGGCGATCCCCGAGACCCGCATCACCGACCAGGGCCTTGTCAGCGTGCCTGCGATGGAGATCGTGCCGCCCTGGGAAGCCATGACCAACGTGGCCGCCGGATGACCCCGACGCCCGAAACCCCCGCCGCGCCGTTCGCGCCAGGGATCAAGCGGGAACCGGGGCCGAAGGCCGCCGCCACCTCGGCAGCGGTCCGGCCCGCCGCATCACGGGCAACGGTCTGTGCTCGACCGTGACGCGTCCGGCTGGCAGTCTGATGCGGGTTGTTCATCCGAAGGGGGCCTTCGCCGGAGTTCGGCGATCGCAGCCTGGCCCCGTTCCGGGTGAAAATCCTCCTGAGACTTCGCGGCCAGCGCGTCGCGCGCCGTGCCGGCCGCCCGCCCAGTCCTTGTCCACCGCGGCGGATCCCGCTCTGGTAGGCGGGCACCCCGGTCTGCGGCTCGGCGCCGGGGATGTTCGTGTGGATGCACGGCAAATGCGCCATGTCGAGAACATTCTCGACCACCCCCAAGCACGAGGCGCTCATCGTCACCCGGCCGCAGGGCACGAAGCGGCGGTCGTCCTCGGCCGCCTCGGCAATGTCGGAAAGGTCGCGGGCGGTACGGCCGAGGGTCGTGAAGGTCAAGCCCCCCTTCACGCGCACCGGCAGGGCGCGGCCGTCGGGCAGGGCGCCGCGGCCGGGTGCGGCGTCGATGTCCTGGCCGAGACGGCGCATGCGCAGGGTCGGGTCGCCTTCGATGGCAACGGGGTGCCGCCGTCGAGGGCGGCGCGGTCGTCGGCGATCTCTTGTCGGTTTACTGCACGGGGCGGTTCTAGGCCAGCCAGGCCTTGCGGCGCGCGAAGAGGCCGAGGGCGAGCGCCCGGATGCGGGCGAGGAGCTCGGCCATGTCACCGCCGACGAGCCGCCCGTCCTCGACCCGACCTGCCCGTCCACCATCACGAGGGCCACGTCCGATCCCCGCACGGCATGGACGAGGTTGTGCTGGAGGTCGAACCTTTCGCCGTGCGGGAAGAAGGGGGTCATGCGCGCCGTGTCCTTCGCCACCGCGATCAGGTCGGCCCGCTTGCCGGGTCCGAGGCTGCCGATCGCGGCATCGAGGCCGATGGCCTTCGCGCCGAGGCGCGTGCCCACCTCCAGGCAGGACCACGGCTCCATCGCCGCTGCGTCACGGTGGCGCAGTTCGCCCATCAGGGACGCCGCCTTCAACGCTTCGGACATGTCGAAGTTGTTGTTCTCCTTCTCGCCGTCGGTGCCGAGACCCACCGGAGCGCCCGCGGCCGGCAGCTCGGCCACCGGCGCGATGCCGCCGGCGAGCTTCATGTTCGGGACCGTGTTGTGCGCGACCGACGCCGGGCGGCGGGCGATCAGGTCGGCTTCGGCCGCGTCCAGCCAGACGGCATGGGCGATCATCGCCCGCGGCGTCTCGAAGAAGCCCGGGTCGTCAATCACCTGTATCCGGCGCTTGCCGTGGCGCGCGAGGAACTCGCCGGCCTCGATCTCGGTCTCGGAACAATGGGTGTGGATCCGGTGCGGTGCGTTTCGCGAGATCGGCCGCCCGCCGCCGGCCTGCCTCGTCGGCATGGAAGAGGTGTTCGAGGCCGACCCGGACCTGCACCCGTCCACCCGCGCCGCAGTGCAAGGTCTCGATCTGCGCCCCGTTCAAGTCGAGCGTGTCGAAATGGTCGTAGTCGGGATGACAGACGACATGGGGCGCCGCGACGAGGCGATTGCCCAGCACCTCGGCCGCGCGCGCCGACCCGTCCATGAAGCGCCACATGTCCACCACGGTCGTGACGCCCGACAGCAGGCTTTCGGCATAGGCGGGGTATAAGGCCGCCTCGGCCTCTTCCGGGCGCAGGGCGCGGTGCATCGGGTTGACGTGGCATGTCAGCCAGTCCCAGACCGCCATGTGCGCGGCCGTGCTGCACAGCATTCCCGAATGCGCGTGCGCATTGACGGGGCCGGGCATCACCACACGGCCGGGCATCGCGCGGTGCGGCGCGCCGGGATACGCCGCCAGCATCGCCGCGCGCGGCCCCACCGCCACGATCCCGCCCCTGGCGATCGCCAGCGCGCCGTCGGGGATCACGCGCCGCGCCGCGTCCATCGTCAGGACGGCGGCGGCCGACAGGTTGAGGTCCAGTTGGGTCATGCGTCCTCCAGCACGAAGCGGGCTGCGCGTTCGCCGATCATCGTGGCGGGGGCGTGGATGTTGCAGGTCGGGATCTCCGGGATCACGCTGGCGTCTGCGACCTACAGCGCCCCGGCCGCCTTCACGCGCAGCCGCGGCGTGACCGGGGCGTCGGGATCGTCGCCCATCCGCGCCGTCCCGCAGGTGTGGAAGAAGATGGACCGGCCCAGCCGAAGAACCGGTCGCGGTCGTCGCTGTCCGGTGCAGCGGGTGGCCCGACCGGGGCGGCCAGCGCCGGCTGTCGGGCGATGTCGATGACGGTCCGCACCCCTTCGACCAGCCCCGGTAGGTCGTCAGCATGACGACCGGGAAGTCGGTGCCGAGGCCCATGCGCGCAACCGGCATCCCCGCCCGCCGAAGGCCCCGCAGAACCGACCGAACGCCCGCCTCGCGCATCCGCCGCCCTCCCGCGCGCCGTCGGCGTGACGCGGCGCGGCGCGCCGCAAAGCCCCGGATTGCGATCATCTCGTTGCGCCCTGCGCAACGCTCCGTCAGGTCGAAAGCCGGTCCACAGCGCGGCCCAGGCTGTCGGCCAGCGCGCCCATTACCTCGCACGGTTGGGATTTCGGCCGGCCGATCAGCACCAGCCGCCGCGGCGGCAGCTTGGCGTCGGCCACCGGCAGGAACACGAGATCGCCCTGCGCCAGCGCCCGCTCCAACCCGATCCGCGTCTGCAGGAGCATGCCGAGGCCGCGGCGTGAAAGCGCGATCATCAGCCCGATCGAGTTCGTCCGCGCCCGGCGGGTCAGGTCGATCCCGCCGCGGCCGAACGCCTCCCCGACCGAGGTGCCAAGCGTCAGGGACGCATCCGACAGGATCATCCGTTCGCCGGCCAGATCGTCGATCCGCAGCGTTTCCGGTCGGGTAAGCCTGCTCTACGGCGGGACGACGGCCCCGTCGGCAGCATTGCCGCGGCCAGCCGTCGCGCATTGCGCGGCACCCGGACTTCGAAGGCCTGCGCGATGTCCGCCTCGCCGGCGCCCACCATCGCCGCCGCATCCGCGCTGCCTGCGACGCTGACCGACACGGTGATGTCCGGGTTCCCGACCCAGGACTCTACCAGCACGCCCGGCAGCAACCCGCGCGCCACGCTCGCGATCACGGCCAGGGTCACCGTGCCCCGGCGCAGGGCCCGCAGGTCGCCGGTCTCGGTCACCGCGCGGTGCGGTTCGTGCCCGATTTGCCGGATGTGGTTGAGCAGCAGCCCCCCGCCGCGGTCAGTCGCAGCCGCTGTCGCATCCGCTCGAACAGCGGCGCCTTGAAGTCGCCCTCTAGCGCCTTCAGCGACCGGCTGACCGACGAGGGCGCGAGGCTGACCGCCCGCGCCGCAGCGCGGAACGATCCAAGGCGCGCGACCGGCCGGAAATGCTGCACCCCCGTCGGGACGGGGCCGAGCCGGTGCGGATCCATCGCTGTCCGTCCGGCGCCGTCGATGATACCCGGGAATGCCCGGCGTGGTCACGAAGCCGGGCAGCGCGCGGATGCGGCGGGCCAGGCGCGCAGGGTGGGGAAGGCGTCGTGGTCCACGCCGTCGTCGCGGCAGAGCGCGAAGGCGGGAAACAGCGCGACGTCCGCGACCGAGGCGCGCGCCCCGCCGAGGAAGCCCGCACCGCGGAAGCCCTGCCGGGTCGGGTGATCCTCGGCTCGCAGCAGCGCATCGCGCACCCCCGGCGCCAGCGTCGCCGCATCCGCCGCCGCGGGCACATGCGGGGGCCCGAAGATCGACGTCAGCCGCGCCGCCGTCGCCGCGGCGGCGTCGGTCAGCGCAAGGCAAAGCCATTCCTCGGCCTCCGGCCGCTCGGGCAGGAAGGCGCGGCCCCGGTCGGTCGCGCGTGCCGGATGCAGAAGGGTCGCCCCCGCCTGCGTCAGCCGAGCCTTGCCGTCCTCCAGCACCGGCAGCGTGCCGCGTGGGTTGAGCGCGAGCACGACGGGCGCGCAGTGCTTGCGGCCGGGGATCATGTCCACGCTGCGCCACGTCAACGTCACGCCCGCGAGCGAGGCCACAAGGCGGGCGCGGTCGCACAGGTCGTCGAGGTCGCAGTTCCATAGGATCATGCCGCCGCCCCCCGCCCGGCTTCCAGCCCGCGGCGCAACGCCTCGGCTGCGACGGCAGTGCGCCCGCCCGCATCCGCGCCGTCCGCCACGCACAGGTGCAGCGCCGTCTCGCCCGCCCGCAACTGATGCAGCCCGGCGATCACCGTGGCGCGCTGTTGTTCGATGCGGCGCAAAGGCCCGGTGCCGGCGCACCGGATCACGGGGCCGAGACCGGGCAGACCCGCCTCCAGCGCCGCCGTCGCCCCCGCCGGCGGCGCGTCGATCCATATGCTGCGCACCGGCGTCGCCGCGACGTCCTGCGGCGGCGCATCGGCCCTGTCCGCGGCTGCGACCCAGACCATCCCCGCCGCCCCGGACACCCGCCTCGCGGCGGTGCGGATCGTCGCCGGCACCGCGGGACCGGGGTGCGCGGGGATGTAGCGGCACTGCCCGCCGCCATCGAATTACCAGCCGTGGTAGAGGCAGGCGATCCGGTCGCCCTTTACGAAGCCGAACGACAGCTTCATCCGCCGGTGCGGACAGCGGTCCTCCCGGGCGCAGGGTGCCGGCGCTGTCGCGCCAGACGACGGACACGGCCCCGTCCAGCACAACGCCCGCCGATATGCCGGGCGCGATATCGGCGGCCAGCGCCACGGGGGGCCGTCCGGTCATGTCAGCCCTCCGGATCGAGGCGCGTCACCTCGCGCACCAGGCAGGCGGCGAGGCCGAGGCTCAGCGCCATCTTAGAGGCATCGACCGGCGCCGCGGGCCCGGTCACGCGGATAGTGGCGCCGTTCGCGTCCTGCGCCAGCACCTTGCGGGCCAGCGAAAGCCGGTCCGCCCGGTGCGCCGCGAACTCCGCAAAGCTCGCAGGAACCAGCGTGCCGGCGAAACGTATCACCGCCAAGTGTTCGTCCCGGCCCCGGTCCATTGCGCCGCCCCTGTCTGCCCGCGTGTCAAGGAACGCACCGTTCCGACGCCACGTGTTGCGTTTATCGCAACGGATGGATCGTGTAATTCGCCCTATCCAGACCGTTGACGTCCTGGAACGCTTCCCCGTCGCGGCACCCGCGCGACGGTTCGCCCCACGGCCGCCTGCGCGGCCGGCGGGTCGCCGGGCCGGGTGCCCCGCGGCCGCGCGCAGCGGAGAGGGATTGCCCGCGCCGACCAACAAAGCCCTGTCGAGACGCGGGTTCCTGAACCTGGGGGCGGCTGCCGGCGCGTCGCTGCTCCTGCCGCAGACCGGGCTGATCCGCCCGGCCTTCGCGCAGGCGCCGTTGCCGCCCGTCGCGGAAGAGAACGCCGTCGGCGCCTGGGGCCCTGTGGGGCCGACCGCCGACGAAGGGTGGAACCGGCGCACGACCAGGACCGGCAGGCGGTGCAGGCGGCCTTCCCGAAGATGACGACGCTGCCGGTCGAGAGCATTCCCTGCTCGGCCGATGCCGGCCATACCTTCCGGGACTTCGGCGCCGGAGGGGCGAAGATCGTGTTCCGCCCCCCGAACTCCGGCGATTTCCTCTACGGCGTCGCGCGCCGCGCGCCGATGCCGCCTTCTACGAATGCGACGGCAGTGCGCCGATGCCGAATCTCGGCTGCTATTGCCTTGCGCACCGGTATCCGCGATCCGTCGTCGGCGTCGCGGCGGGCCTGATGTCGCTCACGGGCAAGCCCGGCTACGTCGCCTCGTTCCCGGTTTCCTCGGTCTGTTCCGGCGCCAAGGCCGTCCTGATGGGCGCGCGCCCGGTCAACCCCGACGCGATCCTGCGGGCCATCGTCATCAACTCGTGCTTCGACCCTCAGGGCGCCACGCAGGCGGGCACCGCGCTGATCGACAACGGCTGCGACGTGCTCTTCGGGATCATGGACGAGGCCGCCCACCTTCAGGTCGCCAAGGCGCGCGGCAAGAAGGCGGTCATGTGGAACACCGACATCCGCCGCGATGGCCCGAAGGCCTGCGTCAGCTCGATCATCCCCTGCATCAACTCGATCATCACCGATTTCCGCGACTTCTACCCGACCCAGGTCGGCCGGCGGCTGGCGGGCGGGTGGACGCCGACGACCGACATCCTGCACTTCGGCGGCGGGGTAGACTGCGACGCATGGGGCGCGACTGTCCTGCCCGAGGTTGCGGCGGCCGCCGATGCGGTGCGCGACAGGATCATGGGCGGCTGGTCGCCATTCACGGGCGAGATCAGGGACGTCACGCGCAAAATCCGGATACCGGCCGGTCAGACCGTGTCCGAGATGGAACTCTGCGAATGGACCGGTCGATCGAGTGCGTCTCGGTCATCGACACCTGACGCGACCGTGAACGACCCGGCCGATGTCCTGCGGCCCCCCGTGCTTGCCCCGGGCACCGCGCCCCTCGTGGCGCTGCGGGGGATCGGGAAGACCTTTCCCGGCGTGTGCCGACGCCGGGGTGGACCTGGCGGTCTACCCCGGCGAAATCCACGCGCTGCTGGGCGAGAACGGCGCCGCCAAGTCCACGCTGATGAACATCCGCACGGCCGTTTACCAGCCCAACGAGGGCGGGATCGTGCCGGACGGCGAAACCCGCCGCCTCGCCAGCCCGCACGATGCGATCGCGGCCGGCATCGGGATGGTGCACCGGCACTTCAAACCAGTCGAAGCCTTCACCGTGGCCGAGAACGTGCACCTCGGCCGGGACACCGCACCCGAGCGCATCAGCGCCCGCGCGCTGCAGGCCCGCACGGCCGACCTCGCGCGCGCTCAACCTTGCCGTCGATCCGGCGGCGGTGGCCGACCTTTCCAGCGGCGAACGGCAGAGGGCGCACACCCTGCGCGGTCTCAGCTGGAAGGCGCGCGTCCTGATCCGCGATGAGCCGACTGCGGTGCTGACGCCGGCCGAGGCGCGCGAGCTTTTCGCCGCGCTTCGGCGCTTCGCGGGGCAGGGGAACCACGTCATCTTCACCAGCCGCAAGCTCGACGAAGTGCTTGAGATCGCGCATCGCATCACCGTGCTGCGCGCCGGGCGGCGGGTCGCGATCGGATGGGCGGCCGACTGCAAGACCCGCAGCCCCGCCCAGATGATGGTCGGGCGCGAGATCGTGCTGACCGATCTGCGCGGGCGGCCGGCGGGCGCGATTCCGCCGTCGTCGGCGCCCGTGATCGGATGCGACCGCGTGTCGGCCGGCCGCCGGCTGTAGGACGTGTCGCTGTCCCTGCGCGGGGGCGAAATCCTCGGGATCGCCGGCGTCGCCGGCAACGGCCAGCGCGCGCTCAGCCGGATCCTGACCGGCCTCGACCGGCCGCGCACGGGCCGTGTCGTGATCGGGTGGGGGGGGGGGACCTGACGGGGCAGGGGCCGGGCGCCTTCGCCCGCGCAGGTGTCGGCCATATCCCCGAGGACCGGCTGGGATCGGGCCCCGCCCCGGCGCTGTCGGTGGCCGACAACGCGGTGCTGCGCGAATACGCGCGCCCGCCGGTCGCGCGCGGGCCCTTCCTGTCGCTCGCCGCCGCCCGCCGCCTCGCCTGCGCGATCGCCGAGGCGGCGTCCGTCGCCGTGCCGGATTTCGCCATGCCGATGCGGAAGATGTCAGGCGGCAACCGGCCGCGGCCGGTGGCGCGGCGCAAGATGCGGATCGCCACCCGCGTTCTGGTCGCCGCCCATCCGTCACGGGGCCTCGACACGGGCGCGATCAACACGATGGTGCGGTGTTTCGTCGAACTGCGCGATGCGGGCATCGCGGTGGTGCTGATCTCTGACGCGCGCGAGGCGCTCCTGAACCTCGCAGACCGGATCGCGGTGGTGTACGATGCCCGCATCATCGGCAAGGCGCCGCCCCGCCGCGACGCGATGGGGTCCATCGGCCTGACGATGGGCGGCGAGCGCGCCGGTGCCGCCCCATGACCGCCGCCGGACACCGCCCGCCCGCCGCCCTGTGGCGTCGCGCCCCTCGCGCCGCGGCCCGCCTCGCCCCGCCGGCGCGGTCCGGCCGCCGCGAAAGATCGACCGAAGACCCGCACCCCCGCCCCCGCGCGACCGTCGCGGGCACGATGCACCCCGTCCGCGCCGCCGGCCCATTCGTGTTGCCGCCTTCATCTTGTCGGAAATACTCCCAGGGGGGTGAATGGCCGCAGGCCAGAGGGGGGCCGGCGGCCCCACCTCTGCGGATCGGGCAAGGCCGGAGGCGGCGGCATCAGCCTGCGGCTGCGGCGGTTCCCGTCGCCACGACCGGGCGTCGCCTGCGCCGCACGTGCGGCGGCAGTCGTCTTCGCGCTGGCGTCGGCCGCGCTTGTGATCGCGGCGGCGGGGAACGATCACCTGGCCCTCGGCCGGCGGGTGACCGAGACCACCTTCGGCTCGCGCTTCGGGATGGAGGATCTGGGGCTTCTGCCGACGCCGCTGATCACACGGGGCTTGCGGTGGCGGCGCTGCGGATCGGCGCGTGGAACATCGGGGCAGGGGGGCAGGTCGACATCGGCGCCTTCTGCGCCGCGGGGATGGGCCCCTTCGTGCCGGCGCCGCCCGCCGTGCTTCTGCCGGCGATGATCCTTGCGGGCGTCGTCGGGGGGGGGTGCTCTGGACCCGCGTGCCGTCGCTGGCGCGGGCCCGGCCGAACGTGTCGGAGCTGATCACGACACTGCGTGTGAACTTCGTCGCGGCGCTGATGGTCTGGTGGGTGGCGACGGGCCACTGGCTCGACCCGTCGGGCCATGCGCCGTCGACCGCGGCGCGGATGCCGATGCGGGTGCCCGAGGTCTGGGGGATCGTGCACCGGGGCCTGCCCGTGGCGGTGATCCTCGCGCTGCTGCTCGCCGGTGCCTTCGCGCCGACCCGCCGGGGATAAGAGGTTCGCGGGGCGGGGTCGAACCCCGGCGCGGCCGATCATGCCGGGATGCCGACGCGGCGGCACCCGGTCGCGGTGATCCTGATGTCGGGCGCGATCGCGGGCTTCGGCGGCGCAATGGAGCTTGCCGGCACCGTCACCTGCCTCGGAGGCGGGATTTCCAACAACTACGGCTATCCCGCCATCATGGTGGCGGTGCTGGCGCGGGCGCAGCCGGTGGGCGTGCCGTTCTCGCCCGGGCTGATGGCGGTCATCCTGAGCGGCGGCATCATCCTTCAGACCCGGGACCTGACGATGAACACGGTGCTGGCGATCGCGGGGCCGATCCTGCTCCATGCGGCGGTGGCCGAGGAACTTGCGCATTACCGGCTGGTGCGGACGGCGTAGGAGGCGGGGCATGGAGGTCATCGCGGGCCTGATCCAGACCTCGTTCATCGCCGGCGGCGTTCTGGCTCCGGCCGCCCCGGGCGAGGTCCGGTGCGATGGCGCCGGTGTCGTGAACCTCGGCGTCGAGGGGCTGGTGGCCCTTGGCGCGGTGACGGGGATCGCCGCGCTCGTGGACTGGCCCGCGCCGGCGTTCGGCCTCGCCATGGCGCGGCCGTCGGCCCGGTCTTCGGGATGCTCTTCGCGCTGGCCACGGTGGTGGTGTGCGCCAACCAGGTGCTGTGCGGCCTTGCGCTGACGCTGATCGGGACCGGCCTTGCCGCGACGGTGGGCAAGGCCTCTGCGGGCACGCCCTCGCCGGCCGTGTGCCAGCCGCCGCTCATCCCCGGCCTTTCGGACCTGCCCTTCTTCGGGCGCGCGGTCTTCCGGCACAACTTCCTGATCTACGTCATTTTCATCGCCCTGCCGCTGGCCCTGCACCCGCTGATGTTCAGGACCCGCCACGGTCTCGACATGCGCGCGGTCGGCAAGTACCCGGCCGCTGCCGACGCTGCAGGCATCCCGGTGATGCGGCTGCGCTTTCTCGATGTGATGGCCGGGGCGTCGCTGGCCGCGGGGGCGGGGGCTTGCCTCACGCAGGCCTTCGTGCCCTCGTTGTCCGAAGGCGTGGTGGCCGGCCGCGGCCGGATCGCGGTGGGCCGGTGATCTTCGCGGGGTTCCGCCCGGTCAACGCGGTGCTGGCGGCGCTGCTGTTCGGTTTCGTCACGGCGCTCGGCTTCGCGGGGCAGGCGCGCAGCTGGCCAATCGCGGCGCCGATCCGGTCGATGCTGCCCTACCTCGGCATCGTGGCGCCGATGATCGTTCCGGTCGTCGCTGTCCGCCGGATGCGCTTCATGCCGGCGCCTGCCGCCCTTGCCAAGCCCCGTTACCGCGACCTGCGCTGATGCGGACGCTTCTGACCAACATCGCACATCTTGCCCTGATGCAGGACATGCGCACTGCTCCTCTGCAAGACCTGTCCGGTCGCCGCGGGCCGGCGGGACACGATCTGCCTCTTCGTTCAGCCGCTGGCGCCCGATCGTTGCCGCGCGCAGCCGGTCATGGTCCTGATCGACAATGCGGAGCCGCTGCGGAGCTGATCGGGTTCCAAGATGTGATCTTCCTGCAGGACCGTATCATCCTAGGAAGACAGCGCCCGCGCTTCCTGCCGCTCGAACCGGGGGCCGAGATCCCGACGCGGGCGAAGGCAAGCTCGGTCGTCTACCGGCGCTGGCTGAAAGAGAAGGGCTGCTCTGTGGGACCACGGCCCGGCCGCAGGCCGCATGGCGCCATCCCCCGCCCTGCCGCGCCGCGCCGCCGGGGGCCGATGCGACGGGCCGCGGCGCGCGTCCGGCCCCGGTGTTCCCCGCCCGTTTCTGTCGCCGAATATCCTCGCAACGGTGAGGGGGGCGGAATGCCCCCCTTTCGGCAGTCCGGCCGGGCGGAGCGGCCCGAATGAGCGACCTGCGCGGGGCGGGCGTCCTGATGTCGGGATTCCACACGCCGGACGCGGGCCGGGTCGCGGATCCCGACCGCGTGGTGATCGACTTCGACCGCGACGGCACGATCCTGTCGGTCACGCCGCCGGGTGCCATGGGCCACGATCCGGCCGGCAAGGTCGATCTCTCCGACTGTGTCGCGATCCCCGGCCTCGCGGACCTGCATGTGCAGGCGCCCCGGTATCCCCAGCTCGGCATGGCGCCGGACGTGCCGCTGGAGGGGCGGCTGTTCCACCATACCTTCCCGCTCGCGGCCCGCGATGCGGACACGGAGTTCGCGCGGAAGGTCTATGCGGCAATGATCGACGACCTGCTGGCGGCAGGGACGACGGCGGTGGTCTATTTCTCCACGATCCACGATGCGGCGACCTGCATTCTTGGGGACCTTTGCCTCGAGAAGGGCCAGCGGGCGCTGGTGGGCCGGGTGGCGATGGATCATCCCGACAATCCGCCCCTCTACCGCGACGCCGATACGGCGGTGGCGGTCGCCGGCACCAGGGCGGTGATCGACCATATCCGCGGTTATCCCGGCAACGCGCAGGGGCTGGTGCGGCCGATCATCACGCCGCGCTTCATCCCGGCCTGCACCGACGACTTGCTTGCCGCCCTCGGCCGGCTCGCGGCCGAGAGCGGGGCGGCGAAGCACGTGGCCGAAAGCGACCGGGAGAATGCCCATGTCCGCGCCCGCCACGGGACGAGCGATGCCGAAACCCTCGACCGGTTCGGGCTGGTCACCCGGCACGGGGTATTGGCGCACGGGGTGTTCCTCGGCGAACGCGACCTCGCCATCCTGCGCGCGCGGGGGCGGGGCAGGCCCTTTGCCCGGTGTCGAACGCCTGTTTCGCAGGCGCTGCCTTCCCCCTGCGGCTGGTCCTCGCGGCGGGGTGGGGGTGGGCCTCGGGTCCGACATCTCGGGCGGGCCCCCAAGGCTCGATGTGGGAGGCGGCGCGCGGCGCGCCGATGGCAGCGCGGATGCTCGACGCGGGCGTCGAGGCGCGGCTGCCGGCCGTGGCGTGCGGCGTGCCGGGGTCCCGGGGCGATGCCGTGACGGCCTTTCGCCTCGCCACCCTCGGCGGTGCGCAGGTGGCAAGGCCTACTTTGCGGCGCCTTCTTGCCACGCCTTGCCGTCGACGCGCTCGCCCGCGCGCCCCGGGCCGGGGTTCGGGGTCGCGGCGGACCGCGGGGGGGGGCGGCTTGAGCGGGTGCTGCACAGGACCGGCCGGGGCGACATCCGCGATGTCCGGGTGGCCGGGCGGCGGGTCGCAGGCGCGGTCCGTCGCGCCTC
>CALIZF010000054.1 GCA_938028765.1 uncultured Paracoccaceae bacterium
TGAATGGCCGCAGGCCAGAGGGGGGGCTGGCAGCCCCCCCTGCACCGGTGCGGCGTGAGCGCAACCTGGCAGGCGGTGCGAGCGGCCGTGCTTGACCGCATCCGCGCGCGCGACTGGCCCCCAGGCGCCCGCATCCCCGACGAGGCGGACCTGGCGGCGGAATTCGGCTGCGCGCGCGCGACCGTGAACCGTGCGCTGCGCGATCTGGCGGCGGCCGGGCTGCTCGAGCGGCGGCGCCGCGGCGGCACGCGGGTGTCCGCGCTGCCCGTCCGCCGGGCGGTGCTGTCCATCCCCGTGATCCGGGCCGAGGTCGCGGCGCGCGGCATGGCGCACGGCTACCGCCTGCTGCACGATACGGCGGGCGAAGAGCCGGGGGTCGGACCTGTGCGACTGGTGCGCGCACTGCATACTGCCGACGGCGCGCCCTTCTGCCTCGAGGACCGCTGGATCAGCGCGGCCGCGGTGCCGGGCCTCGCCGCGGCCGACTTTGCCGCGGTCAGCGCCAACGAATGGCTGGTCGGCAACGCCCCCTTCACCCACGGCGAGATCGCCTTCACGGCCGCGGCGGCGGACCCGGCCGATGCACGCGACCTCGGCTGTGCGCCGGGCGCACCGGTCCTGACCGTGCTGCGCCGCACCTGGGCCGGCGCCTTGCCTGTCACCGCGCTGACGCTGACCCATGCGCCCGGACACCGCGTGACCGCGACGCTCTGACCCGTCGGAAGGCGGCTCAGAAGGCGGCTCAGAAGGCGGCGGGGCGGCGCGCGAAGATCGCCTTCAGCGCCGCTGCGCGGTCCGCGTTCCAGCCAGGCGGATCGAGAAGCGTCGCCCAGCCGTCGATGTAGTGTTCGGCGGCGTAGTAATGGCCGTATCCCGGCTTTTGCAGCGCGACCGGGCTGTCGAGGCCGAGCTGGAACCAGGTCACCACGGGAAACCAGCGCATGGCGGGCGACACGTCGCGCGGCCGGTCGGGACCCAGCAGGTCCGGCCGGCGCCACAGCGCATCGACGCTGAACTGCACGATCGGGTCGCTGCCGTAGTTGAGGAACACCAGCCGCATCGGCCCCCAGGGGGCGTAGGGCCCCGGTCCCGGCCCGTCCTGCGTCAGCGTGCGGACAAGCGAGCCGTTGCCGCGGTCGGGCCGCCAGGCGGGGCTGCCGGGAACCCGGTTCTCGCGCGCGTCGCGCCAGTAGACGGCGAAGAAGGGCGATCCGACCCAGAACGCCCCATGGATCGGGTCGCCCAGCAGGTCGAGGATCGGCAGCGCCGCCTGCACGTTGAAGGCACCCTGGCTGAGGCCGTGAACGTAGAGCCGCGGGCGCGCGTCGCGCGGCAGCGTCGTCCAGTGATCGTAGACCGCCTCGAACAGCGCTGCGGCCTGCTCAACCCCGTATTCGGCGTTGGTGACAAGCGACAGGACCGAGGTCAGGTAGGAATACTGCACCCCCACCGTCGCAACGTCGCCGCCGGTGATGAAATCCAGCGTGTCGTGCGCGCCAGGGTCCATCCAGCCGGTGCCGGGCGGGATGGCAATGACGAGGGTCCCGCGCGCGAACCCGCCCGCGCGGATCAGCTCGGCCAGCGCCAGCCGCGCCCGCGCCGCGGGTGTTGGCGCGGCGTTGCGGCCGACGTAGACGCGGATCGGCCGCATCGCGCCCGGGCCCGCGAATTCGGCGATCTCGGCCTAGGTCGGCCCGGTCGCCACGAAGGCCCGGCCCTGGCGCCCGAGCGCCTCCCAGGGGACCAGCGAGGCGGCGCTGCCGGTGGCGGCGGGGTCCTCGGGGCGGGCGATGTCGGGTTCGAACATCGCCTCGGCCGCCGCGAACGAGCTGTCGGCAATGCGGAACCCGGTGCGGATCAGCGCGCCGTCGATCGCCGCCCAGAAGAGCCACCCCGCCGCCACCAGGCCCAGGACCGCGCCGACGCGCGGCGGCACGATGCGCCCAAACCGCTGCGCCGCGGCCGAGATCGCCAGCGCGAAGGCCCGCACCAGAAGCCACAGCGCCGCCAGCACCGCCGCGCCGACGCCGGCGATGATGGCGGGGTGTCCGGTCTCGACGGGATCGAGGCCCATCACCGCGCGCGTCGCGTTCTGCCAGTCGGCCGCATTCGCAAGGCCCCAGGCCGCCGCCGCCAGGCCGATGGCCGCGCAGGGCCACAGCAGCCGCGCCCGCCGCTCGAGGCCCGGGAGCGGGAAGCCGAGGAACCGCCACAGCCAGGCCGCGGCCGCCCCGATCTCGTGCCCGATCGCCGCGAGCGTGCCGGCCAGCACGCCCTGGATGACCGGGCTTCGCGGCAGGAGGCTGGGGGTCAGCGCCGCGGCGGCGAAAAGGCCGGCCAGCATGATGCCGACCAGCGACAGCGCGGGCCAGCCACCCGGCCCTGCGCCCGACCTCCCTGCCCCGTGATCCCGTGTCATTCCCGAGGGGTAGCCGAGTGTCGGTCCGCCAGCAATCGCCCCCGCCGCGCGGCGGCACGGCCGGCGGCGTTGCGCCGGGGATGTCGGGCGGTCGCGGCGCGCCGGGTCGCGCCCTGCGCGGGGTCCGGCGACCGGTTCCGCCGGGGTGTCATGGCGCGTTGCGGAACCCCGGCGTTCGCCGCCTGTTCCGACCGCAGGCGACGATCGCAACCGCCGGGCCGGCCTGTTGCGGCGCCGCGCCCCGCCGCCTATACCGCGCGCCATGTCGAACCGCCCCGCCCTTCCGCCCGAGATCGCCCGCCGGCGCACCTTCGCCATCATCAGCCACCCGGACGCGGGCAAGACGACGCTGACGGAAAAGTTCCTGCTGTTCGGGGGCGCGATCCAGATGGCCGGACAGGTGCGCGCCAAGGGCGAGGCGCGGCGGACCCGGTCGGATTTCATGAAGCTGGAACAGGAGCGCGGGATCTCGGTTTCGGCCAGCGCGATGTCGTTCGACTACCGCGACTACCGGTTCAACCTGGTGGACACGCCGGGGCACTCGGACTTCTCGGAGGACACCTACCGGACGCTGACCGCGGTGGACGCCGCGATCATGGTCATCGACGGCGCCAAGGGGGTCGAGAGCCAGACACGCAAGCTGTTCGAGGTGTGTCGCCTGCGCGACCTGCCGATCCTGACCTTCTGCAACAAGATGGATCGCGAAAGCCGCGACATCTTCGAGATCATCAGCGAGATCCAGGAATCGCTTGCCATCGACGTGACGCCCGCAAGCTGGCCCATTGGGGTCGGGCGCGAGTTCCTCGGCGCCTACGACCTTCTGCGCGACCGGCTGGAGATCATGGACCGCGCCGACCGCAACCGGGTGGCAGAGACGGTGGTGCTCTCGGGCCTCGACGACCCGCGCATGGCCGCGCATGTCCCGGCGGACCTTCTCGCCCGCCTGCGCGAGGAGGTGGAAATGGCGCGCGGCCTCCTGCCTGCCTTCGATCGCGATACGTTCCTCTCGGGGTCGTTGACGCCGATCTGGTTCGGCAGCGCGATCAACTCGTTCGGCGTGCGCGAGCTGATGGACGGCATCGGCGACTACGGGCCGCCGCCGCAGCCGCAGAAGGCGCTCGAACGCGAGATCCTGCCCGAAGAGCCGGCGGTGACCGGTTTCGTCTTCAAGGTGCAGGCCAACATGGACCCCCGCCACCGCGATCGGGTCGCCTTCGTGCGCCTCGCCTCGGGGCATTTCGAACGGGGCATGAAGCTGACCCATGTGCGCACCGGCAAGCCGATGACGGTGGCCGCCCCGGTCCTCTTCCTCGCCGCTGACCGCGAGCTGGCGGAAGAGGCCTGGGCGGGCGACATCATCGGCATCCCCAACCACGGCCAGCTGCGCATCGGCGACGCGCTGACCGAGGGCGAGGCCTTGCGCTTCACCGGCATCCCGTCCTTCGCGCCCGAGCTGCTGCAGACCGTGCGGGCGGGCGATCCGATGAAGGCCAAGCACCTCGAAAAGGCGCTGATGCAGTTCGCCGAGGAAGGCGCCGCCAAGGTGTTCCGCCCTCAGATCGGGTCGGGCTTCATCGTGGGCGTGGTGGGGGCCTTGCAGTTCGACGTGCTGGCCAGCCGGATCGAGACGGAATACGGCCTTCCGGTTCGGTTCGAGGGCACGCAATTCACTTCGGCCCGCTGGATCGCCGGCCCGAAGGACGAGATCGAGAGGCTGTCGGCCGCCAACAAGGGCCACCTCGCCACTGACCACGACGGCGACCCGGTGTTCCTCACGCGCCTGCAATGGGACATCGACCGCGTCCAGCGCGACTATCCGAGGCTGCGCCTGACGGCGACGAAGGAGATGATGGTCTGACGTCCGCGCCTTGGCCTGGCCCCTCCCCCCGGCCGGGGCGAGGGGTGCAGTTGCGCTGATCGAAGGCGACCGTGACGGGCGGCGCGCGCGGACGGGCCGGCGGGCGGGACCGGCAACGACAGGACCCCCGGGCCGAGGCCGGACGACCCGCGGAGGGAAAAGGCAGCCTCGGTCGGCCTAGCAGCGGCGAGGGGAGCGGCAGGGTTGGCGGCAGCGCCTTCACCGACACGCCGTCCGGCCGCACCGGCAACACCGGGATCGCGGGCGGAGGGTGGGCAGCGACAACATCTTCGGCGACTCGGGGACAGGCATCCGGTCCGGCCGACTTGCGCGCGACAGGGCCCGCCGCCAGCCGCCACCCGGACCCCGGGCACGGGGGCGGCCCGCGTCATCGACCCCGGCCGGGCCGACCGGACCGACCTGCGCCTGCTCGCCCCCCGCGCGGGGCCGCCGACCCTTGCCGTCAGCGCCCCCTGCACGCCCGGGCAGCAGCGCCTTGCGGCCGGGCGGCTGACGGTCGATCGCGACGGCGACGGGGCCTCGAGCCTCGCGGTCCGGGTGCCCGGCGCCCCCGCGACCGCGGCGGACCTTCTGATCCGACCGTCCCGCGCGAAGCCGGTCAGACCACCCGCGCGGTGTAGCTCACGTCGGTGGCGAACAGGCGGGTGACAAGGCAGGCCGCCTTTGCCTCGCCGGCGATGCGCAGCACCTCCGCCTCGGCCGCACCGGGCGCCCGGATGGCGATGTCGAGGTGCACGCCCGTCACCGTCGGCGCGCCTTCGACGAAATCGAGCGTGACGGTCGCGGTCGCATCCACCGCCTCGGGGACGATCCCGGCATCCTCAAGCATCGCGGCCGTCTGCATCGCGTAGCAGGCGGCGTGGGCAGCACCCAGCAGCTCCTCGGGGTTCGTCCCCGCCTCGCCCTCGAACCGCTTGCGGAAGTCGTATCTCACCGCCGACAGCACGCCAGAGGCGGTGCCGAACGTGCCTGCCCCACCCTTCAGCCCGCCTGCCCAGTGCGCGGTCGCCTTGTTCCTGATCGGCATGTCGCCCTCCCCGAAAGCTTGCAGCCGAGCGGACAGCGCCCGCCCGGCCACGTCAAGCCCCCGCGCGTCAGCGCGCCGCAAGGAACTCGGGCGCGCGGATCAGGAACCATTCGCTGTCCGCCGCCCGGTCCAGCGCGCGCCCCGACGAGAACGGCAGATTGTTGTCGATGGCCACGATCAGGTGCTCGGAATCGACGGCCATGACGTTCTCGACCGTGAAGAAGGGCACGGTGTAGCGCCCCGTCAGATCCCGCGCGGCGGCTGTGGCGATGCGGCCCCGCCCCTCGGGGTCGGCCAGATCCATCAGGTCGATATGGCCGATGCGCCGGACGAACCCTTCGGCATCGAGGCTGGCCGTGTCGATCAGCACCACGCGCTTGAGGATCGCGGGGTTCGGGAAGCAGTCGGGCGCAGGGTCGCCGGCGCATTTCAGCGACGGGTCGCCCTCGCCGTCGTCGCGCTCGATCACCAGGGCGCGCGTCTCGTCGATGAAGTTGACGTCGCCGATGGCCGTTGCGCCCTCGGCCAGCGCGAGGCGGAAAGCTGCGCCGGTCCACTCGGCCCCGGCGGGATCGAAGGCGAGCACGCGGACGAACCGCCCCTCGGGCTCGCCCTCGGGCGTCAGCAGCGGCTTTTCGAACATGGCCCAGAGAAGCCCCGTGCCCGGTTGCAGCGCCATCCCCTCGAACCCGCCCGAGCGCGGAACGGTCCAGTCCCTGCCGGCTGCGGCGGGCACGCGCAGCGCCGGGTGGTCGGGGCTGCGCGCGGGGCGGCCGTCCACGAGGGCGGGGAACACGCCCGTCACCACGCCGTCGAGCGTCGCGCGGATCAGGGAGGGCCCGAATTCGTCGCCGATCCAGACTTCGTTCCCGAGGATCTGGATCGATTCGGGGTCGAAGTCGGCGCCGGTCAGATAGCGTTCGGCCGTGGCCTCGTAACTGATGCGGAACGGCACGACGCGCTTCGGGTCGCGCAGGAACACCGTATCGCGCACGGCAACCGCGCCGTCGCCGAAATCGGGCGCGACGCGGTGGAAGAACAGCAGCGCATCGGACGAATTCATCCGGCTGCCGAAACCGTTGTCGGTCAGCACGTAGACGGATCCGTCGGCGGCGCGGTTCATCGCGACGCCCGAAAAGCCCTGCAGCGGCTGCCCGATGAAGGGCAGCGACAGGCCTGTGGCGCGGCGGCCATGCATCGCGCCCGTGTTGCCCGCCATCGTCATCGGGCGGTCGTTGCGGGCAGCGCCGATGAACTTGCCCGAAACCCAGGCATCCGGCGGGGCGCCGGCGGGCGGTGTCAGCAGGGTGAAGGCGGGCAGTGCGGCATGGCCGGCCAGCGTGGCGGGGAAGCGCTCTTCCGCGGCGGCAGGCAGCGCGGCGAGGGCGGCGGCAAGGGCAAACGGGATCGGACGCGGCATCGGGGTCAGTCCTTGGGCGTTGGCGCAACACCGCAAGACTGGCGCGGCACGCCGACAGCCGTGCGACCGGCCGGCAACATCCGGCTGGCGGGCGCATGACATCCGTCTGCACCCGAAGGCCGGGCCGACACCCCACGCAACCGGCGGGGGCGCGTTCGGTCGCGGCCGCGGGAACCGCGCAGGGGGATTGCGCCCACCCCCCCGACCTCTAGAGTGCAGGCGCAGCATTCCCTGCAGGAGGCGCCGATGCCCGAGTTCCGCAAGATCCTGATCGCCAACCGCGGCGAGATCGCCATCCGCGTGATGCGGGCCGCGAACGAACTGGGCAAGCGGACGGTCGCGGTCTTCGCCGAAGAGGACAAGCTGAGCCTGCATCGGTTCAAGGCCGACGAGGCCTACCGGATCGGCGAGGGGCTGTCGCCGGTCGGGGCCTATCTGTCGATCCCGGAAATCATCCGCGTGGCGAAGATGTCGGGCGCGGACGCGATCCATCCCGGCTATGGCCTGTTGTCCGAGAACCCCGATTTCGTCGATGCCTGCACTGCGGCGGGCCTTGTCTTCATCGGCCCCACGGCCGACACGATGCGCCGCCTCGGCGACAAGGCAAGCGCGCGGCGCGTGGCCGTCGCGGCGGGCGTGCCCGTCATCCCCGCGACCGAGGTCCTGCCCGACGACATGGCGGCCGTGCGCGCCATGGCCGACGCGGTCGGCTATCCGCTGATGCTGAAGGCGTCCTGGGGCGGCGGCGGGCGCGGGATGCGGCCGATCCGCGGACCGGACGAGCTCGAAGCCAAGGTGCGCGAGGGCCGGCGCGAGGCCGAGGCCGCCTTCGGCAACGGCGAGGGCTACCTCGAGAAGATGATCGAGCGCGCGCGCCACGTCGAGGTGCAGATCCTCGGCGATGCGCACGGCAACCTCTGGCACCTCTTCGAACGCGACTGCACGGTGCAGCGGCGCAACCAGAAGGTCGTGGAACGCGCGCCGGCCCCCTATCTGACGCCCGAGCAGCGGGCCGAGGTCTGCGCCCTCGGGCTGAAGATCGGACAGGCGGTCGGCTACCGCAACGCCGGCACCGTCGAGTTCCTGATGGACATGGACACGGGTGCCTTCTACTTCATCGAGGTCAATCCGCGCGTGCAGGTCGAGCACACCGTGACCGAAGAGGTGACGGACATCGACATCGTGCAGGCCCAGATCCGCATCGCCGAAGGGGCGACCCTGCCGGAGGCGACGGGCGTGGCAAGCCAGGCGGATGTGCGGCTCGACGGGCATGCCATCCAGTGCCGGGTGACGACCGAGGATCCGCAGAACAACTTCATCCCCGACTACGGGCGCATCACCGCTTTCCGCGAGGCGCACGGCCACGGCATCCGCCTCGACGGCGGCACCGCCTATTCGGGCGGGGTGATCACGCGCTACTACGATTCGCTCCTCGTGAAGGTGACGGCGCGCGGGCGCACGCCCGAACAGGCGATCGCGCGGATGGATCGGGCGCTGCGCGAGTTCCGCATCCGCGGCGTGGCGACCAACCTCGCCTTCCTCGAGAACCTGCTAAAGCACCCGGTGTTCCT
Source organism: uncultured Paracoccaceae bacterium (assembly GCA_938028765.1). Taxonomy (GTDB): domain Bacteria; phylum Pseudomonadota; class Alphaproteobacteria; order Rhodobacterales; family Rhodobacteraceae; genus CALIZF01. Next base: position 8,317 of record CALIZF010000054.1, read on the forward strand.
GTCGAACCAGGCGACCACGAAGTTCATCGACAGCACGCCCGAGCTGTTCCAGTTCCAGCGCCGGCGCGACCGGGCGACCAAGATCCTGACCTACATCGCCGACATCACGGTGAACGGCCATCCCGAGACGGCCGGCCGCCCCCGGCCCGCCGCAGCGAAGCCCCCGCGCCCGCCCAAACCCGCGCGCCTGCCGCCGCCGGGATCGCGGACCCTGCTGATCGAGAAGGGCCCGCAGGCTGTCGCCGACCGGATGCTGGCCGAGCGGCGCCTCCTGATCACCGACACGACGATGCGCGACGGGCACCAGAGCCTTCTGGCCACCCGGATGCGGTCGCACGACATGATCCGCGTGGCGCCGGCCTATGCGGCGAACCTGCCGGGCCTCTTCAGCGTGGAATGCTGGGGCGGGGCCACCTTCGATGTGGCCTACCGGTTCCTGCAGGAATGCCCCTGGCAGCGCCTGCGCGACCTGCGGGCGGGAATGCCGAACATCCTTCTGCAGATGCTGCTCAGGGGCGCGAACGGGGTCGGCTACACGACCTATCCCGACAACGTGGTGCGGTTCTTCGTTGCCCAGGCGGCCGAGACCGGGGTGGACGTGTTCCGCGTGTTCGACAGCCTCAACTGGGTCGAGAACATGCGCGTCGCCATGGACGCAGTGCAGGAGGCCGGGCGCATCTGCGAAGGCACGATCTGCTACACCGGCGACCTGCTGGACGCCGCGCGGCCGAAGTACGACCTGAAATACTACCTGTCGCTCGCCCGGCAGCTGCGCGACGCGGGCGCGCATGTGCTGGGGCTGAAGGACATGGCGGGGCTTCTGAAGCCCGCCGCCGCCCGCGTCCTCGTCCGCGCGCTCAAGGAGGAGGTGGGGCTGCCCGTCCATCTGCACACCCACGACACGGCCGGCATCGCCTGCGCCACGATCCTCGCCGCGGCCGAGGCGGGCGTGGATGCCGCCGACTGCGCGATGGACGCCCTGTCGGGCAATACCAGCCAGGCGACGCTCGGCACCGTCGTCGAGGCGCTGAAGGGATCGGACCGCGAGACGGGCCTCGACATCGCGGCGGTGCGGGCGATTTCGAACTACTGGGAAGAGGTGCGCGCCCATTACGCCGCCTTCGAGACGGGGCTGCAGGCGCCGACATCCGAGGTCTACCTGCACGAGATGCCGGGCGGCCAGTATACCAACCTCAAGGCGCAGGCGCGGTCGATGGGGCTCGAGGACCGCTGGCCGGAAATCGCGCAGGCCTATGCCGACGTCAACGCGATGTTCGGCGACATCGTGAAGGTCACGCCCAGTTCCAAGGTGGTGGGCGACATGGCGCTGATGATGGTGGCCCAGGGGCTTACGCGGGCCGAGGTCGAAGATCCGGGGGTGGAGGTCGCCTTCCCCGACTCGGTCGTGGACATGCTTCGCGGCAACCTCGGCCAGCCGCCGGGCGGGTTCCCGCCGGGAATCGTCGCCAAGGTCCTGAAAGGCGAACAGCCCATAACGGACCGTCCCGGCGCCCGGGTGCCCCCCGTCGATCTCGAGGCCGCGCGCGCCCAGGCGCTGGCCGAGGTGCGCGCGCGGGCGGGCGAGGACGCCGATTCCGAACAGATGGACGACGAGGACCTGGCCGGATACCTGATGTATCCCAAGGTGTTCCTCGACTACCGCCAGCGCCACGCGCTCTATGGCCCGGTGCGCACTCTGCCCACCCGGACCTTCTTCTACGGGATGGAGCCGCGGGAAGAGATCACCGCCGAGATCGACCCCGGCAAGACGCTGGAAATCCGCCTTCAGACCGTGGGCGAGACCGGCGAGGACGGCGAGGTGCGGGTGTTCTTCGAGCTGAACGGCCAGCCCCGCATCGTGAAGGTGCCGAACCGCAAGGTGAAGCAGGCCACCGCCCGCCGCCCGAAGGCGGCCGAGGGCAACCCCTCCCACATCGGCGCGCCGATGCCGGGTCAGGTCGCCGCCGTCGCAGTCGCGGCCGGATCGAAGGTCCGCCCCGGCGATCTCCTTCTGACCATCGAGGCGATGAAGATGGAAACCGGCCTGCACGCCGATCGCGCGGGCACGGTGAAGGCCGTCCATGTCGCCCCCGGCGTGCAGGTCGAGGCGAAGGATCTGCTCATCGAGCTCGACGCCTGAGGTGCGCCGGCGGCGCGCGGCCGCCGCCGCGACCGAACCCAGCCGAACTCAGGAACCCGTGCACGCGCGCCGATGGCGCGGACACCGCACGCCCCGCGCGAACGGGCGTTCGGCCGCGTTCCGCCCCGCGGCGCGCCCCCCCCCCCCGCCCCCCTCCCCTTGCCCCGAGACGCCCCCGCCGTCCGGGCACCGCCGCCGGGCCGGGCGGCCCCTTTGCCGCGCGGCCCGACCCGACCCTCTCTGACCGGACTTCGCCTGACCGGTGCGCGGCGCGGCCGCGCGGGCGGCCGACCGACGCGCAGGAGGCCGCGGCCCGACGCCGCCGATCGTTCGGGGGGCCGACGAGGGGCGCTGGCCGCGCGGCGCGGCACCGCGTCCGGCGCCTGCGCCCCGCACCCCCTCGGGG
>CALIZF010000055.1 GCA_938028765.1 uncultured Paracoccaceae bacterium
AACCTCAAAAAGCTGGCGGCGGCTGTGATGCTGTTGCTCTGTTCGATCATCGAACTGCGCGCGGCCCGACCAAATCCGGCGTCGGCCTGAAACGACTTCTTCAACAGCCCCCAGTGAACCGTTTCCCCGACGACGACTGGAAATCCTGGCCGCCGACTTCACCACAAGCGATGTCGGCGACGCCCCGATGTTATTCGAACTGCCCGACCAGACCCCACTCGAGCAAGAGATCGCCACCGTCACCGCCGACGGCGCCTTCGACACCCGCAAGTGCCATGACGCCATCGCAGCCCGTGGCGCGGCTGCGATCATTCCGCCCCGCAAGAACGCCAGACCCCGAAAACCCGACACCGCCGGGGCGTTCGGCATGGTCCTCGGACCGATGGCGGACCATGCCTCACCACGCAACGAGATCCTGTGCACCTCAAAGCGCGTCGGGCGAACCATCTGGCGACGATGGAGCGGCTATGACCGCCGAAGTCGCGCCGAGACCAGGATGCGCTGCGTCAAGCTCTTGGGGCAGCGTCGGTCCGCCCGCGACTTCGACCGTCAGGTCGCGGAGTTCCGGCTGCACGTGGCCGTGCTGAACGGCTTCACCGCACTCGGCACACCCATCACAGAGGTCGCAGGATAGGTCCGTCCGGGGAAAGGGGACCTCCGACCGCCACCAGATTTGTGCAACAAAGCCGGACCGCGACCGAAGCGATCACGGGATCGAAGAACTGTTCCACACAGGCGAGGATCTGGATCGGCAGGGTGGACACACCGGGGCCGGTCAGGAAGAGCGACACCGAAACGCCGTTGACCGAGGTGATGAACGCGAGGATGAAGGCGGCGATCACGCCGGCCCGGATATTGGGCAGCACCACGGTGAAGAAGGTCCTGACCGGCGGCGCGCCGAGGCTGATCGCGGCCTCCTCGATGGCGAAGTCGAAGGACACGGGCGACGCCGACACCACGCGGATGCAGGAGTGCAGCTCGATCAGCGTATGCCCGGCCAGCGGCGGGGGCCAGATCGGCCAGTCCATGCCGACCGCTACCGACCGCAGCAGGGAAAAGCCCATCACGATCTCGGGCACCAGCACCGGCTGGACATAAAGCGCGGACAGCCAGCCCGGCAGATGGATGCGATAGCGGTTCAGCGCATCGGTCGCGGGTATGCCGATCACCAGCGCGACGCCGATGGCGAGGACGGCGATCTGCAGCGAGGTGACGATGGTGCGGCGGAAGGCCGCCATCTCGAAGATCCGCTCGAACCAGCGCAGCGTCAGGCCCTTCGGCGGGAAGGTGGAATAGGACGTGTCCGACAGCGACGCCCCGATCACGATGACGAGCGGCCCCATCAGGAAGAGGTAGACCAGCACCGTGAACACGATCAGCGCGGGCGGCAGGCGCATCTGCATCGGCCGGCCCCCTCAGGTCGCGGCCGGGTTCAGCCGGCGCGCAAGCCGCGTCATCGCCAGCACCACCGCGATCGTCACCGCCACCGCGATTGCGGCGGTGGTGGACGCTGCCGGCCAGTCGAGCCGCACCATCGCCTGCTGGTGCAGGAACGTGCCCATGACCATCTGCCGCTCGCCCCCAGCAGCTGCGGGTGGCACAGGCGGTGAAGGATCCGGTGGACACGAGGACCGCCCCACGATCAGCCCCGGGACCGCCAGCGGGAAGATCACCTGACGGAACGTCGCGGCGGGCGACGGGCCGAGCGAGGCCGCGGCCCGGATCAGGTCCTCGGGGATCCCCTCGAGCACGCCGACCAGCGTCAGGATCATCAGGGGCACGAAGAGATAGACCATCGCCACGATGACCGCGCCCTGGGTGTAGAGCATGGCCAGCGGCGCGTCCGTGATCCCGGCCCATTGCAGGAAGCCGTTCAGGATGCCGTTGCGGCCGAGGATGATCAGCCAAGCGAAGGACCGCACGACGACGCCCGTCAGCAGCGCGAACACCGCCATGACGATCAGCACCGACCGCCAGCGCCGCGGCGCGCGGCTGACCGCCAAGGCGGTGAAGAACCCCACGACAAGGGCGATCGCACTCGTAATCGTTGCGATCCCGACCGTCCGCCACAGCACGGTGCGGCGGAACCCGCTGGCGAAGAACGCCTGGTAGAGCGCGAAGGGCGAGGCGCCGCCGGAGATGTCGGCGATGGTCGCACCGACCGGCGCGATCAGGATCAGCGCGACCAGCGCCGTCGCCGGCGCGCCGAGCGTCCAGCCCGTCAGCGGTTCCCGCATGTGCCGCCCCCGCCCGCAGGTGTCAGCCGCCGAAGATCTCGTTCCAGCGGTCGATCCAGCCGCCCTTGGCCGCGTTCATCCTGGCGTAGTCGATGCGCTTCAGGCGGCCGATCTGCTCGGCCCCGCAGGTCCGGCGGGCCGCCGCCTCGGGCGTCAGCTCCTCATCCGCGCGGGTCGGCGCGTCCACGCCCTGTTCGGCCAGAGTCTTCTGGATCGCGGGAGCGAGGATGAAGTCGATGAACTGGTGCGCGAGCTCCACCTCGGCGGCACCCTTGGGAATGTTCACGGTGTTGAACACCGCGATGTCGCCGTCGGTGAGCTGCGCCCAGACGATGGTCGGCACCGCCGCCCTAAGCCGCGCCAGCGTGAAGTCCAGCGTGATCGAGACGGTCACCTCGCCGGTCGAGGCCAAGTTGATCATCGCGGACCCGGTCTGGTAATTGTCAACCACGTCGTCCTTGACCGCCTTGACGGCTTCAAGGGCAGCCCCTTCGTGCGCGAACACGTCCGTGCCCGCCTTCGGGCCTGCCAGCATCACGAACATCGGCCCTCTGCCGTGGTGGTGATCCCGGGCGCGACAGCTGCCCCTTCAGATCGGCCCGCCACAGGTCGGCCCAGGACGTGATCGGCGGGTTGATCTCGGCCGAAACCTTCCGTTTAGGCCGGGCCGTAGTCGCCCTGCGGCGTCTGCGCGGCTTCGTGGAAGCCCGCGATGTTCGGCACCTTGCTGCGGTCCACCGGCTGGAACAGCGCTTCCTCATCCCGATCTGGCTGAAATTGTCGGTCAGGTAGATCACGTCCACGCCGGCGCCGCCGCGGGTCTTCACCTTCTCCAGCCGGTCGGCGTTGTTGCCGGTCTCGAACACCAGCCCGCAGCCGCACTGCTGCTGGAAGGGCTGCACGATGATCTCGTTCAGCGTGTCGCCGTCGAAGCCCCACCAGCTGATGGTCAGCGTCTTGGCCTCGGCCCCCGCGGCCAGCGCAAGGCTGCTTGCGGCGGCGAGAAGCAGGTGGTGTGGCGCATGGGGACGACCCGGGGCCGGGTGGCGGGCTGCGGGCGCGGCACTGCCCCGACGCCAGGGCCGCATGGCCGCCAACCTCAAGCTAAAGTCGCCCCGTCGCCAGGTAGCTGCCCGCCGTTTGTGCAGCGGTCAACCCCGGGCGGCAAACGGATCGGCCGCCATCCTGGCACAGGCGGCGCAATAGTCCGCCGCCAGCCCCGCGACGATGGCGGCGGCCGGTTCGCGCCGGGTCACGCCGCCCACGCCCTGCCCGGCCGACCACATGTCGCGCCAGATCTTGGCCTCGGATCCCATGTCGAGACCGTGGGTCCGCGTCAGGGTGTCGGGGTCAAGGCCCGCGGCGACCAGCGAGGGGCGCAGGAAATTCGCATGAACGCCCGAAATCGCGTCGGTGTAGACGATGTCGGCCGCCGTCGCCTCGATCATCATCTGCTTTTGCGCCTCGGTGATCATCGCCTCGTCCGCGACCATGAAGCGCGTGCCCATATAGGCGAGATCGGCCCCCATCGCGCGCGCCGCCGCGATCTGCGCGCCGGTGTTGATCGCCCCCGCGAGCAGGATGCACCCGTCGAAGAACGCCCGAATCTCGGACACGAGGGCGAAGGGGCTCATGGTGCCGGCGTGGCCGCCCGCCCCCGCACAGACGGCGATCAGCCCGTCCACCCCCGCCTCGGCCGCCTTGCGGGCGTGGCGCAGGTTGATGACATCGTGGAACACCTTGCCGCCATAGCCCTGCACCTCGGCCACCAGTTCGGGCACCGCGCCGAGCGAGGTGATGACCAGCGGCACCTTCTTCGCGACCACCACGCGCAGGTCGGCATCGAGGCGCGGGTTGGTGCGGTGGACGATCAGGTTCACCCCGTATGCGGCGGCGTCGGGGCGCAGACGCGCCGCGATCTCGTCCAGCCAGCCGGCGAAGCCCTCGGTCGTCCGGTGGTTCAGCGCGGGGAAGGTGCCGATGATGCCGGCATTGCAGCATTCCACCACCAGGTCGGGGCCCGAGGTCAGGAACATCGGCGCCGCGACCGCGGGCAGACGCAGGTTGCGCATCAGGCTTTCGGGGATCATGCGGTCAGGTTCCGGTGAAGGCGGCCTTGCGTCGGCCGAGGAAGGCGGCGGTGCCTTCGGCGAAGTCGGCCGTGCGGGTCACGGCGGCGAAGGCGGCGCGTTCGGCCTCGAGCTGATCGGCCAGCGTCGCGGCCGACGCGCGGGCAAGGCCGCGCTTGAACGCGCCGAAGGCGCGCGTGGGCCCGGCAGCCACCCGGGCGGCCAGCGCATCCGTCTCGGCCTCCAGCCGGTTGGCCGGCACGACGCGCGTCAGCAGGCCGAGGGCGCGCGCCTCCTCCGCGCCGAGTTCGGCCGACAGATACATCAGTTCGGCCGCCCGGCCCGCGCCTAGCTTGCGCGCAAGGAACCAGGTCATGCCGCAGTCGGGCGGCGCGCCGATCCGGTCGTAGGCCAGGACGAAGCGCGTGCCCTCGGCCGCCACCGCCAGGTCGGCGCCGAGGACGAGGCTGAAACCCGCCCCCGCCGCCACCCCCTGCACCGACGCGATCACCGGCGCGTCGTGCTGGTGCAGCGCAAGGATGGCGGCATGGGCGGCGTCGAGGATCTCGTCCACAACCGCCGCGGCGCGGGCGGGATCGGCGCCGAACTCCGCCACGTCGCCCCCGGCGACGAAGGCCCGCCCCGCGCCCTTGAGCACGATGGCGCGCACACCCGCCGCTCGGGTGACGGCACGCGCCGCCTCGGCCAGCGCGCGGGCGGCGGCGGTGTCGATGGCGTTCAGCCGCTCGGGCCGGTTGAGGGTGATCGTAGCGATCCCGTCCGCCACCTGCCACAGCACCGGTGCGGTCATTTCGGGGCCATCCGCAGCGCGCCGTCGAGGCGGATCGTCTCGCCGTTCAGCATCGGGTTCTGCGCAATGTGCAGCACCAGCGCGGCGAATTCCGCCGGATCGCCCAGCCGTGCCGGAAACGGGACCGAGGCCGCAAGGCTGTCCTGCACGAGCTGCGGAAGGCCGCGCAGCATCGGCGTGCCGAAGAGGCCGGGCGCGATCGTGCAGACGCGGATGCCGAAGGCCGCAAACTCGCGCGCCGCGGGCAGCGTCAGGCCGACAACCCCGCCCTTCGACGCAGCATAGGCCGCCTGCCCGATCTGCCCGTCGAAGGCCGCGATTGAGGCGGTGTTGACGATCACCCCCCGCTCGCCCCCCGGCAGCGGGTCCAGCGCCTGCGCACCGGCCGCCATCAGGCGGATCATGTTGAAGGTGCCGACGAGGTTCACCGCGACGCAGCGGGCGAACTCGCCAAGGTCGTGCGGCCCCTCGCGCCCGACGATCCGGCGGCTGACCGCGATCCCCGCGCAGTTGACGAGGATCCGCGCCGGGCCGTGCGCCGCCGCCGCGGCCGCGATGGCCGCCGCGGCACTGTCCGCATCGGCGACGTCGCAGGGTGCCGCAAGCCCGCCGATCGCGCCCGCGACCGCCGCTGCCCGGCCCTCGTCGCGGTCGAGCACCGCGACCCGCGCCCCCGCCGCCGCCAGTGCCCGCGCCGTCGCCTCGCCGAGGCCCGACCCGCCCCCGGTGACCACGGCCGCCTGTCCCCGAACGTCCATCGCTGCCCTCCCGCGTCCCCCCTGACATCCCCCTCGTCACCGCGAACCGGGGCGGCGTCAAGGGGCGGGCGGGCGATCCGGCGCGGAGATCGGGCCGGATCGGGCGATCTGTCCCGCATGACGGGTGCCGCGGAACGCCCCGGCGGCGGGACGATCGACCGGCCGACGCCCCCTGCTTGCTGCCGCCCGGGGCCTGCGCCCGGGCGTCAGCTCTGCCGCTGCGACGGACCGCCACGTGCCCTTGGTCCGGCACGCCGCCCGGCCCTCGCGAATCCCCCTTTCCTGTCCGCCCGAAGGCCGCTATACGCCCGCGGTCCGCACCGCACACCCTTGGAGGGCGGCGGACCTTAGGCAACTGGAGAGACCCATGGCTGGCGAGATCCCCGATCTTCTGGCCGAGGTGCGGACGGGGACAGGCAAGGGGGCCGCCCGTCAGGCTCGACGCGAGAGCTACGTGCCCGGCATCGTCTACGGCGGCGGCAAGGATCCGCTGCCGATCAACATCAAGTACAACTACCTGCTGACCCGGCTGCGCAAGGGCCGGTTCCTGTCGACCCTCTTCAACCTGAAGGTCGAGGGGCACGACGACGTGCGGGTGATCTGCCGCGGCGTGCAGCGCGACGTGGTGAAGGATCTGCCGACCCACGTGGACCTGATGCGGTTGCGCCGCACCAGCCGGATCAACCTGTTCATCCACGTCACCTTCATCAACCACGAGGCCAGCCCCGGCCTGAAGCGCGGCGGCACGCTGACCGTCGTGCGGCCCGAGGTGGAACTCGAGGTGACGGCAGGCGACATTCCCGACCACATCACCGTAGATCTGGCGGGCAAGAACATCGGCGACGTCATCCACATCAACGATGTCGTGCTACCCGAGGGCGCCAAGCCCACGATCGCGCGGAACTTCGTGATCGCCAACATCTCGGCGCCGTCGGGCCTGCGGTCCAGCGACGGCGAGTGATCCCGGCGCGGCCCTGCGGGCGGCCCTGCGCGCCAGCCCGCCCGCAGGGCACCCCGCCCGCTCAGGCGCCGATGCTCTGCACCGCCTCGAATGCCTCGAGCTCTGGCGGCCCAAGATACATCTCGGCATGGGCGCCGGCGCCGCGGTGCGCCGACCGGAACGCCTCGGACCGCGTCCAGGCGATGAAGGCCGCCTCGCTTTCCCACATCGTGTGGCTGGCGTAGAGGCGATAGCCGTCCTTCAGCGGCCCCTTCATCAGGTGGAAGGCCTTGAACCCCGCCACCTGCGGCAGATGGCTGTCGCGGCCGGTCCAGACCGCTTCGAACGCGGCCTCTTGCCCCGGCCGGACGCGGAAGCGGTTCATCGTCAGATACATCGCGGTCCCTCTCCGGTGCAGCTCGGGCTGGTGCCGGCGACAGATTCGGTGCAGGAAGGGCGCAGTCAAGCGGGGTGCGGCAATGCTTCTGTGGGTGGGCCTCGGGAACCCCGGCGCGCAGTATGCGGGCCATCGGCACAACGTCGGCTTCATGGCCCTCGACCGGATCGCGGCCGATCACGGCTTTGCGCCCTGGCGGCGCGCCTTCAGGGGCGAGGCGGCGGAAGGCCGGTTCGGATCGGTCAAGGTCCTTGCGCTGAAGCCCCAGACGTTCATGAACCTGTCCGGCGAGGCGGTGCGCGCGGCGGTCGATTTCTACAAGCTCTCCCCCGCGGACGTGACCGTGTTCCACGACGAGCTGGACCTCGCGCCGTTCCGCGTCCGGCTGAAGCAGGGCGGCGGCCATGCCGGGCACAACGGCCTGCGGTCGATCCATCAGCACCTCGGGACCGACGCCTATGCGCGCGTCCGCCTCGGGATCGGGCACCCCGGCCAGAAGGACCGGGTATCGGCCTATGTCCTGTCGCCCTTCGCCAAGGACGAGGCCGAGGGGCTGGACGACATGCTGCGCGGCCTCTCGGACGGCGCGCCTGCGCTGGCGGCCGGCGACGGCGCGCGGTTCCTGAACGCGGTGGCGCTGCGCACGGCGCCGGCGCGGAACGGCGGCGCAGGGCGGCCTGCGGCCGGGCCGCCGGCCGCAGAGCCCGATGCGCCCGCCCGCACCCCGCTGCAGCGCCTGATCGAGAGGTTCCGGTGACCGTCGCCCCCGTGTTCCGCGTCCGGGCGCGATCGTCGGCCGACGTTGGGCCGCCCTCCCCGGTGCGGTTGCGCACCCTGTTCGCCGACCGGCTTCAGGCGGACACGGGGGTTGCCAAGCGGCGGTTCCGCTGGCCCGTTGCGCATGGGGGCCGGGGGCGGGCGTGCCGGTCCGCCTGGCCGGGGCGCATCGCGGTCGCGCCTTGACGCTCGACCGCGGGAGCCCGCCGCGCTACCTCGTGCGGCAGGAGGTGACGCGATGATGGACCCCTCGCTGAATGTGCTCGGCGGGCCGCTCGAGCCCTGTTCGACCGAACCGCTGACGGGCTTTTTCCGCAACGGCTGCTGCGACACCGGCCCGGCGGACCGCGGCAGCCATACTGTCTGCGCGGTCATGACGGCCGAGTTCCTGGCGCTGTCGAAATACCTCGGCAACGACCTGTCCACGCCCCGGCCCGAGTTCCGCTTTCCCGGGCTGAAGCCCGGCGACCGCTGGTGCCTCTGCGCCGCGCGGTTCCTGCAGGCCTGCGAGGAAGGTGCGGCGCCGCAGGTGAACCTGGCCGCAACCCACCGGCGCGCGCTGGATGTGGTGCCGCTCGAGCTGCTCAGGGCGCACGCGCTGCAACCGGAAGGCTAGCAGGCCCTGCGTCCGGCAGGGGGGCGTCCTCGCGCATCATGTCCTCGATGAACAGCGCGAGGAGCTGCGGCCGCCCGCTGACGCCGGCCTTGCGGTAGATCGCCGCCGTCTGCGCCCGCACCGTGCCCTCGCTGGTGTTGCGCAGCCGGGCGATTTCCTGCAGCGACAGGCCCTTGATCGCCAGGAGCGCAACATCGCGTTCGGCCGGGGTCAGCCCCCAGTCGGCGAAGTGGCGGGCCAGCATGTCGCGGAAGGTGGCGGTGACGCGGCGCAGTTCCGCCTCGGCCGCACGGCCGTTGCGCAGGCTGCGCAGGAATCCGCGCGCGCCCAGCACCAGCCCTGCGGCGAGCCCGAGAAGCGCCGCGATCTGGATCAGCTCGAGCCACTGCCAGCCGATCGGACGGCTGCGCAGACCCAGCACGGGGCCGAGGGTCGAGAAGGCGAAGACAGCGAGGCACAGGGCCTGGAAAGCCACCAGCAGCAGCATCGCCGCGACCGGGCCGGGACGCCGGAGTGCCCGCCGGGTCCGCGCGGCCAGCGGCGGCGCGTCCGCCTCGCTCATGGCCGCCGGTCGCCTTCCCCGCCGCCCTGCGCCCCGCCCGCGCCGTCGGACGACCGCGTCACGCCGATCCCCGAGGGGATCGCCGCGGCCTCGGCTGGCGTCGGTGTTTCCGCCGCCCCCTCGGCGACTTGCGCCGGCAACAGGAAGTCGCGCAGCACCTCGCCGGTGACCGGATCGACAACCACCTCGCGCGTGCCCTGCGGCCCCGTCGCGACGATCCAGACGCGCCCCAGAAGGCTGCGCCGGACCGTGACCGTGGGATAGCCCTCGCTGCGCAGCCGGGCCGTCCAGGCCTCGTCGGGCGGCGCGGCCCCTGCGGGCGCAGCGGCCAGGAGGGCCGCCGCGGCACAGGCGGCGCGAAGCGTCATGGTCGGTGTCGCGCGGGGCATGAACCTTTCCCGGACCGCCGCAGCATCGCATCGCGCCCGTCCGCCGGCAAGCGGGCGGGCGCCGGTCGCATCAGCGGCAGCCGGACGGATCACCGCCGGCCGAGCAGGCGTCGCCGCCGGACAGGTCGCGCCCCGCCGCGGCACCGGCCCCGAGCGCCTCTGCCACCGGAATGTCGGCGCGGGTGTCGATCCCGGTGCCAGTGCCGATCCCGACGCCGGTGGCGAAGATGCAGTCGTCGCAATCGATGCCCACCGGAAAGTCGGGCACGATCGTCCCGTCATCCTCGCCCTCGCTGCCGCGGTAGTTCGGCGCCTCGGGACGGCCGGCCTCGTCAACCATCACGTCGTCGCCGTTGTCCGCCATCTCGTCCCCGTCGCCGACATCCCCGTCGGCCGGCCCTTCCTCGCCGCCGGCCCCGTCGGCCTCCGCCTCGTCGGCCCCCGCCCCGTCGGCCTCAAGACCGATCTGGACGGTCAGCACCGCCGCAGCCCCGGCGCCATCCCGCCGGGCGGCGACGGTCGCGGCGGGTGCGGCTGCAGCGCCGCCCAGGAGCGCGGCCACCGCCCCCGCGGCGGTCGCCATCCGCCAGAGGTGCCGGCCGGAACTGCCGGTCGGATTGGTATCGAACATCATGCCCTCGTCTCCCGTTCCACGCGGTCGCGGCCGCGGCGGCAGCCGACAGGGTTTGCCGCGCTGCCCTGCGAGGCTGCGGCAGGCGGGGCGCGCGGTCCATCGCACGGGCGCTTGAGCAGGCACTTTTTCGCGCGCAAGCGCCCGCTTATGCCCCCCTGCCGGCGCCGTCACACCCGGATATCGACGTCGAGGTGCCGGGCGACGGTGAAGATGTCCTTGTCGCCGCGGCCGCACATGTTCATCACGATCAGGTGGTCGCGCGGCAGGCCGGGCGCGACCTTCATCACATGCGCAAGCGCATGCGACGGCTCCAGCGCCGGAATGATCCCTTCAAGCCGGCAGCACAGCTGGAACGCCTCGAGCGCCTCGGCATCGGTGACCGAGACGTATTCGGCACGGCCCACATCGTGAAGCCAGGCGTGTTCTGGGCCGATGCCGGGATAGTCGAGACCCGCGCTGATCGAATGGCCCTCGAGGATCTGCCCGTCGGCATCCTGCAACAGGTAAGTCCGGTTGCCGTGCAGCACGCCCGGCCGCCCCCCGGACAGCGAGGCGCAATGCTCCATCCGGTCGTCCACGCCATGGCCGCCGGCTTCGACCCCGATGATCCGCACGCCCGGATCGTCGAGGAAGGGATGGAACAGCCCCATCGCATTCGACCCGCCGCCGATGGCGGCCACCAGGGTGTCGGGCAGACGCCCCTCGGCCGCCTGCATCTGCACCCGCGTTTCCTTGCCGATGATCGCCTGGAAATCGCGGACCATCGCCGGGTAGGGGTGCGGCCCTGCCACCGTGCCGATGCAGTAGAACGTGTCGCGCACGTTCGTCACCCAATCGCGCAGGGCGTCGTTCATCGCATCCTTCAGCGTCCCGCGCCCCGAGGTGACAGGCACCACTTCGGCCCCCAGCAGCTTCATGCGGAACACGTTGGGCGCCTGCCGCTCCACGTCGGTCGCGCCCATGTAGACGACGCATCGCAGCCCGAACTTCGCGCAGACGGTGGCGGTCGCCACGCCGTGCTGGCCCGCCCCCGTTTCGGCGATGATGCGCGTCTTGCCCATCCGGCGCGCAAGGATGATCTGCCCCAGCACGTTGTTGATCTTGTGCGCGCCGGTGTGGTTCAGCTCGTCGCGCTTCATGTAGACCTTCGCGCCGCCGAGATGCGCCGTGATCCGCTCGGCGAGGTAGAGCGGCGAGGGGCGGCCGACATAGTGGGTCCACAGATGATCCATCTCGGCCCAGAAGGTCGGGTCGGTCTTGGCGATCTCGTAATGCCGTTCGAGATCGAGGATCAGCGGCATCAGCGTCTCGCTGACGAACCGGCCGCCGAAGATGCCGAACCGGCCGCGGTCGTCCGGGCCGCTGCGGTAGCTGTTCATCCGGTCGTCGGGCATCGGTGCCTCCCCTGTCGCCTCGGGCCGTCTAGCCCGGCGCATCCGCATCGTAAAGCAAGCGCGGCAGAGCGCCCGCCGCCGCCGCGAAGGCGGCGATCAGGTCCGCGTCCTTGACGCCCGGCGCGCGCTCGACCCCCGAGGATACATCGACCCCCGGTGCCCCGGTCAGCCGAATCGCCGCGGCCACGTTGGCGGGCGTCAGGCCGCCGGCCAGCAGCCACGGCACCGGCCAACGGCGGCCCGCGACCAGCCGCCAGTCGAAGGGCACACCGTTGCCGCCCGGCAGGTCCGCCCCCGGGTGGGGCTTGGCATCGACCAGCAGGAGATCGGAGGACCGCATCGCCGCATCGAGCGCGGGCAGGTCCGACGCCGTCGCCACCCCGACCGCCTTCATCACCGGCAGGCCGAACCGCGCGCGGACCTCGGCCACGCGCGCCGGCGTCTCGGCCCCGTGCAGTTGCAGGATATCGGCCGGAAAGGCGTCGAGGATCGCGGACAGCGCCGCATCGTCGGCATCGACCGTCAGCGCGACCTTCGCAACACCTGGCGGCACCCGGGCGGCCAGGGCCGCGGCTGCGGCCGGCGCGACGGCACGCGGGCTGCGGGGGTAGAACACGAACCCGGCATAGGTTGCGCCGGCCGCAACGGCCGCGTCCACGTCCTGCGGGCGGACCAGCCCGCAGATCTTGACGGCAACCGCCACGGTCAGCCCGCCTTGCGCGGCCCGTCGATCAGCGCCAGCACCTCGTCGGCCGGCGCCTTCGGGACGGCCCCGGCCTTTTCCACCTCGCGCGACAGCCGTTCCACCTCGCGGGCGCGCTGCGCGGCGGCAGACCGGTGCTTGCCCTCGCGCAGCCATTCCCAAACGAAGCCGATCAGGATCCCCGCCACCACGCCCGTGAAGAT
Source organism: uncultured Paracoccaceae bacterium (assembly GCA_938028765.1). Taxonomy (GTDB): domain Bacteria; phylum Pseudomonadota; class Alphaproteobacteria; order Rhodobacterales; family Rhodobacteraceae; genus CALIZF01. The sequence continues at coordinate 12,491 of CALIZF010000055.1, forward strand.
CACGAGGAAGAGCGGCACCTGCACCTGCCAGTTGAAGGCAGCCAGCGCCGCAAGATCGGCGGGCAGAAGCTGCACGGTTACCGGCGCGCGGTTCGCCATGGCCACGATCACCAGCGCCAGCGCGATGACGGCGATCAGCACATAGCGGATCCAGCGCAGCATCAGTCGTCTTCCCCTTCGAATTCCGGCCCGCCGGTGTCATGCCCGTTGAGCCGGTCCCGCAGCAGCTTGCCCGTCTTGAAGAAGGGCACCTTCTTGCTTCTGACCGCAACCGATTCGCCGGTCCGCGGGTTGCGGCCGATCCGCGCGTCCCGCGCCTTGACCGAGAACGCGCCGAACCCGCGCAGTTCCACCCGGTCGCCGCGGGCAAGCGCCTCGATGATCTCGTCGAACACGGTGTTGACCAGGCGCTCGACATGCCGATGGGTCAGATGCGGATTCTCGTCCGCGATCTTCTGGATCAGCTCCGACCGTATCATCCGTCCCCCCGGTTCCACGGGCCCTGTTCCCGGACCCTCTCGGACTATAGGCACGATTCCCGCAAGCGGGAACGGGAATCTGCGCCCAAGCCCCTGCGCGCAAAGGCGAAACCGGTGAGAAACAAAGGGGCCCCGCCAGCGGCGGGGCCCCCGTTGCACCGTCGGGCGCGCTCAGTTCCGGTCGCCGCGCAGCGCCGCACCCAGGATGTCCCCGAGGCTCGCGCCCGAATCGGACGAGCCGTACTGCTCGACCGCTTCTTTCTCTTCCGCGATCTCGCGCGCTTTGATCGACAGGCCGAGGCGGCGTGTCTTGGGGTCGATGTTGGTCACGCGCACATCGACCTTGTCGCCCACCTGGAACCGCTCGGGCCGCTGCTCGCTGCGGTCGCGCGACAGATCGGACCGGCGGATGAACGACTTGGCGCCGTTGTAGTCCACCTCGATCCCGCCGTCCTCGATCGCGCTGACCTTCACGGTGATGACCGATCCGCGCTTCACCCCGTCCACCGCCTCGGTGAAGGCGTCGTCGCCCACTGCCTTGATCGACAGCGAGATCCGCTCTTTCTCGACGTCCACGTCCGATACGACGGCCTTCACGACATCGCCCTTGCGATAGTTCTGGATCGCTTCTTCGCCGCGTTGATCCCACGACAGGTCGGACAGGTGCACCATCCCGTCGATGTCGCCGGGCAGACCCACGAACAGCCCGAACTCGGTGATGTTCTTCACCTCGCCCTCGATCACGCTGCCCGGCGGGTACTGTTCGGCGAACACCTCCCAGGGGTTGCGCATCGTCTGCTTCAGGCCCAGAGACACACGGCGCTTGGCGCTGTCGATCTCGAGCACCATCACCTCGACCTCCTGGCTGGTCGAGACGATCTTGCCGGGGTGAACGTTCTTCTTCGTCCAGGACATTTCCGAAACGTGGACGAGGCCCTCGACGCCCGCTTCCAGTTCCACGAAGGCGCCGTAGTCGGTGATGTTGGTCACGCGGCCCTTCTGGATGGATCCGATCGGATACATCCGCTCGACCGAATCCCACGGATCGGCCTGAAGCTGCTTCATGCCGAGGCTGATTCGGTGGGTTTCCTTGTTGATCTTGACGACCTGGACCTTCACCGTCTCGCCGATCGAGAGGATCTCGGACGGGTGGTTGACGCGCCTCCAGGCCATGTCGGTGACGTGCAGCAGGCCGTCCACCCCGCCGAGGTCCACGAAGGCGCCGTATTCGGTGATGTTCTTCACCACCCCGTCAAGCACCATGCCCTCGTAGAGCCGGCCGATGATCTCGGCGCGCTGCTCGGCGCGGGATTCCTCGAGGATCGCGCGGCGGCTGACCACGATGTTGCCGCGGCGGCGGTCCATCTTGAGGATCTGGAACGGCTGCTTCAGGCCCATCAGCGGCCCGGCGTCGCGCACCGG
>CALIZF010000056.1 GCA_938028765.1 uncultured Paracoccaceae bacterium
CTACATCGGGCATCCCGCGGCGTTCTATTTCGGCGTGGCGAAGGTCGAGCAGGATCAGGTGATCGACTATGCCGCGCGCAAGGGCCTGGCGGTGGAAGAGGTCGAGCGCTGGCTGGCCCCGATCCTGAACTACGTCCCGCAAGGGATGCCGGCGCTGGCGGCCGAGTGATTGCGCCACCGGGATATCGACAGCGCTGACCCGCACCGGTCGGCAGCCTGCCCGGCCCCCTGAAGCCGCGTTCCATTCGGCCGGAAAGTCGGGGCCCGTCGAGATGCCGCGGCCGGAACACCCGCCCGCACCGCGGCGGGCGCACCCTCAACGTCGGCGTGCGGTGCATCGGCTTGCAGGGTCCGCTGCTGCTCGTGCCAGGGTCGCGGTCCGCGCGAGGCGCGGCGCATCCCCGGCGCCCCGGTCGCCCTCCGGGCCGGTGCGCGCCGCATCCCGTCCGTTCTGCGGATCGTCCGGCGCGGGCCTTGCGCCCCCCCGTCCCCCGGCTATAAGCCCCCGAACGCCGCGCGGGGACCTGCCATGCCGAAGAGAACCGACATCCGCTCGATCATGATCATCGGTGCGGGACCCATCGTCATCGGACAGGCGTGCGAGTTCGATTATTCCGGTGCCCAGGCCTGCAAGGCGCTGCGCGAGGAAGGCTATCGCGTCATCCTGGTGAACTCGAACCCGGCCACGATCATGACCGACCCGGGGCTGGCCGATGCCACCTACATCGAGCCGATCACGCCCGAGGTAGTGGAAAAGATCATCGCCGCCGAACGGCCCGACGCCCTGCTGCCGACGATGGGGGGGCAGACGGGCCTCAACACCGCGCTGGCGCTGGCGGACCGCGGTGTGCTCGACCGCTACGGGGTGGAACTGATCGGGGCCCGGCGCGAAGCGATCGAAAAGGCCGAAGATCGCAAGCTCTTCCGCGAGGCGATGGCGCGCATCGGGCTCGAGAACCCCCGCGCCGCGATCGTCACCGCGCCGAGGCGTGCCGACGGCCGTTTCGACATCGCCGCCGGCGTCGCCGAGGCGTTGTCGGTGCTCGATACCGTGGGTCTGCCCGCCATCATCCGCCCGGCCTTCACGCTCGGCGGCACCGGCGGGGGCATCGCCTACAACCGCGACGACTTTGCCGAGATCGTGCGCGCGGGCCTCGACGCAAGTCCTGCGGGGCAGGTCCTGATCGACGAATCGCTGCTCGGCTGGAAGGAATACGAGATGGAGGTGGTCCGCGACCGCGCGGACAACGCCATCATCGTCTGTTCCATCGAGAACATCGATCCGATGGGGGTGCACACGGGCGACTCGATCACCGTCGCCCCTGCGCTGACCCTGACCGACCGGGAATACCAGCGGATGCGCAACGGCAGCATCGCCGTCCTGCGCGAGATCGGGGTGGAAACCGGCGGGTCGAACGTGCAGTGGGCGATCAACCCCGCGGACGGGCGCATGGTGGTGATCGAGATGAACCCGCGGGTGTCGCGGTCCTCGGCGCTGGCATCCAAGGCCACGGGGTTCCCCATCGCCAAGGTCGCCGCCAAGCTCGCCGTCGGCTATACGCTCGACGAGCTCGACAACGACATCACCCGCATCACGCCGGCGTCGTTTGAGCCGTCCATCGACTATGTCGTGACGAAGATCCCCCGCTTCGCCTTCGAGAAGTTCCCCGGCGCCGAACCGCTGCTGACCACCGCGATGAAGTCGGTGGGCGAGGTGATGGCGATCGGGCGAACCTTCCATGAAAGCGTGCAGAAGGCGCTGGCGGGGCTGGAAACCGGCCTGTCAGGCTTCGACGAGATCGCGATTCCCGGCGCGCCGGACCGCGCCGCCATCGTCAAGGCGCTGTCGGTGGCCACGCCCGACCGGCTGCGCCTGATCGCGCAGGCGATGCGGCACGGCCTTGGCGACGACGACATCCGCGCCGCGACCGCCCTCGACCCCTGGTTCCTCGCCCGCATCCGCGAGATCGTCGAGGTCGAGGCCGCAGTGCGGCGCGACGGCCTGCCCCTGACGGCCGAGGGGATCCACCGGCTGAAGACGATGGGCTTCACCGACGCCCGGCTGGCGGTGCTGACCGGTCGCGACGAGGGGCAGGTGCGGCGCGCCCGCGCGAACCTTGGCGTCCATGCCGTGTTCAAGCGGATCGACACCTGCGCGGCCGAGTTCGAAGCGCAGACACCCTACATGTATTCGACCTACGAAGCCCCCGTGATGGGCGAGGTCGAGTGCGAAAGCCGCCCGACCGCGCGGCGCAAGGTCGTCATCCTCGGCGGCGGGCCGAACCGGATCGGCCAGGGGATCGAGTTCGACTATTGCTGTTGCCACGCCTGCTTCGCGCTGACGGCGGCGGGGTTCGAGACCATCATGATCAACTGCAACCCCGAGACGGTCAGCACCGACTACGACACCTCCGACCGCCTCTATTTCGAGCCGCTGACGCTGGAACACGTCCTCGAAATCCTGCGCGTCGAACGGTCGAACGGCACCCTGCACGGTGTGATCGTGCAGTTCGGCGGCCAGACGCCGCTGAAGCTTGCCCAGGCGCTGGCGGCCGAGGGGATCCCGATCCTCGGTACCACGCCCGACGCCATCGACCTTGCCGAGGACCGCGAAAGGTTCCAGGGCCTTCTGCGCGGCCTCGGCCTCAGGCAGCCCGAGAACGGGGTGGCCACCAGCCGGGACGAGGCCCATGCGGTCGCGGCCCGCGTCGGCTTCCCGCTGGTCATCCGCCCGTCCTACGTCCTCGGCGGCCGGGCGATGGAAATCGTGCGCGATGCCGCGGCGCTCGACCGCTACATCGCCACCGCGGTGCAGGTGTCGGGCGCGAACCCGGTGCTGCTCGACCGCTACCTTGCCGGCGCGATCGAAGTGGACGTGGACGCCCTTAGCGACGGGCAGTCGGTGCATGTCGCGGGCATCATGGAACACATCGAGGAGGCAGGCGTGCATTCGGGCGACAGCGCCTGCTGCCTGCCGCCGCATTCCCTGTCGGCCGCCACGGTGGCCGAGCTGAAGCGGCAGACAGAGGTGATGGCCCGCGCCCTGAAGGTCGTGGGCCTGATGAACGTGCAGTTCGCCATCCAGGACGGCGAGATCTACGTGCTGGAAGTGAACCCCCGGGCCAGCCGGACGGTGCCCTTCGTGGCCAAGGCGACCGACAGCGCCATCGCGTCGATCGCCGCGCGGGTGATGGCCGGCGAGCCGCTGTCGGCCTTCCCGCACCGCCCGCCCTACCCCGCCGGCGTCGGCCCCGACACGCCCCTGCCGCTGATGGATCCGCTGACGCTGGCCGATCCGCAAACGCCCTGGTTCAGCGTGAAGGAAGCCGTGCTGCCCTTCGCCCGGTTCCCCGGCGTCGATACGCTGCTCGGCCCCGAGATGCGCTCGACCGGCGAGGTGATGGGCTGGGACCGCACCTTCCCGCTTGCCTTCCTCAAGGCGCAGATGGGCGCCGGCACGCACCTGCCCGAGGGGGGCCGGGTCTTCCTGTCGGTGCGCGACGCCGACAAGACGCCCGCGCTGGCCGCCGCCGCGCAGGGCCTGCTCGCTCTCGGGTTTGAGATCGTGGCGACCCGCGGCACCGCCCAGTGGCTGGCCGCGCAGGGGATCGCCAGCACGGCGGTCAACAAGGTCTACGAAGGCCGGCCGAACATCGTGGACCTGATGAAGGACGGCCAGATCGCCCTCGTGATGAACACGACGGAAGGCGCGCAGGCCATTGCCGACAGCCGCGACATCCGCCGCGTGGCGCTGATGGACCGCATCCCCTACTACACCACCGCCGCCGGCGCCGTGGCCGCCGTGGCCGCCATGCAGGCGCGCGGCGAGGGCTACGGGGTGCGGACGCTGCAGGGCTAGCCGGGGGCCGCCCGGCGCGGGCTCAGCCCCGGTCCATCGCCCGGCTGAGCAGGATCACCGGCAGGATCCCGGCCGCCACGATCACGAGCGCACCCGTCGCCGCCTCGGCGACGCGAGCATCGGCGGCGAGGCGGAACACCCGCACCGCCAGCGTGTCGAAGTTGAAGGGCCGCACGATCAGTGTGGCGGGCAGTTCCTTCATCACGTCGGCAAAGACGAGGATCGCAGCGCCGAGGATGCTGGGCCGCAGGATCGGCACATGCACGCGCCACAGCGTCGCCGCCGCTCCATGCCCCAGCGATCGGGCGGCATCGTCCATCCGCGGCGGGATGCGCGCCATGCCGGCCTCGACGCTCTGCAGCGCGACAGCAAGGAAGCGCACGGCATAGGCGAAGAGCAGCGCCGCCACCGTGCCGGTGAACACGAGGCCGGATGAAAGGCCGAAGGCGGCCCGTGCCGCGGCGTCGATCAGCCGGTCGGCCGACCCGAGCGCGATCAGCAGGCCGACCGCCACCACCGCCCCCGGCACGGCATAACCGAAGGCCGCCGCCCGCACGGCCGCCTGCACCGCGCGTCCCCCGTCCAGCCGCTGCGCATAGGCAAGGAACAGGCCGAGCGCCACGACCAGCACCGCCGCCCCTGCTGCCAGTGACAGGCTGTTGCGTGCGAAGGCGAAGAAGCGTGGACCCCACATCGAATCCCCGACCGAGAGGTGCAGCCGCACAAGCTCGGCCACCGGGATCAGGAATCCGACCGCGACCGGCACTGCGCAGGCCGCCAGCGCCAGCGCCGCGCCGCCCGGCCCCAGGCGCCGGCGCTGCACGGTGCCCGACCGGCCGCCCGGATTGCCCGCGAACCGCCGCCCGCCGCGCAGCCCGCGCTCCAGCAGCACGGCGGACACCACCAGCGCGAGGAGGATCGCCGCCAGTTGCGCCGCCGCCGCCGGGGACCCCGCGCCATACCAGGTGCGGAAGATGCCGGTGGTCAGCGTCTGCACGCCCAGATGGCTGACCGCGCCGTAATCCGCCAGCGCCTCCATCACGGCAAAGCCCGCACCGGCGGCGATCGCGGGGCGCGCTAGCGGCAGCACCACCTTCCGGAACGCGGCGACGGGGCCGGTGCCGAGGCTGCGCGCGGCCTCGATCAGATGCGCCGCCTGCGCCCGGAACGCCGCCCGCGCAAGGATGTAGACGTAAGGGTAGAGCACGAAGGACAGCAGCACGACCGCGCCGCCGAGCGACGCGACGGGCGGAAACCAGTAGTCGCCCCGGCGCCAGCCTGTCGCCTCGCGCAGCGCCGTCTGGACCGGGCCGGCGAAGGCCAGAAGCTCGAAATAGACGATGGCGATGACGTATCCCGGCATGGTCATCGGAAGGATCAGGGCCCATTCCATCGCGCGCCGACCGGGAAACTCCATCGTCGCCACGATCCAGGCCGCTCCGACCCCGAGTGCTGCCGACAGCGCCCCGACGCCGGCGGCCAGGGCCAGGCTGTTCGCCAGCCATCCCGGCAGGACGGTTGCCGCAAGATGAGCCAGCGCGCCATCCGTCGGCATCAGCATCCGCGACAGCACCGCGGCCACCGGCACCACCGTCATCAGCGACAGGGCAAGGGCCCCTGCCCGCCACCACCAGCCTGCGGGGCTGGCAGCGCGGCGCGCGACCGGGGGTGTCAGCGTCCTGTCCATCGGGCAACGGCATAGCGCGGCGGCGGCGCGCCGTCCATCGTCTTAGTGTTCTTGTCAGGAATAATTCCTGTGCTATACCGCCGCCGTCACCGCCGACCCAGCCCGCGCGATCGAGCGTCCGCAAGGCAGGCCCCACACGCCGCTTGAACGAACGGAGTTCGCCATGACACCCCGCGCACTGCTCTTGTCTGCCGCCCTCGCCGCCATCGCCGGCGCAGCCGCGGCGCAGGAAGTCAACGTCTATTCCTCGCGCCATTACGATACCGACCTGTCGCTCTATGAGGACTTCACCCGGCAGACCGGCATCCGGGTTAACCTGATCGAGGGCGGGGCCGACGAGCTGATCGAGCGCATTCGCCAGGAGGGCGCCGGCAGCCCGGCCGACCTTTTGATCACGGTGGACGCGGGGCGGCTGTTCCGCGCGGTCGAGGCCGGGATCTTCTCGCCGGTGGACAGCCCCGTGCTGCAAGCGCGCATCCCCGCCAAGTATCGGCACCCCGACAACCTGTGGTTCGGCCTCACGACGCGGATCCGGGTGATCTATTACGACAAGGCCCGCGGCGTGCCCGAAGGGCTCGACACCTACGAGGACCTGGCTGATCCCGCCTGGAAGGGCGAGATCTGCATCCGGTCATCCTCGAACATCTACAACGTGTCGCTGATGGCCGAGCTGATCGAGGTGCTGGGCGAAGACGCGGCGCTGCGGTGGGCCGAGGGTCTGAAAGCCAACCTCGCCCGGCCGCCCCAGGGCGGCGACACCGACCAGATCAAGGCGGTGGCGGCGGGTGAATGCTGGATCGGCGTGGCCAACAGCTACTACTGGGGCCGGCTCGCAGCCTCCGACAAGGCCGAAGACCGGGCGGTGGCCGACAAGGTGGGGCTGATCTTCCCCAACCAGGCCGACCGCGGCGCCCATTCCAACCTCTCGGGCGCCGGCGTGGTGGCCACCGCCCCGAACCGCGACAACGCGATCAGGTTCCTCGAATACCTCACGACCGACAGCGCGCAGCGCATCTTCGCCGACGGCAACAACGAATACCCGGTGGTGCCGGGCGTGGTGCCGACCGGTCCGATCTCGGCCTGGCTCGACGTGAAGGTGTCGGACGTGAACGCCAACGTCTACGGCGCCAATGCCGCACGCGCGGTGCAGATCTGGGAACGCGCCGGGATGCCGTGACCCCGGGCGCGGGCGGCCGGGCGTCCGCCCGGCCCCCTGACCCGTCAGTCCATCGGCCGGCGCTTGCGCAGAAGCTGGCTGATCGCCACGGCAACGACCAGCCCGCCGCCGTAGAACAGGTTCTGCACGAACGACGGCATCCCGAGGAAGTTCAGCCCCATGATGCCTGTCGACAAGAAGAACACCGCCACGAAGGCGCCGGGCGCATTGAACCGGCCGGGATAGATTGTCGTGGACCCGAGGAACGCCGCCGCGAAGGCGGGCAGCAGGAAAGCCAGCGCCGACGAAGGGTCTGCCGCGCCGCGCATGCCCGTGTAGAGAACGCCCGCCAGCGCGGCGATCGTGCCCGAGGCGATCAGCGCCCCCGCCCGCACCCGCACCACGTTCACACCCGACAGCCGCGCCACCTCGCGCCCGCGGCCGACGAACAACAGACGGCGGCCGAGCGCGGTGAACTGGAACAGGTACCAGATGACCGCGGTCAGGATCACGGCATACCAGAACGCCATCGGGATCCCCAGGAACCGCGTCAGGATCACGGGGCGCACGAGGTCCATCGACACGCCCGCGATCGGCGCGGATTTCGAGATCCACAGGATCACGCCGTTGATGAAATAGCCGGTGCCGAGCGTGACGATCAGCGAATGGATCCCGAACCACAGGACGAAGAACGCATTCACCGCCCCGATCGCGGCCCCTGTTGCGAGCGCGATCAGGATCGCAGGGCCGATATCGACCCCCTGCCGCACGTTCAGGAAGGCGATCAGCATCGAGGCCAGCGCCATGGTCGAGGCCACCGACAGGTCGAAGTCCCCCGTGGTCAGCGGGATGATCAGGCCGAGCGTCAGCACGACGATCATCGCCGTGGACCCGAACATCGCGGCGTAGCTGTTCCAGGCGAACATCTGGTCCGGCCGGAACCAGCCGAGGAACAGGATCAGCAGCGCCCAGGCGACCAGCAGGCCGTAGCGTTCGCCCAGATCGGCCACGGGCGCGCGCGCGCCGCGCGGGGGCGACAGCCGCCCCTCGAAGGCGCGCAGACGCGCCTCCAGCGCGGCGATCCGGCGTTCGTAGTCCTCGACAGGCGTCATGCGACCCCTCAGGCGGCAAGCGTGGTGGAACGGAAACAGGCCTCGGCGATCGCGTCCTTGGTCAGGCGCGCGCCGGTCAGCTCGGCCACGACCCGTCCCCGCGCCAACACGAGGACCCGGTGGCAGAGGTGGGCGAGCTGTTCGTAATCGGTCGACCCGATCAGGATCGCCGCGCCGCCCTGCGCCGCGCGGTCGAGCGCCGCCCAGATGTCGGCCCGCGCGCCGACATCGACACCCTGCGTCGGTTCGTCGAGCAGCATCAGCCGCGGCTCGACCTGCAGCCACTTGGCGATCAGCGCCTTCTGCGCATTGCCGCCCGACAGCGCGGAGAGCGGCAGCGCGGGGACATTCGGCCTGACGCCAAGGCGTTCGCCCAGCTGGGCCGCGTGGGCGTGGATGTCGGCCTCGAACAGGCCGAAGGCCCGGTGCAGGCGCGCCAGGACCGGCAGCCCCACGTTCTCGCCCACCGGCAGCGACCCAACGCCCGCCGCCCCGAGACGGTCGGCGGGCAGATAGACGATCCCCGCAGCCAGCGCCGCCGGCGGGTCGATCGTGTCGAGCCGGATCGACCGGCCGCCGAGCCGCAGCCGCCCCGCCTGCGCGGGCCGCGCGCCATAGATCAGCGCCGGCACAGCATCGTAACCCGACCCAATCAGCCCGGTCAGGCCCAGGATCTCGCCCTTTGCCAGCGTCAGCGACACCGGGCCAACACCGGCGCCCGCCAGACCCTCGACCGACGCCGCCGGATCGCCCGGAGGCACGGCGCGCGCAGCGCCCGTGTGCCCCTCAAGGCTGCGTCCGACGATGCGTTCCACGAAGGCGTCGTGCCCCGTCGCCTTCGTCACGACGGTGCCGATCAGCCTGCCGTCGCGCAGGATCGTCGCGCGGTCGGTGATCTCGCGCACCTCGTCCACGTCGTGACTGACGAAGATCACGCTCGCCCCTTCCGCAGTGCAGGCGCGGATCAGGGCGAAAAGCTGGTCCACGCCGGCGCGCGGCAGGAAGGGCGTGGGCTCGTCCAGCACCAGCACGCCGGGCTCGCCCGAATGGGCGCGCAGGTCCTCGACCGCCCGCACGATCGCCAGAAGCGCCTGCTGCACCGGCGACAGCCGCCCGACCTCGGCCCGCGGATCGAGGTCGAGGCCGTAGCGCGCGAACACTGCCGCGGCGCGCGCGTGCTCGGCGCGCCAGGCGATGTGCCAGCGGTCGCGCGTCGCCAGCGCCCCGAGGCGCAGGTTCTCGGTCACGCTCAGCGAGGGGATCAGACCGAGGTGCTGGTGCACGAAGGCAAGGCCCATCTCGCGCACCTCCGCCCCCGGCACCGGCAGCGGCACCGCGCGGCCGTAAAGCCGGACGGACGCGCCGGGTTCCGGCGCATGGAACCCGGCCAGCACCTTGATCAGCGTGGACTTGCCCGACCCGTTGGAGCCCAGCAGGCCGTGCACCTCGCCGCGACGGACCGTCAGCGCCACACCGTCCAGCGCCAGCGCCGACCCGAACCGCTTGGACAGGCCCGTGATCTCGAGCGCTGGCGCCGGGTCGGTCACTGGATGCCCCAGAGCGCCTTGAACCCGGCGATGTGGCTGTCGCCGTAGCCGTCGTTGTAGGTTGCCGGCACCCCCGCCGTCGCCACGTTGGCGTCGGTGAAGATGTAGGCGGGCGTGTTGAGCTTCGTCACCGGCTCGAGCCCGCAGAGCAGACGCATGTTCGCGTCCACCCCGGCATAGCCGACCCAGCCGAGGCTTTCGCCCACGATCATCTCGACCATGTCGCCCTCGCGCATCATGTCGAGCACGAAGGGCGTGCCGTTGTAGCTGACGATCTTCGCCCGCGAGCCAGCGATCTGGATCGCGGGGGCGATGAACGAAGCCATCGAATCGTAGACCGGCAGCACGTAGTTGATCGACGGGTCGGCCAGAAGCGCGTTCTGCGTCGCGGGCTGGCCCTGGGTGGCCCATTCGTTGACCGGCACGTTGATGTAGGTCGCCTTGCAGTCGGGGCAGTTGTCGCGCAGGTAGCCGAGGATCGCGTCGCGCAGGGGCGCGGTCGGGGTGATCTCGTCCGGGCCGAGGACCAGCGCGTTCACCTTGCCGCCGGTCTGCACGATGGCCCAGGCGGCGATCAGCTGGCCCATCGTGACGTAATCGGTGTTCGCGGCCGAATCCATGAACTCGGGGATCGCCTGCGTCGTGGCATCCCAGTTGTGGGTCGCCGTGACCTTCACGCCCTTCGCCCGTGCCTCCATGATCTGCGGCACGAGGAATTCGGGCGGCAGGCCGCCCTGCAGGTCGATCAAGCTGTAGCCTTCCGCGACCGCGGTGTTGATCCCCTGGATCCACTGGGTCGGGTCGAGCTGGGTTTCCCAGTCGCGGATGCGGAAGCCGACGACGCCGGCCGCCTCGACCATCCCGGCGCTGATCGCCGCGTTGAACGGGTTCGCGTTCGTCAGCGGGATGACGAACATCGACTTGTCGGCCATGCAGGCCTTCGCGTCGAAGGCCGGTCCTGGCGCCTCGAACTGCGGCAGTTGCGAATACTGCGCGATCAGGGCCCTGGCGGCCTCGATGTCGGCAAGCGCAGGCGTGGCGGCAAGCGCCAGCGCCGCGGTGGCGAGGGTTCTCATGGTCGTGCTCCCTGCTGGATGGAGGTCAGGTATTCCGCCGCCTCGCTTGTCGTCACGAGGTCGGCATACTTGGCGGACATGTCGAAAAGGTTGGCAGCGTGCGGTCCTTCGGCGCGATCGCCCACGGCGTCGGACACCACGAGCGTGACGAACCCGTGGCTCATCGCATCGACGCAGGACGCGCGCACGCAGCCCGAGGTGGTCAGGCCCGCCAGAAGCACCGTGTCGATGCCGCGGGCGGTCAGCTGGGCGGCCAGCGAGGTGCCGAAGAAGGCCGACGGATACTGCTTGGTCACCATCGGCTCGTCCGGGCGGCGGTCGAGCCCCTCGACGAGGTCGCCCAACGGATTGCCCCATTCGAGCACCTTCAGGGGCGGCGCCTTGCGGAAGAACACGCCGCCGTCGATGCCGCCGGGCATGTAGCGCACTTCGGTCCAGATCACCGGCGTGCCGGTCTGACGCGCCGCGGCGACGAGACGGGCGGCCTGATCGCGCGCCGCAACGCATCCCGCCCCGCCGTAGAGCGGCGAGACCGGATCGAAATAGGCGCGGGCGAAGTCGATGCAGATCACTGCCGGCCGCCGCCCCCACTGCTGGCGCGCGTGATAGCCGGCGCGGGCATAGTTCTGGTCGAGCGTCTCGTTCATTCGGCCGCCATACGCTCGCCGAAGAAGACCGGGTTCCGGGGGGCGGCAAAGCCGGTTTCGCGCGGTGCCCGTGCCTTGAGCTCGTCGATCGACGCAAACCCGCGGTCGAACAGCGGCCGCTCGCCGCGCTTGGCCGCCATCTCGGCGCGCAGGCGTTCGGTCGCGCGGTCGTCCACCCGGCCGTCGGCGATCACCACGCCGTAGCGCCGCGCGCCCTCCACCGTGACCAGCCCGCGCTCCACGTCCGCCAGAACCTTGTCCACGGGGCGCTTCAGCGGATCGCCCCAGCCGCCGCCGCCCCATGTGTTGAAGTGCAGCACATCGCCCGGCTGCACCTTCACCCGGTCGCATTTCGAGGGGATGTTCTCCTCGGTGCCGTCGGCGCGCACCAGCCGCTTGGTCGAGCGCATCCCCGGCTCGCCCCCGTTGACACCCCAGGGGTAGGTCAGCCAGCGGTCGTCGTGGATCGAGATTTCGCCCGCCTCCAGCAGCTCGTAGGCGATCGTGATGCCGTTGCCCCCGCGGTGCAGGCCCGCCCCGCCCGAATCCGGAATCGTGGCATAGGTGCGGATGCGCAGCGGAAAATAGGCCTCGAGGAACTCGTTCGGCACGTTGGTGAAGGCGGGCCAGAGGCTGTGCCCGTCGGGGCCGTCGCCCGCCGGGCGGCCCGGGATGCCGCCGAAGCCGATCTGGAAGAGCTGGAACCACTTCCCGTCCTTCCCGAAGCCCGAATACATGAAGTGCGGGCTGTCGCTGAAACCCGCGGCGTTCAGCGCGTCCGGCGCGCCCTGCCCGAGCAGCCCCCCCATCAGGTCGAAGATCCGCCCCAGCATGTGCGTGCGGCAGGACAGCGCCGCGGGCTTCTTCGGGCGCAGGATGCAGCCGTCGGGGATGCGCACGTCCACGAGGTCGTAGAACCCGTCGTTGAACAGGATCTGCGGATCGAAGAGATTGATTGTGAAAGCCCCGAAGAACATCTTGAACATCTCGGGGTTGAGCAGGAAGTTGATCGACGACAGGCTCTGCGGGTCCGACCCGGCGAAGTCGAACACCGCGACGTCCCCCTCGCGCCAGAGCGTGCAGGCGATGCGGAAGGGACCGTTGCCCTGCCCGTCGTCGTCGATCCAGTCGTGGAACTTCGCCGCGCGGTCGCGCCCCTCGGGGATGAACAGCTTGATGATCGCCGCCATCGCCGTCCGGTTGCGATCCAGCATGTCCTGCATGGCGCTGATGTAGGTATCGACGCCGAAGCGCGCGATGTTCTCGCGCACGCGCCGCTCGGCCAGCCGCAGGGCGGCGACGATGGCGAAGAAGTCCGACTTGTTCCAGTCGGGCATCCGCGTGTTCGCCAGCAGGATCGCCAGCAGCTCTTCGTTGAGCTGGCCCTTGCGGTAGATCTTCGAGGGCGGGACGATCAGCCCCTCCTCGTAGATCATCTTGGCGTCGGTTGGCAGGCTGCCGGGCACCTTGCCGCCGACATCGGTCATGTGCCCGAACATGGCGGCCCAGCTGACCAGACGCCCGTCGTGGAAGATCGGCATCATCATCAACCAGTCGTTCAGGTGGCTGACCGCACCGTCGCAGCTGTAGGGATCATTGGTGATGAAGATGTCGCCGTCCTCGATCGTGCCGCGATAGCCCTGCATGAAGCCGTAGAGGAACGACCCGAACTGCCCGACGACCATCTTGCCGTCCTGGTTGGCGATCATCGGGAAGGCGTCGTGCTGTTCGCGGATGCCGGGCGACATCGCGGTGCGGAAGAGGACCGCGTCCATTTCCGCCCGCGCGTTCCGCAGCGCGTTCTCGACGATGTCGAGGGTGATGGGATCGACCTTCACGCGGGCGAAGGGGGCGGGGTTCGACTGGACGATCGTGGCGGGCATGGGCGGAACCTCGTCGCTACGGGCGGCCGCGGGGGCGCTGCCCCCGGACCCCCGGGATATTTGAGGACAGAAGGCGGGAAGGCGTGCCGGCGGGCCGGGACGCGGGCAGGACCGCGGCAGCGCGCAGCGGCGCCGCGCGGCGCCGGGCGCGACGCGCCGGAGCGGGGCGCGCGGCCCGACGGGCAGGCGCGCCGGGTGGACCGGACGCGGGCAGGCGGGCGGGGCGGACGGCGCGGGACATCAGCGCACCCTTTCGTGGCCCTCGGGCCAGATCAGGATGTTGCCCACCTTGTCCACCACGCCGACGTGGCCGGGCAGGACGAGGGCGGTCGCGTCCATCTCGGTCACGATGGCGGGGCCCGCGATGCGGTTGCCCGATTTCAGCCGGGCGCGGTCGTAGATGCGCGCATCGTGCCAGCGGCCGCCGTGGTAGATCCGGGTGTCGTGCACCACCGCATGGCCCGCGTCCGGGCCGCCCTCGCCGTAGTCGCGCCCGATGAAGGGCTTTTCCTGCCCCTGAACCACGGCCCGCAGCCCGACCAGTTCGTGCGGCGCATCGAGCGCGAAGGTGAAGAGCTGTTCGTGCTCGGCGTCGAAGCGGCGGCCGACACCGGCCAACCCCTCGCGTGCGAAGGCGTCGGGCGGCATGTCGATCGTCAGCTTCATGCCCTGGCCCCGGTAGCGGATGTCGATCTGGTAGAGCGTTTCCTGCTCCGCCCGCGGGACGCCCTCGGCCTCCAGCACCGCGGAGGCGCGGCCGGCAAGGTCGCGCAGACGGCCGCCGATCTCGGCATCCGTGGTGGCGGCGGTCGCGATGACGAGGGTCTGCGACGCTTCGTTGCGCAGCCGCGTCGTGGCGTCGCCATAGGCGCACAGCACGCCGGGGCCGGGCGGCACGATGCAGGGCCAGGCGTTGATCAGCCGCGACAGGGCGTTGCCATGCAGGGGCCCGGCACCGCCGAAGCCGATCAGCGCGAAGTCGCGCGGGTCGTAGCCCTGTTCGACCGAGACGAGCCGCAGCGCGCCGCACATGTTCTCGTTCACGATGGCGACGATGCCCTCGGCGGCATCCTCGAGGCTTTTCCCGAGGGCATCGGCGATGGTCTGGACCGCCCTGGCGGCGAGGTCGGGGCGGATCTTCATGTCGCCGCCGAGACGGGCGTCCGAGGGCAGATAGCCGAGCACCACGTTGGCGTCCGTCACTGTCGGCAGCTCGCCGCCCTTGTCGTAGGCGGCTGGCCCCGGTACCGCGCCCGCCGACTTCGGCCCCACGCGGAGCGCCTTCGTCAGGTCGGGAACATAGGCGATCGACCCGCCGCCCGCGCCGACGGTGCGCACGTCGATCGAGGGCGCGCGCACCGTCACGTCGCCCACGCGCGTTTCGCGCCGCGTGCGAGCGACGCCGTTCTCGATCAGCGCGACGTCGGTCGAGGTGCCGCCCATGTCGAAGGTAAGAAGGTTGCGGAAGCCCGCGTTCTTCGCGATCCAGAGCGCCCCCGAGACGCCACCCGCAGGGCCGGACATCAGCAGGTTCACCGGCTGGTCCATCGCCGCCTGCGCCGACGAAAGGCCGCCGTCCGACCGCAGGATCTGCAGGTTGACCTCGCCCATCTTGGCGCGCAGCTCGCGCTGGAGGTTGGCGACGTATTTCGCCACCACCGGACGGACATAGCTGTTGACCACCGTCGTCTCGGTCCGCTCGTACTCGTACATCTCGGGCATCACGGCGTGGCTGGTGCTGACCGGCACGCCCGGCATCATCTCGGCCGCGATGGCCGCCACGCGATCCTCGTGCCGGCCCGAGACATAGGCGTTGAAGAGGCTGATCGTCAGCGCCTCGATCCCGCGGTCGCGCAGCCGCGCGAGGTCGCGCCGCAGCGCCGCCTCGTTCAGCGGCACGAGGACATTGCCCTTGGCGTCGATCCGTTCCTCGGCCTCGATCGTGTCCTCGAGCCGGGCGAGCGGCAGCGACTTGTTCCAGATCACCCAGCCGCCGAGGCCGCCGGGGACGTAGCTGCGCGCGATCTGCAGGACGTCGCGGTAGCCCTTCGTGGTCACGAGGCCGACGCGCGCGCCCGATCCGGTCAGCACCGTGTTGGTGGCGACCGTCGTGCCGTGCATCACCTCGGCGATGTCGGACGGGCGCACGCCCGCCGCGCGGCAGATCTTCTCGATCCCGTTCAGCACGCCGACCGACGAATCCTGCGGGGTCGAGGGCACCTTGGCCGACCAGACCCGGCCCGCGGCGGCGTCGAGCAGGATGAGGTCGGTGAAGGTTCCGCCGACGTCCACGCCAAGCCGCAGCCCGCCCGCCCGCGCCGCCCGGCGCGGCGCCGGCGCGCCAGCCGCCTCGACGCGCGCCAGTCGGGCCTCGATCTCGGCCAGGCGCGCCTCGTAGGCGCGGATCAAATCCTCGGTCTTGCCCATTCCCGTCCCTCCGTCATCCCTTACCGCGCCCAAACACGCGCGCGATCAGGCCGGGCGCCGCCCGGGTCTTCGCCGCCGCTTCGAGCGCCTGTTCGCTGAGCGCGAAGAGGCGGTCGAGCCGCCCCTCGTGGCCGGCGATCGCCGCCGCCTGTTCCTCGGCCTGCGCCTTCAGCCGCGCGGTGGCGGCCGCATGCGCCTCAAGCGCGCCCGCCGCGCGGTCGAGCGCCGCGAAGGCCGCATCGGCCACGCGCTGCACCGCCGCCGCGCGCGCGCCCGCCTCTTCGGCCGCGGCCAGCGCCCGGTCGGCCAGCGCGGCCAGCGTGTCGCGCTCGGCCGCGCGCGCCTCGACCGCCGCCAGCGCACGGTCCAGCGCGTCCGCCTGCCCGTCGGCCAGGCGCATCAGCCGGTCGTTGGCGTCGCGCGCCGCGTCGAGGTCGCCCGAGAGTTCCTCGATCTCGTCGAACAGGGCCCCCATCAGCGCCGCGGGATCGGACGGGGCCGCGGCAATCGCCGCCCGCGGGTCGGCCGGAACCGCCGTCAGGTCCACCCGCCAACGCCCCTCGTTGTCGCGGCGGGCCGCGATCACGCCCTTCGCGATCCCCTCGCGCAGCTTCAGGCGCGAGATCCCGAGCCGCGCCGCCGCAGCCGCGATCGGCAGGAAGTCGTCGTGCCCCCCGCCGCCCTCCATCGCTCAGACGATCCCCCGGGCGCGCCAGTCGGCCAGCGTCTCGTCCGGCACCCCCAGCAGGCCGCGCAGCACCTCGTCGGTATGCTCGCCAAGGTCGGGGCCGGCGTGCCGCACCGCGCCGGGCGTTGCCGACAGCCGGGGGGCGACGTTCTGCATCTTCAGCGTGCCGAACACCGGATGCGGCACCTCCACGATGGCCTCGCGGGCCTGGAAATGCGGGTCGGCCAGCATGTCGGGCGCGGTGTAGATCAACCCGCAGGGCACCCCGTGATCGTTCAGAAGCGCCTCGAGCGGCTTCAGCGCGATCGTGCGCGTCCAGTCGTTGATCAGCGCGTCGAGTTCGGCCTGATGCAGCCCGCGCGCCGCATGGGTCGCATAGCGCGGATCCTCGGCCAGTTCGGGCCGCCCCATCGCCTGCGCCAGCCGGCGAAAGACCGTGTCCTGGTTCGCCGCGATCAGCAGCAGCTTGCCGTCGGCGGTGTCGAACACGTTCGACGGGCTGACGTTCGGCAGGATCGGCCCGGTCCGTTCGCGGATGTAGCCCGCGACATGGTATTCGCTGACCGTGCTCTCCATCATGGCCAGCACCGCCTCGTAGATCGCGCTGTCCACCACCTGCCCCTCGTTCGTGCGGTCGCGGTGGTGAAGCGCCATCAGCGCGCCGAGGCAGGCGTAGGTCGCCGCCAGTTCGTCCCCGATCGAGATGCCCATGCGCGACGGCTGCGTGGACGGGTCGCCGACGACGTAGCGCAAGCCCCCCATCGCCTCGCCGATGGCGCCGTAGCCTGCGCGCGACGCATAGGGCCCGGTCTGGCCGAATCCGGTGACGCGCACGATTATCAGTCGCGGGTTGACTGCCTTCAGCGCGTCGGGGCCAAGGTTCCAGCGCTCCAGCGTGCCGGGGCGGAAGTTCTCGATCAGGATGTCGGCCTTCGCGGCGAGGTCGCGCACCGCCTGCTGGCCTTCGGGCGTGCGCAGGTTCAGCGTGACCGACTTCTTGTTGCGCGCCACCACGGGCCACCACAGCGACTTGCCATAGGGCTTCTCGCGACCCCATTCGCGCATCGGGTCGCCTTCGCCGGGCTGCTCGATCTTGATCACCTCGGCGCCGAAGTCGGCCAGAAGCTGGCCGCAGAAGGGGCCGGCCAGAAGCTGGCCCAGCTCGATCACCCGGATGTCGGTCAGCGGCCCCTGGCGGGGCGGGGCGTCATCGGTCGCAGCCATCGCAACTCCCCGTTCACGGATCAGGACGCAACATTCGGTCGCGCCGGACCCCCGAATCTTTCCTTTGTTGCGCGTCACCATATCTCGCTGTATGCAGAAAAAAAGGGGGCGGAGGAAAATTGTGTCCATTGATACGCCGGAAGTCGAGATTGTGGAGGTTTCGGCCCGCGATGGTATACAGAACGAACAGACGATCCTTTCGCTGGATACAAAACTCGATCTGATCGCCCGCGCCTCGGCCGCCGGCGCCCGGCGGCTCGAGGTGACGAGCTTCGTCAACCCCGCCCGCGTGCCGCAGATGGCCGATGCCGATGCGCTGGCGGCCGCGCTGCCGCGCGGCGGGGCGCGGCACATCGGGCTGGTCCTGAACCGCAGGGGCTTCGACCGCGCGTTGGCGGGTGGCCTGCCCGAGGTGAACGCGGTCGTCGTCGCCTCCGACACGTTCAGTCGCAGGAACCAGGGCGTCGATACAGCGGGCGGTCTTGCCGTCTGGGCCGACATCGCGGCGGCGGCACGCGGCCGCGTGGCGGCCGGCGTCACGATCGGCGCCGCCTTCGGCTGCCCGTTCGAGGGCGAGGTGCCGCTCGCGCGCCTGATGCAGGTAGCAGAAGCGGCGGTCGCCGAAGGTCCGTCGGAACTCGCGCTGGCCGACACGATCGGCGTAGCAACGCCGCGCGACGTTGCCGACCGGGTGGGCGCCGTGGCCAGCGCCTTTCCGGGCATTCCCCTTCGCCTGCACCTGCACAACACCCGCAACACCGGCATCGCCAACGTCTGGGCGGGGTATCAGGCTGGGGTGCGGGTGTTCGACGCCAGCCTCGGCGGCACCGGCGGGTGCCCCTTCGCCCCGCGCGCCACCGGCAACGTGGCGACCGAGGATGTGATCTACCTCTTCGAGCGGGCCGGGATCCGCACCGGCTGGGATCTCGACGCCGCGATCGCCGCCGCCGCATGGCTGGAAGGCGTGCTCGGCCACAGCCTGCCGGGCATGGTGATGAAAGCGGGCGGGTTTCCGCCCCGCGCGGTGTGACGATGCGCGGCGATGACGACGCCCGTGCGCCCTCGGCCGCCGACCATGCCCATGCAGTCCTGCGCGCCGAGATCCTGTCGGGCGCGCTCGCCCCGGACGAACGGCTGACCGAAACCGCGCTGGCCGAGAAGCTTGGCATCTCGCGCACCCCGGTGCGCGAGGCGGTCAAGCGCCTGATCATCGAGGGGCTGCTGACGCGCGAGAGGGGGGCGGGCCTGCGCGTCGCGGCGCTCGCGCCAGACGAGGTGCAGCAGATTTTCGAAACCCGCCGGATGCTGGAAAGCTACGCCGCCCGGCGCGCGGCCGAGTTCGCCACGCCGGAAGAGGCGGCCGAGCTCGCGCGGCTGGCCGAGGCGATGACCGCGCGCACGCCGCCCCGCACCGAGGCGGACTTCGCCGCGATCTCGGATGCGAACGCGGCATTCCACCGGCTGGTGCTCGCCGCGGCACGGTCGCCGCGCCTCGGGGCGATGCTGTCGCTGGCGGTCAATCTCGGCCTCGTCCTGCGCACCTACCGGATGTATTCCGCCCGCGACATGATCCGCCAGGCGCACCACCACCACGACATCGCCCAGGCGATCACGGCGCGCGAACCCGACTGGGCTGCGGCGGCGATGGCCGCGCACATCGAGGCCGCCGCCGCGGTCGCGCGGCGCTTTGCGCGCCTCGGCGGGCGCTGACGGCCCTGCGCGCCGCGCCGGTCGGCTGCGGCGTCTGGCGGTGCCGCCGCGGGTGCCGTCGGCCGAAGGGCTGTGCCTGCCGGGCGGCCGGGGCGACCCGATCCGGCCCCGAGCTGCACGGTCGCGCGGCCTGCCTGCGTCGGCGGCGGCCCGGGGGCCGCGCCGGCGCGAACGGCAGCCC
>CALIZF010000057.1 GCA_938028765.1 uncultured Paracoccaceae bacterium
GCCGGCGCGGCGGCCAGCGCGGGCGCGTCCGTCGCCGGGGCGGCGGGCGACAGCGGGTCCGCCGCGTCGGCCGCAGCCTTTGGGACGGGCGGGGCTGCGGGGTCGGCGGTGGCCGCCCGATCTGCCCCCTCGGTTGCGGCAGTGCCGGCCCCCACGGCCGTCGCGGGGCCGGCAGCCGCCGTGGATGCGCGCTCCGCCGGCGCTACGGTATCGGCGACGACCCGCCCCGGCGGACCGTCCGGTGCAACCGGCGCGGGCGCCGGGGACAGCGCGACCAGCGCGACCGCAACCACCGCCAGGGTCCCGAGCCCCGCCACCACGCCGCCGAGCACGCCCCGCGCCCTGCCGCCCGATCCTGCCGCCATGCCTGCCCTCGCGCCCGCCGCGCCCCTGTCGCCCTGCCCCGCCCCGTCCGCGGTCTTGACGCCGGTTCGGGCCATCGTCCATCTATACCGCGCCCCGCGGCGGCGTTCACCCCCCTTCGCGCAGCCGGGCCGGACGCGGAAGGGGCCGGAGCAGGTCGGGCGGCATGATCCTTCTGATCGACAACTACGACAGCTTCACCTGGAACCTCGTCCATCTGATCGGCGCGCTCGGGGCGGACGTCCGGGTGGTCAGGAACGACGCGCTGGACGTGCAGGGGGCGATGGCGTTGCGCCCGGCGGGGATCGTGCTGTCGCCCGGCCCCTGCGACCCCGACCGCGCGGGCATCTGCCTGCCGCTGACGCTGGCCGCGGCCGAGACGGGCACCCCGCTTCTGGGCGTCTGTCTCGGACATCAGACCATCGGGCAGGCCTTCGGCGGCCGCGTGGTGCGCGCCCCGGCCATCGTGCACGGCAAGACCGACGCGATCCTGCACGCGGGGGCGGGGCTCTTCGCGGGCCTCCCCTCGCCGCTGCGCGCAACGCGCTATCACTCGCTGTGCGTGGCGCGCGACGGCCTGCCCGACTGTCTCGAGGTGACGGCCTGGGTCGCCGACGGCACGATCATGGGCCTGCGGCATCGCGCCCGGCCGATCGAGGGCGTGCAGTTCCACCCCGAATCCATCGCCTCCGAGCATGGCGCGGCGATGATGCGCGCCTTCCTTGCGCGCTGCGCGGTGCCGGCATGACGGACCTGCGCCCCCTGATCGCCGCCGCCTGCACCCGCCCCCTGACGCGGGACGAGGCCGAACGGGCCTTCGCGCTGCTCTTTGCAGGCCAGGCGACGCCCGCCCAGATCGGCGGCTTCCTGATGGCGCTGCGGACCCGCGGCGAAACCGTCGAGGAATATGCCGCGGCTGCCGCGGTGATGCGCGCGCACTGCGTCCGCGTGGCGGCCCCCGCGGGTGCGATCGACATCGTGGGCACCGGGGGCGACGGCAAGGGGACGCTGAACATCTCGACCGCCGCGGCGCTGGTCGTGGCCGGGGCGGGCGTGCCGGTCGCCAAGCACGGCAACCGCAACCTGTCGTCCCGCTCGGGTGCGGCGGATGCGCTGACGGAACTGGGCCTGAACGTGATGGTCGGCCCCGAGGTGGTCGAACGCTGCCTGGCCGAGGCCGGGATCGGTTTCATGATGGCGCCGATGCACCACCCGGCCACCCGGCATGTGGCGCCGATCCGGCTCGAACTCGGCACCCGGACGATCTTCAACATCCTCGGACCGCTGACCAACCCGGCCGGTGTCACGCGGCAGCTGTCCGGCGCCTTCGCGGCCGACCTGATCCGGCCGATGGCCGAGGTGCTGGGGATGCTGGGGAGCGAGGCCGCCTGGATCGTCCACGGCGGCGACGGCACCGACGAGATCTCGATCGCCGCGCCGACCCGCGTCGCGGCCCTCGGGCCCGGCGGGGTGCGCGAGTTCACCGTGACGCCCGACGACGCCGGCCTGCCCTGGCACCCGTTCGAGCAGATCGCGGGCGGCTCGCCGGCAGAGAATGCCGCAGCCCTGCGCGCCATGCTCGATGGCGCGCGCGGGGCCTATCGCGACGCGGTCATCCTGAACGCGGCCGCGGCCCTCGTGGTCGCCGGGTGCGCCGCCGACCTGCGCGACGGGGCAGCCCTTGCGGCCGACAGCATCGACACCGGCGCGGCGCGGGCCAAGCTTGCGGCGCTGGCGCGGCTGACGAACGGCGCGCCGGCACCGTGACGCCGCCCGCCGCCTGGGCCGACCTTCCGTTCTTCGCGCAGGGCTGGCCGGCCGTCCGCGCGCGCCTTGCGGCCGAGGCGCGTCCCTGGGCACCGGGGCCAGACCGGCTGTTCCGCGCGCTCGACCTCGTGCCGCCGGATGCGGTGCGGGTGGTGATCCTCGGGCAGGATCCCTATCACGAGCCCGGCCGGGCAACGGGCCTTGCCTTCGGCTATCCGCCCGGGGTGAAGCCCGCGCATTCGCTGGCCAACATCCTGCGCGAGCTGGCTTCGGACCGCGGCATCAGCCGGGCCGACGGCGACCTGACCGGCTGGGCGCGCCAGGGGGTGCTGCTGCTGAACACCGTCCTCACGGTGGTCGAAGGGCCGGGCATGGCCGGCAGCCACGCGCGCCTCGGCTGGCAGCGGCTGGCGGCCGAGGTGCTGGCGCGCGCGGCGGCGCGGCCCTGCGCCTTCCTTCTCTGGGGCCGGCCGGCGCAACAGGCGGCCGCGCCCGTCCTCGATCCCGACAGGCACCTGATCGTGGCGGCCCCGCATCCCTCGCCCCTGTCCGCGCACCGCGGGTTCTTCGGACACCGGCCGTTCGGCCGGGTGGACGCCTGGCTGGCAGCCCGTGGCGCGGCGCAGATCGACTGGGCGGCCTGATGCGCCTTCCCATCTTCGCCCGCCCGCGCTAGCACTCTTCCCGCCAGGGAGGGACCATGCCGACAATCCTCGACCGCATCCGCGCCTACAAGCTTGACGAGATCGCGGCCGCCAGAGCCGCCCGGGGGGAAGGCGCGCTGCAGGACGCCGCCCGCGCCGCCCCGCCCGTCCGAGGGTTCGCCCGGACGCTCGCCCATGCCGCCGCAACCGGCTGGGGCCTGGTCGGCGAGATCAAGCGCGCCTCGCCCTCGAGGGGCGTGATCCGCGCCGATTTCGATCCCGCAGCGCTGGCCGCGGCCTATGAGGCGGGGGGGGCCGCCTGCCTGTCGGTGCTGACGGATGCGCCCTCGTTCCAGGGCGCGCCAGAGCACCTGACCGCGGCGCGGGCCGCCTGCGCCCTGCCCGTCCTGCGCAAGGATTTCCTGTTCGATCCCTACCAGGTGACCGAAGCGCGCGCCTTGGGTGCGGACTGCATCCTGATCATCATGGCCGCAGTGGACGACACCCTGGCGGCCGAACTCGAAGCCGCCGCGACGGACTGGGGCATGGACGTGCTGATCGAGGTGCACGACCGCGCCGAACTCGACCGCGCGGTGCGGCTGAAGTCGCCGCTGATCGGCATCAACAACCGCAACCTGCACACCTTCGCAACGACCCTCGACACCACGCGCGACCTTGCGCGCCGGGTGCCCGAGGACCGGCTGGTGGTGTCGGAAAGCGGCTTGTTCACGCCGGCCGACCTTGCGGACATGGCACGTTACGGCGTGCGCGCGTTCCTGATCGGCGAGGCGCTGATGCGCCAGCCGGACGTGGCGGCAGCGACGCGCGCCCTTCTGGCCTCGCCGCCTGCCGCCGCCGCGCAAGGTGGGCTCTGATGCCGCTGACGCATTTCGACGCCGAAGGGCGCGCCGTCATGGTCGATGTCGGGGCCAAGCCCGAGACGGCCCGGATCGCGCAGGCCGAGGGCGTGGTGGTCATGGCCCCTGAAACCGCTGCTCTGATCGCGGACGGTCGCGCCGCCAAGGGCGACGTGCTGGCGGTGGCGCGGCTGGCCGGGATCATGGGGGCGAAGCGGACGGCAGACCTGATTCCCCTCTGCCACCCCTTGCCCGTGACGAAGGTGACGGTCGATCTGGCGGTGGACCACGCCCTGCCCGGCGTGCGGATCGCTGCCGAGGTGCGCACCACCGGCCGCACCGGGGTGGAGATGGAGGCGCTGACGGCCGTGACGGTCGCCGCGCTGACGGTCTACGACATGGTGAAGGCCGCCGACCGCGCGATGCGGATCGAGGGGGTGCGGGTGACGCTGAAGGACGGCGGGAAATCCGGCCGCTACGAGGCGGCGGAATGATCTCGGTCGACGAGGCGCTTGCGGCCGTCCTGGCGCTGGCGTCACCCCTGGGCGACGAGGTCGTGCCGCTGCGCGCTGCCGCCGGGCGGGTGCTGGCCGCGCCGGTCGTCGCCGACCACCCGCAACCGCCCTTTCCCGCCGCAGCGATGGACGGCTATGCTGTGGCCGGGCCCGTATCGCCCGGCGACAGGCTTTTGGTCGTCGGAACCGTGCAGGCGGGCAGCGTCTGGCCCGGCCGCATCGAGGCGGGGCAGGCGGTGCGGATCATGACCGGCGCACCGGTGCCCGCGGGCGCCACGCAGGTGGTGATCCAGGAGGACTGCATCGAGGACGGCCCGGCGATCCGGCTGCGCGAAACGCTCGGCGAGGCCCGCAACATCCGCCCCGAAGGCGGAGATTTCCCTTCGGGTTTCACCATCACGCCGGGACGGCGTCTGCGCCCGGTTGACCTCGCCCTGCTGGCCGCGATGCGTGCAGGCGCGGTCAGCGTGCGACGCCGGCCATCGGTGGCGATCCTGCCCACGGGCGACGAACTCGTGATGCCCGGCGAGGCGGCGGGGCCTGCGCAGATCACCGCCTCGAACGTCTTCGCGTTGGCCGCGATGGCCGAGGCAGAGGGGGCAGAGGCGCGGCTTCTGCCGATCGCGCGGGACGATCCCGACGCCCTCGCCTGGGGGATCCGCGCGGCTGCAGGGGCGGACCTTGTGGTGACGGTCGGGGGCGCCTCGGTCGGCACGCACGACCTTGTCCGCGGCGTGGCCGACGATCTGGGCCTGCGGCGCGCCTTCTACCGGGTGGCGATCCGCCCGGGCAAGCCGTTGCAGGCCGGCCGCCTCGGCGGCGCGGCGTTCCTCGGACTTCCCGGCAACCCGGTGTCGGCCATCGTCTGCGGCGCGGTGTTCATGCTGCCCCTGATCCGCGCGATGCAGGGGTTGCCGGCCGTGACGCCGCCCCGGCGCGGCGTCCTCGCCGAGGACCTGCCGGCGAACGGGCCGCGCACGCATTACATGCGCGCCCGCCTCCTGCCCGGCGATCCGCCGCGGCTTCAGGCCTGGCCCGATCAGGACAGTTCGCGCCTGCGCCTGCTGGCCGAGGCCGATGCGCTGCTGATCCGCCCCGCGGACGCCCCCGCGGCCGCAGCCGGCGCGCCGGCCGACTACCTGCCGTTGTGACCCGCCCTTGACAGGGCCGCAGCCGACTGGCAGAACAGATGTGGAACGGCCACGGCAGGGGCCCGCATGCTGACGCGCAAGCAGATCGAACTTCTCGACTTCATCCGCACGCGGCTCGACCGGGAGGGGGTTCCTCCGTCGTTCGACGAGATGAAGGCGGCGCTCGACCTCAAGTCGAAGTCGGGGATCCACCGGCTGATTACGGCGCTGGAGGAACGGGGCTTCATCCGGCGCCTCGCGCACCGCGCCCGCGCGATCGAGATCCTGCGCCTGCCCGACGCGATGGAACGGCCCGGCTTCCGGCCGCGCGTGGTCGTGGCGGCGGCACCGCCGCAGCCCGCACCCGCGTCCGCACCGCCGCGCCCGCCCGCCGCGCGGCCCGTCGCCTTGGCGGAGGCGGCGGTTGATGCCGCCGAGGTGCCGGTGATGGGCCGCATCGCCGCCGGTGTCCCGATCGAGGCGATCAGCCACGTCTCGCACCACGTCGCGGTGCCCGGCTCCATGCTGTCGGGTCGCGGCAACCACTATGCGCTGGAGGTGAAGGGCGATTCGATGATCGAGGCCGGCATCAACGACGGCGACATCGTGGTGATCCGGGAACAGCCGACGGCCGAGAACGGCGACATCGTGGTGGCGCTGGTCGATGATCAGGAGGCGACGCTGAAGCGGTTCCGCCGCCGCGGCGGGATGATCGCGCTCGAGGCGGCCAACCCGGCCTACGAAACGCGCGTCTATCCCGATCACCTCGTGAAGGTGCAGGGCCGCCTCGTGGGGCTGATCCGCACCTACTGACGCGGCTGGCCGGCGCGGGCACTGCGCGCAGCTGCGGGCTGCCTTGGGTGGGAAGGCGGACGGGCCGGAATCTCGGATCGCCCTAGGTCCTCCGCAGGCGGTCGGCCCCTGTGCGGCGGCGTGGACGGCGGGCGGGGGCCCGGCCCCGGGTGCAGGGCCTCGCGGCACACGGCCCAGTCGCGCGCCGAGGCGGCCGCCTCCGCGTCGCAGGCCCTCCCCGTAGCACGGAACGCTAGGGAACCTTCGGCCTCCGCCCGCCGCGCAGCCCTGGCCGTACGGTCTGACCCGCGGTGCCGGTCCCGCCGGGCGTGCCGGATCACGGCGGCTGGCTTGCGCCACCGGCCGCGGCGAGGGCCGTAACACCGGGCGCGGCCGGCGCGGCGCCACGCCCCTGCGGCCGGTCCCACCGGCGGCCGCCGGTGACCGCAGGCCGCAGCGTCAGCCTGCCGGCGGCATCGGTGCCAAGCGCGAGCGCCCCGGTTCGCGCCAGCACAGCGCCGTCGATCACAAGGCAGCCCGGCGGGGTGGGGTCGGCCGCCCGGTCGGGCAGGATCACCAGCTCGGCATCCCGACAGGCCGCCCCCACCCTTTGGCCGGCGTCCTTGCCGGCCAGCAGGACCGCGCGAAGGGGCCCCGCGCGGAAGGTTCGCGCCGCGCGGGGGCCGTCGAAGCCCGGCCGCGCCGCCGCTGTCGCCTGATCCGCCGGGTCGCCGTCGTCCTCGAGCCAGGCACGGGCGGCGAACCCCGCGCCCCGGGCAGCCGACAGCGCCCGCCCTTCCGGCCCCATCACGCCGGCAAGGCGCCCGTCCGCGGCGATCAGCACCGCCGGCCGCTCGGCCCCGATCCAGAGCGCCGCCGCCGCCGCCAGCGGCGCAAGCCCAGCGAGCCGCGCCCGCCCCGGCCAGGCCGCCAGCCATGCCCCCCCGAGCGACAGAAGCGGCAGCACCGCATCGGGCGGGCGCGGCACCGGCGTCACCGCGCCGTCAAGACCGGCGACCCAGCCCGCGACCGCCAGGATGAAGCGGCACCCGGCCTCGATCGCTACCCAGGCCGGCCCGCCGAGGCCAAGCGGGGCGAGGATCGCCGCGGCGACGATCCCGGGCATCACCAGCAGCCCCATCACCGGCCCGGCGATCAGGTTGGCGATCAGCCCGTAATCGGCGAAGCGGTTGAAATGCGCCGCCGCATAGGGCGCCGAGGCGAACCCCGCGAGGATGGACGACGCCAGCAGCGTCGCGAACCATGCCGCCGGCCCCGGCAGGCGGCCGGGCGACAGCCGGCCGCGCAGCGCGGCGAACCCCGCGATCAGCGCCACGGTCGCGGCGAAGGACATCTGGAACCCCGGATCGACCAGCGCCTCGGGCTGCCACAGAAGGATCAGCGTCGCGGCGATCGCCACCGCCCGCAGGCTCAGCGCCTGCCGGTCGGCCAGCACCGCGACCAGCATCACCCCGACCATCACATAGGCGCGGCCCGTCGGGACGCTGCCGCCGGACAGCGCAAGGTAGAGGGTGGCGGCACCCAGTGCCACCACCGCGGCCACCTTCTTGGCCGGTATCCTCAGGGCCAGCGGTGGCACCAGCGCGATCCCCGTCCGCACCGACGCGAAGACGATCGCGGTCAGCAGCGCCATATGCATCCCCGAGATCGACAGGATGTGCGACAGGTTCGAATCGCGCAAGGCAGCCGTCGCCGCGGCCGAGATCCCGGCCCGGTCGCCGGTGGCCACCGCTGCGGCGAATCCGCCCGCATCGCCCGGCACGGCATCCCAGATCGCCGCCGTCACGCGGGCGCGCAGGCGGTTCAGCCGGTCCTCGCCCGGCGCGGGGGGCGCGCGCGCCAGCACCGGCCCGCGCGCATAACCGACCGCGCCGAGCCCGCGGAACCAGGCGAAACGGCGGAAGTCGAACGCCCCCGGTTCGACCGCAGGCTCGGGCGGCGAAAGGTGCGCGGTCGTCATCACGACAAGGCCGGGCACCGGCGTAAGATGCGGCTGCGCCGCCTGCAGGACGATACGGATGCGGGCAGGCGTCCGCCCGGGCTCGATCCCGTCCAGCACCACCCGGTCCAGTGTCAGGCGCAGCCGGTCGTCGGCGTTACGATCGATCAGGACGATCCGCCCTTCCACCGGGCCGTGATAGCGGAAAGCCAGCACGGGGGCTGCGACCTGCCCCGCGCGCCAGTCCGCCAGCACCACGCCCGCCGCCGCCAGCGCCAGCGCCACGGCCGGCGGGCGCAGCGCGACCGGCCCGACGGCACCGACCAGACCGGCCGCCAGCGCCACGGCGACACAGGCCGCCACCGCGACGGGCGACGGGTCGGCCGGCAGGGCGAACCACAGGCCGATGCCCGCCCCGAGGCAGACGGGCACGAAGGGAAAAAGCCGTCCGCGCGCGGCCAGAAGCGCATCCCCCGCCCGCTGCACGGGCCAGACCGCCACCGCTGCAAGCCCCGCCACTTGCGGCCCCCCGCCTCCGCCACTACCAAGACGCGACCCTGGGGCCGCCATGGTTGCCGAACCGTTAACGCCGCCCCCCGACCGGAGGCCGTCCATGCCGGAAAGCGCCAGCGCATCCCCCGTCGTCACCCGCTTCGCCCCCTCGCCCACGGGTTATCTGCACATCGGCGGCGCACGGACTGCGCTTTTCAACTGGCTTTATGCCCGCGGACGCGGCGGGCGTTTCCTGCTCAGGATCGAGGACACCGACCGCGAGCGGTCCACGCCCGAGGCGGCTGCGGCGATCCTGACCGGGCTGCGCTGGCTGGGGCTCGACTGGGACGGCGACGTGGTCAGCCAGTTCGACCGACGCGACCGCCACGCCGCGGTGGCGCGCGAGATGCTGGCGCGCGGGTCGGCCTACAAGTGCTTTGCCACGCCCGACGAGATCGAGGCCTTCCGCGAAAGGGCCCGCGCCGAGGGCCGCTCGACCCTCTTCCGCAGCCCCTGGCGCGACGCCGATCCAGCCAGCCACCCCGACGCGCCCTTCGTCATCCGCATGAAGGCCCCGCGGGAGGGCCAGACGGTGATCGACGACGCGGTGCAGGGCCGCGTCGTCTTCGGGAACGACCAGCTGGACGACATGGTCGTGCTTCGCTCGGACGGCACCCCCACCTACATGCTGGCGGTGGTGGTGGACGACCACGACGCAGGCGTGACGCACGTCATCCGGGGCGACGACCACCTGAACAACGCCGCCCGCCAACAGATGGTCTACGACGCCATGGGCTGGACGGTTCCGGTCTGGGCGCATATCCCGCTGATCCACGGGGCCGACGGCAAGAAGCTGTCGAAGCGCCACGGCGCGGTGGGGCTGCACGAGTTCGCCGGGATGGGCTATCCGCCCGCGGCGCTGCGCAACTACCTCGCCCGGCTGGGGTGGAGCCACGGCGACGACGAGTTCTTCACCGATGCGCAGGCGATGGCCTGGTTCGATCTGGCGGGAATCAACCGCGCGCCCGCACGGCTCGACATGAAGAAGCTCGAACACCTGTCGGGATTGCATATCGCCGCGATGCCGGCCGAGACGCTGATGGCCGACATCGCGGCGTTCCTCGAGGCGCAGGGGCGCCCTGCCCTTTCTGCAGCGCAGCGGGATGCGCTGTCGCGCGCGCTGCCGGTGGTGCGCGATCGGGCCAGGACGCTGCCGGATCTTCTGGACAAGGCGCAGTTTTGCCTGGCCGAAAGGCCGCTCGACCCCGATCCGAGGGCACGGGCCGCGCTGGACTCGGTATCCCGTGGCATACTGTCCGAATTGACGCCGCGACTGCAAAATGCTACGTGGTCGCGTGAGGCGCTGGAGGGCCTGGTGACGGCCGCGGCGGCGGCGCACGGGCTGGGGCTGGGACGGATCGCCGCCCCCCTGCGCGCTGCGCTGTCGGGTCGCACGGTCAGCCCGAGCGTCTTCGACATGATGCTCGTCATCGGTCGGGACGAGACGATCGCGCGGCTGAACGAGGCGCTGGCCTGGCCGGAATGACGGCCCCCGCCCCCCCCCGCACGCCGGAACCATCCGCCGGGGCCCGAGCGCCCCGGAGCAGAACGAAGGGAAAAGAGGGATGCAGAAGCCGGTCAAGACAGCAACGCTGCACTACGACGGAAAGGAAATCGTCCTGCCCGTCTATGCGGGCACGGTCGGCCCGAACGTCGTTGATATCCGAAAGCTTTTCGCCGAGGCGGAAGTCTTCACCTTCGATCCGGGATTCACCTCGACGGCGGCCTGCGATTCCTCGATCACCTACATCGACGGCGACAAGGGCGAGTTGCTCTACCGCGGGTATCCGATCGAACAGCTAGCGGCGCAGTCGAACTTCCTCGAGGTGTGCAACCTGCTGCTCTACGGCGAACTGCCGACTGCGGCGCAGACGACCGACTTCGTCAACCGCGTCACACGCCATACGATGCTGCACGAACAGATGCAGTATTTCTTCCGCGGCTTCCGCCGCGACGCGCACCCGATGGCGACGATGGTGGGCGTCGTCGGCGCGATGTCGGCGTTCTACCACGACAGCACCGACATCAACGACCCTTGGCAGCGCGAGGTCGCGGCGATCCGCATGATCGCCAAGATGCCGACGATCGCCGCCTGGGCCTACAAATACTCGATCGGGCAACCCTTCGTGTACCCGCAGAACCACCTCGACTATGCGTCGAACTTCCTACACATGTGCTTTGCCGTTCCGTGCGAGCCCTATGTGGTCAGCCCGGTCCTCGCCAAGGCGATGGACCGGATCATGATGCTGCACGCCGATCATGAGCAGAACGCCTCGACCTCGACGGTGCGGCTTGCCGGCTCGTCGGGCGCCAATCCCTTTGCCTGCATCGCGGCCGGCATCGCCTGCCTTTGGGGGCCGGCGCATGGCGGGGCGAACCAGGCGACGCTCGAGATGCTGCGCGAAATCGCGACGGTCGACCGCATCCCCGAGTTCATCCGCCGCGCAAAGGACAAGAACGACCCGTTCCGGCTGATGGGCTTTGGGCATCGGGTCTACAAGAACTTCGACCCGCGGGCGAAGGTGATGAAGGAATCGGCCGACGAGGTGCTGGACCTTCTGGGGGTGAAGCACAACCCGCTTCTTCAGGTCGCCAAGGAACTCGAGCGGATCGCCCTCGAGGACGAGTATTTCATCGAGAAGAAGCTCTACCCGAACGTGGACTTCTATTCGGGCATCATCCTCGAGGCGATGGGGTTCCCCACCGCGATGTTCACGCCGATCTTCGCGGTCAGCCGCACCGTCGGCTGGATCGCGCAGTGGAAGGAGATGATCGCGGATCCGACCCAGAAGATCGGCCGGCCGCGTCAGCTCTATGTCGGTCCAACGCGGCGCGACTACGTGCCGGTGGAGGCGCGCGGCTGAACCCTGCGGGCGCACGCCCGGCGGCGTGCCCGCCGCGCGGACGCGACCTGGGGACATCCTGCCGCAGTGCAGCGGCGTGACGCAGCGGGGCCGGGTGATTTCCCCCGGCCCCGTCCCATTTCTGGCCGAGACAGGATGGGACGACGACGATGAAGGATACCTCGGACACGGTTCTCCTCGACCGGCACCATGCGCCCCGCGACATCCACGACAGGATCGCGCTGCGGCTGGTCAAGTTCATGCGGGTCTTCGCCGACCGGTTCTTCGCCAAGCGCTATGGCCACCGGGCGGTGGTGCTGGAAACGGTCGCGGCCGTCCCGGGCATGGTCGGGGGCCTGTTGCAGCACCTGAAGGCGATCCGCCACATCCGCGACGATCAGGGCTGGATCCGCGAGTTGCTGGACGAGGCCGAGAACGAGCGGATGCACCTGATGACGTTCATCCACATTGCCCAGCCCACGCGCCTTGAGCGGTTGATCATCATGGTAGGCCAGGCGATCTTCTACAACGCCTACTTCTTCCTCTACCTCTTCGCGCCGCGCACCGCGCACCGGGTGGTCGGCTATCTCGAGGAAGAGGCGGTCGTCAGCTATACCCAGTATCTGGCCGAGATCGACGCGGGCCGGGTCGAGAACGTGGCGGCCCCGCAGATCGCGAAGGATTACTGGGGCCTGCCGTCGGACGCGCGGTTGCGCGAGGTGGTCCTGGTAATCCGCGCCGACGAGGCAGGCCACCGTGACCGCAACCACGAGATGGCCGACGACATCGCCGCCGGGCGGCACTGACATCGCCGCCGGAAAAGGGCGCGCAGGCGGTTGACTTGCGCGCCCGCAGGCCGCATTCACTGAGGCGTCGGTTGCGGGCTGCCGCGTGAGCAGCAAGGCGCGGCCGTCGCATCCGGTTTCCCGCGATCACGCACGGGGCCAAGGGCGCGCACGGCCCGCAGGCGGAACGCGCCGCGGGCGAGGGCACGCCGCCCCTGCCCTGCCGCGCGCCCGAGGCCCGCGGCACCATCTGCCCGCGCAGACCGCGGGAAGAAAGACACATATGACCTTC
The DNA here is from genome assembly GCA_938028765.1 of uncultured Paracoccaceae bacterium. Classification (GTDB taxonomy): domain Bacteria; phylum Pseudomonadota; class Alphaproteobacteria; order Rhodobacterales; family Rhodobacteraceae; genus CALIZF01. Next base: position 12,501 of record CALIZF010000057.1, read on the forward strand.
GATACCCTCGGCCTGTCGCCCCGCCTTGTTGCAGGCCTGCGCGCGAAAGGCTTCCAGACCCCGACGCCGATCCAGGCGCAGGCGATCCCGCCGATCATGGCGGGGCGCGATCTGATGGGCCTTGCCAAGACCGGCACCGGCAAGACGGCGGCCTTCGGCCTGCCGCTGCTGCATCGCATCCTAGACATTGGCCACCCGCCCGCGCCGCGCACGGTGCGTGCGCTGATCCTCGCCCCCACCCGCGAACTCGTTCAGCAGATCGCCGACCACCTCGAAAGCTTCACGAAGGGCACGCCCGTGCGCGTGATGACCGTGACCGGGGGCGCCTCGATGAACCGTCAGGCCGAACGCCTGGCGCGCGGGGCCGACGTGCTGGTGGCCACGCCGGGCAGGCTGATCGACCTGCTGGAAACCCGCGCCCTGACGCTGGAGGCGACCGGCTATCTGGTGCTGGACGAGGCCGACCAGATGCTCGACATGGGCTTCATCCACAGCTTGCGGAAGATCGCCCGGCATCTGCCGCTGCGGCGGCAGACGCTGATGTTCTCGGCCACCATGCCGAAGGGCATCGACGAGGTCGCGCGCGACTGGCTGCGCGATCCCGTGCGCGTCGCCGTCAACCCGCCCGGCCAGCGCGCCGAACGGATCGACCAGGCGGTGCATTTCGTCAGCCAGGGCGACAAGGCGCGGCTTCTCGAAACCTATCTGAAGAACCACCCCGACGAGGCCGCGCTGGTGTTCGGCCGCACCAAGCACGGCGCCGACAAGCTGATGAAGCTGCTGGCGCACTGGGGCTTTGCCGCCGCCGCGATCCACGGCAACAAGAGCCAGGGCCAGCGCGAACGCGCGCTGGCCGCCTTCCGCTCGGGCGAGGTCAAGGTGCTGGTGGCGACCGATGTCGCCGCCCGCGGGCTCGACATCCCGCTGGTGCGGCACGTCTACAACTATGACCTGCCGAACGTGCCCGACCAGTATGTGCACCGCATCGGTCGCACGGCGCGCGCCGGCGCGGCGGGACGGGCCGTCGCCTTCTGCGCGCCGGCCGAGATGGCGGATCTGCGGGCGATCGAGAAGCACCTGGGCGAAACGCTCCCGGCGATCGGCGGCACGCCGCACCCCGAGGCCGCGCCGCCGCCGCAGACCGCGCCGCGCGGGGGACGGGCCGGGTCGAAGCCGCAGGGCAGCGCGGCGCCGCGCGCCGCCAAACCGGCGCGGCGGGCGCCGCCGGCACAGGCGCCGGCCGTCGGCCGCCCTGCGCCACAGCGCCCTGCCGCGGGCGGCGCGCAGGCACCGCGGCGTCCGCGCAACGGCTGAGCCTGCCCTTGCCTGCCGCCGCGGCGGCGGCTAGGGCGGGGCATGGCCAAGCTCTATTTCCACTACTCGACGATGAACGCGGGGAAATCGACCCTGCTTCTTCAGGCCGCGCACAACTACCGCGAACGGGGGATGGCGGTCTGGCTGCTGACCGCGGCGCTCGACACGCGG
>CALIZF010000058.1 GCA_938028765.1 uncultured Paracoccaceae bacterium
AGCGGCGAGGGGGGCGGGAAGCCCCCCTGCGCGCGCGAGGCCGGGCCATCCTCCGGGCTTCCATACCCCCACCATCAGCCAAGGGATGAGGACCGAGGCGAGAAGCGACCCGAGGACCGGCAGCGACAGGGCGGCAACCACGCCTCGAGCGCGGCGACCAGCACGCGCATCAGTTCGTCCGCCGCCGCCTGCCGGTGTGCCGCGCAGTCCGGCAGCGTCCGGGTGCTGTCGCCCTCCACCCCGATATGCGGCAGAAGGCAGCCCGTCACGACGGCATCGAAGCTTGCGTCCGTACGTTGCAGCTGCAGCACTGATCCGATCTGGAACGCCCACCGATCCGCCTGGCCGGTCGATGCCTTGGTGCGGGCGCCGCAGTCCACCCCCCAGGGGGCGATGCCTGCAGCGCGGAAGGCATCGACATCGGCCCCGACGCCACAGCCCGCCGACAGCAGGCGCAAGTCGCTCCGGCCAAGGAAGGCGCGCGACAGATGCGGCAGGTAGTCGTTGACTTCAGTGAAGCGGGTCGTCGCTTCCTCGCAGGCGAAAGTGCAGAAATCCGCGGCATCCGCGAACCGGGCATCCCCCGGGAGCATCCGCAGGGCAAACCCGTCCTCGGCACCGTAACGGGCATCGCAGGCGGCGCAGGCAAAGCCATCCTCTACCGGGGCGAGGGCCGGGGTGCGGCAGGCAGTGCACGCGACCGGAGCCGCGACCGGCGCCCCGATGGACGCGCAGGCGGCGGGGGCGGTCGCGCCCATCGGTTCGATGCCGCGCCGGCTGGGGACTTGCCGCCGGCCTGCACGACCGCCTGTAAAGGCACGGCCAGGATGTCGTCGGGTTCCCTCCGGTGGAGGAGGGTTGCGGTCAGGATGAGATCCCCGACAGGACCTCGGCGCACTGGCGTGAGATCCGCCGCGCCGGGGTGGCGGACCGCCTGATCTTCCGCCCCGCCGATCCCGGCCGCCAGACGGTCGGCGACGGCAAGCAGCGCGCGCGTCCCGGCCGCCGCGATGGCGAGTTCGGCCAGCGGATCCTCCTGTTCCTCGATCCCGGCGAAGATGTCGAGCGACCGCGCCGACCGCAGGTTCAGCGCGTCGAGATCGAGCCGCCCGCGCCCGGTCTGGGCGCGCGCGATGAGGGCGAGCTTCTCGCGCTTGTCGGCCTCGATCTGGATCGCGGCGGTCCGGGCCTGCACGCTGCGCTGGATCGAGACGAGGTCGCGCGCGGCACGGTCGCGCACCGCGGCCGCCGCCTGCTCCATGAGGGCGCTCTGGCGTTCCTTCGCGTCGTGCTGCGCGCGCAGGGGAGTCGCCTCGTTGTCGGGCTCGGCCTTCAGCCGCTCGACGGTCTCGAGCGTGGTCGCATGGGCCCGCGCGCGCTCGGCCATGATCGCCGCTTCGGTCGCCATCAGGTCGGCCAGCCTTTCGGTCGAGACCAGCGCCGCGGCCCGCGGCGGTTCGGCGAAGGGCGCCCCGTCGCGTTCGGCCAGAAGGCGGGCCAGACGCACACGCACGACCGCTTCCCGGTCGGCGTAGGTCGCCAGCGCCTGGCGCTGCCGCCCAGCCTCCAGCCGGGCGTTGGCAGCGGCCGGTTCGGCGCGGACGAACCCGCCCGCCAGCGTGGCCGCATGCAACAGGGTCATGCCGGGGATGAACTCGTAACCGCCGGGCTTGGTCGCGTCGCCTGCGACGGAGACGGGCCGCTATTCGGCGATCGCCACCAGCACGTCGGGGCGCGACAGCCCCTCGTCGCGCCGCAGGCGAACCTGGAGCGCGTCGCGCGCCTCGTCTGGCGTCATGCCGCCGGGAGGGATCGACCCGTGCCGCGGCAGCATCACAGTGCCGCTGGGCTGCAGCCGTACGGCCTCGACCGAAAGGTCGGGCCGGTCCAGCACGAAGGTCCGCAGGACCCCGCCCGCCAACAGACGGCAGGCATCCTCGCCGGCCGACGCCCCCGGCAGCGCCAGCGCGACCCCTGCCAACGTCAGCCGTTTCCACATCGCGCCGCCCTTTCCGTCGCTGCCTTGCCCGCGCCTGCAACCGCCAGCATCGTGGCCTCGATCGGGGTGAAGAGCCCGCCCCGGGCATGGTCCGCCTCCATCCGCGCCCGTCCGCCGGCCGGCAGGCGCGCGCTCAGTGCGGGGTCGGTCAGCACCGAGATGCAGGCGTCGGCGAAAGCCGCCTCGCCCTCGGCCGCGGCATAGTCGCCCCCGTCCGCCAGCGCCAGGCCTTCGACCCCGGTCGCGGTCGAGACGACCGGCGTGCCGGGCGCCAGGCTTTCGATCACCTCGAACCGCGCGCCGCCGGCACTGAGTCGCAGGGGCACCGCCGTCAGGGTGGCTGCCGCGGTCTCGGCCCGGATGTCGGGCACGCGGCCGGTGTAGCGCTGACCCTCGGCCTGCGGGGCATCGGCCGGTGCTGCGCCGGTCACGCGCAGGTCCGCCCCTGGCGCCGCAGCGCGGATGCGCGGCAGGATGGCGGCGGCGAACCGGGCGACGGCATCGCGGTTCGGGGGACAGGTGACCGACCCCGGGAAGATCATCCGCCCTGGCACCGGATCGGCCAACCCCGGCGGATCGGCGTCGAGGTCGAGCCCGTTCGGCACGAGATGCAGCCTGTCCGCGGACCAGAAGCGGGATAGCGACTGAACGTCCTCGGCGCTGTTGAGGAAGGCCGCGCGTCAGGCGCCGACAATCCCGGTCGGGAACCGGACGGCCTTGCGCCGCCGCCCCTTCCGCAGGACGCGCCCCGCGGTGCCCGCCAGATCGCGGATCCGCGCCACTTGCAGGACGCTTTCGCAGACATGGTCCGGCACCGCAGGCCGCCCGCCCGCCGGCAGATACTGCGGCATGGCGTGGTCGCCCGTCAGGATCACGTCGGGGCGCGCCGCGCGCAGGACACGCTCGACGAAGGCCGCCATCCGAGGGGCTGCGAAAGCGGTGCACATCGTCGGGCTTGTCGTCGAACAGCCGCCGCCTCCAGCGGGCGGGCGCCGCCCGGTGGGGCTGCGTCTCGGGCACCAGTTCGACTGCGCGGGACAGCGCCGCCGTCCCGGCCGGCACCGGGCCCTCGGTCGAGGTGAAGCAGCCTGGCCACACCGCGTGCCGACGCGCCAGCGACCGCAGGACATGGCCCAGCCGGCGGGTCTCCCCTTTCGTCGTCGGAAACGGCTGCGACGGCAGGAACCCCGGCACCCGCATCAGCGGTAGAGCCCCGGCGGCCAGTGCGGGCACCATCGCCGCGCGGCGACGCTGCGCCCGCGCAAGATCTCCATGCCGCCGATGTCCCGGTCGGTATTTACCACCGCGTCCTCCGGCAGCACCGACCTGCGGATGCGGATCGGCTGGCGCGCCCGCACGCGCGCGCCGATCACCGCCCGGTCGAGCCGCAACCCGGGGTGCAGCTCGGCGCTGTCAGCGCAGATGATCGCCGCCCCCGGCCGCCGCGCGACCGGGAGGTTGCGATGCAGCAGGTCCGCCCGTGAGGTCAGGTCGATGTCGTCGCCGATGCAGGTGGACACGCGGGCGTCGTTGCCGTCGCCGATCATCACCTCCACGGCGTCGGTCGGTTCGTATCCGTCGCGCATTGCCGTGCGCGGGGCGCGGCGGATTGCGTCGATGATCCCCGGGTCGAAAAGATGGAGCCCCGCGCCCTTGAGCCGGCTCCGGGTATGACGCGGCTTCTCGATCACCCTGGTCACGCGGCCTGCCTCCTCCGTCAGGATAGCGAAGTTCTTGCGGATCGCCGCCGGGTCGGGCTCGCTACTGACGGCCAGAACGGCGCCATCCCCGCGCCCCGCCCGGCGGCGAGGATCGCGCCCATCAGCGGCTCAGGCATGGCGCCGCCCTGGGCGGACGCGCCACCATGCGTCGGCCAGAAGGATCAGCCCTGCCCGTGCGTGCAGATCTGCCCAGGCGACATAGCGCAAGGGGTTGAGCGGCCCCGCGTGATACGCGCGGCAATAGCGGCAGACGCCGCGGTGGAAATCCTTCACCATCCGGGTGCGGCGCACCTTGCGGTGGCCGGCCTTCAGGTTCTCGTTGTGGACGACCCGGCTTGTCGGCAGCGTGTCGATCCGCCGGCCCGCAGCCTTGATCCGCGCGCACCAGTCAGGACGTGTCCCACGGGGTGGTGTGGCTGGCCGCGGGCATCGCGTGCTCCGGCATGGGTCGGGGACGTCATCCCGCCGTGGTGGCGCGGCTGACCATGGGATCATCGCGGACGGCGGCGACGCGTTCCGGCGTCATGCAGCGGGCGCGCTGGACGGCCCGCGCGTCGTTCTGCCCGGGCAGGATGGCGCCCACCAGGCGGATGGCGGCAGCCTCG
>CALIZF010000059.1 GCA_938028765.1 uncultured Paracoccaceae bacterium
CCCCTCGCGGCTGCGCCGCTTCACCCCCCGGGAGTATTTCGGACAAGATGAAGCAGCACGCCGCCGGTCCTGTGCGCCGCTTGGCCGCGGCAACGTGGGCGCAGGCAGGCAGGTGGGCCGCGGTTGGTGCCGGCGGGCGCCGGGTCCCGCCGCCTGTCTCGTGCCCTGCGCATGGGGCCATTCCGCCGAGGCCGCCGGCCGGCGGGGCCGCGCATGACGGCCGGGCGGATTTTCGCGGTCGTTGGGCCGTCGGGCGCGGGGAAGGACACCCTGCTGGCCGCCGCGGCGCGGGCGCGGCCGGACCTCGTGGTGGTGCGGCGTGTGATCACGCGGCCGGAGGCGGCGGGGGGCGAACCCTACGAGGGCGTCAGCGCGGCCGAGTTCGCCGACCGGGCGGCGCGCGGCGACTTCGCGCTGACCTGGGGCGCCCACGGCCTTCGCTACGGCATCCCCGCGGCGATCGACGCCGAGCTTGCTGCCGGGCGCGACGTAGCCTTCAACGGCAGCCGGGCGGTGCTGGCCGAGGCTGCGGCGCGGTATCCGGGCCTTGTCGTGGTCCATGTGACGGCGCCTGTGCCCGTGCTGGCCGCGCGACTGGCCGCGCGCGGGCGGGAAGGCGTGGAGGAAATCGCGGCACGGCTGGCCCGCGCGCCCTTCGCGCTGCCGCCCGGCCTGACGGTGCGCAGGGTGGACAACTCCGGCACGCCGGAGGCCGGGGCGGCCGCCTTCCTTGCCGCCCTTCAGCCGGAAAGGGTGTAGCGGTGCAGCACCCGGAACCGCCCGTCCGCCCCTTCGCCGCAAAGCGCCAGCCGGTCCAGCCGGAACGGGCGCGGCAGCAGGGGCCCGATCCGCGCAGCCAGCGCCGACCTCACGGCGGCGCGGTCCGCCTCGCCGAGTCGCCCCGACAGCGTGATGTGGAAGAAGAATTCGTCCATCACGAAAGGATAGCCCCAGCGGTCGAAGAGCGCGCGCTGCCGCGGCGTGAGGGTCTCGGGCCGGCGGCGCGCAGTCTCGGCCGCCGTCGGCGGCGCGCGGAAGGCGTCCAGCCCCGCGACGACCGCCGCCGCGAGCGCGTTCAGCCCCGCCGGATCGCCCTCGGGCAGGAGGGCCAGCCAGGGCCCGATCGCCCCGATCCGCAGCCCCTCGGCCTCGGCTGGGGCGAGGCTTGCGCAGAGGTCGGCCGCGGCGGCGTGCAGGGCGGCTGCCGTCTGTCCTTCGGCCAGCCGGAACGGCGCCTTGATCGTTGCGTGCAGGCCGTATTTCCGCGGTTCGGCCGTGATTGCGGCGACGGGGGCGGGCAGGCCGGGCACGTGCGGGTGCGCCGCCTCGGCACCGCGCGCGGCGTCCCAGCCCAACCAGGCGGCGCCGAAATCTGCGAGGGCCCCCGGTTCCGGCACCCAGTAGAGCGCATAGCGCGCGAAGCCGTCGATCCCGTCCATCCTGCCCCCTCCGCCGCCCCGGCGCCCTCTCTGCCGGCCCCTCTTGCCGCGGTCAGCGCGGGCTGGCAAGGCGGCCCAGTTCCCGAAAGGCCCAGACCATGACCGCACCCCTTGTCGCCCCCGATGCCGCGCCCCGGTCCGCCGTTACGGCCGAAACCGTGCTGGCCAATGCCCGGATCGTCCTGCCCGACGCGGTCCTGCACGGGTCCGTCCTCATCCGCGACGGGATGATCGCCGCGGTCGAGGACGGCGGGGCGGCGGTGCCGCGGGGGGCGCTGGACCTCGGCGGCGACCTCCTGTGCGCGGGCATGGTGGAACTGCACACCGACAATCTCGAACGCCACATCGAGCCGCGCCCGCGCGTCTTCTGGCCGCATGTCCCCGCGATCCTCGCCCACGATGCCGAGCTTGCGGGGTGCGGAATCACCACGGTGTTCGACGCGCTCCGCGTCGGCTCCATCGTCTCGGACAAGCGGTCGAACTATGGCCGCTATGCGCGCGAGGTGGCGACCGAGATCATGGGCCTGCGCGCGGGGGGCGCGCTGAAGATCAGCCATTTCCTGCACCTGCGCGCCGAGATCTGCTCTGAGACGCTGCCCGACGAGATGGCCGAATTCGGCCCCGAGGACCGCATCGGCCTTGTGTCGCTGATGGACCACACGCCCGGGCAGCGGCAGTTCCGCGACGTCTCCAAGCTGCGCGACTACGTGATGCAGAAGGCCGGCGCATCCGAGGACTATTTCCGCGCGCACATCCGAAACCTTCAGGCGCTCGGCGACAGGGTTCGCGGCGCGCACGAGGCCGCGGCGGTCGCCCATGCCCGCCGGTGCGGCGCCGTGCTGGCCAGCCACGACGACACGACGGCGGACCAGGTGGCGGCGTCGGCCGCGCAGGGCTGCCGGCTGGCCGAGTTCCCGACAACGGCCGAGGCGGCGGCGGCGTGCCGGGAGCGCGGCATCGCGGTGATGATGGGTGCCCCGAACCTGATCCGCGGGGGGTCGCATTCGGGCAATGTGGCGGCGGCGGAACTGGCGGCGCAGGGGCTGCTCGACATCCTATCGTCGGACTATGTGCCGGCGGCGCTACTGGCCGGGGCGATGATCCTCGGCGACATCTGGGGCGACCTTCCGCGTGGCATCGCCACGGTCACCGCTGCCCCCGCTGACGCCGCAGGTCTCGCCGACCGCGGGCGAATCCTGCCTGGCCTGCGGGCGGACCTTATCCGGGTCGGCCGCGCGGGCGGCGTCCCCGTGGTGCGCGGCACCTGGGTGCGCGGGGCGCGGGTCGCCTGACCCGCGGCCCTAGGCCGCCGCCGCCAGCGCCGCGACGATGGGGCGGAAATCCGCGGCCTTCAGCGAGGCTCCGCCGACCAGCGCGCCGTCCACCTCCGGCACGGCGAAGATCGCCGCCGCGTTCGAGGCCTTGACTGACCCGCCGTAAAGCAGCGGCACCTGTGCGGCACCCGCCGCGCCGAACCGGGCGGAGAGGCCGGCGCGCAGCGCGGCGTGGACCTCGGCGATCTGGTCCGGCGTCGGCGTGAGGCCGCTGCCGATCGCCCAGACGGGTTCGTAGGCGAGGACCAGCCGCGCCGGGGCGATCCCGTCCGGGACCGATCCCGCAAGCTGCCGCGCGACCACGTCCAGCGTCGCGCCCGCCTGCCGTTCGGCCAGCGTCTCGCCCAGACAGATCACCGGCACGAGGCCCGCGGCCAGCGCAGCCTGCGCCTTCGCGGCCACCTGCGCGTCCGTCTCGCCGTGGTCGGCGCGGCGTTCGGAATGGCCGAGGATGACATGCGATGCCCCCGCCTCGGCCAGCATCGCCGCCGCGATATCGCCGGTATGCGCGCCCGCCGCGGCGGCGTGGCAGTCCTGCCCGCCGAGCGCGATGCGCCCCGCCGCCAGCACCGCCATCCGGTGCAGCAGCGTCGCGGGCGGGCAGATCAGCACCGCGACCCCCGCCGGCAGCGGGTCGGCCAGCAGCAGCGCCACCTCGGCCAGGCTTTCGCCGATGCCGTTCATCTTCCAGTTGCCCGCTGCCAGTTTCCGCGCCATGCCGCCCCACTCCTCCGTGCCGTCCGTCGCGCGGCGGTGATAGGGCAGGGGCGGGCGGAAGGGAACCCGCCTTGCCGCTTATGGCGCCACGCGCCGGCCGGCGACGTGGACGGCCGCAACCGCTCGGTCGTCGCCCATCATGATCGTCGGAAACAGGGCGCCCCACAGATCCTCGGCCCGGGCGGCCGCCTGAGCGATGGCGGGGGTCGAGGCGAGGTCGATCACCACGATGTCCGCCTCCATCCCCGGCGCGATGTTGCCGATCCGGTCGTCGAGGCGCAGGGCGCGGGCAGAGCCCTGCGTGGCCAGCCACCACAGGCAGGCCGGATGCAGCGCCTGCCCGCGCAGCTGGGCCACCTCGTAGGCGGCCGCCATCGTCCGCAGCATCGAGAAGGACGACCCCGCCCCGATGTCGGTCGCCAGACCGACACGCACCGCCGGCGCAAGGCCCATGTCGAACAGGCCCGATCCGATGAAGGTGTTCGAGGTCGGACAATGCGCCACCGCCGCCCCCGCCTCGGCCAGCCGGGCGCGCTCGCGTCCGGTCAGGTGGACGGCGTGGCCGTAGATCGCGCCGGGGCCGATCAGGCCGACGCGTTCGTAGACGTCGAGGTAATCGCGCGCCTGAGGAAAGAGCTGCGCCACCCAGGCGCACTCGTCGGTCTGTTCGGCGAGGTGCGTCTGCATCGGGCAATCGGGGTGCGCCGCCCACAGCGCCCCGAGCGCCTCGAGCTGTTCGGGGCTGGAGGTCGGCGCGAACCGCGGCGTGACGGCGACGCCGAGCCGCCCTCGCCCGTGCCAGCGCGCGATCAGCGCCGCCGTTTCGTCGTGCGCGCGGGCGGGGGTGTCGCGCAGCCCGGCGGGGGCATTGCGGTCCATGCACGTCTTGCCCGCGACGATCCGCATCCCCCGCGCCTCGGCGGCCGCAAGGATCGCCTCGGCGCTGTGCGGGTGAACGGTCGCGTAGGTGCAGACGGTCGTCGTTCCCTGCGCCAGCACGAGGTCGAGGTAGCGGTCGGCGATCGCGGCGGCGTAGGCGGGATCGGCCAGCCGCATCTCCTCGGGGAAGGTATGGAGGTTCAGCCAGTCGATCAGCCGCCGCCCCCAGGCGGCGACGATGGCGGTCTGCGGATAGTGCACGTGGCAGTCCACGAACCCCGCCGAGATCAGCCGGTCGCCGTGGTCGCTCACCGTCGCGTCGGGGCGCGCCGCGCGCAGCACGGCGGAGTCGCCGGTCGCGGCGATCCGCCCGTGTTCGACGAGGACGCCGCCGCGGTCGGCGATCCGCGCGGCGCCCGGCCCCTCGACGAAGGGATCGCCGGCGAAGGCCAGCGTCCGCCCGATCAGCAGTTCCGCCATGCCCGGCCTGCGCCTCCTGTCCTGCGGTGCGGCCTTGCACGCACCTGCCGCGTCCCCGGGGGGCCTGCGTCGATCCCGCGCGGCCCGCCCCGCGAGCCTAGCCGCCCCCCGCGCGGCGGTAAACCGCCGCCGCGACCGGCATAAGCGCGGCCGGCGCGTTCGGACTTCCCCAGGCGCGCGACGACGGCCGACAATCCCGGCCGGCTGCCGCCGCGGCGGCCCCGGGCCGGCGCCGCGCCCCTGTTGCCCGCCTTCTGCGGCTGCTAGGGTCGCGCCCGTTCCGACACCGGGGAGGCTGCCATGCCCGACGCCGCAACCGAGATGCGCGATGCCGCCTCCGCCCTGCCGGTCGAGGCGCTGCGTGCCGCCCTTGCCGCCGGGGATGCGGCCCGCGTCTCGGCCCTGCTCGACCCGCTGCACCCGGCCGACATCGCCGACCTGATCGAACAGGTGACGGCGCCCGAACGGCAGGCGCTGCTGGCGCTCTGGGGCCGCGAGATCGACGGCGAAGTGCTGTCCGAGATCGACGAGGCGATCCGGGAAGAGGTGATCGGCAGCCTCGCGCCCGAGGTGGTGGCCGAGGCGGTGCGCGAACTCGACACCGACGACGTGGTGGACATCCTCGAGGATCTTGAAGAACCGGCGCAGGAGCGCATCCTCGAGGCGCTGCCGGCCGACGACCGCGCGGCGGTGGAACAGTCGCTGGCCTATCCCGAATACTCGGCCGGCCGGCTCATGCAGCGCGAGGTGGTGACGGCCCCCGAACACTGGACGGTGGGCGAGGCGATCGACCATCTGCGCGGGGCCGAATGGTTGCCCGACCAGTTCTATCACGTCGTGCTGGTCGATCCCCGGATGCGCCCGGTCGGCCAGGTGTCGCTGGGGCGGATCCTCTCGGCGCGGCGCGAGGTGCGCCTGCGGGACATCACCGAAGAGACGTTCCACACCCTGCGCGCGACCGAGCCCGATTCCGAGGTCGCCTACCGTTTCAATCAGTATCATCTGATCTCGGCCCCGGTGGTGGACGACGCGGGCCGCCTGGTCGGCGTGATCACCATCGACGACGCGATGGCGGTGCTCGATGAGGAGCACGAAGAAGACATGCTGCGCCTTGCGGGCGTCGGCGACGAGGCGTCGCTGTCCGACGGTCCGGTGGAAACGGTGCGCCGGCGTCTGCCCTGGCTGGTGGTGAACCTTGCCACCGCGTCGCTGTCGGCGGTGGTCATCGCGCAGTTCGAGGCGACCATCGCGGCACTGGTGACGCTGGCCGCGCTGATGCCGATCGTAGCCTCGACGGGCGGGATCGCGGGGACGCAGTCGCTGGCGGTCGCAGTGCGAGGTCTGGCCACGCGCGGGCTGACCAGCGCGAACGCCCGGCGGGTTTTCCGGCGCGAGGTGGCGGCGGGGCTGCTAAACGGCCTCTGCCTTGCGCTGATCCTCGGGCTTGCCGGCTGGGGGATCTTCGGCGATCCGCTGCTCGGCGCGGTTCTGGGCGGCGCGATGATCGTCAACCAGATGGTCGCGGCGACCGGGGGCCTTCTGGTGCCGCTGGCGCTGAACCGGCTGGGGTTCGATCCGGCGCTCGCGTCCGGCACCTTCGTCACCACGCTGACCGATGTGATGGGCTTCTTCGCCTTCCTTGGCCTCGCCTCGGTGGTGCTGCTGTGACGTTGGCGGAGGCCAAGGCCGCGCTGCGGCGGGCCGCGCAGGCGGCGCGGCGCGCAGCGCATGCGGCGGGGCAGGGCGAGGCCGCCGCGCGGCTTGCCGCCGTGCTGGCGCCCTTCGCGGGGCAGGTTCTGGCCGGCTACCTGCCGATGCGGACCGAGGCCGACCCGCTTCCGGCGATGGCGGCGCACCGGGGGCCGGTGGCCGTGCCGGTCGTCGTCGCGCCGGGCGCGCCGCTGGCGTTCCGCGCCTGGGCGCCGGATGCGCCGCTGGTGCCGGGCGGGTTCGGGGTGATGGTGCCCGCGACGGGCGCGTGGCTGACCCCGCGGGTGCTGATCGTGCCCCTGCTGGCCTTCGACCGTCAGGGCTTCCGCCTCGGTTACGGCGGGGGGTTCTACGACCGGACGCTGGCCGCCCTGCGCGCCGCGGGGCCGGTGACCGCCATCGGCTTTGCCTTCGCGGCGCAGGAAGTGCCTTCGGTCCCGCGGGAGGCGACCGACGCGCGTCTCGACATGATCGTGACCGACCGCGCGGTGATCGTGCCGGACGGCGGCGTCTAGGCCCCCCGGAACGCCCGGAACGCGGCCGAGGCGGCCCAGCCCGCGGCGGCCGCGATCGCGAGGGACAGCACGCCGTAGGCCAGGGGATGCCGGAACGCCAGGCGATGCAGCCACCGCTCGATCCCCTGCTTCTCGACTGTGATCCCGGTTTCGATGTGATCGACCACCGCGCCGCCGCGTGTGAGGAACACCCGGACCCTGAACCGCCCTTCGGTCAGGTTCGCGGGCAGTGTCACGTCGGCGCGCAGCAGCGTTTCTTCGGCGAAGGCGACGCCGCCCTCGGCGACGCCGTAGACGCCATCCGCCGTGCGCAGACGGATCAGGGCCTCGGTGAAGGCGGGGAAGTCGGCGGCGTCCGCCGCCGCTCCGACGGCGCGGATCGCCTGCGGGATGGTGATGCGATGGCGCAGATTCTCGGTCTCGGACAGGATTTCGTCCAGCGGGCCGGTGGTAGCGATCGCATAGAAGGTGGGGGCGGCGCGGATGCGCACCTGCGCCGCGTTCACCCAGATGCCCCAGCGTCGGTCCTTGCGGCGCACCGTCGCCGGGGCGGGCGGCCCCTCGACGGTCACGATCACGTCCATCGGCCCGTCCGGCGGCGGCGCGTCGCGTCGGACGGCACCGTAGACGATGATCTCGGATCCGTCGAAGTTCGCGGTGATCGCAACCCGGTTCTGGCTGAGGCCGGCGACGATGGCCTCGGCCCCTGCTGGCGCGGCCAGCGCAAGCCAGAGCGCCAGCGCCCGGATCACGGCAGCCGCCCCGGCGCCAGCGAATAGAGCTCGTCCGGCGCGAGGATCAGGTCCAGCCCGATCCGCCCGGCGACGGCGAGGACGAGAACCGCAAGAAGGATGCGCAGCTGCTCGGCCTTCAGCCGCAGGCCGATCCCCGTGCCGATCTGCGCGCCGATCACCCCGCCGAGGATCAGCACGACCGCCAGCAGCATGTCCACCGACTGCGCCGTGACGGCGTGCATGAGCGTGGTGAAGGCGGTGACGAAGATGATCTGGAACAGCGACGTGCCGACGACGACCTTGGTCGGCATACCGAGAAGGTAGATCATCGCCGGCACGAGGATGAACCCGCCGCCCACGCCCATGATGGCAGCAAGGAACCCCACCGCGGCCCCGATGGCCAGCGGCGGCAGCACGCTGATGTAGAGGCCCGAGGCACGGAAGCGAAGCTTCAGCGGCAGCCCGGTCCCCACGCCGTGCCGGGTCCGGCGCTGCGGCGGCTCGCCGGGCCTGCGCGACCGGATCAGCGCCCGCAGGCTTTCCTGGAACATCAGCGCCCCGATGGCGCCGAGGAAGGCCACATAGCTCAGCTGCACCAGAAGCTCGACCTGGCCTGCCCGGCGCAGCATGTCGAACAGCCAGATGCCGCCCCCCGATCCGACCACCCCCCCTGCCAGAAGGACGGCCCCCATGCGGAAATCGACTGTCCGCCGCTGGACATGCGCAAGGACCCCCGACACGGACGAGGCGACGACCTGGTTCGCCCCGGTTGCCACCGCGACCGGCGCCGGCACCCCGATGAACAGCAAAAGCGGCGTGATCAGAAATCCGCCGCCGACCCCGAACATCCCGGACAGCAGGCCCACCACGCCGCCGATCCCCAGAAGGACGAAGATGTTGACCGAGACCTCGGCAATCGGGAGGTAGAGCTGCAAGGGGCGGTTCCGGCGGGGCTGGCGCATCGAGCTTGCCCCGCGACCGGGCGGCTGTCAATTATATAACATGTGAAGTGTTTTGGCTCTGCCGCGTCGCATCGCGCTGCCGCGGCTAACCGCCGCACCGTGCCGCACCGTGCCGTGCCGACACGGCCGGGCGGGCCTTCGGGGGGCGGCCTTGCCCGCCGGACCGGCCGGACGTCCGATGCGCGGTCAGCGTTCCTTGACGTAGGGCTCGCCGCCCGCCCGCGGCGGGATCGCCTTGCCGACGAACCCCGCAAGGATCACGACCGTCAGGATGTAGGGCAGCGCCTGCATCACCTGCACCGGCACGACGACGCCGCCGAGGTCGACGTTCTGGTAACGGATCGCCACCGTCTCGAGAAACCCGAACAGAAGGCAGGCGCCAAGCGCCTGGACGGGGCGCCACTTGGCGAAGATCAGCGCCGCCAGCGCGATGAACCCGCGCCCTGCGGTCATGTCCTTGACGAACCCGGCCGACAGGGCGGTGGCAAGATAGGCCCCGGCGATTCCGCACAGGACACCGCAGATCAGGACGGCAACGAAGCGCAGGCCGACGACCGATACGCCTGCGGTGTCCACGGCCGCCGGGTTCTCGCCGACCGCGCGCAGGCGCAGCCCGAACCGGGTGCGGTAGAGCAGCCACCACGTCAGCGGCACGGCGGCCAGCGCGATGTAGACGAGGATCGTGTGCCCCGAGATCACTTCGGCATAGAGCGGCCCCAGCAGCGGCACGGCCGACAGCGCCTCGGCCCCCGGCAGGGTGATCGGCGCAAACCTCCCGCCGCCTGCCAACTGCGGCGTCCGCCCGCCGAGTGCGAACAGGTTCTGCCCCACCAGCACCGTCATCCCCGCGGCCAGGAAGTTGATTGCGACACCCGAGATCAGCTGGTTGCCGCGGAAGGTGATCGAGGCCAAGGCGTGGATCGCCGCCATGCCGGCGGACGCGAGGATCCCCGCCGCAAGGCCGAGCCAGACGTTTCCGGTCAGCGCCGCCACCGCTGCCGCGGTAAAGGCGGCGGCCAGCATCTTGCCCTCGAGGCCGATGTCGAAGATGCCCGCCCGCTCGGAATAAAGGCCCGCAAGGCAGGCAAGCAGCAGCGGCGTTGCAAGCCGCAGGGTGGAGTCGAGAAGCTGCAGGAGGGTGGCGAAATCCATCAGGCGCCCCCCCGTCGCGGGCGGAAGAGGGCGGCAAGCGGCATCCGCACCATGTTGTCGAGCGCCCCGGTGAACAGGATCACCAGCGCCTGGATGACGACGATCAGCTCGCGCGGGATCGTCGTCTCCAGCGCGAGCTCCGCCCCGCCCTGGTAGAGGAAGCCGAAGAGCAGCGCGGCAAGGAACACGCCTGCAGGATGGCTGCGCCCCATCAGCGCGACCGCGATGCCGATGAAGCCCGCCCCTTCGACCGCGTTCAACAGAAGCCGCTGCGCCTCGCCCATCACCTGGTTCACCGCCATCAGGCCGGCGAGCGCCCCCGAGATCAGCATCGCCGCCATGGTAATGCGGAAGGGGCTGATGCCGGCATAGACCGCCGCCTTCTCGGACTTGCCGAAGGCGCGGATCTGGTAGCCGAGCCGCGTGCGCCACAGGATCGCCCAGACCGCCACGCAGGCGAGGATCGCCACGAACAGCGTGATGTTGGCGGGCGACCGGCCGAAGGGGATGCCGACGGCATCCAGCATCTCCTGCAGCCGGGGCAGGCGCAGCTCGCGCGGGAAGCGGGCCGATGCGGGGTCCATGCTGCCCACCGGGCGCAGCACGTTGACAAGGACGTAGTTCAGCAGCGCCGCCGCGATGAAGTTGAACATGATCGTGGTGATCACGATATGACTGCCGCGCTTCGCCTGCAGCCAGGCGGGCACCGCGGCCCAGAGCGCGCCGAAGGCGGCCGCGGCGAGGATCGCGGCGGCGAAGGCCAGCGACCAGTGCGGCCAGGGCAGGAACAGGCAGACGAGCGCCACGCCGAGGCCGCCGAGCGTCGCCTGCCCCTCGCCCCCGATGTTGAACAGGCCGGCATGGAACGCGATCGACACCGCAAGGCCGGTGAAGATGAAGTTGGTCGCATAATAGAGCGTGTAGCCCCAGCCGGCGGTGGACCCAAGCGCGCCCTTCACCATCACCTGCATCGCGCGCACGGGATCCTCGCCAATGGCGAGGATCACGAGCCCCGAGATGACGAAGGCGATCAGCACGCTGATCAGCGGCACCAGCACCACGTCGGCCCAGGTCGGAAGGCGGTTCATGCGCGTGCCCCCCGCAGGACAGCACCGCGATCCCCCGGGCCCGCTTCCCCCGCGCGGGGGAGGGCGGGGATGGCGGCGGGCCACGTCCTCATGTCATCCCTGCCATCAGCATCCCCAGTTCGCGCTCGTCGGTCGCCCCGGCGGCCCGTTCGCCCATGATCCGGCCGTCGAACATCACGAGGATCCGGTCGGCAAGGCCCATGATCTCGTCGAGTTCGACCGAAACCAGCAGGACCGCCTTTCCCGCATCGCGCAGGGCGACGATCCGCTGGTGGATGAACTCGATCGCGCCGATGTCCACGCCCCGCGTGGGCTGGCCGACCAGCAGCAGGTCGGGGTTCCGCTCGATCTCGCGCGCAACGACGATCTTCTGCTGGTTCCCGCCGGAAAAGTTCTTGGCAGCCAGCGCCGGGATCGGCGGGCGCACGTCGAAGCGGGCCATCTTGCCCTCGGTATCGCGCCGCAGCGCGGCGTTGTCCATCAGGAGGCGGTTCTTCTGGTATTCGGGCGCGTGGTGGTAGCCGAGGCCGACATCCTCCCATGCCGCGAAATCCATGATGAGGCCCAGGGTCTGGCGGTCCTCGGGCACATGCGCGATGCCCGCCGCGCGCCGCGCCTGACCGTCCGCGCCCCGGCCCGACAGCGGCAGCGCCCGGCCGTTCATGCGCACCGTGCCGCGTCCGGGCCGGATCCCGCCCAGCACCTCGAGCAGTTCGGACTGCCCGTTGCCCGCGACGCCCGCGATCCCCACGATCTCGCCCGCGCGGACGGTCAGGCTGACGCCCTTCACGCGCTCCACCCCCCGCCCGTCGGTCACCGACAGGTTCTCGACCTCGAGGACCGTCCGGCCGGGGGTGGCGGGGCGCTTGTCCACCCGCAAGAGCACCTTGCGCCCGACCATCAGTTCGGCGAGTTCCTCGGGCGTCGTGTCGGCCGTCCGCAGCGTCGCCACCATCTCGCCTCGGCGCATCACGCTGACGGTGTCGGTGATCTCCATGATCTCGCGCAGCTTGTGGGTGATCAGGATGACCGTCTTGCCCTGGTCGGCCAGCCCCCGCAGGATGCGGAAGAGATGGTCCGCCTCCGCCGGGGTCAGCACGCCCGTCGGTTCGTCGAGGATCAGGATCTCGGCCTGGCGGTAGAGCGCCTTGAGGATCTCCACCCGCTGCTGGTGGCCGACCGAGAGCGTCTCGATCAGCGCGTCGGGGTCCACCTCGAGCTCGTAGTCCCGCTCGAGCCGCTGCAGTTCGGCCCGTGCCCTCGCCAGCGACGGGCGCAGCAGCGCCCCTTCTTCGGCGCCGAGGATGACGTTCTCGAGGACGGTGAAGGTCTCGACCAGCTTGAAATGCTGAAAAACCATGCCGATCCCGGCCCGGATCGCGGCCTGGCTGTCGGGAATCGGCGTGGGCACGCCGCCGATCAGGATCTCGCCCGCATCGGCCTTGTAGAAGCCGTAGAGGATCGACATCAGCGTGGACTTGCCCGCGCCGTTCTCGCCGATGATCCCGTGGATCGACCCCTTCGCGACGCGGATCGAGATGTCGCGGTTCGCCTGAACCGGCCCGAAGGCCTTCGAGATGCCGCGCAACTCGATGGCAGGCACCGCCTGAGCGTCAGGGGCGGCCGCGGACGGCCGCCCCCCTGTTGCCCTTTCGGCCATTCAGAACGACAGCGCCGGGCAGGTGTTGTCGCTCATGTAGTCGTGCACGACGAGGTCGCCCGAGGCGATCTTCGCCGCGGCGGTATCGACGGCTGCCTGCATCTCGGCGGTGACGAGGGGCGCGTTGTTCTCGTCCATCGCATAGCCGACGCCGCCCGAGGCGAGGTTCATCACGTGGATCCCGGTCTCGAGGTTTTCGCCGGCCTTGAACGCCTCGTAGACGGCGTTGTCCACCCGCTTCAGCATCGAGGTCAGCACCTTGCCGGGGTGCAGGTAGTTCTGGTTCGAATCCACCCCGATCGACAGGATCCCCTCGTCTGCCGCCGCCTGCAGCACGCCGATGCCAGTGCCGCCCGCGGCGGCATAGATCACGTCGGCGCCCTGGGCCTTCTGGCTTTTCGCCAGTTCCGCGCCCTTCACCGGGTCGTTCCAGGCGGCGGGCGTGGTGCCGGTCATGTTGGCGATCACGGTGGCGTTCGGGTTCACCGCCTTCACGCCCTGGGCATAGCCGCAGCCGAAGCGGCGGATCAGCGGGATGTCCATGCCGCCGACGAACCCGACGGTGCCCGACTTCGACGCCATCGCGGCCAACATGCCGACGAGGTAACTGCCCTCGTGTTCGGTGAACAGGATCGTCCGAACGTTCGGCTGTTCGACGAACCCGTCCACGATGGCGAACTTGGTGTCGGGATAGTCGGGGGCGACCTGGTTGAGCACGTCGCCGAAGGCGAAACCGGTCATCACGATCGGGTTGGCCCCTGCTTCCGCCAGCCGCCGCAGCGCCTGTTCGCGCTGCGCCTCGGACTGCATCTCCAGCTCCTTGTAGGTGCCGCCCGTCTCCTGCGCCCAGCGTTGCGCACCGTTGAACGCCGCCTCGTTGAAAGACTTGTCGAACTTGCCGCCGAGGTCGAAGATGATCGCGGGTTCGGCTGCAGCCATCCCTGCCGTCAGCGCCAGCGCGGCCGCGGCGCCGAGGAAATTCTTCGTCACGCTCATGGAAATCTCCCGGTTTTCGTTGTCCGGGCGGAGGTTCGCGCCCCGCCGTCGTCAGCAGTCTGTCGCTGCGGATGGCAGGCATCAAGCCGCACGCCCCTCGCGCCGTCAACTGGAAACCGGCGGGCCCAGGGCCTTGTCCATCACCACGGCATCTATTCCCGCACCGTAGTAGCCGCGCCGCCGTCCGGCCGTCCGCCAGCCCGCGCGGGCATAGAGCGCGAGTGCCGCGGCATTGTCCGCCGCCACCTCGAGATAGGCCCGCTGCGCCCCCTGCGCGGCCGCCCCGGCCTCGAACGCGGCCAGAAGCCGCGCGCCCGCGCCCTGCCGGCGGGCCTCGGGCGCGACTGCGAGCGTGAGCAGTTCGGCCTCGCCGGCCATGACGCGGCCGAGCGCGAAGCCCGCCGGATCGCCGCAGAGGAACGTCTGCGGCGTCGCCAGCGCGGCCGCGAAGCCGGCGGCCGTCCAGGGCCGCGGGCGAACGAAGCAGCGCGCGTGCAAGTCGCCCATCGCCCGCGCGGTCCAGACCCGACTGGCCGCCGCCGGCGCGGAAGCTTCGGGCGTCACGGCAGGATCCGCGGCCCGGCGTCCGGGGGTGGAAGGGCGTCAGGCGGGCGCAGATAGAGCGGCGCTGGCCGCGGGCCGCCCGCCCGGGTCACGCGGCCGTCCGCAATCCGGGCGGCGGCGATGCGCGCCACCGCGGCGGCGGGGTCGGGCGCCTCGAGGCGCAGGATCGGCAAGGGCACGGCGACGCCCGCGCCGGCCGCCTGCGGCAGGACCGGCAGCGGCGGCAACGCTGCGCCTGCGACGTCGATGATGCCGCCGCAGCCGGCGGCGAAGTCGGGCGGCAGCTCCGCGCCCTCGGGCGTCTCGACCGCCGGCCCGTCGCCCGCGCCGTCCTGCACCGCCTGCAGGCAGACGTATCCGGTGCGCCCGGGCAGGACGACCAGCCAGCGCCCCGTGCGGCCTTCGGCTGCGGTCTCGAAGCGGCTGATGCCGGCGGCCGGCAGGCCGCGCGCCAGCGCCATGCCGCGCGCGGCCGCCACCGCGATGCGCACGCCGGTGAAGTTTCCGGGGCCGGTCCCGACCCCGATGCCGCCGAGGTCAGCCCAGTCCGCGCCAGCCTCGACCAGCACCGCCTGCACCAGCGGGATCAGAGCCTCGGCCTGGCCGCGGTCCATGGCGTCGGTCCGCGCGGCCAGAACCTGCCCGCCTGCGACGACCGCGGCGGCGCACCACGGCCCGGAGGTGTCGAGACCGAGGACGGCGCGCATCACCGGCGCCCCGTTGCACTGTCCGCGGCGCCGGGACGGGCCACCGCATCGACCCGGACAAAGTCGGCCGGCGCCGGGTCGGCCGGCGGCGGTGCCGACAGGGCGGCGCGGGCGGCGTCAGGCCGCAACCGGACGCACCTCGCGCACCTCGGGGATGTAGTGCCGCAGCAGGTTCTCGATCCCCATCTTCAGCGTCAGGGTGGACGACGGGCAGCCTGCGCAGGATCCTTGCATGTGCAGGTAGACCACCCCCCGATCGAAGCCGTGGAAGGTGATGTCGCCGCCGTCCTGCGCCACCGCGGGGCGCACCCGGGTGTCGAGCAATTCCTTGATCTGCCGCACGATGTCGCCGTCGGGCCCGTCATGGGCGGCGTGGCCGCCTGCGCCCGCGCCCTCGCCCTCGATCGCAGGCAGGCCGGACTGGTAATGCTCCATGATCGCGCCGAGGATCGCGGGCTTGATATGCGCCCAGTCGGCATCCGGCGCCTTCGTCACCGTGACGAAATCGGCGCCGAGGAACACGCCTGCAACCGGGGCGACGGAAAAGATCCGCGCCGCCAGCGGCGATTTCGCCGCGGTGTCGGCAGCCGGAAAATCGGCGGTGCCGGTGCCCAGCACCGGCTGGCCGGGCAGGAACTTCAGCGTCGCGGGGTTCGGTGTGGCCTCGGTCTGGATGAACATGGAAAATCTCCGACTGCACAGGTCGGGATATGCATCCGTCGATCCGTCGCGTCAAGTTTCTGGAACGATTCCAGGTGAGCAGAGACCGCCGCCGCGTGCTGCGGCCGCGGCCTCGCGCGCCCTCGGCATCGCGGCGGCGTCCGGGCCGGCCGACCTCTCAGCAGATCGCCTCGAGCCGTTCCTTCGACATCTCGCCCGGCACGATGGTGATCGGGCAGGGCAGCGTGCCCGAGTTGCGGCTGAGGTGCGTCACCAGCGGCCCCGGTCCGCTCTTGTCGGTTCCCGCGCCGAGGACCAGCACCCCGATCTCGGGGTCCTCGCGGATCAGGGCGAGGATCTCGGTCACGGGATCGCCCTCGCGGATGACCAGCGTCGGGTGGACGCCGTGCTTGTCGCGCATCCACTTGGCAAAGACCTCGAAATGCGCCTCGATCCGTTCGCGCGCCTCGGCGCGCATGATCTCGTCCACGCCCATGAAGGTGCGGAACTCTTCGGGGCGGATGACGCTCAGGATCACCACGCCGCCGTCGGTGTGCGCCGCGCGCAGCGCGGCATAGCGCATCGCGTTCAGGCATTCCCGGCTGTCGTCCAGCACGACGAGGAACTTGCGCATCATCCACCCCCGCAGGGCGCGATCATGTCCGAGGCGCGCGCCCCTGGCAACCGGCGCGCGCCGGCGGTCGTCACAGCAGCGCCGAGGCGGACCAGTCCCAGTAGAGCTCGCGCGCCTTCCGCGTCACGGGTCCGACCTGGTAGTGCACATCGTCGAACCGCGTCACCGGCATGACCTTCGAGAAGTTGCCCGACAGGAACACCTCGTCGGCCGCGCGCACGTCGTCGAAGGTCAGCACCGCTTCGCGCACGTCGAACCCTTCGGCCCGCAGGTTCGCCATGTGCCGCGCCCGCGTGATGCCGGCAAGGAACGTGCCGTTGGCGACCGGCGTCATCACGACGCCGTCCCTGACGATGAACACGTTCGCCGTCGCCGCTTCGGCCACGTTGCCGAGCGCGTCGGCCACCAGCGCGTTGCCGAAGCCCTTGGCCTGCGCCTCGACCAGCATCCGGGCGTTGTTGGGGTAGAGGCACCCCGCCTTGGCATCGCAGACCGCATCCTCGAGCACCGGGCGGCGGAAGCGGGTGGTGGTCAGCGTCGTCGTCGCATCCGCCGGCGGCATCGGCACGGCCTCGAGGCAGAGCGCGAACCCGGTCCTGCCAGGTGCCGGCGCCACGCCGAGGGGCGAGGCGTCGATCGCCCAGTACATCGGCCGGATGTAGACCGCCGTTCCGGGCGCATAGGCGCGCAGCCCCTCGCGCGCGATCGCTGCGATGGCGTCGGCCTCCAGCGTCGGCTCGACCATCAGCGCGCGGGCGGACCGGTTCACCCGCGCGCAATGCGCCTCGAGGTCGGGCACGCGGCCGTCGAACATCCGCGCCCCGTCGAACACCGAACTGCCCTGCCAGCTGCCGTGGTCGGCCGCCCGCATCACCGGCACGTCGCCGCCGTGCCAGCGTCCCTCGAAGAACGTGCGGATCTCGCGCCCGAATGCCATCGCCCCACCCCCGCGGCCTTGCGCGACTTAACCCGCGCCGGCGACGTCCGTCCACCCCCGCCGGGCGGTCGCCCGGCCGGGCCGCCGCCGGCTCAGACGCCGAGGCACCAGCGCAGGATTGCCTTCTGGGCGTGCAGACGGTTCTCGGCCTCGTCGAACACGACCGAGTGCGGGCCGTCCATCACGGCGCTTGTCACCTCGTCGTTCCGGTGCGCGGGCAGGCAGTGCATGAAGAGGGCGTCGGGCGCTGCGCGCGCCATCAGCGCCTCGTTCACCTGGTAAGGGCGCAGCTGGTTGTGGCGGCGCTCCTTGGCGGATTCGGGGTCGTGCATCGACACCCAGGTATCCGTGACCACGAGGTCGGCCCCGGCGACGGCCGCGTGGGGGTCGCGCTCGATCCGCACCTGCGCGCCTTTCGACCGGGCGAACTTGATCCATTCCTCTTCGGGGTCGAGGGTCGGCGGGCCGGTGAAGGTGAAGTTGAAGCCGAACTGCCCCGCGGCGTGCAGCCAGCTTGCGCAGACATTGTTGCCGTCGCCCGACCACACCACCCGGCGCCCGGCGATCGGCCCGCGGTGTTCCTCGTAGGTCATCACGTCGGCCATGATCTGGCAGGGGTGGGTGCGGTTGGTCAGGCCGTTGATGACCGGCACGCTGGCGTGCTCGGCCATCTCAAGAAGCGTCGCCTCCTCGTAGGTGCGGATCATGATGCAATCGACGTAACGGGACAGCACGCGGGCGGTGTCGGCGATGGTCTCGCCGTGGCCAAGCTGCATCTCCTTGCCGGACAGCACCATCGTCTCGCCGCCCATCTGGCGCACGCCGACGTCGAAGGACACGCGGGTGCGGGTCGAGGGCTTCTCGAAGATCAGCGCCACCATGCGGCCCGCCAGCGGCTGGTCGGCGTCGCGCAGGCCGCGGGGCGCGCCGCGCCGGGCGGCTTTCATCGCGCGCGCGGTCTCGATCATCGATCGTAGGGCGGCGGGATCGGTGGTGTGGATGTCGAGGAAGTGCTGCATATCCGGGCCTGCGCGGGGCCGGCGCGCGGGCGTGCGCCGGCCGGTTGGGGTCAGAGGGCGATGAGGTCGGTCCGGTCGGCGACGCCGGCCGGAGGCGTGATCGGCCCGCGCGGGAAGGCGCGGGCCAGGGCGGCGATCATGTCGGGTTGGGGCGGATCGGTCGGACGGGACACGGGCGCAACGGCAACGGCCAAGATGAAACCCTCAAGCGAGATGCGTTCCGGCGAGGCTAGTCCCGCTGCCGCGGCCGCACAACGCGACTGACGCGGGGTCAGGCGGCGGACGCAAGGCGGGCCGCTGCGCGGTCGAGCCTCGCGATGCCTTCCGCGATGTCGTCCTCGGTCAAGGTCAGCGGCGGCAGAATGCGGACAACGTTGTCGCCCCCCGGCACGGTCAGCACCCCTTCGCCATAGCCCGCCTGCACCACCGCGGTGTTCGCGGGCACGCATTTCAGGCCCAGCATCAGGCCCAGGCCGCGGACGCCCGCGAACACGCCTGGATGCGCGGCCACGAG
The DNA here is from genome assembly GCA_938028765.1 of uncultured Paracoccaceae bacterium. GTDB lineage: Bacteria > Pseudomonadota > Alphaproteobacteria > Rhodobacterales > Rhodobacteraceae > CALIZF01. The sequence continues at coordinate 18,702 of CALIZF010000059.1, forward strand.
CCCTTCCAGCTTCTGCCGGAACAGGGCGGCCTTCCTGCGGACCTCGGCCAGGAAACGCGCGTCGGTGACGATGTCCATCACAGCGCAGCCGACCGCGCATGCAAGCGGGTTGCCGCCGTAGGTGGACCCGTGGGTGCCCGCGGTCATCCCGGTCGCGGCCCGTTCCGTCGCCAGCAGCGCGCCGAGCGGGAAGCCCCCGCCGATCCCCTTCGCCACCATCATGATGTCGGGCGCCACGCCGGCCCATTCGTGCGCGAAAAGCCGCCCCGTCCGGCCCATGCCGCATTGCACCTCGTCGAGGATCATCAGCGCGCCGGTTTCATCGCAGAGGTCGCGCAGGCCCTTGAGGCAGACATCGGGCAGCGGTCGGATCCCGCCCTCGCCCTGAACCGGTTCCACGATCACCGCCGCGGTGCGGGCCGTGACGGCGGCGCGCAGCGCGTCGTGGTCGCCCCAGGGCAGGTGGCGGAACCCGGGCATGAGGGGGCCGAAGCCCCGGGTCAGCTTCTCGCCCCCCGCCATGGCGATGGCGCCGGTGGACCGGCCGTGGAAGGCGCCTTCGAAGGCCACGATCTCCACCCGGTCCTCTTCTTTCGCGGTCCAGTATTTCCGCGCCATCTTGATGGCGAGTTCGGCCGCCTCGGTGCCCGAGTTGGTGAAGAACACCGTATCGGCGAAGGTGTGTTCGACCAACTTGTCGGCCAGCCGCTGCTGGTGCGGGATTTCGTAGAGGTTCGAGACATGCCACAGCTTGCCCGCCTGGTCGGTCAGCGCGCCCACCAGCGCCGGGTGCGCATGGCCGAGGGCATTGACCGCGATCCCTGCGCCGAGGTCGAGGAAGCGCGCGCCCTCGGTGGTGGTCAGCCAGGCACCCTCGCCCCTCTCGAAGGCCAGCGGGGCGCGGTTGTAGGTCGGCAGGACTGAGGCGATCATCGGCAGATCCTCGGGCTGCGGGATGCCGGGCGGCCGGCCCGGCGGGAACGGACGGACGACGGGGCAGGGGCCGCAGGCGCACGCGCGGCGGGCGTCAGACGCGGGCGCGTCGGCGTCGGAAGATCGCGGCGATGTGAACGCGGACGCTCATGCCGGCACGCCTAGCGCAGCGCGCGGCCGATGTAAACGGGGCGCGGCGGGGGCGGCAGCGTTCCCCGACCCGCGTCTGCCCCATCCCCCGCTTGTGTCCGCCGCCGGCGCGGCTAGAATGTTGCCCTCAGCGCGCGGACCCCTGGCCGGGCGCGCGGATGACTGACCGGAGCTGCCACATGTCATGGACCGACGAGCGCGTCGAGACGCTGAAACGCATGTGGGCCGAAGGCCAGAGCGCCAGCCAGATCGCGAAGGAGCTTGGAGGCGTGACACGGAATGCGGTGATCGGGAAGGTGCACCGGCTGGGCCTGTCGAACCGCGGCCCCGGCGGCGGTCCCGACGAGGTCGCAGCGGTGGTCGAACCGGCACCGCCGCCGCAAGCCGAGGCGCCCGAGCCCGAGACGGTCGCCGACGTGGCCGACGAGCGCCCCGCGGCCGATGCCGCGATTCAGATGCCGGTGCCGCGCAAGCCCCTGCCGCCCGGCACGCCGCTGCCGCCGCAGCCGGGCGCCAACGAGATCAGTCCCGAGGCGCTGGCCAGCGTGCGCGAGGTGGAAAAGCGCGCGCGTCGGCTGACGCTGATGGAGCTGACCGAACGCACCTGCAAGTGGCCGATTGGGGATCCGGCAACCGACGACTTCTGGTTCTGCGGCCTTCCGTCGCTGCCCGGCAAGCCCTATTGCGAGGCTCACGTCGGCGTCGCGTTCCAGCCGATGAGCGCCCGCCGCGACCGGCGGCGCTGATCGCATTCGCGCGGCGCGGCCGCGCGCCGATGAGTCCCCGATGCGCACCGTCCCAGACCTGACCGTGGTCGTTCCCACCTTCAACGAACGGCCGAACATCCGGCCACTTGTCGGTCTGCTCGACCGCGCGCTCGCCGGGATCGCGTGGGAGGTGGTGTTCGTCGACGACGACAGCCCGGACGGCACCGCCGACGAGGTGCGCGCGCTCGGGCGCGAGGACGGGCGCGTGCGCGTCCTGCACCGGATCGGCCGCCGCGGCCTTGCGGGCGCGACCATCGAGGGGATGCTGTCCTCGATCGCCCCCGTCGTTGCGGTGATGGACGCCGACCTGCAGCATGACGAGACGCGGCTGCCGGCGATGTTCGCCATCCTGCGCGACGATCCGGCCACCGACATCGTGGTGGCCTCGCGCAACGTTGCGGGCGGATCGGCCGCGGGCGGTTTCTCGGCGCTGCGCAAGTGGGGCAGCGACCGCGCCACCGCGCTGGCCCGGCGGTTCCTCAAGGTCACGGCGACCGACCCGATGTCGGGCTTCTTCATGCTGCGGCGCGAACGGTTCAACGAGGTGGTGACGCAGCTGCAGCCCGAAGGGTTCAAGGTGCTCTTGGACATGCTGTCATCGAGCCGCGGCCGCTGGCGGGTGGCCGAGGTGCCCTACGACTTCCGCGCGCGCCGGTTCGGCACCTCCAAGATGGACAGCGCGGTGGCCTTCGAGTTTCTCGCCCTTGTCGTCGCGCGGGCGACCGGGGGGCTGGTGTCGATCCGCTTCGTCCTCTTTGCGCTGGTTGGTCTCACGGGCGTCTTCGTGCAGCTGGCCGTTGTGCGGGCGATGCTGTGGTTCGCCACCGACGTGTTCATCCTCGCGCAGGCCGCGGGCGTGTTCGTGGCGATGACCACGAACTTCCTGCTGAACAACCTTCTGACCTACAGCGACCGGGCCCTGAAGGGGGCTGCGCTGATCCGCGGCCTGCTGTCGTTCTATGCGGTCTGCGCGATCGGGGCCGTCGCCAATGTGGGCGTGGCCGAGGCCGTGTTCGCCGTGCTGCCCCAGCCCGAGATCGCCAGCTTCTGCGGCGCGGTGGTGGGCGCGGTGTGGAACTTCCTCGCCTCGTCAGCCTATACGTGGAAGGCGCGGTAATGGCGGCGGCCGCGGTTCTGGCGGCCGGTTTCGTCTTCCGCCTCGGCCTCGCCGCCTGGCTGCCGCCGGGGCTGGATGAGGCCTATGCCGTCGCGGTCGCGCGGGGCTTCGACATCGCCTTCTTCGACCACCCGCCGCTGGGGTTCTGGGCCGGTGTCGCGATCCCGGCACTGACGGGGTGGGAAGACGGGCTGGCCTACCGCTTGCCCGCGGTGCTGCTCGGCACTCTGACCGGCGTGGCGGTCTGGCGGCTGGGGGTCATGCTGGCGGGGCCGGTCGCGGGGCTGTGGGCGGCGGCGCTCTATGCGCTGGCGCCGCACATGGTGGTGGGGGCGGGGCTGATGGTTCTGCCCGACGCGCCGCTCGATGCGGCCCTCGCCTGGCTGGCGGTGGCGCTGGCAAGGCTGGCGCAGGCGCCCGCGCCGCCGCCGGTGCGCGCCTGGGTCTGGCCGGGCCTGCTGCTGGCGGCAGCGATGGCGTCGAAGCTGACGGCGCTGCTGGTCCCGCCGGCGGTGCTCTTGTGGCTGGGCTTCGGGCGGCGGGCCTGGCTGGCCACGCCGGGGCCCTGGATCGGTGCCGCGGTCGGCTTTGCCGGACTGGTCCCGACGCTGGTCTGGAACGCGCGGCACGGCTGGGCGATGGCGGCCTTCCACGGCGCGCGGACGGGACAGGCGTTCGACCCCGCGAACCTCGCGCTGATGACGCTGGGGCAGGCGGTCTATCTGCTGCCGCCGGTCATGGCGCTGTGCATCCTCGGGACGGTCCGCGCCGCGCGGGCCGGGGCGGACGAGGGCGAGCGGTTGCTGGCCTGGCTGGCCGCGGTGCCGGTCGCGGCGTTCTCGGTCATCTACCTCTTCGGCCGCTACACCTTTCCGCACTGGCCGATGCCGGGCTGGCTGCTGGCGCTGCCGCTGGCCGGGGCCTGGGCGACGGCGGTAGGGACGGCTGCGCGGCGGCGGGCGGCGGCCTGGGTGGCCGCGTTCGCGATGCCGGTCTGGGCGCTGGCGGTGGCGGCGGCGGTGCATCTTCCGACCGGCCTGCTGACGCGGGGCATGGACCCGCCGCCTGCCTGGGATGCCACGGTCGAGGCCTTCGACTGGCGCGCGGCGGTGCCCGCGCTGGCGGCGGAGGGCTGGCTGGACGCCGTCCAGGCGCTGGCCGCGCCGGGCTGGATCGACGCGGGGCTGATGGCGACGGCCTTCGGCGGGCGGCTGCCCATGCTGGTGCCGGGCGGGCCGGTCAATGCCCACCACTTCGCCTTCCTGCCGGCTGCGGACCTGCGCCTGCCCACGCTGATGCTGTCGCCGGGGCCGCTGGCAGAAGCGCAGGCGCGGCTCGATGGCGCGCGGGCGATGGCGCTGGCCTGGGGCGCGCGGGTGACGCGCGAGGGGATCGTCGTGCTCGACCGCGGCGGACGGCCCCATGCGGCGGTGGCTGCCCTGCGCCTTGACTGGCCCGACACGCAACCGTGACGATCCCGTGCCAGAGACCAATCCCGACCGGAAAGGAGACACCATGACCCTGACCCTCGGCGCCGCGCTGAGCCTGCGCGACTTCGCCGCCCTGCGCGACTGGATCCGCGACGCCGAACGGCCCGTCGAGGTGCAGGATTTCGTCAGCCCCGAGGCGATGACGACCGACCAGACCGCCCGGATCGAGGGCTGGCGGCAGGCGCTCGACGGCCACCGGGGGCCGCGGGTGCTGCACGGGCCGTTCTACGGCCTCGACCTGTCGGTGGCCGACGACGGGATCCGCGCGGTCGTTCAGGCGCGCCTCCTGCGCGGGGTCGAGGTGGCGGCGGCGCTGCAGTGCACCGTGATGGTTGTGCATTCGCCCTTCACCCAGTGGCACCGCCTGAACTATCGCAACTACACCCTCTTTCGCGAGGCGCTGATGGGCTTTTGCGCGATGACGCTGAAGCCGGTCCTGGCGCGCGCGGCAGACGCCGGGGTGACGGTGGTGCTCGAGAACATCGAGGACTGCGACCCCGTCGACCGGGTGGACCTCGTGCGCCAGATCGGCCATGCGAACCTCGCGGTGTCGCTCGACACCGGCCACGCGGCGCTGACGCATGCGCGGATGGGCGCGCCGCCGGTGCAGGACCACGTCGCGGCGGCGGGCGACCTTCTGGCGCATGTGCACCTTCAGGACGTGGACGGCTGGGCCGACCGGCACTGGCACCCCGGCGAGGGGATCGTGCCATTCGGGCCGCTGTTCCATGCGCTGGCTGCGCGCCGGCACCCGCCGGTGATGGTGCTCGAGGTGAACGACCGTAAGGGCGACCTGCCCGCGACGGTGGCGCGGCTGGCGGAACGCTGGCCGGTTGCCTGAGCGGGCGCGGTGGCACCCCGGCCGCTGCCGGCGCAGGATGGGGGGCACACCCCCGTCGCGGCGGTGCCGCGGCCCCCCGGCGGGACAGTCGCGGACGGAAGCAGCGGCGGGAGGGGCTCGCCGGGCGATCCGCGCGCGCGCGCGCCGAACGCCGACATCGCCTCGGCCATCGGTTTCTCCGGCTTCGCGACGTCGGGCACGGTGGCGTCGGCGGCGGGGTAGCCGGCCGGCAGGATTATCGGCCGCCGCTCCGCCGCCGGCCGGCCGCAGAACGCCGTGTGCAATCCCATCGGCTTCAGCCTACAGGGCAGCGTCACCAACCCCGTGCGGCGGATCGCCGCGATCAGGAACCCTCGGGCGATCCCCGTGCTTTCTCGAACGTCGTGAGCGTTGCGCCGGATCCTGTCCGGCCCCGGCCTGCACCAGCGCCCGGCCGAGCGATGGCTGCACCCCGCTCGGCAGGGGGGCGTCGCGACTCACCCGCCCCCGATCAGGATGCCGGCCGCCAGCACCAGCGCGCCGCCCAGCACCACCTGGAACGTCGCGCGAAAGAACGGCGTTTCCATGAACCGGTTCTGGATCCAGACGATCGCCCAGAGCTCGACGAAAACGATGGCGATGGCGATCGTCGTCGCCGTCCAGAAATCGTTGATGAGGTAGGGAAGGGCGTGGCCCATGCCCCCGAGCGTCGTCATCACCCCCGAGGCGAGGCCGCGCTTCCACGGCGCCCCGCGCCCCGACAGCACGCCGTCGTCATGCGCGGCCTCGGTGAACCCCATCGAGATCCCCGCCCCGATGGAGGCCGCCGCGCCGACCTGAAACGTCGTCCAGGGATCCTGCGTGGCGAAGGCGGTGGCGAAGATCGGGGCGAGCGTGCTGACCGACCCGTCCATCAGCCCGGCAAGCCCCGGCTGCACCCAGGTGAGGATGAACTGCCGCCGTGCCGCCCGGTCCTCGGCATCGCGCACGTCGGGGGGCAGGTGCCTGGCCTCGAGTTCGCCCGCCGCGATGCGGTGCCCCGACTCGGCCGCCGCAAGGTCGCCCAGCAGCTTGCGGGTGCCCGCATCCGTCACCCGCTGCGCGGCCCGAAGGTAGAAATCGTGCGCCTGCCGTTCCATCGCCTCGGCCTCGGCGCGGATGCGCTCGACGGGCAGATTTTCCATCAGCCAGACCGGGCGGCGGGCGTAGAAACCCGCGACATGTTCCCGCCGGATCAGCGGGATCACCTCGCCGAACCGCGCCCGGTGCGCCTCGATCAGGCGCTGGCGGTGCTGGTCCTCTTCCGCCGCCATGCCGTCGAACACGGCCGCGGAGGCGGGATAGGCCCCGCGCAGACGCTCGGCATAGAGGCGGTAGATGCGCGCATCATCCTCTTCGGACGAGATGGCGAGGGCAAGGATCTCGCGCTCGCTGAGGTCGTCGAAGCGGCGGCGGGACGAGATGGGCAGCATGGACGGCTCCGATCTGGAATGATTCCAAACTAAGCCGTCGGTATGCCGCCGCAACCCCCGTCAGCGCAGCCGCACGCAGGCCCTTGGTCCCTTGGGGTCGCAGGCAAACTGCGCCGGATGGGCAAGCAGGAAGGCGCGCCACGTCTTGTGCCCGGTATCGGCCAGCATGACGCCATGGGCCGCTGCCATCCGCGCGCCGAGCACCTGGATCGGCATCGCGCCCCCGGTCCCCTCCTGCGCGATCAGGGCCCGCACCCTCGCGCACAGGCGCTTGCCGTCGGCTGCGTCTATCGCCGCCGTCGGGGAAGGGCGCGGCGCGGCCGCCGGACCGCGCGCGGCCGCCGCGGTTGCGGATGCGGGCATCAGGGCGACCGGCGGCTGGGGCGTTGCGGGGGCGGCGGCGAAGGGTGGGGCGGTATCGTCGCGCGGCACGACGGTCGCCTGCGGGCGCAGCTCGATGAACCGGGTGCAGGCCTTGCGGAACGCCTCGGGCGCGAACGCCGTCCCGATCCCGATCACGGTCAGCCCGCGCTCGCGCAGGTGATGGGCGAGATGGGTGAAATCCCGGTCGGAACTGGCGATCGCAACGCCGTCGAGCCCGCCGGCATGGACCAGCGCCATCGCCTCGATCACCAGCATCATGTCGGCGGAATTCTTGCCCGTGCCGGTATGGACGGGGCGAAAGCCGGGCGCCGCTTCCCAGCCCGCAAGGCGCGTCATGTTGCCATAGACGCGCCGCACCGGCAGCGCGCCATGCGCCGCGGTGCGGGCGAGGATCTGCTTGGCAAAGGCATGGGCGAGGTTCTCGCCATCGACCAGAAGCGCCAGCCGCGGCTCGTCCCGCATCGCCGCCGCCGTGAACGCGCCCATAGCCTCGGTCATCGTGCCGCATCCCGTCCCTGATGCGGCCGGGGTGCGCGTCGATTCGGGCGGAAATCAGGTCACGTCGCGGGCCAGAAGCTGGCCGCCCGGGCCCTGCTTGACCTCGAACCGCGGGAGTTTCTTCATCAGGTCGGAAAGTTTGGGCGCGCCGTAGGTGCGGGTGTCGAAGTCGGGGTTGGCCTGGGTGATGAACTGCCCGATCTGGCCGAGCGAATACCACTCGCCGTCGGGGTCGATCGCCCGCATCGCGGCCACGATCAGCGGAATGGCCCGCGCGGGGGGCTCCTTGGCGCCGGGTGCCCGGGCGGGTTCGGGCGGCGCGTCGGGCTGGCGCGGGGCCGGCGGCGGCGGATCGGACGGGCCCAGGTTCTCCACATAGATGAACCGTTTGCAGGCCATGCGGAAGGCTTCGGGCGTCTTCTTCTCGCCGATGCCGTAGACGTCGAGGCCCTGTTCGCGGATCCGCGCGGCCAGCCGGGTAAAGTCGCTGTCGGAGGATACCAGCACGAACCCGTCGAACAGGCCCGAGTGCAGGAAATCCATCGCCGCAATGACAAGGCCGATGTCCGAGGCGTTCTTGCCCTTGGTGTTGGAAAACTGCTGGTCGGCCACAAGGCCGAGCGCGGCCACCTTCTCGGCCCATTTGTTGAGCCGCTGGGCCGACCAGTCGCCGTAGATGCGCCGCACCGACGCTTCGCCGAGCGAGGCGATCTCGTCGAAGATCGCCTCCGCGTAGTGGGCGGGCACGTTGTCCGCATCGATCAGGACGCAGAGGCGGGGGGCGCGGTCGGGGACGGGCATCGGTTTCCTTGCCGGGGGTTCCTTGCCGGGGCTTGCGCCTTCATGCGCCGAAACCGCGCCAGTTGGAACCGGAAAGACAGGCGGACCGCGCCGGTCGCGGCGCGTCCGCCTGCGCCGGTCGCACGCGGGCCGCGTCCGCAGGCAACCGCGGCGGTCGGGTGCTGCGGGGCGGCGTTCGCCGCGAGTTCTCCCCGGCGACCGGCGGCGTGGTTGGTCCCCGTGCGGCTGCGGTATCCCGGTTCAGGCGCCAGGGCGGCGCGCGGCGCGAACCGTGGCGGGCCGGTCGGCTTGCCCGCGCCGCGCCGGACGCTAGGGTGGCGGCGTCCAGCCCAGACCCGAGCCGCGCAGCCAATGACGCCCGATGCCGTCGCCCGCCACTTCACCCGGTCCGACGGGACCTATCTCTTCGCCCGCTGGCGGCGGCCGGTGGTGCCCGTGGTGTTCGGCGCCGGGGCCGGATCGCTGCCCGCGTTCAAGGGCGCGTTCGCGGCGGTCTGCGCGCTGGCGGGGCACCCGATGGCCGAGACCGATGCCGAACTGGGCGCGAACGTCATGATCTTCGTCGTGCGCGACTGGGCCGAGCTGCGCGATCTGCCGGGTCTCGACCGGCTCGTGGTGGGCCTTCGTGATCTGCTCGAGCGGCTGGAGGCGGCCGGGGCCAACCAGTATCGCGTGTTCCGATTCGAGGCCGACGGCGCGATCCGGGCGGCGGTGGTCCTGTTGCGGATGGACGCGCACCTTGCGGCGATGCCGGCGGACGTGCTGGCGCTGGCCCAGGCGGTGCAGACGATCCTGCTGTGGTCCGACACGGCCTTCGACGGCGGCTCGCCGCTGGCCCAGGTGGCGGGGCAGGTCATCCTGCGGCCCGATGTCGGCGCGCTGATCCGGGCGGGTTACGACCCGGTGCTGCCCCCGATGACGCGCGAGCCGGCCCATGCGCTGCGGCTGGCCGCGCGGGTGGGGGCGGTGCAGTGACCCACGCGATCGCCCTGCGCGTCTACTACGAGGATACCGACCTCGCAGGGATCGTCTACTACGCCAACTACCTGAAGTTCATCGAACGGGCGCGGACGGAATGGGTTCGCGCGCTCGGGATCGACCAGGGCAGGCTGCGCACCGAACAGGGGATCGTGTTCGCCGTGCGGCACATCGAGGCGGATTACCTCAGCCCCGCCCGCTTCGACGACGTTCTGACCGTGACGACCGCCCTGCGCGCCTTGACCGGCGCACGGATCGTGCTGGACCAGGCGGTTCGGCGCGACGGGGTGCGCCTCTTCGCCGCGACGGTCACGCTGGTGGCGCTGACGGCCGCAGGTGCGCCCGCGCGACTGCCCGCAGCGCTTCGCGCGGCGGTTTCCGCCGACGCGGGAAGCGGTGCGGCCTAGGGACACGCGGTTGTGGTGGCGTTCGGGTCGCGTTCCGGGTAGAAACATGGCAAGGCGCGGCGCAAAGACCGCGCGACGACCCGAGCAGGCCCGAGAGACCGCCATGGACCCGACGACCCTCGCCCCGGCGCAGGATATCGACTTTTCGCTGTTCGCGCTCTTTGCCCGCGCCACGCTGACGGTGCAGGTCGTCATGCTGATGCTGCTGGCGATGTCGGTCTGGTCCTGGGCCATCATCATCAGCAAGCACCTCCAGTTCCGCGCCGCGCGCGCCGAGGCGGCGGCGTTCGACGGCCGCTTCTGGTCGGGCGAGCCGCTGGACGAGCTGTTCGAGACGCTGCCCCCCGAGCCCGCCGGCGCGTCCGAGCGCGTGTTCGCGGCCGGCATGACGGAATGGCGCCGCAGCCACCGGCAGGACGGCGCGCTGATCGCCGGCGCGCAGTCGCGCATCGACCGCAGCATGGACGTGGCCATCGCGCGCGAGTCCGAGCGGCTGAACGCCGGGCTGTCGTTCCTCGCCACCACGGGGTCCACCGCGCCCTTCATCGGCCTCTTCGGGACGGTGTGGGGGATCAAGCATGCGTTCGAGCAGATCGCGATCAGCCAGAACACCAACCTCGCCGTCGTCGCGCCGGGCATCGCCGAGGCGCTGCTGGCGACCGGGATCGGCCTTGTGGCCGCAATCCCGGCGGTGGTGTTCTACAACAAGCTGACCGGGGATGCGGAACGGATCGTCGGCGGCTACGAGGCCTTCGCCGACGAATTCGCCACCATCCTGTCGCGCCAGCTGGACGCGGCCTGACATGGTGGCCTCGGTCGTCCAGAAGGGCGGGGGCGGTCAGCGGCGGCGCCGGCGGCGCGGCCGGGCCAGGCCGATGAGCGAGATCAACGTCACGCCCTTCGTGGACGTGATGCTGGTGCTTCTGATCATCTTCATGGTGGCGGCGCCCCTTCTGACCGTGGGCGTGCCCGTCGAGCTGCCGCGCACCGCCGCACAGGCCCTGCCGACCGAGCAGCAGGAACCGCTGACCGTGACGATGACCGCCGACGGGCTGATCCTGATCCAGACCTCCGAGGTGGACGAGGCCGAGCTGATCCCTCGGCTGATGGCGGTTGCGGCCGAGCGGCGGGACGACAAGGTCTATCTGCGTGCGGACGGGTCCATTCCCTATGCGCGCGTCGCGCAGGTCATGGGGGCGCTGAACGCGGGCGGGTTCCGCAACATCGGGCTGGTGACCGATCCCGACGGTCCGCGCTTCGGCGCGCCGCCGGGCGGGCTTCCGGGCGGCTGAGGCGGCCCATGCACGACCGTGGCATCCGGCCGGGCCTGATCGTCTCGGGTCTGGTGCATCTCGTGGCCATCCTGTGGATCGCCGTCGGCGGGCTGTTCTTTGCCCGCGAGGTGCCGTCGCGCGTCCAGACGACTGAGGTTTCGCTCATCTCGGCGGCCGAGTTCGCGGCGCTGACGGCTGCGCC
>CALIZF010000060.1 GCA_938028765.1 uncultured Paracoccaceae bacterium
ACGTCATCCGCCATGCCCCTGCGCTCGACCCGCCGCAGGAGCTGCCCGCGACGCAGGACCGCGACCGGCGCGAGGTGGGGCGGCTTGACCGCGTGCTGAATGGGCAGCTGGCGGAGGCGCGTTGCGCCGCGGGCGACGTCCCTGTCGGTGGCGGATTTCGCCATCCGGCCCCGGGCGCAGGGCCGGGCACGGCAGGAACACCTCGGGCGACAGGCCGAACCTTGCCCTTTGGCGGGACGATCTCGGCGCGCGGCCCGACTTTGTCGCGGGAATGGCCGTGGCGAAAGGCGGCGGACGCTCGGCCTGAAGCGCGACCGGACGGCGCAGGGGACCCCGTTCCGCCAGCCCTAGCGCAGCGCGTCGGGCGCGGGGTGCGCCGCCGGTTCGGCGCCCTCGGGCACGCGGGCGCAGGTCAGCCCGCCGCGATCTGGTTGTGCTTGCGCGCGACCAGGGCCTTCGCCGTCTCGACCGCCACGGCGGCGTCGCGGCAGTATGCGTCGGCCCCGATGGCGCGGCCGAATTCCTCGTTCAGGGGGGCGCCGCCCACCAGCACGATGAACTCGTCCCGCATCCCCTTTTCCTTCAGCGTGTCGATGACGACCTTCATGTAGGGCATCGTCGTCGTCAGCAGCGCGGACATGCCGAGGATGTCGGGCTTCTCGCGCTCCAGCGCGTCGATGTATTTCTCGACCGAGTTGTTGATGCCGAGGTCCGTCACCTCGAACCCGGCCCCTTCCATCATCATCCCGACGAGGTTCTTGCCGATGTCGTGGATGTCGCCCTTGACCGTGCCGATCACCATCTTGCCCACCCGCGGCGCGCCGGTTTCGACCAGCAGCGGCTTGAGGATCGCCATGCCCGCCTTCATCGCATTGGCAGCCAGCAGCACCTCGGGCACGAACAGGATGCCGTCGCGGAAGTCGTTGCCGACGATCGTCATGCCCGCGACCAGCGCCTTCGTCAGCACGTCGTAGGGCGTCCAACCGCGGTCGAGAAGGATGCGGACGCCTTCCTCGATCTCGTCCTTCAGACCGTCGTAGAGGTCGTCGTGCATCTGCAGCACGAGGTCCTCGTCGTCGAGCTCGGACAGGATGATCTCGTCTTCGGCCATCGGGCGCTCCTCGGGTGTCGCGGCATGCATGCGCCAAGGCCAGCGCAGGAACTGTGCGGTTTGCGACGCCCCCGCGGCGGAAGGCGACGCGGCCCGGCGTCCGTCGCGGCGCGCCAGGGCGGCAGGCGAAGCAAGGGCGGCGATGGGTGACATCTGTTCCGTTTTTGTTCTAGAATGTGATCATGTCCCGCGACGCTGACCCGACCGATCCCACGATCCTTCCCGGCCGGCGCATCCGCGCCCGCGGTGCCGCCTCGAACCCGCCGGGCCGGTTCGAGCGGCTGGCGCGCGAGGCGGCCGACGACGGCTGGGACATCGCAGAGGACGCGCGGCTTGTCCGCACCGAGGTACGGGTCGAACGGCCCCGGTCGGCGCTTGCCTGGAATGCCTCGCCCGACCTGCCGTTCGACCGCAGCGTGAACCCCTGGCGCGGCTGCGAACACGGCTGCGCCTACTGCTATGCCCGGCCCGGCCACGCCTTCCTCGGCCTGTCGCCGGGGCTGGATTTCGAGACGCGGCTGGTCGTGCGCCCCGGGATCGAGGCGGTGCTGGCGCGCGAGATCGGGGCGAAGGCCTATCGCGTCGGCCCGGTCGCCCTCGGCACCAGCACCGACCCGTGGCAACCGGCCGAGGCGGACTGGCGGGTCAGCAGGGCCGTGCTGGCCGTGCTGGCCGACTGGCGGCATCCGGTCGCCATCACCACGCGGGGGACGCTGATCGAGCGCGACCTCGACCTGCTTGCCCCGATGGCGGCGCAGGGTCTGGTGCGGGTCGGCATCAGCATCACCACGCTGGACGCCGGGCTGGCGCGCCGGATGGAACCCCGCGCCCCGTCCCCGGCGCGGCGGCTGGAAACGGTGCGCCGCCTGTCGGCCGCCGGCGTGCCGGTGCGCATCATGGCCTCGCCCATGATCCCGGGCCTGACCGACCACGAGCTCGAGGCGATCCTGCAGGCCGGGCGGGATGCGGGGGCGGTCGCGGCCACCACCATCCCGCTGCGGCTGCCGCTAGAGGTGGCGGGGCTGTGGCGCGACTGGCTGGCGCGCGAAGAGCCGGGGAAGGCCGCCCGCGTCATGGCCCGCGTGCGCGCGCTGCACGGCGGCCGCGACTACGACCCGGCCTTCGGCCGCCGGATGCGCGGGCAGGGCGTCTGGGCCGAGCTGATGCGCCGCCGGTTCGCCGCGGCCTGCGCGCGGCTGGGGCTGGCCGAGCGGCTGCCGCCGCTGCGCACGGACCTGTTCCGGCGGCCGGGAAGCGGGGCGGGCGAGCAGCTGGCCTTGTGGTGACGACGGAAAACGCCCGGTCACCGGCCAGCTGGCGCGGTGTCGTCATGGCGCGCAGGGTGCGCGACCGGCCTTCGGTTCGTGTCCCGGCGAGCGCGGCCATCAGGCGACGTGTCGCCCCGTCGCCGGGGCCGATCGACCGCCCTGCGGGCACCCGGGGGCCCGTGGGATCGGGGACGCCGAGGTCGCGCAGGCACGCGCAGCCGCCGGCCCCGACGCCGGGTTTGCCCGGGACCGCGCGGGGCCGCTTCCCCGGCAAGGCCCCGGCGCGGTGCGCCGCGTCGGGACCCGTCGGTGCGGCGCCGCGGACGGGCCTCGGACGCCGTCCTTGCTTCGCCGGCCCGGCGGAAAGGCCCGTTGTCGGCCAGCCACTCGACGCCCGCGGCGCGGTGGCCTTCGACCGCGATGCGGGTGACGATCGCCACCGTCACCACCCGGCGGTTGGCCCGGCGCATCGCCGGGCGCAGGACGCCCCGCGTGGGGTCGGCGGCCTGAACCGCCCGCGGCCCCCGGCGTGCCGGAGCAGGGCCGGTCGCGGCCGCGGCCTCGGGCGTGCCCCCGCCCGCGATGTCGGTCGGCTGCACCAGCGGCGGCAAGAGCGGCAGCGCGTCCTCGAGGCCGTAAAGCGCGAGGAGCCCCGCGTCGTGACGCGTCTCCGGCAGCCGCAGCAGACCGGCACTCGACATGTCCGGGACGTCGCCATGGCGTGCCCCGGTCGGCGCACGGCCGACGTATCCCCGGCAAGGCAGAGCGTGGCGGCCCGCGCATGGAGATCGGGCCGGTTCGCCCGGACCCGGGCGCGCAGCGCCTGCGTCTGCGCGTGCCGGGGGCGCTGCCCGCAGGTCGCTTGCAGCTCGGGCCCCGCCGCCCGGTCCGGCGCGCCCGCCGGTGCCGCGGCGCGGCTGTCGAGCGACCGGATGCCGACGCGCGGCGCGCCCGCACGGTCGCGCAGGTAGAGCCCCTCGCCGTGCCCGGTGAGGCCCCGGGCCGCGATCCGCCGGGGATCGACCCCGGCGATGCAGCCCGCGATCGCCGCCCGCGCATCGGACCAGAGGCCCTCCGCCGGACGCTCGACCCGGGCCGGCGCGCGCTTGAGCGTGGTGCCGTCCACCCCGTGGCGGGCGATCTGGCGGCCCGAAAGGTCGAACAGCACCGCCTTGACCACGGTGTTGCCGACATCGATGCCAAGCAGCAGGTCAAGCGCCACAGGAATAGATCTCTCAGGCCGCCGCTCCGTCGGCGCTGGTGTGGATGGTCGCCATCGGCGCCGCGACCGCCGCCTGGGGTTCGCGCGCCGATGGACGTTGCGGCCGCCGGCGAGGCCCCGCGCGCCTTCGGCCACCAGCGCGGCCGATTTCTCGGGCACCATGCACAGGTCTTTCTTGCCGCCGCCGCGCATCGGCACCGGCACGCGCGCCGCCTCGACGACGCGGTAGAGGTCGGCCGGGTGGTCGGTCGGATCGGCCTCGATGATGTCGGCCCCCATTTCGGCCGCCTGCCGACCAGTAGCGCGCGCAGGCCCCGGTGCGCGAGGTCGTGGAAGACGCCGATGCCATCGACTCCGCCGACTGGACACCGTCGAAGCCGCCGTTCGCGGCGATACGGTCAAGCCGGGCGGCGCGGTCGCCGGGCATGGGGCGTCCGGCGATGCGGCCCGGCTCGGAGCGGCGGGCGGATCGAGATGCGCCGCGACGGCGGCCGAGATCGCGCCGATCTCGCGCGCGGTCAGGCGCAGCCAGCCCGCCGCGGCGTTCCAACCCGCCTGCGCAGGGCTGCGCGCGCCGACCAGCGCATGGGTCGGGCCGGCTTGCGCCGGCGTCCATACGATCGCGATCTGCGCGGGGCTTGCCCCGTGGCCCTCGGCGATCGGGCGCAGCGCCTGCATCAGGCGCGCGACGCGGGCGAGGGTCGCCGCCGAGAAGCGCGGACCGTCGCGGCGCTGGTCGCCGCCGGAAAAGACCCGATCGTGGCCGATCCGGCCGGGCAGAAGGCTGAACGCCAGCACCGAATGTCCCATCACCGCGATCCCCGCCTCTGGGCAGACCGGCAGATGCGGGGCCTCGATCCGCCGCGCCGGCATCGAATACTCCTTCTGCACCGCCGCGATCCCGCCCGCCGGGTGCGGCCAGCATCATGATCGCGGCCTCGCACGGCGCCTCGACGCAAGTTCGTCCGCGATGCGCCCCTCGCAGACCACGAGCACCCGGTCGCACAGCCCGATCAGTTCGGGCAGCTCCGACGGGATGACGACGATCGCGACACCCTCCCCGGCCAGCCGGCGCAGGATCGCACGGATCTCGGCCGGTGCCGACATCAACGCCGCGGGTGGGTTCCTCGGGGAAGATCACCTTCGGGCGCACCGCGAGGAGCCGGGCCGACCGCACCCTCCGCCGGTTGCCGCCCGACAGCGAGCCGACGCGCTGCGCGATTCTGGCGACCCTGAGCTTCGGGGTCCGGCCGATCCGCTTTGCCTGCGCCGCCTTCGCCTGCGCGTCGATCAGGGCGAGGCGCTCCGAAACCCGCCGCAAATCCAGCGCCGGGACGCCGGCGGCGATGGAGAGATCAAGAAAGCCCACGTCGCCCTTGCGGTCCGCGGACAGACAGACGACGCCGCGGGCGCGGGCGTCGGCATGGTCGCGCGGCGCGACCTCGCGCCCCCCCTGCCGGATGCGCCCCGCGCGGCCCTCTCGAGCCGCTTCAGGCCCCGCGCGATCGCACTGCGCCCGGCACCGATCAGCCCGCCGAAGCCGAGGCTCTCGCGCGCCTGAAGGGCGAGGGTCACGGCGCGGAAGCGTTGCCCGGTCAGCCGTGCGGTGCGCAGGATCGCGCGCCCCACCGGCAGGCGCGGGTCGATGTCGGCGCAGCGCGCGATTTCCCGGTGCACGAAGCCGATGCCCCGCCGCTGCGTCGCCGTCGGACCGTCGATCCGCACCGGCCGGCCGTCGATGCGGATCTCGCCAGCATCGGGCTTCAGGATGCCGTCGATGTTGTGCGTCAGGGTGGACTTGCCCGCGTCGGTCTCGCCGGCCGGGGAATGGGTCTCGCCCGCGCGCAGGTCGAGTCGCGCGCCGTGAAGCGGCCGGATCGCCCCGAGGGACTTGCGCATATCCGTGATCTCGAGCAGGGACGGCACGCTCATGGCCGGTCGGTTCCCGTCGGGCCGCGGAAGGCCCCGCCGCCGTCGCGGCCGGGCGGACGGCGCGGGCCTCGGGTGCGGCCCGACATGTCGTCCTCGGGCAGGAAGGCATTGGCTCTGGCCCTGGTGATCACCGCGGAACCGTTGTCGGTAAAGGGGACCTGCATCGGGTTGCATCCTGGGATCTTCCAGTCGCCGGACGGGTCGATCGGGTCGGGTTGCGCGCCGCGGAGGGTGTTCGTGAAGCCAATGAAACCTCGGCCACCGGGCTGGGGTTCAGCGCCATGCGGATGTTGCCTGCCCGCATCTCGGCCGGCGTCGTCAGCGAGATGTCGGCGTGGATGATCACCGGCCGCCTGCCGGCGGCGCACCGCGCGCCGGCCGGGCCTGCAGGCCCGGGCCCGGTCGCCCGCTCAGCCGAGCTCGGCCGACGGGATCAGCGGGAAGAACGCCCCGCCCGACCGGATGCCGAACCAGCCCGCGCCGTCGTGTTCGCCGATCTCGGCGAGGCGGTAGAAGCTCTTGCGGTCGATCCGCGCCTCGAGGCCCCGGCGGACATGCACATAGGGCGCGGGTTCGCCTGTCGCCGGGTCGCGCGGGCAGCGGATCGGGTTGTCGGGGCCGGCGGTCGTCGTATCGTCCACATTGGTGCGGAAGGTGATCGCCTGCGCCCCGCCGCTACCCGTCACCTCGAAATCCACCGCGACGAAGGGCGCATCCTCGACCGTGATCCCCACCTTCTCGACCGGCGTGACAAGGAAGTGGCGATCCCCCTCGCGCTTCAGGATCGAGGCGAAGAGGCGGACGAGACCGGGCCGCCCGATTGGCGTGCCCTCGTAAAACCAGGTGCCGTCGCGTGCGATCCGCATGTCGAGGTCGCCGCAGAACGGCGGATCCCACAGGTGCACGGGCGGCGGCCCCTTTCGCGCGGCGCTGCCTGCGGCGGCAGCGATGCCCTCGGCCGACGGTTTCACGATCATGTGTTGCCCTCCACTGACGGCCCGCACGGTTTTGCCATTTGTGCCCCCCGGTCTAGTCTGCGTTTGATGACTTACTAGAGGGCACGGGCGGAGGGCGAGTCATGGCCGGCGGAACGACAGGCGACGGTGCCGCGCTGATCGGGCGGATCGAGGCGCTCGGCGATACGCTCGCCCGCGCCCGCGCCTCGATCGACCGGCGGTTCATCGGCCAGGAACGGGTGGTGCAGCTCGTGCTGGCGGCGATGCTGTGCGGCGGCCATGCGCTGCTCGTCGGCCTGCCCGGCCTCGGCAAGACGCGGCTCGTCGATACCCTCTCGACCGTGATGGGCCTGAAAGCCAGCCGCATCCAGTTCACGCCCGACCTGATGCCGGCCGACATCCTGGGGTCCGAGATCCTCGACACCGACGCATCGGGCGCGCGCGCCTTCCGCTTCGTCGAGGGGCCGGTGTTCTGCCAGCTGCTGATGGCCGACGAGATCAACCGCGCCTCGCCGCGCACGCAATCGGCCCTCCTGCAGGCGATGCAGGAACGCGAGGTGACGATCGCGGGCCAGCACCGCCCGCTCGGCCGGCCGTTCCACGTGCTGGCGACCCAGAACCCGATCGAGCAGGAAGGCACCTACCCGCTGCCCGAAGCGCAGCTCGACCGGTTCCTCGTGCAGGTGGACGTCCTCTACCCCGACCGGGCGACCGAACGGGCGATCCTGATCGCCACCACGGGCGCGGAAGAGGCGCAGTCCGATCAGGTGTTCACCGCAGAGACGCTGATCGAGGCGCAGGCGATCCTGCGCCGTATGCCGGTCGGCGAGACGGTGGTCGAGGCGATCCTCGACCTCGTGCGCGCCTGCCGTCCCGGCGAGCCCGAGGCGCTGCCCGAGGCGCGCGACGCGCTCAGCTGGGGCCCCGGCCCGCGCGCGGCGCAGGCGCTGATGCTGGCGGTGCGGGCGCGGGCATTGCTGGACGGCCGGCTTGCGCCATCGATCGAGGACGTGGCGGCGCTGGCCCGTCCCGTGATGATCCACCGGATGCAGCTCAACTTCGCCGCCCGCGCCCGGGGCGAGGACCTCGGCGCGCTGATCGAGCGGATCGCCGCGCGCGTCACGCGGGTGGAGGCGGCGGCGTGACGCTGACCGCCCGGTTGCACCGCGACGGCGCCAGGGGGCGCCGCCCCCCGGCCCTCCCGGCCCCCCCCGGGGGCCCCTCGGAATACTTCCGGCGGGATGAGGGACACGAGTTTCCGCCGGGCGCGGGACGCGTGCGGGCGATCGGGCAGAGCCCGGCATGTGCCTCTGTTTCGGCTTCACCTTGTCGGAAATACTCCCGGGGGG
>CALIZF010000061.1 GCA_938028765.1 uncultured Paracoccaceae bacterium
GCGTTCGGGCAGCGGCACACCCACCCCTTCGCCGCGCGGATAGCGGAAGGCGATCGGGCGTGGCCGGGTGATCCGCGAGGGGGGGCGGGTGGCGATCCTGTCCTTCGGCACGCGGCTGGCCGAGTGCCTGAAGGCGGCCGAGGCGCTGGCCGCCCGCGGCCTGCCGCCCACGGTGGCGGATGCGCGCTTCGCCAAGCCGCTCGATCGCGAGCTGATCCTGCGGCTGGCGGTCGAGCACGAGGCGCTCATCACCATCGAGGAAGGCGCGATCGGCGGTTTCGGCAGCCATGTGGCGCAGCTTCTGGCCGAGGCTGGGATGTTCGACCGCGGCCTGCGCTTCCGCAGCATGGTGCTGCCCGACGTCTTCATCGACCAGGCCAGCCCCGAGGCGATGTATCGCACTGCCGGCTTGGACGCCGCCCGGATCGAGGCGAAGGTGCTCGCTACCCTCGGCGTCGCGGTGGTCGGCCGGCGGGCCTAGCCGCTGGCAGGGCGCGGGAAGGTTGCCGCATCACGGCCGGGCACGGCGCGCGCCGCCGCGGCGCCGTCCCCGCGCCGCGCGCCGTCAGAAGACCTGACCTGCCTCGGCCGCCAGCACCGCGGCCAGCCCTTCGCGGTAGGTGGGATACGCCAGCCGCACGCCGAGCGCCTTGATGCGGTCGTTCCGCACGCGCTTTGATTCGGCGTAGAAGCTGCGCGCCATCTCGCCCATGTCGGCCTCGGCCCAGGGCACTTCGGGCGGGGGGGGCAGGCCCAGAAGGGCGGCGGCGTGGGCGATCACATCCTGCGGGGGGGCCGGTTCGTCGTCGCAGACGTTGTAGACGGCACCCGGATCGGGGGCTGCCATCGACGCCGCCAGCACGGCGGCGATGTCGTCCACATGGATGCGGCTGAACACCTGGCCGGGCTTGATCACGCGGCGCGCGGTGCCGTCGCGCAGCTTGTCGAAGGGTCCCCGTCCCGGCCCGTAGATCGCGGCGAGGCGGAAGACATGCACCGGCAGACCGGTGGCGCGCCAGGCCGCCTCGGCGGCGAGCCGCGCCCGACCGCGGGGCGTCGCGGGGACGGGGGGCGTGTCCTCGTCCACCCAGCTGCCCGCGTGGTCGCCGTAGACGGCGGTGGTGGACAGGTAGCCGACCCATTGCGGGGTCGCGGCCGCGATCGCGGCCCCGTGGGCTGCGAGGAACGGATCGCCCGCGGGGCCCGGTGCGGCCGAGGCGAGGATATGCGTGGCCCGTGCAAGCGTCGGTTCGAGCGACGCGGGCAGCACCAGGGGCTCGACCCCAGATGCCGCGATGGACGCGGCGCGCGAGGGGTCGCGCGTGGTGCCGATCACGCGCCAGCCCTGCGGGATCAGGCGTCGGGCGAGGGCCGCGGCGCTGTAGCCGTGGCCGAGCGACAGGAGGGTGCCGGTCATGCCTGCTTTCTGACCCGGCCCCGCGCCCGGCGCAAGACGTGCCGGCGAGGCCGGGCGCCGCGGTCGGCCGCAGCGGGGCGGCCGCAATGGGCCGGCCGCCGGGCGTTGCGCCGCGCGCCGGGATCGCGCAGCATGCGCCCATGACGGAGGGCGATATCGACGGGGCCTATGCGCTCGACGGACCCGCGGCGGTGCGGGCTTACTACGCCGCCTGGGCCGACAGCTACGACAGCACCTTCGCCGCTGCGACCGGCTATGCCATGCCGGCCGCGATCGCCGATGCCTTCGCGGCGGCAGGCGGCACAGGGCCGGTCCTCGACGTGGGGGCGGGCACGGGGCTGGTCGGGGCGGCGCTGGCCGCGCGCGGCATCGGCCCGGTGGACGGGGTCGATCTTTCGGCCGAGATGCTGGCGGTCGCGGGCGCGAAGGGCATCTACCGCCGGCTGATCGAGGCCGACGTGACGCAGCCCCTGCGGGAGCCGCCCGAAACCTATGCGGGCGTTGTCAGCGCCGGCACCTTCACGGCGGGGCACGTCGGCCCGGCCGCGATTCCCATCTTGCTGGCCATCGCGGCGCCCGGGGCGCTGTTCTGCCTTGGCGTGCACGAACGGGTCTGGACCGAGCTCGGCTTTCCCGCTGCCTTCGCGGCGCAGGGCGCGGCGGTGTCGGCGTTCGAGGCGCGGCCCGTGCCGATCTATGCCGGCGACGCCGGCGCCCACGCGGGCGACCGGGCGTTCCTCGTGCGGTTCCGCAAGGCCGGGTGACGGGCGGCGCGTCCGGCGGCACGGGCCTTCGCCCCGTCGCCGGAATGTCACTTGCACCGGCGCGGCCGGGGTGACAGCTTCCGGCCACCGCAGGGCAGGGGGGGAGCATGACGGGACCGGAGACGCGGATCGACAAGCCCGACCTGCCGCCGCCCGCCTTCTTCGACGATGCCCGCGCGGCGGTGGACCGGCTGGAGCTTCTCTATCGCGGGGCGACGCAGCATCTGGTTGCTGCCTTCGCGCGGGCGCTCGAGGCCGGGCGGCCGGAAGGGCGCGTCCGCGCCTTCTACCCCGAGATCAGGCTTGCGGTCAGCCGCTTCGGCCGGGTGGACAGCCGCCTGTCGTTTGGCCATGTGGCCGAGCCGGGCATCTACGCAACCACCGTCACGCGGCCCGATCTCTTCCGCAACTATTTGATCCAGCAGATCGACCTTCTTCTGCGCAATCACGGCGAGCCGGTCCGCATCGGCCTGTCCGACACGCCCATCCCGGTCCATTTCGCGGTCGCGCAGGCCCGCGGCCTGACCGTGCCGCAGGAGGGCGTCCTCGATTTCAGCTTGCGCGACGTGTTCGACGTGCCCGATCTTGCCACCACGAACGACGACATCGTGAACGGCGTGCGGACGGTCAATCCCGACGGGTCGCGCCCGCTGGCCCCCTTCACCGCGCAGCGGGTGGACTATTCGCTGGCCCGCCTCGTCCACTACACCGCGACCGAGGCCGAGCATTTCCAGAACCACGTCCTGTTCACGAACTACCAGTTCTATGTGGACGAGTTCGAAGCCTGCGCGCGCCGGGCCCTGGCCGATCCCGCGCAGGGCTATTGCGCCTTCGCGGCACCGGGGCACGTCGAGATCACCGATCCCGACGCGCCGCTGATCCCGCCCGCCAAGATGCCGCAGATGCCCGCCTATCACCTGAAGCGGCCGGACGGGAACGGGATCACGCTGGTCAACATCGGCGTCGGACCGTCGAACGCCAAGACCGCGACCGACCACATCGCCGTCCTGCGCCCCCATGCCTGGCTGATGGTCGGCCACTGCGCGGGCCTGCGCAACAGCCAGTCGCTCGGCGACTTCGTGCTGGCGCACGCCTACCTGCGCGAGGATCATGTTCTGGACGCGGACCTGCCAGTGTGGGTGCCGATCCCGGCGTTGGCCGAGGTGCAGATCGCCCTGCAGGAAGCGGTGGCCGAGGTGACGGGCCTCGACGGCTACGAGCTGAAGCGGATCATGCGGACGGGAACGGTCGCGACCATCGACAACCGCAACTGGGAGCTGCGCGACCAGTCCGGGCCGGTGAAGCGCCTCAGCCAGAGCCGGGCAATCGCGCTCGACATGGAATCGGCCACGATCGCGGCGAACGGGTTCCGCTTCCGCGTGCCCTACGGAACGCTGCTCTGCGTCAGCGACAAGCCGCTGCACGGCGAGCTGAAGCTGCCCGGCATGGCGTCCGAGTTCTACCGCACGCAGGTCGGCCGGCACCTCGAGATCGGGATCCGCGCGATGGAACGGCTGCGGCAGATGCCGCTGGAGCGGATCCACAGCCGCAAGCTGCGCTCGTTCGAGGAAACCGCGTTCCTCTGATCCCCCGCGTGATCCCCCCGCGTGATCCCCCCGGGCACCGTCGCCGCGCCGGCCCGTGACGTTGCGGCGCGCGGGCGCGCGGGGTGGTGACAGGGTGGGGTCCGCCGCCGCACCATGCCGGCCTACTGCCGGGGGAGCACAGCCCATGACCGCCTATCCGCACCTCCTGTCGCCGATCGACCTCGGCCATGTCGTGCTGCCGAACCGGGTGCTGATGGGGTCGATGCACACCGGGCTCGAAGAAACGGGCGACTGGGGCCGCGTCGCCGCCTTCTACGCCGCGCGGGCGGCCGGGGGCGTGGCGCTGATCGTCACGGGCGGCATGGCGCCCAACCGCGAGGGCGGGGTGTTCCCCGGTGCCGCGGGCCTCTACACCCCCGCCGATATCGCCAACCATCGGCGCGTCACCGGCGCCGTCCACGACGCGGGCGGGCGGATCGCGATGCAGATCCTGCACGCAGGCCGCTACGCCTACAGCAAGGACTGCGTCGGCCCCAGCGCGATCAAGTCGCCGATCAGCCCCTTCGTGCCGCGCGAGCTGGACGAGGCGGGGATCGAGAAACAGATCGCCGACATCGCCGCCGCCGCCGCCCGCGCCCGCGAGGCAGGCTATGACGGCGTCGAGGTGATGGGGTCCGAGGGGTATTTCCTCAACCAGTTCCTCGTCCGCCATACCAACCGGCGCGACGACCGCTGGGGCGGCCCCTACGAGAACCGGATGCGCCTGCCGGTCGAGGTGGTGCGGCGCGTGCGGGCGGCGGTCGGCCCGGATTTCATCGTGATCTACCGCATCTCGCTGATCGACCTGATCCCCGAGGGCTCCACCTGGGACGAGGTGGTGCGGCTTGCCCGGGCGGTCGAGCGCGCAGGTGCGTCGATCCTGAACACCGGTATCGGCTGGCACGAGGCGCGGGTGCCGACGATCGCCACCCGCGTGCCGCGGCGGGCCTTCGCCTGGCTGACCGCGCGGCTGCGGCCCGCCGTGGGGATCCCGGTCGTCGCCTCGAACCGGATCAACACGCCCGAAGTGGCCGAGGCGGTGCTGGCCGAGGGTGCCGCCGACATGGTCAGCATGGCCCGCCCCTTCCTGGCCGATCCCGATTTCGTCGCCAAGGCGGCGGCAGGGCGGGCGGCCGACATCGCGCCCTGCATCGCCTGCAACCAGGCCTGCCTCGACCACACCTTCTCGGGCCGGCTGACCTCCTGCCTCGTCAACCCGCGGGCCTGCCACGAGGACGATCTGCGCTACGACCCCGCGCCGGTGGAACGGCGGATCGCGGTGGTGGGCGCGGGCGCGGCGGGGATGATGGCCGCGCTGGTCGCGGCGTGGCGCGGGCATCGCGTGACCCTGTTCGAGAAGGGCGCAGAGGTCGGCGGGCAGCTCAACCTCGCCAAGGCGGTGCCGGGCAAGGAAGAGTTCCGCGGGCTGGTGGACTGGTTCGCCGGCCAGATCGGCCGGGCGGGCATCGACCTGCGGCTGCGCGCCGCGCCGGGAGTGGACGACCTGTGCGGGTTCGATCACGTGGTGGTCGCCACCGGCGTCGTCCCGCGCGATCCCGGTATTCCCGCCGATCCGGGCGCACATGTGCTGCGTTACGACCAGGTTCTGGCGGGCGCACCCGTCGGCGCGCGGGTGGCGGTGGTCGGGGCCGGTGGGATCGGGTTCGACGTGGCCGAATTCCTCGTCCATCAGGGCCCGAGCCCCGCCGAGGATGTCGCGCTCTGGGCGCGGGAATGGGGCGTGGGCGATCCCGCGTCCGCGCCCGGCGGCCTTGCGCCCGAGGGCCCGCGGCCGGAACCGCCCGCCCGTGCCGTCACGCTTCTGCAGCGCAAGCCGGGCAAGCCCGGGGCCGGCCTCGGCAAGACCACCGGCTGGATCCACCGCGCCGCGCTCGCGATGAAGGGGGTCGAGATGCGCGGGGGCCTCGCCTACGCGCGCATCGCAGCGGACGGGCTGCATGTCGTGACGAAGGACGGGCCCGCCGTGATCCCGGCCGATACGGTGGTGATCTGCGCCGGCCAGGAACCCGACCGTGCGTTGGCCGACGCGCTGGCCGCGGCCGGCATTCCGCACGACGTGATCGGCGGCGCCGATGTGGCGGCCGAACTCGACGCCAAGCGCGCGATCGACCAGGGGGCGCGGCTTGCCGCACGGCTGTAGGCGGGCGGAACCTGGCGCCGCCGCGGCCGCCAGCGTGCCACGGTCGGCGCCTTGTTCCGCAAGCAGGGTCCGGAGGCGTCGATGACGGCGGTCACCGTGACGTCCGGCGGCGATGGGCCCGGCGCGGGCCGGACGCCGCGCGAGCCGGGTGAGCGTGCGCGCAAGGCAGGCCTGCTGCGGTAACCTGCACCGGGTCGGAGCAGACCGTCACGCCCCGCGAGGCGATCACCATCGGCGGCGGAACCGTCGCGAGCGATGCTATCGCCGACCTGGTCATCGGCGCGGCGACCTAAGGCCGGGGCGGGTCGGGGGCGGCGGCAACACCGCGTCCGGTGGCCACGGGGGGGCAACGGCGGCAGCGGCAGGGCCTGTCCGGCGGGGGCCCAGCGGCCCCGGCCGTCAGGTCAGAAGCGCATGCAGCCATTCGCGCCAGGTGGGCGGCGCCGGGGCAGGGGCGTCGGCCCGCAGGCCGCCCGCGGCGATCAGCCGCTCGAGCGCGGGACGGTCCAGCCGCGCCATGCGGGCGGCGAGCACCTTGTTGGCGCGGCTTCCTGCATACCATCCCGATCCGCGATGCCCGCGCGGATGGTCGAGGTGGATGAGCGGCCAGCCCGGCACCCGTTGCACCGGATGGCCGAAGGCGGCCATGCGCGCCGCAAGCTCGGCATCCTCGAAGCCCCAGGCGCGGAACTGTTCGTGATAGCCGCCCGCCCCGGCGAAGGCGGCGCGCGCCACCATGACCACACCGCCCACGCTGTCCCTCGCCATCAGCGTCACCTCGCTCCGCGGGCGCGGGCGCAGGCGGTCGGGCGGCAGGCGCGAGAGGTCCGGCTCGGCCAGCAGCGCCGCCCGCGCCGCTCCGGCCAGGTTCACAAAGCGCCCGTCGAACGGCAGCACATAGGCGCGCCCTTCCCGCAACAGCGCCAGCGCGGCCGCCATCGCCTGCGGATAGGCCAGGGTGTCGGTATCCCACGACGCCGCGAAGGGCCGGGCCGACAGCGCGATCATCCCGCGGTTCAGCATCGCCGTGCGGTGGAACGGCTCGGCCGATTCCGTGCCGTGCCAGATCGCGCCGTGGCGGGCGGCAAGGGCGGCCGCCGACAGCCTCGGCCCGTGCTCCAGCACGATCACCTCGGCCCCTGCCAGCGTGCGGGCGAGGTGGGACAGCAGCGTCGCAAGGTTCTCCAGCCGCTCCGGCCGGTCGTGGCGGAAGGGGATGACGATGGTCAGGTCGGCGGCATCGACGGGCGGCATGGCACGCCGCAGGTCGCACGGCCGCGCGCGGCGTTCAAGCGGCGGCGGGCAAAGGGCGGCGGGGACGCGCCCGCGCAGGCTGCCCTTAACCATCCGCCACAATACCCCCGCCCTGCCGTTCCCCCTCCGCATTCCTGCCCCATTCGGGGGTCAATCAGAAGGGCATCACCCGGACTATCCGCAGGGGCACGACAATGGACCGACTGACAGAAATGGAAGCCTTCGCCACCGTCGTGGATCAGGGCGGCTTTACCGACGCGGCCAAGAAGATGGGGATTTCCAAGTCGGCGGTTTCCAAGCACGTCTCGGCACTGGAGGCGCGGCTGGGGGCGCGGCTTCTGAACCGCACCACGCGGCGCGTCAGCCCGACCGAGATCGGGCTGGCCTACTACGACCGCGCGCGACGGGTTCTGAACGACGCAGGCGAGGCGGATGCGCTGGTCACCTCGATGCAGTCGGCGCCCTCGGGCCTGCTGCGCGTCAGCGTGGCGACCGACTTCGGGGTCAACCACGTTGCGCCCGTGCTGGGCGACTTCCTGCGCGAATACCCTGAGATCACCGTCAACATGGTGCTGAACAACCGCTATGTCGAACTGATCTCGGAAGGGTTCGACATGGCGATCCGCGTCGGCGACCTCGAGGATTCGAGCCTGCGTGCCCGCAAGCTGTGCGAGACCTCGAAACGGATGATCGCGGCGCCGTCCTATCTGCAGAAGTTCGGCCGACCGATGCGGATCGACGACCTGAACGACCACAAGCTTCTGCATTACTCGAGCCAGGCGAACGGCAACGTCTGGAAGATCACCGCGCCCTCGGGGGAAAAGAGGCAGGTGCGGTCGAACGGCTGGCTGACGGTGAACGACGGGCAGTCGCTGCTGCACGCCGCCATCGCGGGGCTCGGGATCGCCTATCTGCCCTCGTTCCTCTATGCCGAGGCGATGAAGCAGGGTCTGGTGGAAGAGGCGATGCCGGGCCTGCCGGTCGAGATCCTCGGGATCTACGCGGTCTATCCGCCGGGGCGGTTCACCCAGCCCAAGGTTCGGGCCTTCATCGACTTCCTCGTCAAGACCTACGCCGACAAGGGTCCCGACGACTGGGCGGCCTGACGACTGCGCGGCCTGGACGACTGGTCGGTCTGACGGCGGCGCGGCCTGACGACGGGTCGGCCGCGCGCGCGGCGTGGCCCGGCCGCGCGCTGAGGTGCGTATCCGGGGTCAAGGTGCCTGAACTGGGGTCGGGGTGCGCGTCACCTCGACCCGCCTGTTTTCGGCGCGGCCTTCGGCTGACGCGTTGTCCGCGCGGGGTTCGTCGGCGCCCCGGCCTTCGGCCACGATGCGTTCGGGGTTCACGCCGCTCAGCGCCAAAAGGCGGTCGCGCACCGCGGCGGCCCGTGCGGTGGACAGCGCCCGGTTGGCGGCCGGATCGCCGGTCGAGTCCGTGTGGCCGGTGATCGTGACCCGCAACGTGGGGTCGGCCGCCAGCTGCGCGGCAAGGCCGGTCAGCGATGGCGCATCCTCTGCCGGCAGGTCGGCCCGACCCGCGGCGAAACGGATGCCGTCAAGCACGACGGGGACTTCGGGCGCGGCATCGGGCGATTTGGTTGCGGCGGTCACCACGGGGGCGGAGTCGGCCGTGCCGACATGGATCAGGTGGACGAAGCCCGCCTCGTCCGACCGGCTGACCACCAGCGCCACCGCCTCGGCCCCGCGGGCGGCCGACAGGAAACGGTAGTCGAGGATGTCGATCCGCATCGCGGGCGGGGGCGGCAGGTCGAGCGCGAAGCGGAAGTCCCAGCCGCCGCAAGCGGACGCGGCGCAGGCGAAGCCGGGGGCATAGCCATCGGCCGCAAGCGCCGCAGCCAGCGGCGCGATCAGCGCGGCGGTTGACAGGCCGGGCGCATCCACGCGCCAGGTGCGGGCGGTCACGACGCCCTGCGCCGAGGCCAGCGGCACGCCGCCCGCTCCGAAGGGGCCGACGGGGATGCGCGCAGCCCCCGGGCTTTCAGTCATCGTGACGACGGCGGGCCAGGGCAGCCCGGCCGCGAAGGGCGGGGCGGCGGCCGCGGCGCCGGCCGGCAGCGCCGCCGCCAGCGCAGCCACGGCAAGGGCGCGCCTCGGGATCGCGCGGATAACGCCTGTCATGCGGTGCCCGTTCAGGCTTCCCTGCTTCTGTAGGCGCAGTGTCCCACAACCCGCATGCCGCGGGAAGCATAGAGTTGCCGGGCATTTGCATTGTCCGCCGTGACGGCAAGGATCAGCCATTCCGCGCCTTCATCCTGCGCCCACAGCGCCGCGCGCCGCAGCATGTTGTCGGCGGAACCCCGCCGGCGGAAGGGCGGCAGCACGCACAGCGCGTGCAGGCAGGCGATCGCGCCAGCTACCGCCGCAAAGGCCGCGCCTGCGGGCCGGTCCTCGGTGCGGGCGAGGATCGCCGTCTTCGGCCCCCGGACGCGGTGCATGACCGCAAGCCGCGCGGGACCGATCCCGCAGTCCGCCCAGATGCCCTCGGTTACCGCCAGCGGCGGCCAGTGCGGCAGGGCGCTGAGGAACGGGGGCTCCTGCGCGAGGTCCGCCAGCGGCGCGCCGTAAAGGCAGTTCCGGTGGGCCAGCCGATAGCCGCGCGCCGCCAGGGCCGCGTCCAGCGCGTCGCCTTCGGCCACGCGGAAGAGGGGTGCCTGGCCGAGCGCGGCCATCGCCGCCTCCGCCGCCGGGATGTCGTCCGGCGTCCAGTCGCTGGCGGGCG
Source organism: uncultured Paracoccaceae bacterium (assembly GCA_938028765.1). Lineage (GTDB taxonomy): Bacteria > Pseudomonadota > Alphaproteobacteria > Rhodobacterales > Rhodobacteraceae > CALIZF01. The sequence continues at coordinate 9,925 of CALIZF010000061.1, forward strand.
TCGCCGCGGACACGCGGCTGCCCCCGCCTGACCCCTGGCGGATCGTCCAGGGGCCGGCGCGCGTGGCGGCCGCGGGGGGCCAGGTCGCTTCCAGCGCGGCGAACAGCGTCTCGGCGGGCGGCGGGGCCGGCGTCACGTCCCGGCCGTGCCGAACAGCGCCGCGAGGCGCATCATCGCGGCGTCGAGCCGCGCGCCATCGGTGCCGCGGATGACGAGGTTTGTGCCATGCGCGCCGTTGCGGATGAAGGGGTAGGACCCCATCGACAGGTCGGGGAACTCGGCGGCCAGCGCGCCGAAGGCCTCGGCGATCTCGCCCTCGCCGCGGTTGACCTGCAGCGACTGGGACAACAGCGGCGCCCCGCCGGCGACGGTCGCCAGCACCGAGGCCAGCATCGCCTCGAAGATCGCCGGCACCCCGGCCATGACATGCACGTTGCCGAGCGTGAAGCCCGGCGCGGCCGAGATCGGGTTGTCGATCAGCGCGGCGCCCTCGGGGATCCGCGCCATGCGCTGGCGCGCGGCGTTGAACTCCAGCCCCGCGCGGGCGTAATGCGCGGCCAGGATCGCCCGGGCATCCTCGCGCACCCCGATCGGCACGCCGAAGGCGGCGGCGACCGCGTCGGCGGTGATGTCGTCGTGCGTCGGCCCGATGCCGCCCGAGGTGAAGAGGTGATCGACCCGGACGCGCAGGTCGTTGACGGCGGCGACGATGGCCGCGTGGTCGTCGCCGACGACCCGCGCCTCGACCAGCTTCAGGCCCCGGCGCGTCAGCTCGCCCGCCAGGTGGTGCAGGTTCGAGTCGCGCGTGCGGCCCGACAGGATCTCGTCGCCGATCACCAGCATCGCTGCGGTCGGGTTGGTCATCGGGCGGTCCTCCGCTGCAGGTCCCGCATCCCTATAGGCGGGCGCGGCGACGCTTTCAAACCCTTGCGGTGCAGATCGCGGTGCACTGGCCAAAGGGCCGTCGCGGCGTTATCTAGGGCGGTATGGAAGGGCTTGCGCGCATGGATGAAAACCGGGGACGCCTGACGCGGGACGGCATCCGGATCTACGACCCGGCCGATTTCGCGGGAATGCGGGCGGCCGGGCGGCTGGCCGCGGAGATCCTCGACCGCGTCGCCCCGCTCGTCGTGCCCGGTGCGACCACCGCCTCGCTCGACGCCGCGATCGAGGGCTGGGTGCGTGCCGCCGGAGCGGTGTCGGCGACGATCGGCTACAAGGGCTATCGCCACGCCACCTGCATCAGCGTCAATCACGTCGTCTGCCATGGCATCCCGGGGTCGCCGATCCCGCCCTCGAAGCACGAGGCGCGGCCGCGCGGCAACGACGTTCTGCTCGACGGCGACATCCTGAACATCGACGTGACGGTGATCCGCGACGGCTGGTACGGCGATTCCAGCCGGATGTATGTCGCCGGCCGCCCCAAGCCCTATGCGTTGCGGCTGATCCAGGTGACGCATGATGCCCTGATGAAGGGCATCGCGGCGGTCCGCCCCGGCAACACCTTCGGCGACATCGGGCACGCGATCCAGGCGCATGTCGAGGCGAACGGCATGTCTGTGGTGCGCGACTTCTGCGGCCACGGCCTCGGCCGGGTGTTCCACGCGCCCCCGAACGTCCTGCACTTCGGCCGGCCCGGCACCGGGCCGGTGCTGGAGGAAGGGATGTTCTTCACCATCGAGCCGATGGTGAACCTCGGCCGGCCCGAGACCCGGGTGCTGGACGACGACTGGACGGCGGTGACGCGCGACAAGTCCCTGTCCGCGCAGTTCGAGCATTCGGTGGGCGTGACGGCGGACGGGGTCGAGGTTTTCACGCTGTCGCCGGCGGGGAAGTTCCACCCGACCTGGGCCTGACGTGACGCCGCTGCGCCGTGCCGTGCTGGTGGTGGCGCTGCTGGCGGCCGCGCTTGCCGTGTGGCGTCTGGAGGCCGCACGCGCGGGGGTGGAGCGGCTGGCGCTCGACGCGGGGCCTCCGGCAACGGTTTGGCGCGTGCCCGGCGCGGGACCGGCGCCGGTGGTGGTCATCGCCCATGGCTTTGCCGGATCGCGGCCGCTGATGGAGGGCTTCGCGCTGGCGGCGGCGCGGGCGGGCTACCTCGCCGTCTCGTTCGATTTCGCGGGGCACGGGCGCAACCCGGTGCCGATGTCGGGCGACGTGACGCGCATCGAGGGGACGACGCGCCGCCTGATGGACGAGGTCGCGGCGGTGACCGACGCCGCGCTTGCGTTGCCCGGGGCGGATGGGCGGGTGGCGCTGGTCGGCCACTCCATGGCGTCGGACATCGTGGTGCGGCAGGCGATCCGCGACGCCCGCGTCGGCGCGGTGGTCGCGGTGTCGATGTTCAGCGAGGCGGTGACGGCGGACGCACCGCGCAACCTGCTGATCGTGCCGGGCGCCTGGGAGGGGTTCCTGTCGGACCAGGCGCTGGCGGCGCTGCGGCTGGCCGATCCCGCAGCCGACTGGGGCCGGACGGTGGGCGATCCCGCTGCCGGCACCGGCCGTCGCGCGGTGCAGGCGCCGGCGGTGGAGCATGTCGGCGTGCTTTACAGCCGCACCGCGCTGCGCGAGACGGTGGCTTGGCTCGATGCGGCCTTCGGCCGGACCGGGGCCGGGGCGGCCGACGTGCCGCTGCGGGGCGTCTGGATCGCGCTTCTGCTGGCCGCGCTCGTTGCCGCGGCCTGGCCGCTGGCCGCGCTGCTGCGCGGCTGGCGCGCAGCAGCGCCGCCGTCACGGTTGCCGCATCGCGCGGTGGCGGTTGCGGCCGGGGCGGCCTCGGCCGGGGTTCCGCTGGCACTCGCGCCGTTCGACACGCGGTTCCTGCCGGTGCTGGTGGCCGACTACCTCGCGCTGCATGTCGCGCTTTGGGGCGTGGTCGCGCTGGCGGTCCTGCGCGCGGGCGGGCACTGGCGACCGGCGCTGCCGGGCTGGCGCGATGCCGCCGTTGCGGCCGCGGTCGCCGGCTTCGGTATCGGGGTGTTCGGGGCGGCGCTGAACGAGTACGTGGCGAACTTCTGGCCGGTCGGGCCGCGCTGGCCGGTGCTGGCGGCCGTCGTCCTCGGCGCGGTGCCGTTCATGGTGGCCGATCAGGTGCTGTGCGAGGGCGGCCGCGCGCCGCTCTGGCGGGTGCTCGCCGTGCGGGGCGGTGCGCTCGGGTCGCTGATGCTGGCGGTGGCGCTGGATTTCGAGCGGCTGTTCTTCCTGATCATCATCCTGCCGGTGGTGATCCTGTTCTTCGTCCTCTTCGGCACGGCCGGCGGCTGGGCGGGGCGCGCCAGCGCGCGGCCCGCGGCGGTCGGTGCGGGGCTGGGCGCGTTCCTCGGGTGGGCGCTGGCCGTCACCTTCCCGTTGTTCGCGGCGTAACCCCGGCGCACCGGACGCGGCCCGGCAAGGTGGCGGCGCGGTCGGCGTGTGGCGCGGTCAGGATGCGGCGAGGAAGGTCACCCAGGTGTCGCCCCAGCGGCGGGCGTCGGTGCGCAGGAATCCCTCGGGCGGGTCCTGTTCGGCACTCTCTTCCCAGACGACCGTCGCGCCCGGGGCCAGCCAGCCGCCCGCCCGTGCCGAGGCGAGCGCCAGCGCCCCAAGCCCCTGCCCGTAGGGCGGATCGAGGAACACGAGGCCGTAGGGCGCGCCCCGGTTCTGCCCCAGCCGCGTCGCATCGCGCCGCCAGACGTCGGTCGTGCCCTGGGCGCGCAGGATCTCGATGTTGCGGCGCAGAAGCGCCCGAGCCGCCGCGCCGTCGTCGACGAAGGCCGCGCGCGCGGCCCCGCGCGACAGCGCCTCGAGCCCGAGGGCGCCGGTGCCCGCGAAGAGATCGAGCACCCGCGCCCCCGGCACCGGGTCGCCGCCGGGGCGGCTGGCGAGGATGCTGAAGATCGCCTCGCGCACGCGGTCGGGGGTGGGGCGCAGATGTGCGGCCGGGTCGCCCGCCCCGACGGAGGCGAGGCGGGCACCGCGATGCTGGCCGGCGATGATGCGCATGGGCGGTCTCCCGGCCGGGAGGCC
>CALIZF010000062.1 GCA_938028765.1 uncultured Paracoccaceae bacterium
GGGGCCTCACTTCATCTTGTCCGAAATACTCCCGGGGGGTGAGCGGCGCAGCCGCGAGGGGGGCCGGCGGCCCCCCTGCCCGGGCCGGCGCGGGGCGGCGCGCCCGTGCCGTTTGCGACGCGCCGGTGTCGCGCGCGGCCATGCCCCCGGACCGGGCGCGCGCGAGTGTGGCGCGGGCAAGGCGGAGGGCGCGCGATGAGGACCCATGCGCGGGTGGTGGTGATCGGCGGCGGCGTGGTGGGGTGCTCGGTGCTTTACCACCTCACGAAGCTCGGCTGGTCGGACGTGATGCTGATCGAGCGGTCGGATCTCACCAGCGGGTCGACCTGGCACGCCGCGGGCGGCTTCCACACGCTGAACGGCGACACGAACATGGCCGCGCTCCAGGGCTACACGATCCGGCTCTACCGCGAGCTGGAACGGATCACCGGCATGTCCTGCGGCTTGCACCATGTGGGCGGCATCACGCTGGCCGACAACCCCGAACGCTTCGACATGCTCAAGGCGGAACGCGCCAAGCACCGCTACATGGGCCTCGACACCGAGATCCTCGGACCCGAAGAGATCGCGCGGCTGACCGACGGCATGGTCAACCTCGACGGGATCATCGGCGCGCTCTACGATCCGCTCGACGGCCACCTCGACCCTTCGGGCACCACGCATGCCTATGCGAAGGCCGCCCGGATGGCCGGCGCCGAGATCGTGCTGCACACCCGCGTGACGGCCACCCGCCCCCACCCCGAGGGCTGGGAAGTGGTGACCGAAAAGGGCGCGGTGATCTGCGAACACCTTGTGAATGCCGCCGGCCTCTGGGCGCGCGAGGTGGGGGCGATGGCGGGGGTCTATCTGCCGCTCCTGCCGATGGCGCACCAGTATCTCGTCACCGACGACATCCCCGAGATCGTGGAGATCCTGAAGTCGGGCCGCGAGTTCCCGCATGTGATGGACCCGGGCGGCGAAAGCTACCTGCGCCAGGAGGGGCGGGGTCTCTGCATCGGCTTCTACGAAAAACCCTGCGAACCCTGGGCGGTGGACGGCACCCCCTGGGACTTCGGGCACGAGCTTCTGAACGAGCAGTGGGACAAGATCGAGGGCAGCGTAGCCTTCGCCTGGCGCCGCTTCCCGGTGCTGCAACGGTCGGGGGTCAAGCGGGTGATCCACGGCCCCTTCACCTTCGCCCCGGACGGCAACCCGCTGATCGGGCCGGTGCCGGGCCTGCGCAACTACTGGTCGGCCTGCGCGGTGATGGCGGGGTTCAGCCAGGGCGGCGGCATGGGGCTGGCGCTGGCGCAATGGATGATCGAGGGCGAGGTCGAACGCGACCCGCGCGGCTTCGACGTTGCGCGCTTCGGCAGCTGGACCACGCCGGGCTACACCGTCCCGAAGGTGATGGAGAACTACCGGATGCGGTTCTCCGTCAGCTATCCGAACGAGGAACGCCCCGCCGCCCGGCCGTTCCGCACCACCCCGATGTTCGACATCTTCGACGGCATGGGCGCGGTCTGGGGCCAGCAATACGGGCTCGAGGTCGTCAACTACTTTGCCGCGCCGGGCGAGCCGCGGCTCGAGACGCCGTCGTTCCGCCGCTCGAACGCCTGGGCGGCGACTGCGCGCGAGGTGCAGGCGGTGCGGACGGGGGTGGGCATCAACGAGGTGTCGAACTTCGGCAAGTATCGCGTGACGGGCCCGGGGGCGCGCGCCTGGCTCGACCGGATCATGGCTGGCACGATCCCCGCGCCGGGGCGCGTGGCGCTCAACCCGATGCTGGCGCCCTCGGGGAAGATCATCGGGGATTTCACGGTCTCCTGCATCGCCGAGGGCGACTTCATGCTGACCGCAAGCTATGGCGCGCAGGGCTGGCACATGCGCTGGTTCGACCGGAACGAAGCGCCTGGCGTCACGGTCGAGAACGTCTCGGATGCCCGCACCGGGTTCCAGATCGCAGGCCCGCGCGCGCGCGATCTTCTGGCGCGCGTCGTCCGGGCCGACGTGTCGGCCGGGGCGTTCCGGTTCATGGACGTGCGCCGGATGACCGTGGGCATGGCCGACTGCATCGTGCAGCGCGTCAGCTACACCGGCGACCTCGGCTACGAGATCTTCTGTGACCACATGAGCCAGCGGCACCTGTGGCAGGTGCTGACCGAGGCGGGGCGCGACCTCGGGCTCGCCCCCTTCGGGATGCGGGCGATGATGTCGCTCAGGCTCGACAAGTGGTTCGGCTCCTGGGGGCGCGAGTTCTCGCCCGACTACACGCCCGCCGAAACCGGGCTTGACCGCTTCGTGCGGTTCAACAAGCCCGCCGACTTCATCGGCAAGGCGGCCGCGGCGGCGGAGCGCGCGGCAGGACCGGCGCGGCGCCTTGCGACCTTCGTGGTCGAGGCCGAGGACGCCGACGTGACGGCGTGGGAGCCGATCTGGCTGGATGGTGCCGTGCAGGGGTTCTGCACCTCCGGCGGGTTCAGCCACTGGACGGGGAAATCGGTCGCCTACGGCTTCCTGCCGGCAGAGCGGGTGGCCGAGGGGCTGGCAGTCGAGATCGAGATCCTCGGGTCGCGGTGCACGGCGCGCGTGCACCTCGGGCCGCTGTGGGACGACGGCGGGCGGATGCGCGCCTGACCGGCGCGCGGTCCGCGGTCACTCCGGCGTCGTGCAGGGGGCCGTGCCGCTGGCGAAAGGGATGCCCGCGAGGCGCAGGAAACTTGCGACGTCCCGCGCATGGACGCCGCCGTTGAACTTGACCGACGCGGCCCTGGCCCCGCCGGAATAGTGCAGCGCCACCACCTCGCCGCAGGCGTTGACGACCGGCGAGCCGCTGTTGCCTGGCGCGGTGATCATCGTGTACTGCAGATCGCTGGCGCCCGAGGTCACGTTCTTGACCACGTTGTTGATCCGCCCCTCGTTCAGCAGCGCGGTCGGCAGGTCGGCCCGCGCGGGCACCCGGCCGGCGGCGAGCGCTTCTTCCAGCAGGCGGTGGCGCGCATCAAGCAGCGTCGCGTCGCCCGGATAGCCCGCGATGGCGATCCATTCGTCGAGCTGCGGCGCCTCGTTGAACCCCAGCCAGTCGGTGGCGCGCATTCCCTGCACGCGCAGAACGGCCGCATCGACCTTCACCGGGGTGTCGCGGCGGGCGTGAGCGACGACGGTCGCAGGCCAGATGCCCCAGGTCTCGTTGATGACCAGCCAGTGGCCGACGTTGTTCGTCATCGCGTCGACGACATGGGCGTTGGTCAGCACGAGATCGGGCCCGATGAACGCGCCCGAGCCGACATGGACGGGCACGATCCCGCGCGCGTCGCGCGCGGCCTGGCCCACGAAATAGACCATGACCGCCGCCCGACGCAGCGCCTGTCGCGCCGCCGCCTTTGTGCCGGTGCGCGCGGCGCCGTCGCCCTGCGCGACCGACGGCAGAAGTGCGCGCGGGGCGGGTGCGGCCTGCCCGACCACGCGCGGCAGCAGGGGATCGCTGCCGCCCGCGCGGGCCGGCGGCGGCAGGCGCAGGACGCCCGCCCCCTCGCCCGCGGCGGTCCGGGCACCGCCCGGTTCACCCGCGTCGGGATCGGCGCGCAGGGCGGCGGCCTCGGCGGGGTATGCCGCCGCCCAGGCCGCCGCGGCGGCGCGCAGGGCGGCGGCATCCAGCGCCGCGCCGGGCAGGCGGTTCTGCCGGCGCAGGAGCTGCGCCTCGAGGCTGCGCGGGTGCTCGGCGGCGATCCGGTCGAGCAGAAGAACGATGCGGAATGCCAGCCGACCGTTGCCTGCCGCCGCCCCGGGCACGGGGCCGGCAAGCGCCACCGCGGCCTCGGCAAGCGCCTTTGCGCCGCCCGTCTCGGCCGCCGCAGGCGATGATTGCGCGAGGCAGGCGGCGAATGCTACCGTCACTACGAGGGCGGCAGGCATGCACAGCGGCGTGCAATCGGCGCGGCGCGTCATGGGTGCGGACCTTTTGGACGGATACCGGAACGCAGGTCAATCCTAGCCTTTGCCTGCGGTCCCGCAACAGCCAAGCACCCGCCTGGGGTGCCGCACCCGAAGGAGCACGCCCGTGCGTCACGTCATGCCCGCACTTCTGGCCTCCGCGGCGATCGCGGTATCGCCCGCGCCGCCGGCGCAGGCGAACGACCTCTTGATCGGTGCCGTTGTCGGCGGCGTCGTCGGCTATGCGATCGGCAGCCAGCAGGGCAAGGCGCGCGCCGCGTCCGGCGGCGGCACCCGCACCTCCACCTCCTACCGCCCGGCAGCCGAACGGGGCGACGTGAACATCCAGCGTGCGCTGAACCACTTCGGCTTCAACGCAGGCGCCGAGGATGGCGTGTTCGGCCCCGGCACGCGCGCGGCGATTCGCCGCTACCAGGCGCACCTCGGGGACGAGGTGTCGGGGCAGCTGACCGCCGCGCAGCGCAGCCTCTTGCTGTCGGAATACGCCAGGGCGACCACCCCGGTCCCGGCCCCCGCCGCGGGCGCGGCGCCGGCGGGCGGGACCGCCGGGGGCGGCGCGGCGACCGGGGCCGGTCTCGGCGCGCTGCTGGCCAGCCTGCAGGCGCAGCAGCCGGGCGGCGCGGCCCCCGCCGTGCCGGCCGAACAGCCGCTGATCGCAAGGCTGTGCGATACCCCGGCCGAGACGGTGCGCGCCGTCTCGCTTGAGGCGCTGCCGCCCGACGGGGCGGCGAAGATCGTCGTCCAAGGCTATTGCACCGCGCGATCCTATGCGCTGGAAGAGGCGCGGACGGTGATCGGGCAGGTCCCGAACTTCGACCCCGCCACGGCGAAGTCGCAATGCGAAGACTGGATGGCCTCGCAGCGCCCCGCGATCGACGCGGCCCTCGCGCGGCCGGCCGAGGATGCGGCGGTCGCCCTGCGCGGGATCGTGCCCGGCGCCACCGACGCCGACCGCGCCGCGCTGTCGGCCAGCTTCGCGCTGTGCCACGGGCTGGCGCAGGTGGCGGGGGATGCGGCCACTGCCACGGGCTACGCCGCGCTTCTGGCCGTGTCGGGCCGGCCGGGCTATGGCGAGATGGTGGCGGGCGCGCAGGCGCTCGGCCTCGGGCGGGCGCAGGACCGGGCCAGGGCGGCGGAATGGTATGCCTGGACGGTCGCCGAACTCGACGCGGGCGGGGTGCCGCTGATCGCGTCGGAAGGCTATGACCACGCCCCGCTGCTCCTTGCGCTGGCCGAAACGGCGCCGGGCCTGACCACGGACGGCGCGGGCTTCGCCGCGCGGCGCGGGACGGTCACGCCGGCGGGCCTGCCCGCGCTGCCCGGTCTGCCGGCGGCGGCGCGGCCCGACCCGGCCTTGCAGGCGGTGCTCGACAGCGCCTTCCCGCAGGTGTTCGGGATGAGCGCGGCCGAGGGCCTTGCCGCCTGCGCGGCGGATGGGGCCGAAGTGCCTGTGCTGGGCCTTGCCACCTGTCGGGCGCTGGCCGCCGCCGCCGGACGCGCGGATCTGGCCAGAACCTTCGGTGACCGCATCGCCGCCTTCCGCTGAGCCGCTTGCCCTCGTCATCCTTGCCGCAGGGGCCGCGGCGCGGATGCGGGGGGCGGACAAGCTGATCGAGCCCGTTGCGGGCATCCCCCTGCTTCGCCGGGCGGCGCTGGCAGGGCTGGCAGCAGGTCTGCCGGTGACGGTCGTGCTGCCGCCCGACCGGCCGGCGCGGGCGGCTGCAGTGGCGGACCTGCCGGTTGCCTGCACGGTGGCCCGGCATGCGGCCGCGGGCATGGGCCATTCGCTGGCCGCAGGGATCGCCGCGGTGCCGGGGCGCGCGGCCATCATCCACCTTGCCGACCTGCCCGACATCGGCGCCGAGGACCTGGCCGCCCTGCGCGACGCCGCGCGCGCGAACCCCGGCCGGATCCTGCGGGCGACGGCGGCGGACGGCACGCCGGGGCACCCGGTGGTGTTTCCGCTGCGCCTGCGGCCGACCCTGCTGCGATTGACCGGCGACGAGGGCGCCCGCGCCGTCCTGCGCGGCGAGGCGCCGCTGCCTGTGCCCCTGCCCGGCCGCCGCGCCGTGACCGACCTCGACACGCCCGGGGACTGGGCGCGCTGGCGCGCGGGCGGCGCGGTGGATTAGGACGCCAGCAGCACCCGCGCCTCGTGCGCCTTCAGGCTGCGCCGCGCGCTGACAAACCGCGAGGCCGCGGCTATGCCGGGGAACAGCGCCTCGAGCTCGGCGCGCTGCGGCGCATCCATCCCGGCCAGCGTCCGGTCGCCCGGCTGGAAGCTTTCCGACCACAAGCCATCCGAACACACGATCTCGTGCCGGTCGAACATCAGGTGCAGGTAGCGCACCGGCCCCGGCGGCACCCGGGTGATGCCGGGCCGACCGACCAGATGCACGGCCGCCACCAGCACCTCCTCGTCGCCGAACAGCAGTTCGGCCCGCGGCCCCGCGACCAGCACCCGGTGCCGGGGCGAGACGACCAGATCAGCCTCGGGCAGATCGGGTCCGAGTGCACCCCGCGCGATCCTGACCGGGGCAAGGTGGGGGCAACGCAGCGCCTCGGCCCGGGTCAGCCGACGGTCGCCGATCCAGCGGATCGGCTGTGGCCCGCGGTCGCGCGTCTCGACCAGATCGCCGACGCGCAGGGTTTCCACCGGACGGTCGCCCGTCGGCGTCAGGATCATCGTGCCGGGGGTGAAACAGGGCACGATCGTCTCGATGTTCGAGAAGGTCAGGGTGCCGATGACGTTCCCGCCGGGGCCGTCGAGGAACTGGACAACCCCCGCTTCGTTGTTGCCACCGCCATAGACGATGCGCAGGGGGCCCGCCCCGGTCAGGTCCAGAACGTCATTATCGACGCCGCCCTCGCCGCCGTCGATCGTGTCGCCGAACCCGTGCGCGCCCACGTCGACGATGAAGGTGTCCTGGTCGTCGCCGCCCAGCATCAGATCGGCGCCCGCGCCGCCGGTCATCGTGTCGGCGCCGGCGCCGCCGAACAGCGTGTCGTTCCCCGCGCCGCCGTCGATGGAATCGAGGCCGTCGCCGCCCGACAGGCTGTCATTGCCCGAACCGCCGAACAGCGTGTCGTTGCCGATCCCGCCGAGGATCGTGTCGGCATCGTCGCCGCCGAAGAGCGAATCGTCCCCCGCGCCGCCATCGATGGAATCGGCCCCGGTGCCGCCGAACACCGTGTCGTTCCCGTCGCCGCCCAGCACCGTGTCGTTGCCGGTGCCGCCGTCGAGCGAATCGTTCCCTGCGCCGCCGTCGATGGAATCGTTCCCCGTTCCGCCGAAGGCGGTGTCCGCGCCGTCGCCGCCGAAGATCGAATCGTTGCCGGCGTCGCCGATCAGCGAATCGTTGCCCGTTCCGCCGTCGACGAGGTCGTTCCCGTCGCCGCCGAAAATCGTGTCCTGGTCGGCCCCGCCGTAAAGCGAATCGCCCCCGCCGAGCCCCGACAGGACGTCGTTCCCCGCCCCGCCGAAGAAGACATTGGTGTAGGCGTCCGCAGGATTGTTCGATTCGCCGTCGAAGCCGACGATCGTGTCGTCGAACGCCGACCCGATGATGCCGTCCACGCCCCGCAGCCTATCGCCCTGGGCGTGGCCGCCGCTGACCGCCCCGGTGCTCAGGTTGATGTTGACGGCGGCGTTCGAGGCCGAATAGTCGGCGTAGTCGAGCCCCTGACCGCCGCTCAGGAGGTCGGCCCCCGCCCCGCCCGCCAGGGTGTCGTTGCCGGCGCCGCCGAACAGCCGGTCGTCGCCGGCGTCGCCGGACAGCGAATCCGCGCCGTCGCCGCCGTAGATCGTATCGCTGTTGTTGCCGCCGAAGGCAGTGTCGTTACCGGCGTCGCCGTAGATCAGGTCGTTGCCGCCATCGCCGAACAGCGAATCGTTGTCGGCGCCGCCGTAGATCGTGTCGTTGCCGCCGCCGCCGCGCAGCGTGTCGTTCCCGGCCCCGCCGTAGATGTCGTCGGCGGGCGGGCCGCCCGTCAGACTGTCGTTGCCAGAGGTGCCGTTGATCGTTGCCATGCCAGTCACTCGCGACACACTACGCCGCGCCCGGTTTCCGTATGGCGAACAACGATGGCGCGCCGGTGATCGTATGCGCGCAAGATCGGGGCAAGATTGTGGCGAAAACCGGACGGGGGCCGCGCGCGGCCCCCGTCGCTGGCGCCCGGCCCAGGGGGGACAGGCGCGCTGCATAACTCGTGCGGGCGGCTTACCGGGCGAGCAGCCGGGCCTCGAAGCCCTTCAGCGTCTTGCGGGCGGCGGCATAGCTCTTCTGCCCGGTGCGGTTGCGCAGTTCCGGGAAGATCTCGAAGATCTCGTTGCGCTGCGCGTTCCCCATTCCGGCCAGCGTGTAGTCGCCCGGCTGGAAGCTTTCGGTCCAGGCGCCGTTCGACAGGACCACCTCGTGCCGGTCGAACATGAAGTGCACATAGGTCGTGCCCGACGACTGGATCTGACGCATCCCTTCGCCCGCCACCAGATGCTTGGCCGCGACCAGCACCTCGTGCTCGTCGAAGTAGAGTGCCGTGCGGTCGTTCGCCACCAGCACACGGTGGTTCGGGCTGACCAGCATGTCGCGTTCCGGAAGGCCGTTGCCAAGGCTGCCCTTGCGGATCAGCACCGGGCGCAGGTGCGGGTTCGCCAGCAGCGCGTGGTGGTCGAGCGTGCGCGACCCGATCCAGCGGATTTCCTGGATGCCGTTGTCACGGGTCAGCACCTTGTCGCCCACGCGAAGCTCTTCGATCGGGCGTTCGCCGCGGGGGGTTGCGATGAGGGTTCCGGGGGTGAAACAGGGCACGATCTGCTCGATGTTCTCGAAGATGACACGGCCCGTGACGGCACCATCGCCGTCAAGGAGTTCGATGACGCCGTCGGTCCCGTTGCCGTCGCTGTCGGGGCTCGACGACGCAAGCCGCCACGCACCGCGCGGCAGACCCGACAGATCGAGCCGGTCGAAGTCGTCGCCGCCCGAGCCGCCGAAGACCTGCGTGACGCCGAGGATCGAGTCAATCCGGAACGTGTCGCGGTCGTCGCCGCCGTCCAGCGTGTCGTCGCCCGGCCCGCCGTTCAGCGTGTCGTCGCCCGCACCGCCGAACAGCTGATCGTTCCCCGAGCCGCCGTCGAGGCGGTCGTTGCCCGTCTCGCCGCGCAGGGTGTCGTCGCCCTCGCCGCCCGCCAGGCTGTCGTCGCCCGACCCGCCGTAGAGGTCGTCGTCGCCCGCGCCGCCCGCCAGCGTGTCGTTGCCCGACCCGCCGAACAGCGTGTCGTCGCCCGCGCCGCCGTCAAGGGAATCGTCCCCCGCCCCGCCGTAGACGGTATCGCGGCCCGACCCGGCATCCACGATGTCGTCGCCGCCCCCCGCGACCACCAGGTCGTCGCCGTCGAAGCTGCTGATCGTGTCGTTGCCGCCCTGGCCCACCACGATGTCGTCGTCCGGGCTGCGGCCGGGGAAGATGTTGTCGCCCGCGTCGATCCGGTCGCCGTCCGCATCCACATAGGCGCGGTCGATCAGCGTGCCCTCGGCGCGCCCGCGCACGATCCCGTCGGGGCCCGCGTCGGGATCGGTCAGGATTTCCTCGATCTCGTAGAACCGCGCGTCCCCGCCCGTGGTGCGGTCGAACACGAGGCCCGATTCGCCGTCCTCGCCCACGATGACAACCGAGACCGGCGGGCCGCCGCGCAGGTCGAGCGTATCGAGGTCCTCGCCGTCGCCGCCGCCGTCGATCACGTCGCCGGGCGTCGCGCCGATGATCGTGTCGCGGTCGGCCCCGCCATAGACGGTGTCGGCGCCGGGCCCGCCTGCGAGGGTGTCGTCGCCGCCGCCGCCGAAGATCACGTCGTCGCCCGCGCCGCCCGTCAGGCTGTCGTCGCCGGGGATGAACGGGGATGCCGGGATGTCGAGCGGGAAATGCGCGTTCGGGAAGCTGCCTGCGCCCTCGATGCTGACCGTCAGCAGGAGGTCGTTGAAATCACCGTCGCCGAGGCCGAAGATGTCCTCGAACCCGAAGGACACCGACCCGTCGCCGCCAGCGATCCCGTCGGTGTGCAGCAGGCCGTCGCCGTTCAGCGCGACGTTCGGCCCGAAGCCCGCGGTGTGGAACACGTCGCCGTTCAGCGCCGTGACGCTGCCATCGTCGGCCACGAACACCAGCTGCGGCGCGGTGCTGCCGAGCGTGGCGGGGGTTCCGTCGGCGTTGCGGAACTCGAACCGGCCGGACCCGAGGCCCGCGAAGTCGTTCCGCGACCCGCCGTCCGCGATCAGGAACAGCCCGATCTGCGACCCGGCCGGCGCGGTGAAGGTCACCGTGTCGCCGATCCCCGCGAACCCGACCGAGACGTTCTCGGTCAGCAGCGTGACGCCGCGGATCTCGCCCGTCTCGGGGTCGATGTAATAGGCGCCGAGCGAGTTGAGGAAGCCGGCGTTGCTGCCGTCGAAGCGGATCGTCACGGTCTGCGTGTCGCCGCCGTCGCCCACGATCGTGTCGTTGCCGTCGCCGCCGCGGATCGTGTCGTCGCCCGCGCCGCCGAACAGCAGGTCGTCGCCCGCGCCGCCCTTGATCAGGTCGTTCCCGTCGCCGCCCGCGATCGTCTCGCCGCCTGGGCCCGCGACCAGCGTGTCGTCGCCGTCGGTGCCGCCCCATGTGCCGGGCGGCACGTCGGGTGCGGGCGTGCCGATCGACCCTTGGTGCTCGCTGTCCAGAAGCCCGTCAATCACGTCTCGCGCATCCACCGGCATCGTCCGTTCCCTTCCGCCCGCCAAGCCCGGGGCGACCGCACGGACAGGACCGCGCCGGGCGCCCGGGTTCGTTTCACCTCACGGCCCGCGAAGGGGCCCACCGATGCCTGACGCATTGTCGTAACGGCCGGGGGCGCGAACCAGCTGGGAAAACCCCATTAGGTCGGCGGCCGCATGCACGGCTGCCCCGGAGGTACGCCGCCAACGGCGCCCTACAACTCTACGACTCTACGACCGCCCCCACGGCCAAAGCCTCGAACCCAGCAAGGCCCTTTTCGTTTACCTCCGCTTAAGCGTATCGGGAAGCGAAAAGAGG
>CALIZF010000063.1 GCA_938028765.1 uncultured Paracoccaceae bacterium
GATGCCGCCACGGGCGAGGTGCTGATGCTGGGCTGGATGAACCCGCAGGCCCTGCGCCTGACCCTCGCCACGGGCGAGGCGCATTACTTCAGCCGCAGCCGGCAGGCCATCTGGCGCAAGGGCGCGACCTCGGGCCTGATCCAGCGCGTGATCGAGGCGCGGATCGACGACGATCAGGATGCGCTGTGGCTGAGGGTCGAGGTGGCAGGCACGGGCGCCTCCTGCCATGTCGGCTATCGGTCGTGCTTTTACCGCGCGGTGCCCACGGGACCGGCGGCGGGTGGGCCGCTGCGCTTCACCGAAGCCGCAAAGGCCTTTGACCCCCGCGCCGTCTATGGCGATGCCCCCAACCCCACCATCCTGTGAGGATATCCATGAAAGTCGCCTATGTCTTTGCCACGCCCATGGCCTCGGCCTTCAAGCTCGCGCGGATGATCCTGCCGCAGCTGGAACAGGGCATCCATGGGGCCGAGGTCGTCGGCATGATGTTCTTCGACGACAACATCTACTGCCTGCGCCAGGGCGACGAGGTGGGCGAGCGGCTGGCGAGGCTTGCCGCCGAACGCAACATTCTGCTGATGATCTGCGACGATTGCGCCCTGCGCCGGGGTCTGGCGACGGGCGAGTTGCACCTCTGCGGCACCGGTGAGGTCGTGGCCAAGGACACCGTGCCGGGCGTCGTCGCCGGATGCTTCCCGCAGCTTTACGCTGCCCTCGCCACCAACCCGCCCGATCAGGTCATCACGCTGTGAGGCCGGCGGCCCGGATTTCCGGCGCGGCAGGGGCCGGATGGCGCACCGCCGCGGCGCCGCGCGGGCATGGGCAGCCCATCCGGCGGCCGGTCCGCGCCCCGGGCGGGGGCGATCCCGGATTGACGCAACGCTTGCGAGGTGTGACAGATGCGCCCGACGGCTCCCGACCCCGGACGGGCGAGGGATTAAAAGGGAACGCGGTGCGGCGCAGCCCTGCGCCAAATCCACGACTGCCCCCGCAACTGTGAGCGGCGAGCGACCCTGCAACCGCCACTGCCCCGGACGGGGCGGGAAGGCGCAGGAAGGCTGGGACCCGCGAGTCAGGAGACCTGCCGTCACGCCGACCAACCCAACCCGGGCGGGGTGTCCCGGAGGAGACACGACCATGACCAACGCAGCCCTGCGCCTGCGAAGTCCTGCCGTCCTGCCCCGACCGCGCCCCCGCGGATTGTTGAGGACGCACCTTGGGCCAGCCGCCTGCCGACCCTGACCTGACCCCTCGCGCTGCAGCGGCCCCGCTGCCCTGCGCACCGCTGCCCTGCGCTCGCGCACCGGCCGACTGCGCCGCCATCGCGCGACTGCACGCGCTCGCGCCCGATGTCGCGGCCGGCCTCTCGGCCGTCTGCGGACCGGATGCGACCGCGGTCTGCGTGGTGGTCGATGTGCCCTGCCGCTTCGCCACGACGGGGCTGTGCCGCATCGCGGCGCGGTTCGACGCGGGGCGGCTGGACGTGCTCTGTGCTGGTCCGGCACCGCGGCGCCACTGACCGGCCTGCCCGACCGTCTAGTGCCGTGCCGGCCGCAACCCGGCCTTGCGGCCGCGACGCAAGGCAGACGCCGGCCGCTTCGCACCGCGCGGCGCGGGCCCGGCACGCGCAGGCGATCACCGTCGTGCGGCCGGCAGACGACCGGGCCGACGTGCCCGCGGCCCCGCGCCGGGCGCGCGCTGCGGGGGCTGCCGCGCTGCCCCGGCCCCCCGCGCCTCGACCCGCACCCGATGGGGCATTGCCTTTCCCTCCCCGTCGGCCCGGCGTTGCGGGCGCGATGGCGTTGTCGGCAAGGGCGGTCTCCGGTTTCCGCCCGCCGTGGCGGATGGCGACGGCCTTCATCCGCGTCTGCCGGGATCCCGGTCGAAGCGGCGTGTCGCAAGGCGATCCCGGCTCCCGTGCATCCGTGCGGGATGCCGCAAGCCTCGTGCCCCTGCGACCGGCACAGCAGTTGACGGGCGAGGCAGCATGCCAACGGCATCGGCAGGTCGCCGGACGCACCCGGCATCCACCGCAGGCCCGACAGCCGGCAGGCACGGTCGGCGGCGACAGGGCGGAGCCAGCGAGCCTGCGCCGCCCGATGGCAGGGCCGACGGCCCGCGTCGTTGGCGCGGCGATCCGCTGCCGTCGCCCCGCCGCGTTGAGGGTTCCCGATGCTGCGGGTCGCGCGCGACCCGGGCGCGCCGCGCAGGCAGCCCCCATCCCGGGCCGCACCGCCCGCTGCATCCTGCCGCAGCGAGCGGGCGAACGTGTCATGCTGGCGCAGTGCGTGGGCGTCGGCGGCAGATCGAAGGAGAGACCAGCCCGACGGGCGCCGGGCGGCCGGCGCTCGACATCGTCGTCGGGTCCGATGCCGCCTGCTCGGCGGGTGCGCGCCGATCCCCCGCATGTCGCGGCGGCGGGCGGGCCGGTCACGGATCAGAACTTGCCGACGCAGACTGCGCCGGGGGCATGGACTGCGGGCCCGCCCTGCCATCCGGCACAACGGGCAGTCCGGCCGGACCGTCGGCGCGCGCAGCGGCGCACGAAGGTCGGCGATCGGCGCGGTCGTCGCCGTCCTGCGCAACCTCCCGATCCCGGCAAGTGCGCGGAGCGGGGATGATCGCGGCGGGGCCGACACCGCCCCTTGCCCGTGCCGGACAACGCGCGCGCGGGTCGGTGGCGGCCTTCGGACCGGACCGTGCCGCGGTGCATGGCGGGCAGGCGTCGCATGGCGGGCCCCTTCTCCGTCGCGCCGGTCGAGATGACCGGGTTGCCCGACGAAACGATCGGGGATACGCATCCGATCGATGCAGCGTTTGCGCCTCAGGCAATGGGCTCGGGCAGTGTCGGTGCTGTTCGCACTGGCCTTGACGCTTGTATCGTTGGCGCACCGCCCCGTCGAACCCGGCCCGCGCCAGTCGGACCCGCAGATCGTCGCCTATCTGGCAGCCGGCGGCACGCTTGCAGACCTGTGCACGTCCGGCGCGGGCGGCGAGGATCACGCCGCCGATCAGGAGTGTCCGGCCTGCATCATCGCAAAGAGCCTGGCGCTTGACCCGGCGCGTCCGGCTCTGCTCGGACGGGCGGCAACGTCATGCCGCCGGGCCGTTTTGCCCGAAGATCCGGCACCTGCCGGGCACCGCCCGCGTGCGCCACAGGCGCGAGGCCCCCCGTTCATCCGACCGATCTGACATCGCTTCGGTCCTCACCACGCAGGCCGTTCCCGTGCTCCTGCGCACGGACGGTCGGTCAATCCGGATGAACATGCACATGAAACGCTTCCTTCTCGGGGCCACGGCCGCGCTTGTCGCCGGCCCGGCGCTTGCCGACATGACGATCGAAATCCCGTTCGTTGCCGAGATCGCGGGCGCGCCCTTCGCCTGCAGCGGCAGCTATCCCGGCCTCGGCAGCACCGCAACGACGGTGCAGCTTCTCGACTTCCGGCTGTTCGTCTCCGCGCCCCACCTGATCGCCGTCGACGGCACGCGGGTGCCCGTCGCACTGGACCAGGATGGGGCCTGGCAGATCGACACCATCGCCCTTCTGGACTTCGAAGACGGCACCGGGTCCTGTGTCAACGGCACGCCGCAGGTGAACGCCACGTTGCGCGGGACCGTACCGGAGGGCGCGTATCGGGGCCTCGAGTTCGAGGTCGGCGTTCCCTTCGACTGGAACCATGGCGACCCCGCCAGCGCCCCCGCGCCGCTGAACCTGACGGCCATGTTCTGGAACTGGCGCGGCGGCTACAAGTTCCTGAAGATCGAATTCGCCCCGGTCATGGCCGCGGGCATGAATGCCGCCGCAAAGGCGCATACCGAAGGCGCGGGCCACGGCGGCCCCGGCGGGTGGATGCTGCACCTCGGGTCCACCATGTGCGCAGCTCCCGAGCCGACGACGCCGCCGGGCGAGCCATGCGCCAACCCCAACCGCGTGGCCGTGACTCTGCCCGACTTCGTGCCCGGCACCAGCATCGTGGTGATCGACCCGGCCGCGGTCGTGGCGGGCGCGGACTTGACGCAGAACACGCCCGAGACCAGCCCGGGCTGCATGTCCTTCCCCAACGATCCGGACTGCAACGCCGTGCTGCCGCGGCTGGGCCTGGCCTTCAACGCCTTCCCCGCCGAGGGGCAGCAGCTGGTCGCGATGCGCTGAAGGCGCGGCGATGCCTCCGTTCGCACGTCTCGCGCGTGTCGCGGGGAGGGGGGCCTTTCCGGCCCTCCTCCTGAGCCTTGCCGCCTTGTCGATCCTCGCTGCCGTTCTTCTGCCGCGCGACGCGGCGACGGCGACGCAGGCACCCCGGGCCGCGCCGGCGCGCCCGGCCGTGCTGGATGCCTTCCGCTGGCCGATGCCGGCGTGGATGCCGCCGCCGCCGGTGCCGGACGACATTGCCATGACGCCCGACCTGGTCGATCTGGGCCGCCATCTGTTCTACGACGCACGCCTGTCCGCGGACGGGCGGACCGCCTGCGCGTCCTGCCACCAGCAGGAACTCGCCTTCAGCGACGGCCGCCAGGTCGCGGTCGGCGCGCATGGCACCGTCGGTCATCGCAATTCGCCTTCGCTTGCGAACGTGGGCTACATGCCCACGCTGACCTGGGCCAACCCGCATGTCACCTCGCTCGAATTCCAGGCGCTGCTGCCGATGTTCGGAACCGAGCCGGTCGAGATGGGGCTGGCGGGGCATGAAGCGGCGCTGTTCGCGCGCCTTGCCGCCGATCCCTATTACGCCAAGGCCTTCCCGGCGGCGTTCCCAGACCGGCCGGCGCCCGATCTCTACACGATCACCCGCGCGCTCGGGGCGTTCCAGCGCACGCTGATCTCGCTGAACAGCCCCTATGACCGCGCGACCTATGCCGGCGAGACGGACGCGATGTCGGACGCGGCACGGCGCGGGCAGGCGCTGTTCTTCGATCACCGGCTGGAATGCTATCATTGCCACGCCGGCGCGCTGTTTTCGGACAACCTGCAGACATCGCGCAGCCCGTTCCCGGAAACCGGCTTCCACAACACCGGGCTCTACAACATCGGCGGCACCGGGGCCTATCCGGCGGGGGGCCACGGCCTTGCCGAGTTCACCGGCGTTCCGTCCGACATGGGCCGCTTCCGCACGCCCAGCCTGCGCAACGTCGCCGTCACCGCGCCCTACATGCACGACGGCGCGATCGCCACCCTGGAAGAGGTGATCCGCCACTACGCGGCCGGCGGGCGCACGATCCCCGATGGTCCCCATGCGGGCGCGGGACACCGGAACCCCTACCGCGACAGCCTGATCGCCGGTTTCGACATCTCGGACGCCGAGATCACCGATCTCGTCGCTTTCCTCGAAAGCCTGACCGACCAGGATTTCCTGACCGATCCGACCTTTTCGGATCCCTGGCCGGACGGGCACCCGGCCCGGGCCAACAGGGTTATGCCTCTGAACTGAAACAGGAAAGGAAACACCGACATGAAGCATTTTCTTGCCGCCGCGGCCGTCGCCCTGCCCCTGAGCGTGGGGTCGCAGGTGCTGGCCCACGCCACCTTCGCCGAGGGCGAGGTCCTGCAGGGCCAGACCGCCCGCCTCACGCTGCGCGTGCCGCATGGCTGTGGCGGCGAGCCGACGCTGCGCGTCCGCATCCAGATCCCCGAGGGCCTGATCGCGGCGCAGCCGATGGTCAAGGCAGGCTGGACGCTCGAAACCGTCACCGGCCCCTACGAACACAGCTACGAACTCTGGGGCAAGACCGTCACCGAGGGCGTGCGCGAGATCATCTGGTCGGGCGAGCTGCCCGCTGCCTTCTACGACGAATTCGTGTTCCGCGCCCGCGTGACCGACCGTCTGCCGGCGGGCGAGATGGTCTATATCCCCGCCATCCAGGAATGCGCCAACGGCGCCGAGCGCTGGATCGAGATCCCGGCCGCCGGGCAGGACGGCCACGATCTGAAATGGCCCGCGCCGGGCGTGATGGTGGTCGCCCCCGCCAGAGGCGGTCAGGGTCACTGACCCACGGGCAGGCCGGTTCACGCAGACGTCCCTTGCCGGCCTGCATGCCGATGCGCACGCAGCCATTCCCGTTTGCGTCGCGCAGACTGCCCGCCGGGTCGGTCCTTCCGATCCGGCGGGTCCCTTGCCCCGGGATCGGACCATGCGCCGCCTGCTTGTTGCCTGCCTTCTCGCGATGCTGCCGCTTCAGGCGCTGGCCCATGCGGCGTTGCGCGCCTCCGACCCGGCCGAAGGGGCGATTCTGGCAACGGCCCCGGCGGTGCTGACGCTAGAGTTCAGCGAGCCCGTCTCGCCCCTGGTGCTGCGCCTCGTCGCGCCCGACGGCACCACCACCGATCTTGCGGGAACGGCACGGAACGCCACCCTTAGCGCCGTTCCGCCCGCAGACCTCGCCGAGGGGACATGGCTTCTGTCATGGCGGGTGGCGTCGTCGGACGGGCATCCGGTGGGTGGCAGCCTGACTTTCCATGTCGGCCGGCCCTCGGCCTTGCCACCGACCCCGGCAGAGCTTGCGGCAGGGGCCGCGCGCCTCGCTGCCGCGCTGCGTCTGTCCCTGACGGTCGCGCTCGTGGTCGCGGTCGGCGCCGCGGTTCATGCCGCGCTCGTGGCGCGCCGGGACCCGCCCCCCGCCCTGCGCTGCGCGGCCACGCTGGCGGCAGTGGCGGCGGTTCCCGTCGGGCTCGTCCTGATCGGGGTGCAGGGGCTCGACATGCTGTCGCTCGCGCCGGCGGCGCTGTGGACCGCGCAACCCTGGCGGGCCGCGCTGGCCTCGCCCCTGGCGGTGACCGTGGCCTTGACCGCGGCCGCGAGCGGTGCAGCCGCAGCGGGCCTGCACGCCACCTCGCAGGGCGCGCGTCTGGCGCTGTCGCTGGCTGCCTGGGCGCTTGGCGCGCTGTCCTTCGCCGCGTCCGGCCATGCGGCCACAGCCCCCCCGCGGGCCCTAACCCTTCCGGCGGTCGTGCTGCATGCCGCGGCGCTGATCTTCTGGCTGGGGGCGCTGGTCCCGCTGCTGTCCGCCCTGCGCGGCCCCGAGCCCGTCCTGCTGCTGCGGCGCTTTTCCGGCCTTGCCGTGCCGCTGGTGGCGGCCCTGATCCTCAGCGGGGCCATGCTGACCTGGGCGCAGGCCGGAAGCCCGGCCGCGCTGGCCGGCTCGACCTACGGCCTGCTCCTTGGCGCAAAACTCGTGCTGGTGGCCGGTCTTCTGGCGCTTGCGCTGCGCAACCGGCTGGTCTTGACGCCCGCGCTGGCGGCAGGGCGCGCCGACGCCGCCCCGCGCCTTTCCCGCGCGATCAGGGCCGAGATCGTCCTGGGCCTTGCGGTCGTTGCGCTGGCCTCAAGCTTTCGCCTGACGCAGCCGCCCCGCGCCCTGATCGAACCTGCCGCGCCGCTCTACGCCCACATCCACACCGGCCGCGCCATGGCCGATATCCGGCTGACCCCCGGTCGGCCCGGACCTGTCGCGATCGCGCTCGGCTTTCAGACCGGCGATTTCGCCGAACTGGTCCCGCGCGAGGTCGAGGTCGTCCTTGCCCACCCCGAGGCCGGGATCGAGCCGATCCGCCTGTTGGCCCTCAGGGGCGGCGACGGTCTGTGGCATGCGGGCCCCGTGACCCTGCCGGTTCCGGGGGGGTGGAAGGTCACCCTGCGCCTGCTGGTGAGCGACTTCGAGCAGGTGACGCTGTCGGACACGCTGATCCTGCCCGATCGACCGGAGACCCGATGAAACGCCTGTGCCTGATCCTCGCCCTTGTTGCCGCCCCTGCGACCGCGCACGAGGTGCGGACCCGCAGCCTTGTGATCGACCATCCGTACGCGCTGGAAACGGCGGCCACCGCCATGTCCGGCGCGGGCTACATGACGATCACCAACACGGGGCCTGAGCCGGACCGGCTCATCGCGGTGCGCGCGGATTTCCCCGTCGTGACGCTGCACGCCACGGTGACCGACGCGCAGGGCGTGAGCCGGATGATCCGGGTCGAAAGCATCGCGATCGCACCGGGCGAGACGGTGGTGCTGGCCCCGGGCGGCATGCATGTCATGTTCCTAGGTCTGAACGGCGACCCCTTCGAAGAGGGCGAACGCATCCCGGCGACGCTCGTCTTCGAGCGCGCGGGCGAGATCGCGGTCGAATTCTGGGTCGAACCGCGCAGCGGCGGGGCAAGCGGGCACGGACGCCACGACCCGGGCCCCCCGCCCCCCGACGCGGATCCGGCGCAATCCGCCGGGGTCGAGGCCGCCTTGCGTGCGCTTCTGGGTTCCGGGGCTACCTTCGGCCCCGCGGCGATCGCCGGGGATGCCGCAGTCGTCACCTGGCAGGCGGGCGGAGAAGCCGGGCGCGCCTTCCTGCGCAAGACTGCGGCCGGCTGGCGCGTCGTCGTCCTGTCGGGCGAAAGCCTTCGCCTGGCCGCCACCTTCCGGGTCCTCGGTCTTTCGCCCCGCAGGGCGGCCGAGCTGGCGACGGCGGTTGCAGTCGTCGAAACGGGGCTGGCGGCGGCGCACCGGGGCGCGGCGGACGGTTTTGCAGGAACCCTGTATCCCGCGGCGGACTGACGGCCCGCGCGATCCCGGGGGGCGTCCGGAACACCGCGCGTGCAGGCGCCGGGCATCACGGGCTCGCAACCGCCCCGGGGCTGCGGACGGGCGGATCGGTCAGGCCCTGGCGCGGCCGATCACATGGCGTCCGTGCGGCCTCGGCCAGGCATGTCGCTGTCCCGCGAATCCACCGATGACCCCGGATCGCGCCGCTGCGCGAGGGACGAAGGCCCGGCATGGCTGACGCGGCCGTTGCCGCCGCCCGCCCCCCTGCCGCGGCGCGCACTGGGGCAAGCCGCCGCGATGCCGATGCCGGGACGATCCGGATCAGGCGCCAGGTCGGCGGGCTGCGATCACCTCGCCCGATTGCCAAGCGGGAGGGGCCTTGCGCGGCGTCACGGCGACTGCACGGGTCGAAGGCTTCCGGAAGCCGCCCGGCGGCCGCTTCCTCGCCGCAGCCCTCAGCCCCGACCCTGCCGCAAGACAAAGGCGCCGAGGGGCGCCCGTGTCCGATCCGCGAGGGGTCCGCGGCACCGCGCATCGCCCGGGCTGCCTACGGCGGCAAGCGTGACAGCGCCGCGCAGGCCGCGCGGGGTGCGAAGGACAGGGGCGAACCCTGCGCGGTCCCCCGGACCGATCCGGCCCGCGGGCCGGTCAGCCCTCTGACATGCGGCTGACGACGACGGTGACCTCGGGCTTCTTGCCTGCCTCCTCGACCGTCACCTGCCGCACCACCCGGCGCACCGCATCGTCGAGCTTATCGTCGTCGCGCAGCACCCTGGGGCCCGCGGTCTCGAGAAAGCCCGCCAGCTCTGCCTCGATCGCCTCGGCCAGCGGGCGACCGCGGCGGCCCTGTTCGGGCAAGCCGTAAAGCTCGGCCCAGGGATCGCCCAGGGGGGCATCCTCCTCGTCGAGGATCAACGTGATGGTGATGTGGCCGTTCTGCGCCAGCCGGATGCGGTCGCGGATGACGCCGTCCAGCGCCCCGACCAGCACCGTGCCGTCGAGGTAGACGCGGCCTGCCTCGATGTATTCGGCCACTTCGGGCCGGTTGCCCGACAAATCCAGCATCATGCCGTTGGTCGCGATCTCGGCCGCGATCCCGGATTTCTGGGCCAGCCTCGCGTGTTCGCGCAGATGGCGGTGCTCGCCGTGCATCGGGATCAGGATCTGCGGCTTGATCAGCGCATGGACCCGTTCGAGGTCCGGGCGGTTGGCATGCCCCGAGACGTGGTAGAGCCCGCCCGAGTCGTCCACAACGTCCACGCCCAGCTCCGAGAACGCATTCACGACGCGCAGCACGTCGCGCTCGTTGCCAGGGATGGTCTTGGACGAGAACAGGAACAGGTCGCCCTCGCGCATCTCGATCCCGAGGTATTTGCCGCGCGACAGCTGGGCAGAGGCAGCCCGGCGTTCGCCCTGGGTGCCGGTGACGATCAGCATCAGGTTGTCGCGCGGCACCTGCGCGGCATCCTCGGCCCCGATGGTGGGCGGCATGTCGCGCAGCACGCCCGTCTCCGTTGCCACCTGAACCATCTTGCGCATCGCGCGGCCCATCAGGCACACCGACCGGCCGGCCGCCCGGCCCGCCTCGGCCAGTGTCCGGATGCGCGCGAGGTTCGAGGCGAAGGTTGTGGCGGCGACGAGGCCCGTCGCCCCCGCGATCAGAGCGGCGAGGTTGCCCGCGATCGAGGACTCGGACCGCCCCGGATGGGTCTGGAAGACGTTGGTGGAATCGCAGGCCATCACCTTGACGCCCTGCCGGCCGATCTCGGCCCAGACACCCTCGTCGAAGGGCTCGCCCACGCCGGGGGTCGGGTCCAGCTTGAAATCGCCGCTGTGCAGGATGCGGCCCCCCGGCGTGTCGATCAGCAGGGCCGAGGTTTCGGGGATCGAGTGGCTCATCGGCACGAACTGCACCCGGAAGGGGCCGGCCTCGACAAAGGCGGGGCGCGGCGCCACGATATTCACCACGCCGGGGTCTTGTCCGCATTCGTCCAGCTTCAGCTTCGCCAGCGCCCCCGTGAAGGCGCGCGCAAAGACAGGTGCACGCAACCGCGGCCACAGATAGCCGAGCGCGCCGACATGGTCCTCGTGCCCGTGGGTGATGAAGATCCCCTCGATCCGGTCGGCGCGGTCGGCCAGCCAGCTGATATCGGGCAGGATCAGGTCCACGCCCGGCGTCGTGTCCGGGTCGGGGAAGGTCACGCCCAGATCGACGAGGATCAGCCGTTCGCGGTCCTCGGGGCCCCAGCCATAGACATAGGCGTTCATCCCCACCTCGCCCGCGCCGCCGAGGGGGAGGTAGATCAGCCGGTTCTTCGTCATGCGTTGCCCAGATCCCTGTTGTGGCGGTCGATCAGGACGAGGCCGTGCATCGTCAGGTCATCCTCCACCGCGTCGAAAACGGTCGTCCCCAGATCGAACAGGGATGCAAGGCCCCCGGTGCCGATCACCTTCATCGGCCGGCCGCGCTCGGCGCGGATCCGCGCGACCAGCCCCTCGACCAGACCGACGTAGCCCCAATACACGCCCGACTGCATGCAGGCCACCGTATTCGTCCCGACCACGGCCTGCGGGCGGGCGACGTCCACATGCGGCAGCGCCGCCGCCGCCATGTGCAGCGCCTCGAGGCTGAGGTTGACGCCGGGCGCGATCACGCCGCCGACATAGGCCCCGTCCCGGTCCACCACGTCGAAGGTGGTCGCGGTGCCGAAGTCCACCACGATCAGGTCGCCCCCGTGCCGGTCGAAGGCGCCGACGGCGTTCACCAGCCGGTCGGGGCCGACGGTCGTGCCGGCATCGACCCGCGGGGCCACCGGCAGCGCGCAGGGCGGCTTGCCGACGACCAGGGGGCGCAGGCCGAAATAGCGGTCGCACAGGACGCGCAGGTTGAACACCACCCGCGGCACGGTCGAGGACACGACCGCCCCGGTCGGCGTCGCCTCCAACCCCTTCAGCCGCATCAGCGCGGTGAGCCAGACGAAGTATTCGTCCGCCGTGCGCCGGTGGTCGGTTGCGATGCGCCAGGTGGCGGCGAAGCGCGTCCCGTCCCACAGCGCAAAGACGGTGTTGGTGTTGCCGCAGTCGATCGCCAAGAGCATCGGCCCCGCCCCTCCGGTTCCCGTCCGGTCAGAAGAAGACCTCGGCCGCCGGGATCGGCCGCGGCCCCGACGCCGTTTCCAGCACAAGCGCGCCCGCCTCGTCCACCGTCAGGAAGCGGCCGGTCGCCCCGGCCTGGCCGGTGCGCACCCGGATCGTCTGCCCGAGCCGGGCGGCGCGCGCCAGCCAGGCGGCGCGCAGCGGCGCGAAACCCTCGGCCGCAAGCCGCCCGGACCAGCGCGCATAGGCGGGTGCCAGCGCGTCCAGCAGCGCCACGGGCGCGATCCGGTGGCCCGTCTCGTCCAGCACCGACACCGGCCGCACCGCGCCCGGCTCGACCGCAGCCGGATCGGGCGCGGCGATCAGGTTCACCCCGATCCCGATCGCGAGATGCGCCACCCGCCCGGCCGGTCCGGCGCTTTCGAGAAGGATGCCCGCCACCTTGCCGCCGCCGAGCAGCACGTCGTTGGGCCATTTCAGCGCCAGCCGGTCGCCGGCAGAGGTCAGCGCAGCCAGCGCCTCGGCCAGCGCCAGCGCGGCGGCGAAGCTGAGAAGCGCCGCGCGCGCGGGCGGCAACGCCGGCCGGTCGAGCAGGGTCGCGTGGAAATTGCCCGCCGGGCTGACCCAGGCTCGCCCCCGGCGCCCCCGCCCCTGCGTCTGGAAGCCTGCGAGGATCCAGACCGGCCCCTCGCCGCGCGCGGCGCGGCGCGCGGCTTCCGCGTTGGTGCTGTCCACTTCGTCCAGCACCACGCGCCCCACGCCCGCCGGCCAGGTGTCAGCGGACAAGGCTGTCCGCCGCCATGGCCGCCAGCGGCTCGACCCCGAAGAGGTTGAGGATGCCCGCCAGCATCGCCGCCGAGGCCAGCGTCAGCGTCAGCCACTGCGCCGGGGCCATGCGGCTGTCCAGCACCTCGGCCTCGCGGCCGAAATACATGAAGTAGACGATGCGCAGGTAGTAGAACGCCCCGATGACCGATGCGATGGCCCCCGCCACCGCGAGCCAGGCCATGCCGGCATCGACGGCGGCCTTCAGGACGGCGAACTTGCCGAAGAAGCCCAGAAGCGGCGGCACGCCGGCCAGGCTGAACATCAGCAGAAGCAGGCACAGCGCCTTCGTCGGCTCGCGCGAGGCGAACTGGTTCAGGCCCGCGATGTCGGTCACCGGGCGGCCGTCGCGCTCCATCGACAGGACGAAGGCGAAGGTGCCGATGTTCATGACGACATAGATCGCCATGTAGATCAGCGTCGCCTGCACCCCCGCCGCCGCCACCCGCGGATCGCCCGCAGCCGCAGCCGCCAGCCCCATCAGCGCAAAGCCCATGTGCGCGATCGACGAATACGCCATCAGCCGCTTGATGTCGCGCTGACCGATCGCGGCGATCGCGCCGAGGAACATCGAGGCGACGGCCAGCGCCGCCACCACCTGCCCCCAGTCGCCGGGGATCGCGCCGAAGGCGTCGAACGCCAGCCGCGCCATCAGCGCCATCGCCGCCACCTTGGGCGCGGTGGCGAAGAAGGCTGTCACGGGCGTCGGCGCCCCCTCGTAGACATCGGGGGTCCACATGTGGAACGGCGCGGCCGAGACCTTGAACGCGAGGCCCGCCAGCATGAACACGAGGCCGAAGAGCAGGCCGAGCGGCACCTCCGCGTCCAGGGTCGAGAGGATCCCCGCGAACGACGTGGTGCCGGCATAGCCATAGGTCAGCGACGCCCCGTAGAGAAGGATCCCCGAGGACAGCGCGCCGAGGACGAAGTACTTCAGCCCCGCCTCGGTCGACTTCACGCTGTCGCGCCGCAGCGCCGCGACGACATAGAGCGACAGCGACATCAGCTCCAACCCGACATAGAGCGTCATCAGGTCGGCGGCCGAGACCATCAGCATCATGCCGACCACGGCCAGCGTGATCAGCACCGGATACTCGAACCGCCCGAGACCCCGCCGGATCAGGTAATCCTGGCTCATCATCAGGACCGCGGCGGCGGACAGCAGGATCGTCACCTTGGCAAAGCGCGCGAAGGCGTCGTCCACCACCATGCCGCCGAAGGCCGCGCGCGCCCCCGCGGGCTGCACGCCGATCCAGAAGGCGACCAGAAGGAACATTCCCGCGGTCGCCCAGATCAGGAGCGGTGTCAGCCCGTCCTTCTCGGTGTAGACAGCGGCCAGAAGCGCGGCCATCGCAAAGACCGCCAGCACGAGCTCGGGCAGCAGGATCAGAAGGTCGGCGGTACCGGTCATCGCGGCCTCCTCAGTGCTGCGCCAGCCGCAGGTCGCCGCCCGCGGGAAGGCTTGCATGGTATTCGGTCAGAAGCGACGACACCGCGGGCGACACGATGTCGGTCGCAAGGCTGGGATAGACCCCCAGGATGATCGTGGCGGCCACAAGGGGCGCGAAGATCGCCTTCTCGCGGCGGTCCATGTCCTCGATGGACTTCAGCGCCGCCTTGATCAGGTCGCCGAAGACCACGCGGCGATAGAGCCACAGCGCATAGGCCGCGCTGAGGATCACCCCCGTCGCCGCGACCGTCGCAATCCAGGTATTCGCCTGGAAGGCCCCGGCGAGCGTCAGGAACTCGCCGATGAAGCCGCTCGTGCCCGGCAGGCCGACGTTCGCCATGGTGAACAGCATGAACACCGCGGCATAGGCCGGCATCCGGTTCACGAGGCCGCCGTAGGCGTCGATCTCGCGCGTGTGCATCCGGTCGTAGATCACGCCGACGCAGAGGAAAAGCGCACCCGAGATGAAGCCGTGCGACAGCATCTGGAAGATCGCGCCGTCGAGCCCCTGCTGGTTCGCCGCGAAGATCCCCATCGTCACATACCCCATGTGCGCCACCGACGAATAGGCGATCAGCTTCTTCATGTCGGTCTGCGCCAGCGCCACCAGGCTCGTGTAGACGATGGCGATGGCGCTGAGCCACAGGACGAAGGGCGCCATCAGGTCGGAGGCGACGGGGAACATCGGCAGGCTGAACCGCAGGAACCCGTAGCCCCCCATCTTCAGAAGGATGGCCGCCAGCACCACCGACCCCGCGGTCGGCGCCTGCACATGCGCGTCGGGCAGCCAGGTATGCACCGGCCACATCGGCATCTTCACCGCGAAGGACGCAAAGAACGCGATCCACAGGAGCGTCTGCATCCCGCCGACGATCTGCCAGCCGAGGATCGTGACCGGCCCGGCCGGAAACTCGTGCCGCAGGAGGGCCGCGATGTCGGTCGTCCCCGCCTCCACATACATGCCGACCATCGCCACCAGCATCAGGACCGACCCGAGGAAGGTGTAGAGGAAGAACTTGAACGCGGCATAGATCCGGTCCTTGCCGCCCCAGATCCCGATGATCAGGAACATCGGGATCAGCCCCGCCTCGAAGAAGAGGTAGAACAGCACCAGGTCGAGCGCCACGAACACGCCGATCATCAGGCTTTCGAGCACGAGGAAGGCGACCATGTATTCCTTCACCCGATGCTCGACCTCCCAGGCGCTGGCGATGACGAGGGGCATCAGGAAGGTGGTCAGCATCACGAAGAGGATCGAGATCCCGTCGATGCCGACCTTGTAGCGCAGGCCGAGGACCCAGGTCCGCTCCTCGACGAACTGGAAGCCGGGCGCGGCGGGGTCAAAGCCCGCGATCAGGAACAGCGAGACGACGAAGGTCGCCGTGGTCGCGAGCAAGGCCAGCCATTTCGCGTTGCGCCGGGCGGCGGGATCGTCGCCGCGCAGGAACAGCGCCATGATCGCGGCGGCGACCAGCGGCGTGAAGGTGATGATGGACAGAAGGTTGGCCATGATCGTCAGTTCCCGGCCGAAAGGCTCATCCAGGTGATCAGGATCACGATGCCGACGACCATCGCGAAGGCGTAGTGGAAGACGTATCCCGACTGCGCCCGGCCCGCGAGGCGCGTCAGCCAGGGCACCACGCCCATGGCCAACCCGTTGATGCCCCCGTCGATTACCGCCCCGTCGCCCTGCCGCCACAGCGCATCGCCCAGCCACCGCGCCGGACGGACGAAGAGGACGTCGTAAATCTCGTCGAAATACCACTTGTTGAGCAGGAAGAGGTAGAGGGGCCGCTGGTTCGCGGCCAGCCGCTCGGGCCAGTCTGGCCGGCGGATGTAGAACTGGAACGCCACGGCGAGGCCGATCAGCATAGCCACGAAGGGCGCGAGCTTGACCCAGGTCGGCACGTAGTGCGCCTCGTGCAGCACCGTGTTGTCGGGGTGCATGAAGATCGCCCCCTGCCCCGGCACCGTCAGGCCGGGCACGCCGGCGGCATCGCCATGCGCCGCCTCCGCCGCGCCGTGCGCATGGGCGGTTCCGTGACCGGCTTCGGCCCCCGCCGCGGCCGTCGCGCCGTGGCCTGCGCCGGCATCCGCGTGGGCCTCGGCCACCGGCAGGCCGAACCAGCTGCGCACCGCATCCTCCTTCCCGAAGAACACGTCATACCAGATCATGCCCGAGAACACCGCGCCGAGCCCCAAAACCGCCAGCGGCACCAGCATCACCGCGGGGCTCTCGTGCGGGGTGTGGTCGGCGTGACCGTCGTGGCCGTCGTCGCCGTGACCATGCCCGGGCCGGTCGTGGTGCCCGTGCACCTTCGCACGGGGTTCCCCGAAGAAGGTCATGAACATCAGCCGCCAGGAATAGAACGATGTGAAGCAGGCCGCGACCACCAGCGCCCAGAAGGCGAAGGACGACCCCACATAGGCGCTCTCGATTACCGCGTCCTTGGACAGGAAGCCCGCAAAGCCGATGTGCGTCAGCGGGATCCCGACGCCCGTGATGGCGAGCGTGCCCACCATCATCGCCCAGAAGGTCAGAGGGATGTGCCGGCGCAGACCGCCGTAGTTGCGCATGTCCTGTTCGTGGTGGGTGGCGTGGATCACCGAGCCCGCACCAAGGAACAGCATCGCCTTGAAGAAGGCGTGGGTGAAAAGGTGGAACATCGCCACCGAATAGACGCCCACCCCGGCGGCGACGAACATGTAGCCGAGCTGCGAGCACGTCGAATAGGCGATCACCCGCTTGATGTCGTTCTGCACGAGGCCGACGGTCGCCGCGAAGAACGCCGTCGCCGCCCCCAGCACGGTGATGAAGGCCGTGGCATCGGGTGCGTATTCGTAGAGCGGCGACATCCGGCAGACGAGGAACACGCCCGCCGTCACCATGGTCGCCGCATGGATCAGCGCCGAAACGGGCGTCGGCCCTTCCATTGCGTCGGGCAGCCAGGTGTGCAGGATCAGCTGCGCCGACTTGCCCATGGCGCCGATGAACAGCAGCACGCCGATCAGGTTCGCCGCATTCCAGTCGGCCCAGAGGAACCGCAGCTCGGTCACGGCGAGGCGCGGCGCGGCGGCAAAGATGTCGTCGAACCTGACCGAATCCGTCAGGTAGAACAGCGCGAATATGCCGAGCGCGAAGCCGAAGTCGCCCACCCGGTTGACCACGAAGGCCTTGATGGCCGCCGCGTTGGCGGTGGCCTTGCGGTAGTAGAACCCGATCAGCAGGTAGGACGCGACACCTACGCCTTCCCAGCCGAAGAACATCTGCACGAGATTGTCGGACGTCACCAGCATCAGCATGGTGAAGGTGAAGAACGACAGGTAGGCAAAGAAGCGCGCCTTGTAGTGCTCGCCCGTCCGCCAGTTGTCGTCGTGCGCCATGTAGCCGAAGGAATAGAGGTGCACGAGCGCCGAGACAGAATTAACCACCACCAGCATGATCGCCGTCAGCCGGTCCACCCGGATGGCCCAGTCGGCGGCCATGCTGCCCGACTCGATCCAGCGCAGCAGCGTGACGGTCTCGGTCACGCCGTCATGCGTCAGGAACACGATCCAGGACAGGCACGCGGCGACGAACACGAGGACGGTGGCGATGACCTGCCCCGTGGTCTCGCCGATGGCGCGCCAGCCGAAGCCGCAGATCACCGCGCCGACAAGCGGCGCGAGGAGGATGAGAGTTTCCATGCGCTCAGCCTTTCATCACGTTGACGTCCTCGACATCGATCGTCCCCCGGTTGCGGAAGAACGTGACGAGGATCGCCAGCCCGATCGCCGCCTCGGCCGCGGCGACGGTGAGGACGAACATGGTGAACACCTGCCCCACGAGGTCGCCCAGATGCGCCGAGAAGGCGACAAGGTTGATGTTCACGGCCAAGAGCATCAGCTCGATCGACATAAGAATGACGATCACGTTCTTCCGGTTGAGGAAGATGCCGAAGATGCCGATGACGAACAGCGCCGCCGCCACCGTCAGGTAGTGTTCCAGTCCGACCATGCCGGTCCCTCGTTCCCTCGTTCCGCCGGGCTCTGCCGTCCCGGCCTTGCCGCCAGCCCCGGGATCGCCCCCGCACCGGCAGAAATCTTTCGCGCCGCGGCCGCGGCCGTCGCCTTACCGTGCGGTCCAGGCGGACTTTTCTCCTCGCAGTTCCGGATAGAACGCCGCGCAGCCGAAGGTTTCGAACGCTGGCGGCTCGATGTCACGGCCGACCTTCGCGCCGCCGGCCTCGAGCCAGGCCACCAGCGCCTGCCGCGCGACCGCCATGGCGATGGCGACCCTCACAGCCCCTGCCCCGGCTTGACGTCCCGCAGTTCCATCGCCTTGGCAGGGTCACGATACATCTGGGCAAGCACGTTTTGCCGCTTGATCCCCTCGCGGTGGCGCAGCGTCAGCGCGATCGCCCCGATCATGGCGACCAGCAGGATCAGCCCCGACGCCTGGAACAGGAGGATGTAGCGATCGTAGAGCAGAAGCCCCAGCGCCCGCGTGTTCTCGACCGCGGCCGGATCGGGCGCGGGCGCCTGCCGCAGCCCAAGCGCACCGTCCGCCTGCACCCAGGCCCCGAAGGCCAGCGCGAACTGCATCAGGATGACGACGCCGATCAGCAGCGCCAGCGGCATGGCGCGCGCCATCTCGCCCTTCAGCGCGGCGAAATCCACGTCGAGCATCATCACCACGAAGAGGAACAGCACCGCCACCGCGCCGACGTAGACGATGATCAGCAGCATCGCCACGAACTCGGCCCCCAAGAGCACGAAGAGGCCCGCCGACGACAGGAAGGCGAGGATCAGCCACAGCACCGAATGCACCGGGTTTCGCGCCGTCACCACCATCAGGGCGGCGGCGACCGCGACCAGCGCGAAGGCGTAGAAGGCATAATCGGCAATGGTCATGCGCCCTTTTCCTCGTTCTGGCCGAAGACCTCCTGCGCGATCTCCAGCGCCCGCTGCATCGCCGGCAGGCCGCCGAACATCGACATCTGGTAGATCGTTTCGGCGATCTCGCGCCGCGTGGCACCCGCCTCCAGCGCGTGGCGGATCGACAGCTTCAGCTGCGGCTCGGCCTGCGCGCCGAGCACCGTCAGCGCGGCGATGGTCACCAGCAGCCGCGTCTTGGCGTCCAGCCCCTCGCGGTTGAAGGTGCGGCCGAAGGCCATTTCCATGAAATCCTTGGAAAGGGTCGGGATCATGTCCTCGAACCCCTTGACGCGGAACGTCTCGAGCGCGGGGTTGAACGCCCGCGCCATCTGCTGGGACTGTTCCAGCATGGTCTGCATGATCCGCGTCCAGGCTTCCGTCACCGCCGCCCCCCGACCGTCACCATGCCGCAGGTCCCCATCGGCGCGCGAACCGCCAGCCCGGCCCAGGGCAAAGGCACCACGCCGCCCGCCACCTGCCACACCGGCCAGAAGGCCGCCCAGGGAAGGGCGGCGCGCATCAGGTCGCCCGGAAAGGTCACCGCCGCCGCCGGGGGCGGCAGCATCATGGCCAGCGCCTGCCGCTGCAGGTCGGCCATCGCGCGCATCGGGGCTAGCCAAAGGTCGATCATGCCGGCTACCTCACCTGTAGGGCGCGTCGAGTTCGAGGTTGCGGGCGATCTCGGCTTCCCACCGCTCGCCGTTGGCCAGCAGCTTTTCCTTGGTGTAGAAAAGCTCTTCCCGGGTCTCGGTGGCAAACTCGAAGTTCGGTCCCTCGACGATGGCATCGACCGGACAGGCCTCTTGGCAGAAGCCGCAGTAGATGCACTTCGTCATGTCGATGTCGTAGCGCGTGGTCCGCCTGCTGCCGTCCGCGCGCGGCTCGGCGTCGATGGTGATGGCCTGCGCGGGGCAGACCGCTTCGCAGAGCTTGCAGGCGATGCACCGCTCTTCGCCGTTCGGGTAGCGGCGCAGCGCATGCTCGCCCCGGAAGCGGGGGCTCAGCGGCCCCTTCTCGTGCGGGTAGTTCAGCGTGGCCTTCGGCGCGAAGAAGTATTTCATGCCAAGGGCAAAACCCTTGAAGAAATCCTGCAGCAGGAAGTAGCGGGTGGCGCGCTGCCAGTCGATGTTCACCATCACTCGATCCCCAGCTTTTCCTCGATGTGCTGCACCCGGCCGTCGATCTCGCAGACGTATCTTCCGAGCCCTGCCAGCAGCGCTGCGTGGCCGACGGACTTGATGTCGAGCCCGTCGATCACCTCGATCGGCTCGCGGATTTCGCGCAGCAGCTTCGGCACCAGATTGTCCGGCTCCTCTGCCATCTCAGCCCCCCACGCTCCACCGCGCCCAGAGGCCGCCCATCACCTCGAACTTCGCGAGGAACGCGACGAGCCCGACCCAGCCGAGCGACATCGGCAGGAAGACCTTCCAGCCGATCCGCATCAGCTGGTCGTAGCGATACCGGGGCACGATCGCCTTCACCATGGCGAAGAGGAAGAAGAAGAACGCCATCTTCAGGATCATCCAGTGCGCCCCGTCCGGCAGGAACGGCACCGGCGACAGCCAGCCCCCGAAGAACAGGAGGCTCATCAGCGCGCACATCAGGAAGATAGCGATGTATTCGCCCGCCATGAAGAGAAGGTAGGGGGTCGAGGAATATTCGACCATGAACCCCGCCACGAGTTCCGACTCCGCCTCGGGCAGGTCGAAGGGCGGGCGGTTCGTCTCGGCCAGCGCCGAGATGAAGAACAGGAACACCATGGGCAGGTGCGGCAGCCAGTACCAGCCGAAGAGGCCCCAGCCGGTATCCTGCGCCCGCACGATCGCCGAGAGGTTCATCGAGCCGGTCGAGATGATGACGCCGATGATGATCAGGCCGAGGCTAACCTCGTAGCTGATCATCTGCGCGGCCGACCGCAGCGACCCGAGGAAGGGATACTTCGAGTTCGACGCCCACCCGCCCATGATGACGCCATAGACCTCGAGCGAGGATACCGCGAAGACGAAGAGGATGGCCACGTTGATGTCGGCCAGCACCCAGCCTTCATCGAAGGGGATCACCGCCCAGGCCAGCACGGCCAGCACGAAGGACAGCATCGGCGCAAGGAAGAACACGGGTCGGTCCGCGCCCGCGGGCACGACGATTTCCTTGACCACATATTTCAGTGCGTCCGCGACCGTCTGCAGAAGCCCCCAGGCGCCCACGACATTGGGGCCGCGCCGCATCTGCACGGCCGCCCAGATCTTGCGGTCCCCGTAGACCAGGAACAGCAGGCTGACCATGACAAAGCCGACGACCAGCAGGCTTTGCGCCAGGATCACCGCCGCGATGCCGGCATTGGTGCTGAAGAACCCGTCCATTCCCGCCTCACACCGTCGGTATTCCGCGCGCGCCGCAGTCGCGCACCGTCACTTCCGCGTCAATGGCCGCCACGCCCTGCGGCAGTGCGGGCGAGATGAGATAGACCGCATCCCCCCGCCACAGCCCGCCGTCCTGCCCTACGGCAGTGCGGATGTGCCGCGCGAAGCTGTAGCCGCGGATCAGGGCATACTGCGCCGCGGCGCAGGCGGCATAATCGGCCACTTGCGCGCGGTTCGACGCCCCGCGCACCGCTACCCGGAAGTTGACCAGATCGCCGTCCATCAGCCGCGTCTCGATCCCCTCGTAGCGCACCTCGCGCGCGACATCCGCACCGCTCCCGCAGGCCGCAAGGCCGAGGGCCGCCAGCGTCGGCAAGGCCGCCCGCCGCATCCCGCTACTCCGCCGCCAGCCGCGCCGGCGCCCGGCGGGCCGCCAGCGCCGACAGCTCGCCCATCAGCGCCGAGGCGCGGGCGATCGGGTTCGTCAGGTAGAAATCGGCGACCGCCGGCCGGAACGGCCCCGACCCCAGCGGGGCTTCGGGCAGCGGCGCCAGGGGTTTGGCCTCAACCGTGTCGATCCGCGCCAGCACGGGATGCGCCGTCCACAGCGCCCGGCGCAGGGCATCGAGGCTGTCCCAGGGCTGTGCCCGGCCGAGTTCCCCAGACAGCGCCCGGATGATCGCCCAGTTCTCCTTCGCCTCGCCCGGCGGAAAGCCTGCGCGGAACGCCAGCTGCGGCCGGCCCTCGGTGTTGACGAAAAGGCCGTTCTCCTCGGTCCAGGCCGCGGCGGGCAGGATGATGTCGGCGCGGTGCGCGCCGCGGTCGCCGTGGCTGCCCTGGTAGATGACGGTCGGCCCGGCCGGAATGTCGATCTCGTCGGCACCGAGCGCCCAGACCGTCGCCGCCCCGTCCAGCGCCGCAGAAAGGCCGCCCTCGGCAACGGCGCCGACGTCCATCGCGCCGACCCGCGACGCCGCCGTGTGCAGGACGAGAAGCCCCGCCCCCGTCTCGGCGCACATCCGCGCGACAAAGGCCATGACCGCAGCCCCGTCCGCGTCGCGGATCGCACCTTGCCCCAAGACGACGAGTGGCCGGGCGAGTGTCATCTGCCGCCCGGCCGCGAGCGCCTGCGCAAGCGCCTCGCGCCCCGTGCCCAGATGCGTGACGTCGTAGGTCAGATCCGCCATCGGCCCGATCAGCCCCACCCAGGCGCCCTTGAGCCACGCCTTGCGGATGCGCGCGTTCAGCACCGGCGCCTCGTCGCGCGGATTGCTGCCGATCAGCAGGATACCGTCCGCCGTGTCGATGTCCTCGATCCGCGCGGTGCCGGCGTAGGCGCCGCGGTTGCCGGGCCGCAGTGCGGCGCCGTCAAGCCGGCACTCGACCGCGCCCCCGAGCCCCTGCACGAGGTGCTTCAGCGCGAAGGCGGCCTCGACGGGCGCAAGGTCGCCCACCAGCCCGGCGACCTTGCCCCGCCCGAGCGCCGCCGCCGCGGCCGCCAGCGCCTGCGGCCAGGTGGCCGGGCGCAGCCGCCCGCCCTCGCGCACATAGGGCCGGTCGAGCCGCTGTCGGCGCAGGCCGTCCCAGACGAAGCGGGTCTTGTCGCTGATCCACTCCTCGTTCACGCCGTCGTGGTTGCGCGGCAGGATGCGCATGACCTCGCGCCCCTTGGTATCCACGCGCACGTTCGAGCCCAGCGCATCCATCACGTCGATGGTTTCGGTCTTGGTCAGTTCCCAGGGCCGGGCGGTGAAGGCATAGGGCTTGGACGTCAGCGCGCCGACCGGGCACAGGTCGATGATGTTGCCCTGAAGGTTCGAATCGATCAGCTTGCCGAGGTAGGTCGTGATCTCGGAATCCTCGCCGCGGCCGGTCTGGCCCATGTCGGTCACGCCCGCGACCTCGGTCGTGAAGCGGACGCAGCGGGTGCAGCTGATGCAGCGGGTCATCGTGGTGGCGACAAGGGGGCCCAGGTCCAGATCCTCGGCCGCCCGCTTCGGCTCGCGGTAGCGGCTGAAGTCCACGCCATAGGCCATGGCCTGATCCTGCAGGTCGCATTCGCCGCCCTGGTCGCAGATCGGGCAGTCGAGCGGGTGGTTGATCAGGAGGAACTCCATCACCCCCTCCCGCGCCTTCTTGACCATCGGGCTGTTCGTCCGGACCACGGGCGGCTCGCCGTTCGGGCCGCCGCGCAGGTCGCGCACCTGCATCGCGCAGGATGCCGCAGGCTTCGGCGGGCCGCCGACCACCTCGACCAGACACATGCGGCAGTTGCCGGCGATCGACAGCCGCTCGTGGTAACAGAAACGCGGGATTTCCACCCCCGCCACCTCGGCCGCCTGGATGATCGTCATTGCAGGATCGACCTCGACCGTGATCCCGTCGATCGTGATCTTCTTGAGTGCCGTCATACCCCGCCTCGCCGCATTGCAGCATCATGATACACCGCGCGGGCTGAGGCCGCCCGTGCCGCGACTGCGGCGTTCTGTCCCGCCCCGTCCGCCATCCTCACGCCCCGCCCGTGCAGCGCGCCCGGAACAGAAGCCGGGCGCCATCGGCGACGAAGGCCCAGTCGCCCGTCGCCGGATCGGTCTGCCAGGCCGTGTCGGAGCTGCCGAAGGTCTGCAGGCAATAGCGCGTCGCCTCGAAGCGCACCGCCTCGCGAACGTCGGCAAGACCCGCCCCGCGGTTCTCGACCGCGATCGCCATCTCCCGCCGGTCGGCCTGCCGGTCGATGCGCGTGCGGTATTCGAACCGCGTGTCCGCACGCGCCGCGCGCGTCGAGGCCGCTGTCAGCGCGTCGCACCCCGCCACCGCCAGCGCCGCCGCCGCTAGCGCCAGCCGCCCCGCAAGACCCGTCATGCGCATCCCCCCCGCAACAGCCACGTTCCGTCCGGCAGATGCCCGTCGTCCATCGTGCCGTGCAGGCGCCGGCCGGTGCGCGCGCAACGCGCCGCCGCCACGCGGAAGGCCGGCGCCCCGTCGCCGTCGTGCAGCGGCGCCGCCGCGCGCGCCGCC
>CALIZF010000064.1 GCA_938028765.1 uncultured Paracoccaceae bacterium
CGTCTTCGAACGCGTTGGCGTGGATCCGGCCGGCGTTGACGAACTGCCCCCCCCCAATGCCGTAGTTCCCCCCGAGCATCACCGGACTGGCCGCCGAGATCGTGCCCGTGTTCTCGCCCCTGAAGTTCGTTGTCCCAACCCTGAGGCCGATCATCGCCGGCGCCGTCAGCAGGCCGGCGTTGGCGAAGAACCCGTCGGACGACGGAGGTGCGAAGACCAGCATCACGTTTGCCGAGGATTTGGCGGTGCCGACGATCTGCCCGCCCGGCCCGATGACCACGCGAGCCCTATCGCCGTCCGCGTAGTGCCCGCTGCTGCATATCATCGTGCCGAGGACCGTGAGCGTGACATCGGTCCGCCCGGCGAAGGAGATGGCCGGGCCGGAATCGGTCCGGGCGACGGTCACCCCGGGCAGGATCGTGTAGCTGTCGCCATTGGCGAGAAACGTGAAGCGGTGTCCCGAGCCGATGTTGTTGGAGGTTGCGAAATAGTCGGTCATGGCAAGGGTCCTCCGCAGGATGCGCCGCGGAGTATGGCCCGAATCGGACTTTCCGGGAAGCCCCGGACCCGGCCGGCGCCCTGCGCGCCGCGCAGCCTTACGCCCGCCGCGGCCCGCGCTGCCTCAGCGGCCGAGCGCCGCCGCCACGGCCGCCGCCGCGCGCGCCACCGCCTCGTCCACTGTCATCGCGGAGGTGTCGAGGACCAGGGCGTCGGGCGCGCGGGCCAGGGGCGCGACCGCGCGGCCGGCGTCGCGGGCGTCGCGGGCCTTTACCTCGGCCAGGACCGCGGCGGCCTCGCCGCCCTGTTCGAGCCAGCGGCGATGCGCGCGGACCTCGGGGCTGGCGGTGACATAGAGCTTCACCTCGGCCTCGGGGCAGACGACCGTGCCGATGTCGCGCCCGTCCAGCACCGCCCCGCCGGGGCGGCGGGCGAAGCGGCGCTGGAAGTCGAGCAGCGCCGCGCGCACCTCGGGGATGGCCGCAACCCGGCTTGCGGCCTCGCCCGCCGCCTCGGACCTCAGCCCCGGCGCGGCCAGGTCGGCCTCGGTCAGCGTCCGTGCTGCGGCGACCGGATCGCCACCCTTGGCCGCCGCCGCGCGGTAGAGCAGCCCGGTATCGAGATGCGCCAGCCCGAACCGCGCGGCGATGGCCCGCGCGATCGTGCCCTTGCCCGCCGCCGCCGGCCCGTCGATCGCGACCGTGAAGATCAGATCGTTCATCTCGCCGTTCCCGAACCGCCCCGCGCGCGATGCCCCCTCATGACCGCGCAGGGGCCAGGACGCGCCGCCCCCGTGCATCTCCGCCGCGCCCCGCGTTGCCGCCGCGCCGCCGGTGCCGCGCGCGGCACATCGGCCGGGATGACCGCTGCGCGGCACGGCGTGCGCCCGGCTGCGAGGGCCCGCAGCGGTGCAAGGCCGCCCCTCACGCCAGATCTCCGCCGAGGCCGCGGATCAGCGCGTCAAAGCCGGGGAAGGACGTGCCGATGGGGCCGGCGTCGTCCACCGTCACCGGGCGGCGGCTGGCAAGGCCCAGCACGAGAAAGCTCATGGCGATGCGGTGATCGAGATGGACCGCTACCGTCGCGCCGCCGGGCACGTCGCCGCCGCGGCCGTGCACGGTCATCGTGTCTTCGGTCTCGTCCACCGCGACGCCGCAGGCGCGCAGCCCGCGCGCCATCGCGTCGATCCGGTCGCTTTCCTTCACCCGCAGCTCGCGCACCCCGCGCATCACCGTGGGGCCCTCGGCGAAGGCCGCCACGGCCGCAAGGACCGGGAATTCGTCGATCATCGAGGCCGCGCGCTCGGGCGGCGTCTCGACCCCGCGCAGGGCGCCCGCGCGCACCCGCAGGTCCGCCACGGGTTCGCCCCCCTCCTCGCGCGGGTCGAGATAGGCGATGTCCGCCCCCATCTCGCGCAGGGTCACATAGAGGCCGTCGCGGGTCGGGTTGCGGCTGACCGCGGGCACCAGCACGTCCGAGCCCGGCACGATCAGCGCCGCGCAGACCGGGAACGCGGCCGAGGACGGATCGCGCGGCACCGCCACCGCGCAGGGCCGCAGCTCGGGTCGCCCGGTCAGGGTGATGACGCGCCCCTCGGGCACGTCGGCGACCGTTACCGCGGCACCGAAGCCGCGCAGCATCCGCTCGGTATGGTCGCGCGTCGCCTCGCGCTCGATCACCACGGTCTCGCCCGGGGCGTTCAGCCCCGCGAGCAGCACCGCCGACTTCACCTGCGCGGACGGCACAGGCAGGGCGTAGCGCACCGGCACCGGGTCGGCGGCGCCGACCACCGTCATCGGCAAGCGTCCCCCGGCGCGGCCCCAGGCGCGCGCGCCGAAGAGCGCGAGCGGCTCGGTCACGCGCCCCATCGGGCGGCGGCGCAGGCTTGCATCGCCGGTGAAGGTGGCCGTGACCGGCGTCGTCGCCATCGCGCCCATGATCAGCCGCACCCCGGTGCCCGAGTTGCCGCAGTCGATGACGTCCTGCGGCTCGCGGAACCCGCCGGTGCCCACGCCGTGCACCGACCATGCCCCCTCGCCCGTGCGCACGACCTCGGCCCCGAAGGCCCGCATCGCCTGGGCGGTATCGAGCACGTCCTGCCCCTCGAGCAGGCCGGTGATCCGCGTCTCGCCCACGGTCAGCGCGCCGAGGATGAGCGCCCGGTGGCTGATCGACTTGTCGCCCGGCACCGCGGCGGTGCCGGCAAGCGGCGCCCCCGCGCGGGCGGTCAACGGGCGTGGGGCGGCGTGGTCGGGCATGGGCGTCTCCGCGGCTTGCCGGCGGGCCTTACCCCAGCGGCCGCCTGCGGTCCACACCCTGCAGCGCAGCGCGGCGCGCTGCGACCCGGCCGGAACGGCGTCCGGAACAACCGCGATTTCAGACGCCTGACGGACCGGCGCCGCGATGTCCTGCGGAGGTGACGGGGACGGGGGAAACCGTCCCGCCGATCCGCCCGTCCATCGGCCCCGGCGCCATCCCCGCCCGGGCGTGTTCGCGGCGCGGCCGGTGGCGGCCTGCGCGCCCGTCCGGGCGGTCGGCCCCCGGATCGACCGCGCGATCCCGCGCGCCGATCCGGCCGACCTCGCCGACCACGTTGCCCGCCGCATCTGCCGACAGACGGGCTCTGCTCCGGCCGAGGCGCGGGTCGTCCTCCCCGCCGATGGCGACGGGGGCACGAACGATGCCGACGGCGCCGGCACGCGGTCCGACGGGGGATGCTGCCGGTCCGCGCGCGGCATCGCGGCAGGCGAGGCACCGACGCTCGCCGCCCGGCAGATCGCGGTGCTCGACCACGACACGGGGGCGCGGCATGCCGTGGACACCCGCAGGCGCGCTGCCACACGGCCTCGCCGCAGGCCGGGGGCGGGCACCGTCCACGCGACATGCCGGCTGATGCCGATCCTCTGCGGCCGCTCTCGGTGACGCGCCACGCGCCCCCTTTGGCTTCGGCGCGAAACCGGCCCGGCGATCCGCCGTGTGCCCGTCGCCGAGGCGGGCCACCCCGACGATCCGCCGGCCGAGGATCCGCCGGTCGGCACCGCCCCGCCCGCCGCCCGCTTGCCCCGCCGGCGCCGCTGTGGTCCTGTCGCGCAAAGCCCGAACAGAACGAGCAGCCCATGCCGAACGACCTTCTCGGGGCCGTCCCCGACGCCTACGACGCATCCTCGATCGAGGTGCTCGAAGGGCTCGAACCGGTGCGCAAGCGCCCCGGCATGTACATCGGCGGCACCGACGAACGCGCCCTGCACCACCTTGCGGCGGAAGTCCTCGACAACGCGATGGACGAGGCGGTGGCAGGCCACGCGACCCGCATCGAGGTGGAACTGCACGCCGACCACAGCGTGACGGTCCGCGACAACGGCCGCGGCATTCCGGTGGACCCGCATCCGAAGTTCCCCGACAAGTCGGCGCTGGAGGTGATCTTCTGCACGCTGCATGCGGGCGGCAAGTTCTC
Organism: uncultured Paracoccaceae bacterium; assembly: GCA_938028765.1. GTDB lineage: Bacteria > Pseudomonadota > Alphaproteobacteria > Rhodobacterales > Rhodobacteraceae > CALIZF01. The sequence goes on from CALIZF010000064.1 coordinate 3,953, forward strand.
GGGCAAGGCCTATGCCACATCCGGCGGCCTGCACGGGGTGGGCGCCTCGGTCGTCAACGCCCTGTCCGACCGGCTGCGGGTCGAGGTCGCCCGCAACCGCGAACTGTGGGTGCAGGAGTTCAGCCGCGGCCATCCGCAGGGCCCGGTTCGCCGGGCCGGACCCGCGCCGAACCGGCGCGGCACCACCGTGACCTTCCACCCCGACGAGGCGATCTTCGGGCACCACCGGTTCCGCCCCTCGCGCCTTCTGCGCATGGTGCGGTCGAAGGCCTACCTCTTTTCCGGCGTCGAGATCCGCTGGCGCAGCGCGATCCCCGAGGACGGGGTTCCGGCCGAGGCGGTGTTCCACTTCCCCGGCGGCCTTGCCGACTACCTTGCCGAAACGCTCGGCCGCACGCCGACCTGCGCCGACCGGCCCTTTTCCGGCAAGGTGGACTTCGGCGAGAAATACGGCCTGCCGGGGTCGGTGGAATGGGCGATCCACTGGACGCCCGCGCGCGACGGCTTCGCGCAGACCTACTGCAACACCATCCCCACGCCCGAAGGCGGCACGCACGAGGCCGGGTTCTGGGCCGCCATCCTCAAGGGCCTGCGCGCCTATGGCGAGCGGGTGAAGAACCGCAAGGCCGAAACCGTGACGCGCGAGGACGTGGCCTCCGGCGGCTGCGCGCTGGTGTCGCTGTTCATCGCCGACCCCGAATTCGTCGGCCAGACCAAGGATCGCCTGGCCACTGCGGACGCCGCACGGCTGGTCGAGGGCGCGGTCCGCGACCGCTTCGACACCTGGCTGGGCGCGGACCCGAAGGCGGCGGGCGCGATCCTCGACTTCCTCGTGCTGCGGGCCGAGGAACGCCTGCGCCGCAAGGCCGAGAAGGAAACCGCGCGCAAGTCCGCGACCCGCCGACTACGCCTGCCGGGCAAGCTTGTGGACTGCACCGCGACGGCCCGCGAGGGGACCGAGATCTTCATCGTCGAGGGCGACAGCGCGGGCGGTTCGGCCAAGATGGCGCGCGACCGCGCGACCCAGGCCCTTCTGCCGCTGCGCGGCAAGATCCTGAACGTCCTCGGCGCGGCGGGCGCGAAGATGAGCGCCAACGCCGAGCTGACCGACCTTGCGCAGGCGCTCGGCGTGCAGGCGGGGTCGAAGTTCAACATCGACGACCTGCGCTACGACAAGGTCATCATCATGACCGACGCCGACGTGGACGGCGCGCATATCGCGGCGCTGCTGATGACGTTCTTCTTCACCCAGATGCGCCCGCTGATCGACCGCGGGCACCTCTACCTCGCGCGGCCGCCGCTCTACCGCCTGACGCAGGGCGCCCGCCGCATCTACTGCACCGACGAGGCCGAAAAGGACGCCTGGCTGGCCCGCGGGCTTGGCGGCAAGGGCAAAGTGGAGGTCAGCCGCTTCAAGGGCCTGGGCGAGATGGACGCGAAGGACCTGAAGGACACGACCATGAACCCCCTCACCCGCCGGCTGATCCGCGTGGCCGTGGACGACGACGACGGCGGCGAGACAAGCGATCTGGTGGAACGCCTGATGGGCAAGCGGCCCGAGATGCGGTTCCAGTTCATCGCCGAGAACGCGCGGTTCGTCGAAGAGGTGGATGTGTGACGCCTTCGCCCTGGGGGCTGACCGTGGCGGGGCGCGCTGCGGATCGGACCGGCCGCATCGACCGTCGCGGCGCCGGTCGCGCAGGCCGGCGCGATCCTGACGGCGGCGACCGGATGCACCGGTGTCGCGCCTTCGCTTGCGGGGGAACGCCGACTTTCCGCAGGGCGTGCCTTCCTTGATCGACGCCGGGGCGGATGGCCTGAGCCTGCGCCAAACGACCCGACAGCGCCCGTCGCGGTGCGCGATTTCGCGCGCATCGCGAACGATCGCGGGCTGGTCGACCTTCGCGTAGGCGCGGATATCCCGAGGCCGACGGCCGGCAGCGCAGGTCGCGGCCGCGCAGGCCCGCCGCCACGCGGCTGCCGGGTCGCCCCGGCAGCCTGATCGGTCGCGCGCCCGCTGCGTCAGTGACCGAGGATCTGGCTGAGGAACAGCCTGGTCCGGTCGGACTTCGGGTTGTTGAAGAACTCGCGCGGTTCGTTCTGCTCGACGATCTGGCCCTGGTCCATGAAGATCACGCGGTTCGCCACCGCCTGGGCAAAACCCATCTCGTGCGTGACGCAGAGCATCGTCATGCCCTCCTGCGCGAGCTCGATCATGGTATCGAGCACCTCCTTGATCATCTCGGGGTCGAGGGCCGATGTCGGCTCGTCGAACAGCATGATCCGCGGCTTCATGCACAGGCTGCGGGCGATCGCCACCCGCTGCTGCTGGCCGCCCGACAGCTGGCCGGGATACTTCATGGCCTGTTCGGGGATCCTGACCTTCCGCAGGAAGTGCATGGCCGTTTCCTCGGCCTCCTTCTTCGGCACCTTGCGGACCCAGATCGGCGCCAGCGTGCAGTTCTCGAGCACCGTCAGGTGCGGAAAGAGGTTGAAGTGCTGGAACACCATCCCGACCTCGGACCGAACCTTGTCGACGTTCTTCAGGTCCGAGGTCAGCTCGATCCCGTCCACGACGATCTTGCCCTGCTGGTGTTCCTCCAGCCGGTTGATGCAGCGGATCAGCGTGGACTTGCCCGACCCCGAGGGGCCGCAGATCACGATCCGCTCGCCCTTGTAGACCGTGAGGTCGATGTCGCGCAGCACATGGAAGGTGCCGTACCACTTGTTCATCTTGACGATCTCGATGGCGATCTCGTCGGTCACCGTCATCCGGCTGCGGTCGATCGCGCGGGCGGCAAGGTCTTCCATCGTCGTCTCCCTCAGCGGTGGTCGGTCTTGAGGCGGCGTTCGAGATACATCGAGTAGCGCGAGATCGCGAAGCAGAAGGCGAAGAACAGCGCCCCGATGAAGATGTAGATCTCCCAGTAGATCCCGTTCCACTTCTGGTCGGCACGGATCGCGTTGGCGAGGTTCAGCGGATCGAGCAGGCCGATGAACACCACCAGCGTGGTGTCCTTGAACAGTCCGATGAAGGTGTTGACGATGCCGGGGATCGACACCTTCAGCGCCTGCGGCAGGATGATCAGCCGCATCGCGCGCCAGTAGTCCAGCCCGAGCGAATCCGCCGCCTCGAACTGCCCCCGCGGCAGCGAGGCAAGGCCGCCCCGGATCACCTCGGCAATGTAGGCGGCCGAGAAGATCGTCACCATGATGATGACCCGCAGGATCAGGTCGAAGTTGGTCCCCGGCGGCAGGAAATAATTCAGCAGAAGCGAAGCGGTGAACAGCAGCGTGATCAGCGGCACGCCGCGGATGAACTCGATGATGATGACGCAGCTCATCTTGACGATCGGCATGTCCGACCGGCGGCCGAGCGCGAGCAGAATCCCGATGGGCAAGGACAGCGCGATGCCCGACACCCCGATGATCATCGAGATCAGGAAGCCGCCCAGCCGGTCGGACCGCACGAACTCGATCCCGACGGGCAGCGCGGCATCGAGGGCGCCCCGCGCGGCGCCGGCGAGGAACACCCACCAGACGATCGCCGCGGCCGCCGCCGCGATCAGCGGCACCGCGCCCCCGCGCGTCTCGAACGCGCGATAAGCGATGCCCGCCACGACGAAGCCGAGTGCCGCCGTTACGGCGAACCAAGGCGTGCCGCCCCAGATCAACCAGTAGCCGAGGAACGGATAGGCCGCGCTGAACCACAGCATCCGCCGCGGCAGCCCGGTGAACAGCATCGGCGCCAGCGCCACGAACAGCAGCACGAAGGCCGCGATCGGCCGCCAGTAGAGCGCGGGCGGATAGGCCCCGAAAAGAAGCTGCAGCCACCGCTCGGTGATCACCGCGAAACAGCCGCCGGACCGGCCTGCCAGGATCTCGCGGCAGTGCGACAGGGAATCGGCGATCCACACGCTGTTCCAGAACCACGGCACGATCCAGGCCAGCAGCACCACGACCACATAAAGCGACACCGCCGTCAGGATCGCGTTCAGCCAGGACGAGATCAGGTTCTCGCGCACCCACTTGACCGCACCCGTCTCGCGCAGCGGCGGGGGCTGCTGGGGCAGCATCTCGGTGCGGAAGAAGGCTTCGGACATGCTCAGCGCTCCTTCAGCTTCACGCGGGCGTTGTAGACGTTCATCAGCGACGAGATCGTGAGGCTGAGCGCGAGGTAGATCAGCATCATCAGCAGCATCGCCTCGAGCTCTCGCCCGGTCTGGTTGATCGTGATGCCGCCGAGCGTCGCGCGCAGGTCCATGTAGCCGACCGCGATGGCCAGCGACGAGTTCTTGGTGATGTTGAGATATTGCGAGATCATCGGCGGGATGATCACGCGCAGCGCCTGCGGCAGGATCACGAGGCGCATGGTCAGGGTGGGGCGCAGCCCCAGCGAGACCGCCGCCTCGGTCTGGCCGCGGTTCACGGCGAGGATCCCGGCGCGCACCACCTCGGCGATGAAGGCGCCGGTGTAGACCGACAGCGCCAGCCACAGCGCGATCAGCGAGTTGCGCATGTGGATGCCGCCCTGGAAGTTCGGGATGCCCGTTTCGGGCAGCACCGGCTTGACCAGATGGAACCCGAGCGCCGAGAGCAGCGCCGCGACCGGCAACACCCAGACCGCCAGCCGCAGCCACCACGTCGCCGGACGGATGCCCGTTTCCTCCTGGATCCGGTTCGCCCGCGCGACGATCCGCCCGCTTGCCCAACTGCTGGCGATCAGCGCCGCGATGATGGCCAGAAGATCGACGCTGACCTTGAAATATCGAAGGTCGAGGTCGCCCAGGCTGCGGTCGAAGACGGGTTCGGGGATGTAGACGCCGCGATTCGTGATCGCGACCGAATCGAAGACCAGCATCGACGCCGTCGCGGCCTCGCCGCGGAAGGCGCGCGGTTCGGGCATGGAGATCGCCATGACCGAAAAGAAGATCAGGATCCACAGCACCGTCGGGATGTTGCGGAAAAGCTCGACATAGATCGTCATCAGCCGGGCGACGATCCAGTTGTTCGACAGCCGCAGCACCCCCGCCAGCACCCCCAGCACCGTCGCCAGCGCGCAGGCCATCACCGCCACGAGGATGGTGTTGAGAAGCCCCACGACCATCGCGCGGGCGTGGCTCATCGTGCTGTTGTAGGCGATGAGCGTCTGGTTGATGTCATACCCTGCGCTCTGCCACAGGAAGCGGTAGCTGAAATCCTTGCCGAGCGCGCGCAGGTTCTGGATCGTGTTGTCCACAAGCCAGGCGAAGCCGGCCATCAGGAGCATCAGAAAAACGATCTGGATGGTGATCGCGCGATACCGCGAGTCGTAGATGAGCATCGACAACCGGAAGGACCCCTGCCGGTAGTCAGGTGTCGTTGTGGCCATGGCGGTATTCCCCCTGCTGGCCGCCCGGTCTGGATATGCCTGTTCCGCGCGACGGATCGCGGGCCGACGCCGGTGCGGTGATCGTAACGGAAGAGGGCGCGCCGGCCGGGTCTGGCCCGACCGGCGCGGTCCGCTTCAGCGGAAGGGCGGGGTGTACTGCAGGCCGCCCTGCGTCCAGAGCGCGTTGAGCCCGCGGGCAAGCCCGATCGGGGTGCCCTCACCGATGTTGGTCGCGAAGATCTCGCCATAGTTGCCGGCGGCCGAGATGGCGCGAACGGCCCAGTTGGCGTCGAGGCCCAGCATCGCGCCAAGGTCTCCCTCGCGGCCCAGCAGGCGGTTGACTTCGGGGTTGGGATGACCGTTGGCCTTCAGCTCACCGATATTGGCCGAGGTGATGCCCAATTCCTCAGCTGCGACCAGCGCATTCGAGACCCAGCGGACGATATCCGCCCACTGGTCGTCGCCGTGGCGGACGAGCGGGCCGAGCGGTTCCTTCGACACCACTTCGGGCAGGATCACGTGGTTCTGCGGGTCCGCGAACGAGGCGCGCGTGGCGGCGAGGCCCGACACGTCGGTGGTATAGACGTCGCAGGCGCCGGCGAGATACTGCTGCTGCGCGGCAGCGTTCGTCTCGATCGGCACCGGGTCGTAGCTCATGCCGTTCGAGCGGAAGAAGTCTGCAAGGTTCAGTTCCGTCGTCGTGCCGGTCTCGATGCAGACCTTCGCGCCGTCGAGTTCCTTCGCCGACGACACGCCCAGGTCCTTGCGGACCATGAAGCCCTGGCCGTCATAGTAGTTGACCGCCGCGAAGGTGAACTTGAGGTCCACATCGCGAACGAAGGTCCAGGTGGTGTTGCGCACGAGGACGTCCACCTCGCCCGCCGCCAGCGCGGTGAACCGGGTCTGCGACGTGAGCGGAACGAAATCGACCTTCATCGGGTCGCCCAGCACGGCGGCGGCGATCGCGCGGCAATAGGCCACGTCAAAGCCCTGCCAGACGTTGTTGGCATCGGGGAAGGCAAAGCCGGCGAGGCCCGTGTTGGTGCCGCAGCGCAGGTTGCCGCGGTTCTTCACGTCGTTCAGCGTCTGGGCCTGGGCGGCCCCGGCGCCGAGGATCGCGGCCGCCGCGAGCGCGCCGAGAAGGATCTTGTGGGTCATGTGCACCTCTTCCTGTGTCGGGCCCCATTCGGGCGGGGCATCTTGTATTCAGAAACGCATCTGCGCCCGCCCCGGCAAGCCCGGGACGCGCCGATCTTCGACATGAAACACCCTGCCCGACCCGTCAAGGAAGAATCCGGCCGCGGTCAGGGCGGATCTGCCCGCAAAAGCGGCAGTCCGGGTGCCGAAGATCAGGCCGGACGACTGAGACGCAGGAAACGCTCGGCCGCAAGGAAGGCGGCGCGGCGGGCCTCTGCGGCCGCCTCCGCCTCGGGGTCGGCGCCCCAGACTTCGGCCTGCCAGACCTCGTCGATCCGCGACAGCGGCCAGAGCGCCGCGCCCTCGCGCCCGTGCAGGACGCCAAGCCCGATCACCAGCGACCCCGACAGCGACACCAGTTCGGCCAGCGCGGTCAGCGCGAAGGCGTCCGCCGCCTCGACGGCGGCGCGCAGGCGCGCGACCGCCGCGGCGGGCTGCGGCGCGGGCATCACGCCCGTGGTGACGGCCAGCCGCGCACCGAAGGCCTCGGCCGCGAAGGCGAGCAACGGATCCCAGGCGGCCGCCTGCCGGGCGGCCAGCGTGGCCGGGGCCTCGGCCCGGTAGCACAGAAGGTCGGACGCGCCGTAGCCCGCGATCTCCGCCACGATGGCAGCCCGGTGCGGCACGGCGCGGTCCAGCGCGGTGTTCGCCGCGCGGGTCATCGGCATCGTCGCGGGCTGCAGGATGTCGCCCTGCGCAGCCCACTCGGCCGCGACGGCCTCTGCCAGCGCGGGGGCGGGAAGGACCATCAGGGCTTTCGCCGGCGTCCGCAGCGGACGGCCGTCGAGCAGAACGCCCCAGCCCGTGCCATGCGGCGCCGCCTCGGCCACGGCCCAGAAGCGCCGGGGGGCCCAGCCGGTCATCGGCATCTCCCCCGCGGCGCGTCGCCGCAGGCGCGGCCCGCGCCCGGCAGCGACCGGCCGCCCCCGGGGAACGGCGACGATGCGGCGGCGGGCGTCCTGTCCGGGCGTGCGAGGGGTTTGCGGTTCAACGTTCCGACAGTCTCGAAGCGGGTTGCGGCACGGCGGGGCGGGTCTGCGTCAGCCTGCCGGCTCGAAAGGATCGTCGGGCACCGCGTCGGGCCGCCAGCCGAAGGTATCCCAGGTTCGCGCCATATGCGGCGGCAGGGGCGCAACGAACCGCATCCGGGCACCGGTCACGGGATGGTCGAAGGCGATGAAGCGGGCGTGCAGGTGCAGCTTGCGGCTGATCTCGCCGCCGAGCTGCGCGCCCCAGCCCGTGCCGCGATTCTCCTGCCCTGATCCGCCGTATTTCGCGTCGCCTGCGACGGGATGCCCGATCTCGGCCATATGGGCGCGCAGCTGGTGGGTGCGACCCGTCACCGGCACCAGCGCCACCCAGGCCGCGCGCGATCCGAGCGCCTCGATCACGGCGTAATCGGTCGTGGCGTGCCTTGCCCCCTCGGTCGCCCCCACCCGGTCGGGGTGGATGCACAGCATCCGCTCGCCCTGCGCGCCGGGGGCCTTCGCAAGGCCGTAGCGGATCGTGCCCCGCCGGGGGCTCGGCACGCCGGCGACGACCGCCCAGTAGACCTTGCGCGTCGCGCGGTCGCGGAAGGCCTCGGCAAGGCGCCGCGCAACCCGGTCGGTGCGCGCAAGGAGAAGCAGCCCCGAGGTATCCTTGTCCAGCCGGTGGACGAGTTTCGGGCGCTCCTTGTAGCCGAAGGTCAGCGCCGCCGTTAGGCCATCGACATGCCGCCCGCCCTGGCCGCTGCCCCCCTGGCTGGGCAGGCCCGGGGGTTTGTTGAGGACGATCAGGTGCGGATCGTGCCACAGCACCGCGGCCTGGATCATCGCGGCATCGGCGTCCGACGGGCCCGCGGTCGGGCGCGGCGGCGCCGCGTCGGGCAGGGGGGGGATGCGCACGGTCATGCCCGGCCCGACACGGTCCGATGCCTTCGCCCGCGCGCCGTCCACCCGCACCTGCCCCGTGCGGCAGAGCCTTTCCACGGTGCCCTGGGTCAGATGCGGATAGTGCCGGCGCAACCAGCGGTCCAGCCGCGCCTCGCCCTCGTCCTCGGCCACGGTGCGCAGTTCCACGGTCATGCCAGCCACCCGCGCATCAGCGCAGCCCCAGCCGCCACGGCGGCCAGCGTCAGCACGACGGACGCCCCGGCGTAAAGCAGCGCCACCGGCGCCTGCCCGCGTTCCCACAACAGCAGCACATCCAGCGAAAAGGCCGAAAAGGTGGTGAACCCGCCGAGGAGCCCGGCCAGCAGCACGGGCGAGAACCGGGTCAGCCCCCGCGCGGTCAGCCAGACGAACAGGAGGCCCATCACGAACGACCCCACGACGTTGACCGCCATCGTGCCCCACGGAAACCCCGTGCCGAAGGCGCGCGCCGCGCCGACCACCACAAGATAGCGCAGCACGCAGCCGACCGCGCCGCCAAGCGCGACGAGGGCGAGGGTCTGAGGGGCGAACGGGCCGGCCATGCCCCCTCCCCTGCCCCCGCGGTCAGGCCTTGTCAACGCGCCCCATCGCCCCCCGTTCGGCGCGCAGGCGGGTGAACCAGTCTAGGCGCTTCTTCATCTCGCGCTCGAACCCGCGGTCCGCGGGAGCGTAGAAGGCGGGGCGCGGCATTCCTTCGGGGAAGTAGTCCTGCCCCGAGAAGGCATCGGGCGCGTCGTGGTCGTAGGCATAGCCCGCGCCATAGCCCTGATCCTTCATCAGCCGGGTCGGCGCGTTCAGGATGTGCTTGGGCGGCATCAGGCTGCCGGTTCGGGCGGCCTCGGCGGCGGCTGCCTTCCAGGCGGCATAGGCCGCGTTCGACTTCGGCGCCAGCGCGAGGTAGATCACCGCCTGCGCCAGCGCGAGCTCGCCTTCCGGGCTGCCGAGGCGTTCGTAGGTTTCCCAGGCGTGCAGGCACACGGCCTGCGCCTGCGGGTCGGCAAGGCCGATGTCCTCGACCGCCATGCGGGTCAGCCGGCGGGCGAGGAAGCGGGGATCCTCGCCGCCCGCCAGCATCCGCGCGAACCAGTAGAGGGCCGCATCCGGGTCGGACCCGCGGACGGACTTGTGCAGGGCCGAGATCAGATTGTAATGCGCATCCCCGGTCTTGTCGTAGACCGCAGCGCGCCTGTTCAGCCGTGCCGCCAGCGCCGCGGGGTCGAGCGGCGGGCCGTCCCAGGCGGCGATCTCCTCGATCAGATTCAGAAGGGCCCTGCCGTCGCCGTCCGCCATGGCGAGAAGGGCAGCGCGCGCCGCCTCGGTCACCGGCAGGGCGCGGCCAAGGGCGGCTTCGGCGCGCGCCGCCAGCCGTTCGAGGCTGACCTCGTCCAGCCGGTCCAGCACCACGACCTGCGCCCGGCTGAGGAGGGCGGCATTGAGCTCGAACGACGGGTTCTCGGTCGTGGCGCCGATCAGGGTGATCGTGCCGTCCTCCATGTGGGGCAGGAAGCCGTCCTGCTGGGCCTTGTTGAAGCGGTGGATCTCGTCCACGAACAGCACCGTGCCGCGGCCTTGCCGGCGGCGCAGGCGCGCGGCCTCGAACTCTCGCCGGAGCTCGGGCACGCCGGTGAAGATCGCGCTGAGGGCGACGAAGGCGCGGTCGGTCTCGGCGGCGAGAAGCCGCGCGATCGTCGTTTTGCCCACGCCGGGCGGCCCCCACAGGACGACCGACGACAGCCGCCCGGCCGCCAGCATCGACCCGATGGGGCCGCCTGGGCCGAGGACGCGATCCTGCCCCACTACGTCCGCGAGGCGCGCGGGCCGCAGACGGTCTGCCAGCGGGCGCGCCGCGTCCGCCGGGGGCGGCGGGGCGGCGGGCGGATCGAAGAGGTCGGGCATCGCGCGCCGCCCGGTCAGAGCCGGAAGCGCAGCCGGCCGCGCTGGCCGTCGCGCAGGATATCGAGCACGAACGCCCCGCCGCGCGCGACCAGCGCGCGTTCGGCCTCCGCCGGGGTGGCGACAGCCGTGCCGTTCACCGCGAGCAGGATGTCGCGCGGGCGCAGGCCCGCCTCGGCCGCGATCCCTTGCGCCTCGATCACCACCACGCCGTCGCCAGCGGCCAGGCGCAGCTCCTCGGCCAAGGCCGGGTTGATCCGCGCGAGCGTCAGGCCCGGCAGCGCGCTGCGCCCGCCAAGGCGCCGTTCGTCGCGCGGGGGACGGTCGGGCGGGGCGATCAGCGCCACGGTGCCGCGGCGTTCGCGCCCGCCCGACAGCCAGGTCACCGCCGCCTCGCCGCCGATGCCGCGGGCGGACAGGCGGAACAGCATTTCCTCGGGGCCGTTGACCGGCGCGCCGGCGAAGGTCAGCACCACGTCGCCCGGCCGCAGGCCGGCGGCGCGGAAGGGGCTTTCGGGGTGAAGGTCCGACAGCAGCACGCCCTCGGGCCGGTCAAGCCCCATGGCCTCGGCGATGGCCGCGTCCACCGCCTGCGCCGAGACACCGGCCCAGGGGCGGCGGAAGCGGGTCTCGCCCGCCTCGGCCTGCGCCACCACGGCGGCGACGAGGTTCGCCGGGATCGCAAAGCCGATGCCGTTCGATCCGCCCGACTGCGTGAGGATCGCCGTGTTGATCCCGACGAGGCGCCCCGCGGCATCGACCAGCGCCCCGCCCGAGTTTCCGGGATTGATCGCGGCATCGGTCTGCAGGAAGTAGCCGCGTCCGTCCCCCACGCCGAGGCCCGCCCGCGCCAGCGCCGAGACGATGCCCATGCTGACCGTCTGCCCGACTCCGAACGGGTTGCCGATGGCCAGCACCAGCTCGCCCACCTCGACCCCGTCGGAGTCGCGGAACGGCAGCGCCGGCAGGCCGCGCGCGCCCTCGAGCCGCAGGACGGCCAGATCCGACGCCTCGTCGGCTAGCACGACGCGGGCCGTGAACTCGCGCCGGTCGGCCAGCGCGACGGTGATCGCGTCGGCCATGCCGACGACGTGGTAGTTCGACACCACCAGACCGTCCTGCCGCACGATCACGCCTGAGCCGAGCGAGTTCTGCACCTGCGGCCGACCGGGGCCGAAGTCGCGGAAGAGGCGGCCGAAGAAGGGATCGTTGGCGAAGGGGTTCGGGGCCGCCTGCGTGACGGTACGGGCGTAGATGTTCACGACGGCCGGCGCAGCGGCCCGCACGACCGGTGCGAAGGACAGCGCGATCTCGCCCCGCGTCGCGGGAACGGCGGTCTCGGCGTGCGCCGGCTGCGCCAGCGCGGCAATCAGCGAAAGGCAGAGGGCGGCAGCGCAGCGGATGGTCGGTCTCCCCGAGTCTGCGCCGGATATGCGCCCGGTGCGGCGGTCGCGCAACCCGTCTGCGGATGATTCGCCGCCGCCGCGCGCAGATGCGCCCCGCGGCAGGCGTCGCGACGGAACGACGCCGCCGCGTTGCCGCTTTCCTTGCCGTCATTGCGGCCGCTCTGCACAGAGCCATCGGGATCGCGCGGTTCAGTGCGCCACATGATCGACCGCCGCGACGCGGACGGCGCACGCCGATAGGCCGCATCCTCGCGGCTGTGTCACCGAAGGGGGCCGGTTCGCTGCGGGCCAGACCGCGGGTCGTGTCCCCGGTGGTGGTGTAGCTCGCCGGTAGCGTTGCCGTCCGCGTGCGGGCTTTCGGATGGCGCCGTGGCGGGCGGGCGGCGGCGCGGGTGGTCATCGGCGGTTCTTCGGCAGGGTCGGGGTGCGAACGCCAACCTGGACCGGAGAGCCCCGATGACCGACGAGACGGTGACCCGGCGCAGCATGGTCGAGAAGACCCCTGACGCGGATGTGCTGCGCGACATGATCGGCTTCGCGGCCGAGCGGCTGATGGGGATGGAGGTCGGCGGGCTCACCGGCGCGACCTGCGGCGAGAAGGGCGCCGAGCGCCTGGTGCAGCGCAACGGCGACCGCGACCGGGCCTGGGAGACCCGGGCCGGCACGGTCGAGCTGCGCATCCCAAAGCTGCGCGAGGGCAGCTATTTTCCGGGCTTCCTCGAGC
>CALIZF010000065.1 GCA_938028765.1 uncultured Paracoccaceae bacterium
CCGCAGGGGCTCGCGCCCGGTCTGCACCACCATGCGGGGCGGTGCCGCGGCCGCGGGCGCCGGGGCAGCGGCGGCCGGAGCGGTTGTGGTGCCGCCGCCCGAGACGCGGTCCAGCGCCGTCGTGGCCACCGCCGCCACATCGACGCTGCCCGGCGGCTGCACCGGCCCCGCGCCGCCGGTCGCGGGCGACGGCTCGGCCACCCGGCCGGGCACCAGCAGCACCTCGCCCCCCGCCAGCACCACATCGGGCTGGATGGCGTTGCGCGCCGCCATCGCGTCGGCGCCGACGCCGAGCCGCCCCGCGATGCTGCGCACCGTGTCGCCCCGGCGGGCGACGACGACCTGATAACCGGGGTAGGAGATCACGCCGCGGTCGTCCGCCCGCGGCCGGGGCGCGGTGGCGGCGCGTGCCGCCTCGGCCGTCGACAGCGTCTCGCGCGAGCGCAGGTCCCAGTCAGAGGGGAACATTGGCCCGTCGCCGCAGGCGGCCATCGCCATGAGGCCGCAGAGGGCGATGGCGGGCCGAACGACAGCGGCGGTTGGCCGGCGGGGGGCGCGGATCGGTCCGTTCATGCTCTGCCTCGTGCGGCCGGGTTGGCCCCGGCCCCTTCGTTGCCGCGGCACCCGGTCAGTCGGGTGCCACGCCTTCCACCAACGGCACGAACCGCACGGGGCGCAGTTCCTCGTAGTCGAACCCGTGTTCGCCCCGCCTGACGCGGATCAGGCTCTGCACCGCGTCGGACTGGCCGACCGGGAGCACCATGATACCGCCGATGCGCAACTGATCCAAGAGGGGGCCGGGCGTGTCCTCGGCCGCGGCGGTGACGAGGATGCGGTCGAAGGGCGCCTGTTCCGGCAGGCCGCGGCTGCCATCGCCGGTGATCGCGGTGATGTTGGTCAGCTTCAGCGCGTCGAGGCGCGTCTGCGCCTCGCGCACCAGCCGGCGGTGCCGGTCGATGGTGTAGACCCGACGGGCCAGCAGCGACAGGATCGCCGCCTGGTAGCCGGAGCCCGTCCCGACCTCGAGCACCTTGTCGCGGGCCGTCACCTCCAACGCCTGGGTCATCAGTCCGACGACCGAGGGCTGGCTGATCGTCTGACCGCAGGCGATCGGCAGCGGCATGTCCTCGTAGGCGCGGTCGGCGAAGAGGCCGGTGACGAAGAGGCCGCGGTCGATCCGTTCCATCGCCTGCAGGACGCGCGCGTCCGTCACCCCGCGCGAGCGCAGCGCGAAGAGGAACCGCATCTTGCGCTCGGCCTCTTCGCCCGCGTCCGTCATGCCAGCCGCGCTTCCAGGTCCGCAAGGCAGTCGTGCGCGGTCAGGTCGCAGCGCATCGGCGTGATCGACACGAAGCCCGACAGGTTCGCGTGCACGTCCGTGCCGGGTGCGGTCGGCAGGTGCTGCGGCCCGCCACGGATCCACAGGAACCGCCGGCCCGAGGGCGAATGGTGCGCCTCGACGCCGAAGTTGCAGTCCTGCCGTCGGCCCTGCGCAGTCACGCGCAGGCCCTTCACCTCGCTGCCCGGCAGCGGCGGAAAGTTGACCGAGTAGAACAGGCGGTAGTCGCCTTCGTCCCACAGCCCGTGCTCGAGAAGTCGCCGCACCACCCGCACGCCCCAGACGCGCGCGGCGTCGAACGGATCTGGAAGGTCGCGGGTGCGGGGGCCGAGGTATTGCGACAGCGCAATGGCGCGCAGGCCCTGCAGCGCCCCTTCCATCGCGCCGCCGACCGTCCCGGAATAGAGCGTGTTCTCGCCCGCGTTGTTTCCGCGGTTCACGCCCGACAGCACCAGATCGGGCCGCGCACCTTCCAGCACGTCGTAAAGGCCCGCCAGCACGCAGTCGGCCGGGCTGCCTTCCGCCGCATAGCGCCGTTCGCCCAGCTTCGCGATCAGGGTGGGGTGGGTGTAGCTGATCTTGTGGGCGACGCCCGATTGTTCGAAGGCGGGCGCGACCGTCCAGACCTCGCCCGACGGCCCTGCGATCTCCTCCGCGATGGCGGACAAGACCGCAAGCCCCGGTGCATTGATGCCGTCGTCGTTGGTGATGAGGATGCGCATGGGGCCTGCCTTGTGATCGCGCACCGGCATAGACCATCCGCAGGCGGATAGGAACCGGGCGGACCCTTTTGCAGTTCCCGGCCCCTGCGCGGTTCGGCACCGGCTGGCTGCCGCGCGGCGCGCGCCGCAGCTGGCGGGTCCGCGGCGCGACCGGGCGGGACCGCGGCCGCGGGCGGCCGCTCAGGCGTTGGCCTTGCGAATCTCCTCGGCGCGCGCCTTGTCGTAGGCCACGCCCTTGGCGTCGAGTAGCGCGTCAAGCTCGCCGGACAGCGTCATCTCGGTCACGATGTCGCAGCCGCCCACGAACTCGCCCTTGACGTAGAGCTGCGGGATGGTCGGCCAGTCGCTGAACTCCTTGATGCCCTGCCGGATCTCGGGATCGGCCAGCACGTCCACGTCCAGGAAGTCGACGCCCATGTAGTTCAGCACGCCCGCGACGCGGGACGAGAACCCGCACTGCGGCATCATCTTCGTGCCCTTCATGTAGAGCACAACGTCATTTCCCTCGATCGTCGCGCGGATGCGCTCCATCGCGTCGCTCATCGCGGCCTCCTGCCGTTTCCAGTCGTTCGGACAGCCACACGCACCCGCGCGCGCCGCGGGCCGGACCCCGGCCCGTCATCGTCGTCGTCGCCGTCCTCAGCCCGCGCCCGCGCGAGGGCCAGCCAGACCGCCGCGGCCACGATCAGAAGAAGGATGGCATAGATCATCCCGGCGCCTTCGTGGTCAGCGCCAGCGCGTGCAGCTCGCCCGCGGGGCCGTCCATCTTGCCCTTCAGCGCGGCATAGACCGCACGCTGCTGCTGAACGCGGTTGAGCCCGCGGAAGCTTTCGTCGATCACCTCGGCGGCGAAATGCCGCCCGTCGTCGCCCTCGACGCGCACCTGCGCATTGGGAAAGGCCGCCCGGATGAGATTCTCGATGTCCTGCGCCTGCAAGGCCATGGTTCGTCCCGCTCTTCGTCGGGAATGTAGGTCTGCGTCGCCGGGCGCGCAAGGCGCTTCGCAAAAACCGGCCCGGGCGGCAGGGACTGGGCCATGCGCCGCGGGGCCGTGCACCGGCGGCAGGGATCGCGGACGCGGGCGCGTGCGGGCAACGCCCCCCGGCGGCCTCACCCCACGGCGGCCGCGAAGGCCCCGCGCCACAGCGCGTCGAGCTCGGCCAGCGGTGCCGCCGACCGGCCGAGTCGCACCCGGTCGCCGCCGAATCGCCCGACGACCGTGGCGGGCACCCCGGCCGCAGCGGCGGCAGCCAGCAGCGGCACCGGATCCGCGCAGGCGGCAAGGTAGCGCGCCTGATCCTCGCCGAAGAGGGCGGGCAGATCCTCGGGCGCGAGTTCAACCCCCATCCCCGCGCCCGCCGCCATCTCGAACGCCGCAAGCGCAAGGCCGCCGTCCGACAGGTCGGTGCAGGCGCGCATCAGGCCGCGCTGCGCGAGCACGAAATCGCCGTGGCGGCGTTCGGCCGCCAGATCGACCGGCGGGGCGTCGCCGTCCGACCGCGCCCACATCTCCCACAAGAGCGCCGAACAGCCGAGGTGCGCGCCCGTCCCCCCGATCAGCACGGCAGCATCGCCGGGTTCGGGGCAAGTGCCGATCAGCTCGCCGAGGTCCTCGGCCAGGCCGACCCCGCCAATGGTGGGCGTGGGCAGGATCGCGCGCCCTTCGGTCTCGTTGTAGAGCGAGACGTTGCCCGACACGATGGGGAAGTCGAGCGCCCGGCAGGCCGCGCCGATGCCGCGGATCGCGCCCACGAGCTGCCCCATGATCGCCGGCTTCTCGGGGTTGCCGAAGTTCAGGTTGTCGGTGGCGGCGAGCGGCCGGGTGGCGGCGGCGACGAGGTTCCGCCTGGCCTCGGCCACCGCCTGCTTGCCGCCCTCGAACGGGTTCGCCGCGACATAGCGGGGGGTCACGTCCGCGGTGAAGGCCAGCGCCTTGCGCGTGCCGTGCACGCGCACGATACCCGCCCCGGCGCCGGGAACGCGCAGCGTATCCGCCCCGACCTGGCTGTCGTACTGTTCCCAGACCCAGGCCTTGTGCGCGTAGTTCGGGCTGCCGATCAGGGCGCGCAAGGCGTCGATCGGGTCGGCGGCCGGCACCGGGGCGAGCGGCGGGGCAGGGGGCGTCTCGATCCAGGGGCGGTCGTATTCGGGCGCCTCGGACGACAGCTTGGACAGGGGCAGGTCCGCCACCGTGCGGTTGCCGTGCATCACCACGAAGCGGTCCTCGGGGATGGTGTGACCCACGATGGCGAAGTCGAGATCCCACTTGTCGAAGACCGCGCGCGCCTCGGCCTCCTTCTCGGGGCGCAGCACCATCAGCATCCGTTCCTGGCTTTCGGACAGCATCATCTCGTAGGCGGTCATCCCTGCCTCGCGCACCGGCACCCGGTCGAGGTCGAGCCGCACGCCGAGGCCGCCCTTGTCGCCCATCTCGACCGCCGAGCAGGTGAGGCCGGCAGCGCCCATGTCCTGGATGGCGATGACGGCGCCTGTCTGCATCAGTTCGAGGCAGGCCTCGAGCAGGCGCTTTTCCGTGAAGGGATCGCCGACCTGCACCTGTGGCCGCTTCTCGGCCGCGTCCGCCCCGAACTCGGCCGAGGCCATCGTGGCCCCGCCGACCCCGTCGCGACCCGTGCGCGACCCGAGGTAGACGACCGGCATCCCCACGCCCGAGGCCGCGGAATAGAAGATCGACTCCGCCCGCGCGATCCCGGCCGCAAAGGCGTTCACGAGGCAGTTGCCGTTGTAGGCGGGATGGAAGCGCACCTCGCCGCCGACCGTGGGCACGCCGAAGGCGTTGCCGTAGCCGCCGATGCCCGCCACCACCCCCGCAACCAGCGCTCTGGTGCGCGGATGGTCGGGCGCGCCGAATGACAGCGCGTTCATCGCCGCGACCGGGCGCGCGCCCATGGTGAAGACGTCGCGCAGGATGCCGCCGACGCCGGTCGCCGCGCCCTGGTAAGGCTCGATGTAGCTGGGGTGGTTGTGGCTTTCCATCTTGAACACCAGCGCCAGCCCGTCGCCGATGTCCACCACGCCCGCGTTCTCGCCCGGCCCGCAGATCACCTGCGGTCCCGTGGTGTGCAGCGTGCGCAACCAGCGCTTCGACGACTTGTAGGAACAGTGCTCGTTCCACATCGCCGAGAAGATGCCGAGCTCCGTGAAGGTCGGCGCGCGGCCGAGGATCGCGAGGATCCGGTCGTATTCGTCTGGCTTCAGACCGTGGGCGGCGACCAGGGCGGGGGTGATCGCGGGGTCCGGGCGGACCGAGTCGGGCATCGTGCGGATCCGTGGCTGGCCGGCGGGTCGGCCCGCCGCGGCCGCTTTACCCGCCCGCCGGCCCGCAGGGAAGTGCCGACCGACACTGCAGGTGCTGCGGGTGGCGCCGCAGGCGACAGCGCTCACCTGCAGCGGCCGGATCGGGATCCGCAGGGCGCGATTGCGGGGGCCTGATGGAGAAATCAGGCGGCTGGCTTGACGTTTTCAGCGAACGGCCCGCGCGTTGCGGGCATTGCCCGGACGCCGTTGATGCACCGTCTGGCGCGCGCGATCACGGCCGCGTTGCGGCGTTTCTTCACGGCCCGTTTCCGGTCGCGGACGGCCCTGCTCTCGGGCGTGGCGAGTGCGCCGGAGGCGGACCGCAGACCACGCGGTCGAGCGCCCTGTCGCCAACCGTCGGCGCGGCGGATGGCGCAGGCCTTGCCGGATGGGCGCAGGACCGGGTCAGCTCGGCTGCCGCGACGAGGACATCGGCGGAGCGGAAGCGGCGGATGTCGTCGATCTGCGCGCTCGGCGCGGCCGTCGGGACGACCCCCATCCCCGGCAGGGTCCGGACGAGGGCCGCAGCAGGGTTGCCGGCGTGCGGCGCCTGAGGATGATCGTTGCGGGCGGCATCGCAAACCCGCGCGATCCCGCCCGGATCTGCGACATGTTCGGGCCGAAGTTCCGGGCCGGTTGGCCCAAGCGCGGCCCGCTTGGGCTCATGCCGGTTCCGTCGGGGTGCGAGCATCTGCGGGGATCCCTCTGAGCTCTGCCGAAACAGCGGCGATGGCGCTTCTCGGGGCTCCCGTGGCGGTTCCACCGGCGGCGGTGTCTGCACGCACGAGGTTTCCGGTCCGTGCGGCGCGGTCGTCCGTCGGCGCTTATCGGACGCGCTGCGCAGCCTCGACCGCCTGATCCGGGCGTTGGACGTCGTGCCGGCCATCGGCCGCGGCCGGCTGGCCGGGATCATGGAGATCGCGCTGGCGGACGAGCGCAGCCGCGCAAAGCTTTGTTCCGAAGCCATCGGCAACGCCGCCCGCGCCCGGAGCGAAGAGGTGCGCGCCTCGGGCGGGTCGTGGTTCGACGGGGTGCGGCATGGCGTGCCGGCGCAGGGCCTGGCCCGGCGGGTCGGCCTGCGCGGCGTTGCCCCGCCGGCCGTGGAGCGACGTGTCCGACGGCAGCGGGGTGCCTTTGGCCCGAACCACCGTGGGCCGGGCCCCGGGTCACACGCGCTTCACACTTGCCCTCTATCCGGAACCGCGCCGGGATCGGGGGGACGGATGATCGAGGCTGAAAGGACGGCAGACGTCAGACTGGAAGGGGTGGTCAAGTCTTTCGCGTCTGCGGTTGCGCTGTCGGGTGTCGATGTGCGTCTGCCGGCCGGCAGGTTTTCGGTTCTTCTCGGCCCGTCGGGTTGCGGAAAGTCGACGCTGCTGCGGCTGATCGCCGGGCTGGACCAGCCGACCGAGGGGCGGATCTGGCAGGGCGAGACGCGCATCGACACGCTGCCGCCGAAGGCCCGCAACCTGTCGATGGTCTTTCAGTCCTACGCGCTCTTTCCGCATCTGACGGTGGCCGAGAACATCCTGTTCGGCCTCGCGGTGCGCCGGGTGCCGCGGGCCGAGCAGGCCCGCAGGCTCGATCGGGTGGCGGGGATGATGGGGCTTTCCGCACTGCTCGGGCGCAAGCCCGCCGAGCTTTCGGGCGGACAGCAGCAGCGCGTGGCCCTGGCGCGGGCCGTGATCTCGGAGCGCCCGGTCTGCCTGATGGACGAGCCGCTGTCGAACCTCGACGCCAAGCTGCGCACCGAAATGCGGGCCGAGATCCGCGCGCTGCAGGAACGGCTCGGGCTGACGATGGTCTATGTCACTCACGACCAGGTCGAGGCGATGACCATGGCCGATCTGATCGTGGTGATGAACGCGGGCCGGATCGAACAGGTCGCCGCCCCCCGCGATCTCTACGCGCGGCCGCAGACGCTGTTTGTCGCGGGCTTCATCGGCACGCCGCCGATGAACCTTATCCCGCGCGCCGCCCTACCCGAGCTGCAGGTGCCGCCCGCAACGGCCACCGTCGGCATCCGGCCCGAGGACATGGCGACGGACGGACCGGGATACCGGGTCGCGGCGCGGGTCGTCGGGCTGGAATACCTCGGCGCCGATCAGCTGGTGGCGCTCAACCTCAATGGCGCGCGGGTCATCCTGCGGCTGGCGGGCCAGGCCGGACCGCCCGGCGAAATCTTGACGCTGACGCTGCCGGCCGACCGGCTGCATGTTTTCGACGCCGGCGGTCGCCGCATCGACGCCGACCATCCCGACACTTCTTCGCATCGCGTCCTGCACCAGGAGATCCTGCATGACCCGCTTCTTCCGCACGAGTCTGGCAACCGCGGCCCTGATCGCGGCACTGTCGCAACCCGCCTCGGCCGTCGATCTTGAGTTCTATTTCCCGGTCGCCGTCGGCGGCGATGCCGCCGCCACGGTCGAGGCCCTGACGCAGAAATACATGGCCCAGAACCCCGAGGCGAAGATCGCCGCGATCTACACCGGCAGCTATGCCGATACCACCGCCCGGGCGATCACCGCGGCGCGCGGCGGCAACCCGCCGCAGCTCGCGATCCTTCTGTCCACGGACATGTTCACCCTGATCGACGAGGACGTGGTGCTGCCGTGGGACGATTACCTGACCGAGGCCGAGGTCAAGGACTGGATCGGCGGCTTCTATCCGGCCTTCCTGCGCAACAGCCAGACCGAGGGCAAGACCTGGGGCATCCCGTTCCAGCGGTCCACGCCGGTGCTTTACTGGAACAAGGATGCGTTCAAGGCGGCGGGCCTCGACCCCGAGGTGCCCCCTGCCACCTGGGACGAGATGGTCGAGATGGGCAAGAAGCTGACGCTGCGCGATGCGTCGGGCAACGTCACGCAATGGGGCGTGCGGATCCCGTCCTCGGGCTTTCCGTCGTGGCTCTTCACCGGGCTGGTGGCGGCCAACGGGCAGGACGGTCTGGCGAATGACGCGGGCACCGAGGTCATGTTCGACACCCCCGCGGTGGTGGGCGCGCTGGAATACTTGGTCAGCCTGTCGAGAGAACACGGCGTGATGGAGCCCGGGATCATCGAATGGGGGGCCACGCCGCGCGCCTTCTTCGACGGCCAGGCCGCCATGATCTGGACCACCACCGGCAACCTGACGAACATCCGCAAGAACGCGCCGTTCCCCTTCGGCGTCGCCATGTTGCCCGCCAAGGTGCGGCGCGGCGCGCCGACGGGCGGCGGCAACTTCTATCTGTTCAAGGGGGCAAGCGAAGAGCAGACCCGCGCCGCGATCGACTTCGTGAAATGGGCCACGGCGCCCGAACAGGCCGCGGATTGGGCGATCGCCACGGGCTATGTCGCGCCGCGCCCCGACACCTGGGAAACCGACCGGATGAAGGCCTATGTCGCCGAGGTGCCCGGCGCGCTGGTCGCGCGCGAACAGCTGGCCTTTGCCGTGCCCGAACTCTCGACCTTCGAGGGGCCCAGGGTCACGAAGATCCTGAACGACAATCTGGCCGCCGCCATCATCGGCGAAAAGACCCCGGCCCAGGCCATGGCCGACGCCCAGGCCGAGGCCGACGCGATCCTGGCCGCCTATCGCTAGCGTCTTCACCTTCGGGCAGCCGGGACCGGCTGCCCGCGCTTTCCCGCCTTCACATCAGAGGTTTCCATGACCGTGCTCCGGAACCTTGCGGCCTCGGCCGCGCTTGCCCTCGGGCTGGCCTCGGCGGCGCAGGCCGTCGATCTGGAATTCTACTTCCCCGTCGCCATCGGCGGGCCCGCAACCCAAATCATCGACGAACTGGTTGCCGACTATGCCGCCGTTGCCCCCGGGGTGAAGATCACCGCGATCTATGCCGGCAGCTATCCCGACACGCTGTCGCGCGCCATTACCGCCTCGCGCGGCGGCAACCCGCCGCAACTGGCGATCCTCGATGCACCCGACCTCTTCACCCTCCTCGACGAAGACCTGATCCTGCCCTGGGACGACTTCCTGACGGAGGAGGAGATGAAGACCTGGGTCGGCGGCTTCTTCCCGGCCTTCATGCAGAACAGCCAGACCGAGGGCAAGACCTGGGGCATCCCGTTCCAGCGCTCGACGCCGGTGATCTACTGGAACAAGGACGCGTTCAAGGCCGCCGGTCTCGACCCCGAGGTGCCCCCCGCCACCTGGGACGAGATGGTGGAGATGGGCAAGAAGCTGACGCTGCGCGATGCCTCGGGCAAGGTCACGCAATGGGGCGTGCGGATCCCGGCGCAGTCGGTCTGGCTGCCCTCGGGCCTCGTCGCGGCCAACGGCGGCGAGATGTCGAGCGAGGACGGCACAGAGGCCTACTTCAACACGCCCGAAACCATCGGTGCCATCGAGTTCCTGGCCGCCCTGTCGCGTGAGCATGGGGTGATGGAGCCGGGTGTCCTCGACTGGGGTGCCACCCCGCGGGCCTTCCTCGACGGCCAAGCCGCGATCATCTGGACCACGACCGGCAACCTGACGAACATCCGCAAGAACGCGACCTTCCCCTTCGGCGTCGGCATGCTGCCCGCCAAGGTGCGGCGCGGCGCGCCTACGGGGGGCGGCAACTTCTACCTGTTCAAGGGCGCGAGCGACGAACAGCTGGCCGAAGCCGTGAAGTTCGTGAAATGGGCGACCGCGCCGGCGCAGGCGGCGAAATGGTCGATCGCCACCGGATATGTCGCCCCGCGCCCCGAGGTCTGGGAAACCGAGGTGATGAAAGAGTATGTCAAGGAAGTGCCGGGTGCGGTGGTCGCCCGCGATCAGCTGCAATACACCATCCGGCAGTTCTCGACCTATGACGTGCTGCAAGTGTCGAAGGCCTTCAACGACAACGTCGCGGCCGTGATCGCAGGCGAAAAGACCGCGGCGCAGGCCATGGCCGATGCGCAGGCCAGGGCCGACGCGATCCTTGCCCCCTACCGCAAGTAATCCCGCGCGGCGCCCGGGCCCTCCGGGCGCCGCCTGACGCGAAGGGTTCCCGCGATGCTGCGACGCGAGTGGCTGGTGGCGCTGGCGTTTCTTGCACCGGCGCTGACCCTGTTGTTTACCTTCACGCATTACCCGGCGATCCAGACCGTCATCGACAGTTTCTGGTCCACCCCGCGCGGCCGCCGTCCGGCAGCCTTTGTCGGCACCGACAACTACGCGCGACTGTTGCAGGATCCGATCTTCGTCCGGGCAATGGTCAACAACGCGATCTATGCCGCGATCACCATCCCGGCCTCGATCCTCCTGGCCCTTGTCATGGCGATGTTCGTGGAAGGCCGCATCCGCGGCCGCGCGCTGGTGCGGATGGCCTATTTCACGCCCACGGTGCTGCCGCTGATTGCGGTGGCCAACATCTGGCTGTTCTTCTTCTTGCCGGGCTTCGGCCTCTTGGAGCAGCTGCGCAGCTTGCTGGGCTTGTCCCCGAGGAACTGGATCGGCAGCCCCGAGACGGCGCTCTACGGCGTCAGCGCCGTCACCGTCTGGTCGCAGGCCGGGTTCTTCATGATCTTCTACCTCGCGGCGCTGACGACGATCCCGCCCTCCCTGCGCGAGGCGGCGGCGATCGAAGGGTGCAGCCGCTGGACCTTCTTTCGCCGCGTGACCTGGCCGCTGATCATGCCCACCACGCTCTTCGTCTCGGTCAATGCCACGATCAACGCTTTCCGCACCGTGGACCACATCTTCGTCATGACCGAGGGCGGGCCGAACAACGCCTCGATGCTGCTGCTCTACTACATCTATGCTCAGGGCTTCCGGTTCTGGGACACGGCCTATGCCGCCACGCTGACGGTGGTCATGGTGGCGATCCTTGCGCTGGTGGGAATAGGCCAGTTCTTCCTTCTGGACCGCAGGGTGCACTACCGATGAGCACCATCGTCACCATCGCGCGCCCTTTCGATCCGGACCGCGCGCTGATCCATCTGGGGGCCTGGACGCTGGCCCTGATGTGGATCCTGCCGCTGGCCTATGCGGTCTGGACCGCGTTCCATCCCTCGGCCTACGAGACGCGGTTCGACCTTCTTGCGCCGCTCACGCTGGAAAACTTCACCCGCGCCTGGACCGCCGCCCCTTTTGGCCGCTACTACGTTAACACCATCCTGCTGGTGACCATGATCCTGACGGTGCAGCTGGTGCTGTGCTCGCTCGCGGCTTTCGCCTTTGCGCGGTTCGACTTTCCGGGCAGGAACATTCTGTTTGCGTTGGTGCTGGTGCAGTTGATGGTGATGCCCGACATCCTGATCGTGCGGAACTACGCCACCATGGGGCGCCTCGGGCTGATCGACTCGATCCTCGCCATCGGCCTGCCCTATTTCGCCAGCGGCTTTGCCATCTTCCTGCTGCGCCAGACGTTCAAGACCGTCCCGCGCGAACTCGACGAAGCCGCGCGGGTCGAGGGCTGTTCCTGGCTCGGGCTTCTGTGGCGGGTGTATGTGCCGCTGGCACGGCCGACGATGCTGGCCTTCGGCCTCGTCTCGGTCAGCCACCACTGGAACAACTTCCTCTGGCCGCTGATCATCACCTCCTCGGTGCACACGCGGCCGCTGACCGTGGGCCTTTCGATCTTCGCCACCACGGACAGCGGCACCGACTGGTCGGTGATCAACGCAGCCACGCTGATCACGTCGGGGCCGCTGCTGATCGGGTTCCTGATCTTCCAGCGCCAGTTCGTGCAGAGTTTCATGCGCGCGGGGATCAAGTGACCGCCCGGCCGAGGCCCCCGGGGGGAGGGCGGCTCGGCGCGACCCGAGCAGACCGGCTCGGGCGGAGGCCCGATCGGTGCGACCGCCCGGGGCATGCCGTTCACCCAGCGGGCCCCGCAGCGGTGCAAAGGACTGCAGCGGTTCGACCGTCCGGGGTTCCGCCGGTGTCGGCCTCTTGTTTTGGGTCCTTGCAGATTTTGGGTCCTTGCTGACCCACCCCGGCACAGCGATGCTGCCGCGGCGCGGTCGCGCCATCAGAGGCTTCCGAAAGAGCCGGCAACCGCGCGGGATCCACGCGGCGCAGCGTCCTGCGATGCCGCTGCGTCGGATGCTCAGGACGTGACCGACAAGCATCCGCCTCGGCCGAAGTGCGCGACGGATCAGGCCAAGCCCGCAGCCGCGATCCCGGGGGGCACGAACGACGATTCGCCAAGCGAGGCCACGGCTCGACGTGTTTTCGTCTCGAGTCCGTTGCAACGCCGCGCCGGTTCGCGCCCTTGCCAAGCGCGCGGGGGCTGAACCGGTCCTGCTGTTGCCCGGGCTGCCCTTTCCTCCGGTGCAAGCCGGGGCCGTGGACCATGCCGTGCCCCCGCCCGAACCCGTCGCACCGGGTTTTCCAGCCTTGCCAGGTTCGGCCCCCCTGACCGACCCAAGTGATGCCTATTTGTCCTGCGATGCCCCCCTCCGCCCCAGATGCGGACGACCTGGCCGACTTTCTGGAAGACTTGCGCGATCCAGGGTGTCGTCGGATAAGACGCATCCAGCGCAAGCGAACAATCGGCACCGGAAAATCCCTGCGCGACTTCCGTCAGGCAGATTGTCCGGCGACTAATCCGGCGACAAAGAAGACGCTGACCCCTGAGGCGCCTTTCCCGAATTCGTCCCCGTCCGGTCGTGTCCCCGGTGGCGGTGTAGCTCGCCGGTAGCGTTGCCGCCCGCGCGCGGGCTTTCGGATGGCGCCGTAGCGGGCGGGCGGCGGCGCGGGTGGTCATCGGCGGTTCTTCGGCAGGGTCGGGGTGCGAACGCCAGCCTGGACCGGAGAGCCCCGATGACCGACGAGATGATGACCCGGCGCAGCATGGTCGAGAAGACCCCTGACGCGGATGTGCTGCGCGACATGATCGGCTTCGCGGCCGAGCGGCCGATGGGGATGGAGGTCGGCGGGCTCACCGGCGCGACCTGCGGCGAGAAG
>CALIZF010000066.1 GCA_938028765.1 uncultured Paracoccaceae bacterium
CAGGGCATGGGTCAGACGGCTCCTGCAGGGGCGGCCCGGCGGGTCCGGGCGCGGTGAAGGTCGATGGCCTCAACCACCTCGAGCCCGAGGAGGTTGCCGGTGGCGGCGAAATGGGCCCGCGCTGCCGCGGGCGCGGCATCCTCGGCCAGCCGCGCCAGCGGCGCGATCCGCGCCGCGGCGGCCCGCGCCAGTTCGGGCAGCGCCCCGGGCACGCCGCGATGCACCGCGGCAAGGCGGTCGAGCAGCGCCCGCGTCGCCGGCGCCAGCGCCGCGGGGGCGGCGAAGGGATCCTCGCCGTCAAGGAACAGAAGCGTGCGCAGCGCCCAGCGCAGCCGCGCCAGGGCCAGCATCCGGCCCCCCTCCAGCGCCGGCCGGCCGAGGCAGAAGCGGATAAGATCGGCCAGGTGCGCGGGTTCGGGCAGGGCCGGGGCACGCCCGAACTGCGCCCGCGCGCGCGCCATCACTTCGCCCGGCCCGGCAAGGTGCAGGTGGCAGTCGAGCACCGAGGCGACGAACGGCGCCCCGGCCCGCGCCTGATCCATGAAGACCTTGCGCGGGGTGATCGTCAGCGACACGCGCCCAAGCTGCACCTCCTGCCGTTCGGCGCCGCGCGCGATCGCCAGCAGATCGAGATCGGACCCGGCGTGCTGCGTGCCGCGCACGCGGCTGCCGATGCCGAAAAGCGCCACCGTCGGATCGCAGGAGAGCACAAAGAAGAGCGCCGGGTCCGCCTTGGGGTTGCGCACTGTCGGCGCGCCTGCCGCCAGCACGATCGGCGTGAGCGGCGGCACCAGGCGCCCGGCCACGTCGAGCGCCGCACGGGGCGCGACCAGGATGCGCGTCTCTTGCGCAAGCTGCGGGGGCAGATCAACCTCGCCCTTCGCGGGCACGACCGCCCGCACAACCACGACCGGGCCGATGTCCAGAGGTTCGGCGCCGGGGCGGGGTGGCGGGGCCTGCACCGGTCGGGTCGGTGCCGGGGTGATGCGCAGGTTCTGCGGCTCTGCCCTTGCACGGACCACCATCGCACCGTCCCCCCGAACCTTGTTACCCCGCGGCGTCACTTTCGCCCGACCTCGTTGATGACGGGTGATTGCGGCGGAGTTTCGCCGCGAGTTTGTCGCCGCCGCGGCAAAGATCCGCGCCCGCCATCCGGCGGGGCGGACTGCCGGTCCCCCGGGTTGCGTCAGGCCTTTTCCTCGCCGTTCCGGGCCGATAGGGTCGCGAGCACACTTCTGCAGAGGCGACGCGCGCACATGAAGGACGACCCCCGCAGCCACCCCTTCCGCGACAGCCTGCAGGATGCCGCGGCGGTGCGCGCCGTGCCCGACACTGCCCAGACCCGCGCCCCGGCCTATCGCCTCGCCTTCGCCGACACCGATTTCCTGACGCGCGAGGCGCTGCGCCCGGTGCGGCTGCAGCTGGAACTCCTGAAGCCGCAGCTGGTGATGGACGAACGCGGCATCGCCTCGACCGTGGTCCTGTTCGGCGGGGCGCGCATCCCCGCACCCGAACGGCCGACGGGCGGCCCGGCCGACGCGCTGTCGGACTGGTACGAGGTCGCGCGCCGCTTCGCGCTTGCCGTCACCGAGCGCAGCATGGCCGCCTACGGCCGCGACTGGGTGGTCTGCACCGGCGGCGGGCCCGGCATCATGGAGGCGGGCAATCGCGGCGCGCACGAGGCCGGCGGGCAGTCGATCGGGCTGAATATCGTGCTGCCGCACGAACAGGCGCCGAACGGCTATGTGACGCCCGACCTGTGCTTCAACTTCCACTACTTTGCGATCCGCAAGATGCACTTCCTGATGCGCGCGCGGGCCATCGCGGTGTTTCCCGGCGGCTTCGGCACGATGGACGAGCTGTTCGAGTCGCTTACCCTGATCCAGTCCGGCCGGATGAAGCGGATCCCGCTGCTGCTGTTCGGGCGGGCGTTCTGGGAACGCCTGGTCGATTGGCAGGCCCTCGTCGAGGCCGGGATGATCGCGACGGGCGACCTTGCGCTGTTCCGCTTCGTCGAGACCGCGGACGAGGCGCTGGCGGCGATCGACGCCTGGCCCGACCCTGCCTGCTGACAGCGGGCGCTGCCCCCGTGCCCGCTTCGGCAGGGACTGCCCCGGCGCTGTTCTGCGAGCGTGCAGCGGCGCGCGGTCTCGACTTCGGCGCGGCGGCGGCGTAACAAGACGGCTTCGGGTGCCGGATGTCCAGCGGCCCGGCATGGGGCCGGGACAGGGCGGATGCGCCCCCAGGGTATGGACATGACCGACACCACCGCCGCCGCACCGGACGCGGGCGGCCCTGATGCGACTGGCCCCGCGATTGCCGCTCCGCTGGCCGCCGCCCTCGCCGCCCGCGGCTATAGCACACTGACACCCGTGCAGGCGGCCGTGCTGGCCCCGGAGGCGGCAGGGCGCGACCTTCTGGTGTCGGCCGAGACGGGATCGGGCAAGACGGTGGCCTTCGCGCTGGCTATCGCGCCCGAGCTTCTGGCCGCGGAACCGGCGCCCGCGGCGGAACCCGAGGCTGCCGGCGACCGCGAGCCGGCCGATGCCCCGGATGCGCCGCGGGCCCCGCCGCCGCGCGCGCTGGTCATCGCACCGACGCGCGAACTGGCCCTGCAGGTGCGGCGCGAGGTCGAGTGGCTCTATGCCGGCACCGGGCTTGCGGTCGCCTCCTGCGTGGGCGGGATGGACTGGCGCACCGAGCGGCGCGCGCCCGACCGCGGCCCGGCGATCGTGGTCGGCACGCCGGGGCGGCTGCGCGATCACATCGAGCGCGGAACCCTGCGCCTGTCGGGCCTGCGCGCGGCCGTTCTGGACGAGGCCGACGAGATGCTGGACCTCGGCTTCGAGGAGGATCTGCAGGCGATCCTCGCGGCGGCACCCGAGGGCCGGCGCACGCTGATGTTCTCGGCCACCGTGCCGCGCGCGATCGAGGCGCTGGCAGCCACCTATCAGCGCGACGCGCTGCGCCTGACCGTGCAGGGTCCGGCGCGCCAGCACGCCGACATCGCCTATCGCGCGCTGTCGGTCGGGGCGCGCGACCGCGAGAATGCCGTGTTCAACCTTCTGCGCCTGATGGACCCGCGGCTGGCGATCGTGTTCGCCAAGACGCGCGCGAGTGTCGCGCACCTGACCGCGCGGATGGCCAACCGGGGCCTGTCGGTTGTGGCGCTGTCGGGCGAGCTGAGCCAGGGCGAGCGGACCCATGCGCTGCAGGCGCTGCGCGACGGGCGGGCGCGGGTCTGCATCGCCACCGACGTGGCGGCGCGCGGCATCGACCTGCCGGGGCTGGACCTCGTGGTGCACTTCGACCTGCCCGGCAGCCCCGAGACGCTCCTGCACCGGTCGGGTCGCACAGGGCGCGCCGGCGCCAAGGGGCAGGCGGTTCTGATCGTGACCCCGTCCGAGGTTCGCAAGGCGCAGCGGATCCTCGCGCTGGCGAAGGTGACGGCGGAATGGGGCCGGGCGCCGTCGGCCGACGAGGTGCAGGCAGCCGAGGACGAACGCCTGATGGCGCACGAGGCGCTGGCCACGCCGGTCGCCGACGAGGAACGCGCGATGGTCGCGCGGCTGCAGTCCTTCGGCGACGAGGCGCTGGCGGCGGCTGTCCTGAGGCTGTGGCGCGCCGGCCGCGCCGCGCCCGAGGAACTGCACGAGGCCCCGCCCCCGTCCGAGGCCCCCGCGCCCGTGCGCGAGCGGGCCGAGTTCGGGCCCTCCGTCTGGTATAGCCTCTCGGCCGGGCACGACCGGCGGGTCGAGGCGCGCTGGCTGCTGCCCAGGCTGTGCGAGGCGGGCAGCATCACGCGGCTGGCGATCGGCGCGATCCGGGTGCAGGGCGAGCAGACCTTCATCCAGGTGGCCGCCGCGGCGGCGGACCGGCTGGAGGCAGGCCTCGGCACCGGCATGGCGCTGGAGGACGGGTTGGTGCTGGCGCGCCTTGACGGCGAGCCCGATCTGACCGCGCGCCCCGACCGCCACGCTCCGCGCCCCCGCCGCGAGGGGCCGCTGCCGCGGCCGTCCGACCGGCCGCAGGGGCCGACACGAGCGCCGCGCGGCCCGCGTCCGCCGCGCGACGAGGGCGAACGGCGGCCCTACGCACCGCGCCCGGCCCGCGACGAGGCCGGCGCGGGCCGCCCGCGCGGCCCGCGTCCGCCGCGCGACGAGGGCGAGCGGCGGCCCTACACGCCGCGGGCGGACCGCGGATCGGCAACCGATGCGCCCCGGAAGCCGCGCCCGGCTGCGGCGGGCGATGCGCCGCGCGCCCGTGCCCCGCGCCGGGCGGAACCCGGGTCGCCGGGCGGCGCGGCGCCGCCGAAGGCGCGCTGGAAGAAGGACGACGCGCGCGCTTCGGCCGCCGAGCGCGGCGAGCGGCCGGCACGGCCAAAGGCCGCCGCGCCGCGCAAGTCCAAGGCGCCGCCGCCGAACCCGGCCGATCCGTCGCAGTCGCTGCGCCGCCAGCCCGGTGCGCCGACCCGCGGCAAGCCTGGGCCGAAGCGCCGCTGACCGGGCGCGCTGCGACACTGGCAGCACCCGCCCCGTGCGCCTCGCGAACTTGCCCGGCGCGGGGCAGCTGGCGTGGCGGCGCGGTCGGGTGCGCTCAGATCAGCCCGGCGCGGCGGAACAGCGCCTTGACGTCGGTCTCGGGCCGGGCGCCGAAGTGGCCGATGACCTCGGCCGCGGCGATGCAGCCCATGCGGCCCGCGGTAGCAAGGCCCTGCCCGGTGGCCAGGCCATAGAGGAAGCCCGCCGCGAACTGGTCGCCCGCCCCGGTGGCGTCCACCGGCACCACGCGCCTGACCGGCACCTCGACCCGCTCGCCCGCGCCGATCAGGATCACGTCCGCGCCCGAGCGGGTGCAGACGACCAGCGGGCAGGCCGCGGCGGCCTCGGCCAGCGCGGAGTCCAGATCCTCGGTCTGGTAGAGCGCGGTCCATTCGTGGACATTGCCGATGACGTAGTCGAGCCCCGCCACCAGCCGCCTGAAATCGTCGCGGTGCCGATCGACGCAGAAGGGATCGGACAGGGCGATGCCCGCGCGGCCGCCGCCGGCGCGGCAGGCGCGGGCCGCCTTGAGGAACGCCTCTTTCCCCGGCTCCTTGTCGAAGAGATAGCCTTCGAGGAACAGGATCCCCGCCCCGCCCGCCACGCCCTCGTCCACGTCGTCCGGCCCGAGCTCGGCCGAGATGCCGAGGTAGGTGTTCATCGACCGTTCGCCGTCCGGCGTGACGAAGATCATCGACCGCGAGGTGGGCAGGTCGCCGCCGGCGACCGGCGGGTTGACGAAATCCGTCCCCTCGGCCTGCATCGCGCGGGCGTAGAACCGACCCAGGGCGTCGTCGCGCACGCGGCCGATGAAGGCGGTCGAAAGCCCGAGGTTGCCGCACCCCGCCACCGTGTTGGCCACCGATCCGCCGGGCGCCTCGGTCCGTTCGCGCATCGCGGCGTAGAGCGTCTCGGCGCGGTCCCGCTCGATCAGCTGCATCACGCCCTTGGAGATCCCCATGAGGTCGAGGAACATGTCGTCGGTCTGCGACAGGACATCGACGATGGCGTTGCCGATCCCCACGACCTGATGGCGGTTCATGCTGTCTTGTTCTCCCAGAGGCAAAGGTCGGCGATCGTGCAGGCGGCGCAGCGCGGCTTGCGGGCAAGGCAGGTGTAGCGCCCGTGCAGGATCAGCCAGTGGTGCGAATGCGGCAGGTAGCGGGCGGGAACGTTGTCCTCGATCGCGCGTTCGACCGCCAGCGGATCGCGCCCCGGCGCGATGCCGGTTCGGTTGGCGACGCGGAAGACATGCGTATCCACGGCCTGGGCGGGCAGGTGGAACCACATCTGCAGGACGACGTTCGCCGTCTTGCGCCCGACGCCCGGCAGCGACATCAGCGCCGCCCGGCTGTCGGGCACGACCCCGCCGAAGCGCTCCACCAGGATGCGGCTGAGGGCGACGACGTTCCGCGCCTTGGTGCGGTAGAGGCCGATGGTGCGGATGTAGGGGATCAGCCCCTCTTCCCCGAGCGCGAGCATCGCCTGCGGCGTGTCGGCCACGGCGAACAGCGGCCGGGTCGCCGCGTTCACGCTGCGGTCGGTCGCCTGGGCCGAAAGCGCGACCGCGACCAGCAGCGTGAAGGCGTTGGAGTGTTCGAGTTCGCCTTGCGGCGCGGGGTTCGCGGCCTTCAGGCGGGCGAAGATCGCGTCGATGGTGGCGAAATCGGCTTGTGCGGGCATGGGTGCGGTATGCCGTGCGGCCGGCGCGGCCACAAGGCGCAAGCTTCGGGTCGCGGGCGGTCCGGCGCGCGACTAGAACCGGGGACGGCTTGCGGCGGGCTGCCGGGGGTTTCACACCCCCGGACCCCCGTGGAGTATTTGGGACAAGATGAAGATGGACGAGGGGACGGATGCGGCGCGCTACCACTACCGCGTGATCGAGCGAGCGCTGGCGGAGCTCGACGCTGCGGGGCCGGGGCTGACGCTCGAGGCGCTGGCGGCGCGGATGGGGATGAGTGCCGCGCACTTCCAGCGCCTGTTCTCGGCCTGGGTGGGGGTCAGCCCGAAGCGTTACCTGCAGTATCTGGCGCTCGATCAGGCGCGGCGGATGCTGGCTGCGCGGATGCCGGTGCTGGAGGCGGCGCTGGCTGCGGGCTGGTCCGGGTCGGGCCGCCTGCACGATGCGATGGTGACGTGGGAAGCGATGACGCCCGGGCAATACGCACGGGCGGGCGCGGGTCTGACGATCCGCTGGGGGACGGCGGACACGCCGTTCGGCCCGGCGGTCGCGATGGCGACGGACCGGGGGCTGTGCGGCCTTGCCTTCGCCGCGGGGACCGGGGCGGAGGCGGCGGCGGCCGACCTCATGGCGCGCTGGCCGGCGGCGGCGTTCGCGGCCGACGCGGCGGCGGTCGCGCCGCTGGTTGCCGCGGCCTTCGGCGGCGGGGCGGTGCCCGCCCATGCCATGGGCGCGCCGTTCCAGATCAAGGTGTGGGAGGCGCTCTTGCGGGTGCCGGCGGGGTCGGTGGCGACCTATTCCGAGATTGCGGCGGCGGCCGGGTCGCCGCGGGCGGTGCGCGCGGCCGGAACCGCGATCGGGCGCAACCCTCTGGCCTTTGTCATCCCCTGTCACCGGGCGCTGCGCAAGTCCGGTGCGCTCGGCGGGTATCGCTGGGGCCTGCCGGTCAAGCGGGCGATGCTGGCGTGGGAGGCGGCGCGCGCCGAGGCGGCGGTTTAGGCCGCGGATGCGCAGGCCTGGCCGGTCACGCGCGGCATCGTGATGGGCGGAAAGCCGCGCGGGCGACAGGTCGGGGTGGTCGCGCGCGGGGGGCGGGCGGTATAGAAGCAGCGCACCCTGCGGGGGGTGGTTCGCAAGCGAGGCGGCAGCGATGAGCATGAAGATTCCCGTGGCGCTGGCGACCGCCGGCGCGCTGATCCTGGCGGGATGCGCCGATCCCGGCGCCTCGGGCGAAAGCCGGGCGCGGCAGGGCGCGATCGCCGGGGCGATCCTCGGCGGGTTCACGGGCCTTGCGACGCGGCCCGGCGGAACCGACCCGCTGCTGGCGGGTGCCGCGGGCGCGGTGATCGGCGCGGCGGTCGGCGGTGCCGTGGGCACGGCGCTGGACCGCCAGGCGGCCGACCTGCGGCGCGACGTGGGCAACCCCGACATCGGGATCGTCAACACCGGCAGCGAGCTGGTGGTGACGATGCCGCAGGACAT
Organism: uncultured Paracoccaceae bacterium; assembly: GCA_938028765.1. Lineage (GTDB taxonomy): Bacteria > Pseudomonadota > Alphaproteobacteria > Rhodobacterales > Rhodobacteraceae > CALIZF01. The sequence continues at coordinate 7,705 of CALIZF010000066.1, forward strand.
CCTGTTTGCGACCGACAGCGCCGCGGTGCGGCCCGACCTTCAGGCGGACCTGCGGGCGGTTGCCCGGAACCTGCTCGCCTATCCCGATACAAGGGTCGAGGTCGTGGGCCACACCGACAACACCGGCAGCGCCCTCTACAACCAGGACCTGTCGCAGCGGCGGGCCTCTGCGGTGGCCGCCGTGCTGATCGGGGCAGGCGTTCCGGCGTCGCGCGTGGTGGCCGTCGGGCGCGGCGAGGACATGCCGGTGGCCACCAACCTGACGCCCGAGGGCCGGGCACGGAACCGGCGGGTGGAACTGATCATCCGGCCGACGCGCTAGGTGCGGGGGCGCGGATGGTCGGTTACCCGATGGAGGGGTGAGAGGCCGCCGGGCTGCCGCGCTCCGGCCGTCCGCTCTGACGAAGGCGGCACCGCTGCCCCGCTTGCCGCCCCGCGGCCTTGCGGCTAGGAACCGCCCGACCCACCGGAGCCCCGCCCATGCGCCTGACCCGCTATTTCCTGCCTGTCCTTAAGGAAAACCCCGCCGAGGCGCAGATCGCGTCGCACCGGCTGATGCTGCGGGCGGGGATGATCCGGCAGCAGGCGGCGGGCATCTATTCGTGGCTGCCGCTCGGCTACCGCGTGCTGCGGCGGATCGAGCAGATCGTGCACGAGGAGCAGCAGCGCGCCGGGCACATCCCCCTCCTGATGCCGACGCTGCAACCGGCCGACCTCTGGCGCGAGAGCGGGCGCTACGACGATTACGGCAAGGAGATGCTGCGCATCCGCGACCGGCAGGACCGCGACCTGCTGTACGGGCCGACGAACGAGGAGATGATCACCGACATCTTCCGCGCCCATGTCGGCAGCTACAAGGACCTGCCACTGACACTCTACCACATCCAGTGGAAATTCCGCGACGAGATGCGCCCGCGCTTCGGCGTGATGCGGGGGCGCGAGTTCCTGATGAAGGACGGCTACAACTTCGACATCGACCGCGACGCCGCGCTGCACGCCTACAACCGCCACATGGTCAGCTACCTGCGGACCTACGAGCGCATGGGGCTGACCGCCATCCCGATGCGCGCGGCCTCGGGGCCGATCGGGGGGGACGACACGCACGAGTTCCTGGTGCTGGCCGCGACGGGCGAATCCGAGGTCTTCTACGACGACCGGGTGACGGCGCTGAAGCTCGGGGCGCGCGCCATCGACTATGACGACCGCGATCAGGTGGCGGCGGTCTGCCGCGAGTTCACCACGCTCTACGCCCGCACCGACGAGACGCACGACCCGGCGGTGTTCGAGACCGTGCCCGAGGCGCACCGCAAGGTGGGGCGCGGGATCGAGGTGGGGCAGATCTTCTACTTCTCCACCAAGTATTCCGAACCGATGGGCGCCTTCGTCACCAATGCGGCGGGCGAGCGGGTGCCGGTCCACATGGGCTCGCACGGGATCGGGGTCAGCCGGCTCGTCGGCGCGATCATCGAGGCCAGCCACGACGACAGGGGCATCGTCTGGCCGGAAGGGGTGACTCCCTTCCCCGTGGGCATCGTCAACCTCAAGCAGGGCGACGGCGCGGCCGATGCGGCCTGTGCCGGCCTTTACGCGGCGCTGACGGCGCGCGGGCTCGAGCCGCTCTACGACGACCGCGACGAGCGGGCAGGGGCCAAGTTCGCCACGATGGACCTGATCGGCCTGCCCTGGCGGATCACCGTGGGCCCGCGGGGCCTCGCGGCGGGCAAGGTGGAACTGACCTGCCGCCGCACGGGCGACGGCGAGGAAATGTCGCCCGAGGCGGCGGTGGACCGGCTGGCAGGGATTTACGCGGGTCATTGACAGGGTTGCTGTCGCGATCCGGCACATCCCACCCTTGCGCCGACTCCCGTTTCGCGCGCGGCCGACTTTTCTGGTCCGGCAAGACGTGGGCCGGTAACGAATCGTTGTAAAAACCTACCGCTGCGACATTGTCGTGTGAGCATACCAATTGCGGCGCATTTGCGCTCAAATTAGGAAAAATCGATGGCGAAAATCACGATAGACAGGCAACTCAATGGCGTGACGCCGTTCGAGTTGTTCGGCCGCACCTACACATGGACCGGGTCGAACGGGAACCTCGACCGTATCGGCGCCTATGTCGAACCCGGCGCAGACACCTACGACGCGACCTATTCGCTCAGCGGGAACATGCGGATCCGGTCGTTCGAGTTGTGGTATTACGATCCGGTCGCAGACATCCCGGTTGGCGGCTCCCGCACCACGATCACGGACGGCGGCAGCGCGGGCAACCGCCGGATCGATTTCCTCCGGATCGCGGACGGGACGAACATCATCACGCTTGCCAATACGGTCGTCGAGGCCATGACAGCCTTCTTTGCGCTGCCCAGCACGCAGACGACTGTCACGCTCGGCGCGGCGCGCACGGGCTTCATCAACTTCGGGATGGGCGACACGACGATCAACGCGGGTAGCGGACGGATCATCGGGATCACGCTCGGCACCGGCAGAGATGTGGTCAACGGTGGCGCCGGGGAAATCGAGTTTATCCGCACCGGGGACGGAAACGACCGCTTCACCGCCGGCACGGGGCCCGTGACGGCCGTCGATACCGGATCGGGGAACGACACGGTCATCGTCGGCGCCGGCGGCCGCGTCGGGTCGGTCAACCTCGGCGACGGCAACGATACGGTGCAACTGTCGGGGAACGCTCTGATCGAAAGCCTGCGGGCCTATGGCAATGCGGCCGTCACCCTGCGCGGCGACAGCCGAATCGAGCAGGCGCATCTGACCGGGCAGGATGTGCGCGTGACGATCCAGAACGATGCCCGCATCTTCCAGCTCAAGGCCGGCGAGGGAACGAACCGCATCACGACCGGCGACGGATATTTCGAAAGCTATTTCAACTTCAACGGCACCAATATCGTGACCGTCGGCGCGGGCGGGGCGGGACAACTGACCTTCGCCGGGTCGGCCGGAACGCAGACGATCACCGGAAACGGGTTCATCAATTCCTTGCAGGTGTTCGACAGCGCCCGCGCCGTGGTCACGCTGAACGCGGGTGCCGACTATGTCCGCACCGGCGATGCGAACGACCGGGTGACGACGACCGGCGACGCCTTCGTCGGCATCATCCGCACGCAGGGCGGCAATGACACCGTCACGCTGGGCGCAGGCGGCGCGCAGCTCGTCAATCTCGGTGACGGGGACGACCTCTTGCAGGTTGCCGAAATGGCCCCGGACCGGGCCATGGTGATCCAGGGCGGCGGCGGCACGGATACGGTCGATTTCGGCCGCATCCGGCAGTCGGTCACGGTCGATCTGTCGAATATCGGCGGATTCCAGAACATCGGCGCCCCCGGTGGGACGGTGATCGACGTGCCGGGGGTCATCGGATACCTGGCGTTCTCGCGCATCGAGAACCTGATCGGCACGAACCGGGCCGATGTGCTGACCGGGCGCGAGACGGCAAACCGCCTCGAGGGCGGCGGCGGGAACGACGTGCTGATCGGCGGCGCGGGGAACGACACGCTCCTCGGCGGCGCGGGGAACGACACGCTGACCGGCGGGGCGGATGCCGATGTGTTCCAGTTCGCGCGGCGCGACGGGACCGACCGGATCACCGATTTCGAGCTGGGCCTCGACCAGATCGCGATTGCCGGGGTGTCGCGGCTGGGGCAGATCACCTTCAGCGACGTCGCTGCCGGCGCGCGGCTGGTGGCGAACGGAACCACGATCATCGTCGAGGGGCTGACAGCAGCCGAGATGCGCGCGGCCGACAGTTTCCTGTTCTGACCGGCCCCGGGCCCGCTTGACCGGACGGGCGCGGCCCTGCAACCTTTGCGGGCATGCGCGGTTCGCGCTGCAATGCGGGGGTGCGCGATGGCGGGCAGGTCCGGGCAGGCGACGATCGACGGGGTGGCGCCCTTCGCCCTTGTGCAGTTCGGTGCGTTCGGCGGCGGCGTCGTCAGCGAGTTCGGCTATGCCTTCCGCAACGGGCGATGGTTCCTGCCCTATGCGAACGGCGTGAACGACCGATCCGCCGATCCCTTCACCCAGCGCATGACGCTGACGACGCGCACCGATCCGCGCCCGCCGGCCGTGTTCGACGGGACGATCCCGGCCGATCCCGAGCGCTATGCCGTCATCCGCGACACGTTCCGCACCTTCGGCGACCCCGACCGGCTGCTGGCGATCTATGACCGAAAGGACGACCACTTCCTCTTCTACCACGCCGAACTGCCCTGGCCGCCGCCGTGGACGGTCCGCGGTCTCGACTTCGACGGCCCGGGCATGATCGCCCATATCACCGATGCGGCCCTTCCCGGCGACCGGCTGATCAACGACCTGCGGCTGCCCCCCGGCGGGGGTAGCCTGACGCTGACCCACACGATGGTGGTCAACATCCACGGCCCCGGCAATGCGCCCTACCCCGATGCGCCCTACCGCATCGCCCTTGGCCACCGGACGGTGCGCACGCTCGAACTGGCAGGGGGCGACGATGCAGTGACGACGGGCGCGGGCTTCGTGCGCCAGATCGCCACCGGCGGCGGGGACGATACGGTGACGGTGCGCCCCGGCGCGGGCGTGCAGCTGATCGACCTCGGGCCCGGGGCCAACACGCTTCGCGTCGGGCCGGTGCAGGTCGGCCGCGTCGCCGCCGAAGGCGGGAACGATGTTCTGGTCGGCGGCGCCGGCGCGCGGCTCGGGGCGGTGAACCTCGGCGGGGGTGCCGACCGCGTGACCCTGACGGGCGATGCCCGGATCGAAAGCCTGCGCCTGTCGGGCGCGGCGGTGCTGCGCCTGTCGGACGCCAGCGTGATCGAGACGGCGGTGCTCGACGGGGCGTCGCTCGACGCCCGGCTGACCGGCACCGCGCGCATCCTGACGCTGCGCACGGCCGGCGGCGACCACCGGATCGCCACGGCCGAGGGTTACCTTGAAACCTATGTCAACGCGGGCGGGGTGTCGGCGCTGGCGATCGGGGCCGGCGGCGCCGGGACGGTCAGCGTGTCCGGCGAGGGGCGGCTCGGCCTGACCGCGGCCGGCTTCGTCGGCACGGTCCAGGTTTCGGGTCCGGCGCGGGCGGTCCTGGACTTCGCCGCGGGGGTCGATCAGGTGCGCACCGGCAGCGGGGCCGACCGGGTGACGACCGGCGGCGCGGCCTTCGTCGGCACGCTCCGCACCGGCGAGGGCGACGAGGTGGTGACGCTCGGCCCCGGAGGGGCGCAGTTCGTGGACCTCGGTCCCGGCGACGACGTGCTGCACCTTGCCCCTGCGGACGGGATCGTTCTGATCGCGGCCGGCGGCGCGGGTGCCGACACGGCCGATTTCGCGCGCGCGGCGGGCGGGGTGGCGATCGACCTCGGCCTGGGCGGCGCGGCGCAGGCCGTGGGGGGCGGGCAGGTCGCGCTGACGGGGTTCGAGCATCTGGCGGGCACCACCCGCGGCGACCGCCTGTCTGGCGACGGCGCGGACAACCGCCTTGCCGGTCGCGCCGGTCACGATCGCCTGTCGGGCGGCGACGGGGCCGACACCCTGGCGGGCGGGCAGGGCCGCGACACGCTGGAGGGCGGCACGGGGCCTGACCTGTTCCTCTTCGCCCGGGGCGACGGCACGGACCGGATCGTGGATTTCGAGCCTGGTCTCGACCGCATCGCGCTGGCCGGTGTCACGGCGCTCGCGCAGATCGCCTTCCGCGCGGTCGAGGGCGGCACCCGGATCGCCGCGAACGGTATCGTCGTGTTCGTTGACGGCATCGACCCCGAGACCCTGAGCGACCCCGGAAACTTCCTGTTCTGACCGCCCGCCAGCGGTCCGGGCCGCAGGGATCGGCCGCGCCCCTGCCGTCGGTGCCGGAACCCCTTGCCGCGCAGGGCGCGCAGCCGGAAACCCTGCGCCACCGGGGACACGCGGCGACCGGCGATCCGGCCCCGGGGCGAGGCCTGCCGCGCGGTCCGGAGGCAGCGCCGCCGCCCGGCGACGGCGGGCACGCGGATGCGTCTGCCGGAGGTGCAGGCGGCCCGATCCCGCCCGCGCCGCAGGGCGCGGTTGACCGCGCCCGCGCGCCGCGCCACAAGCGCGGCCATGCCTGCCGCCCCCCCCTTCGCCCGCTATGAATGGATGATCGCCTGGCGCTATCTGCGTGCCCGGCGGGCCGAGGGCGGCGTCAGCGCGATGACCTGGATCAGCCTCATCGGCATCACGCTGGCGGTGTTCGCGCTGATCGCGACGCTGGCGGTGCGCGCGGGCTTCCGCGCGGAATTCGTGGACACGATCCTGGGCGCGAATGCGCATGTCACGCTCTACGCCGCGGGGAGGATGACCGAGGCCGGCACGCTCGACCGCAGCTTTACCGACCACGATGCCATCGCCGCCCGCGTGGCGGAAGTGCCCGGCGTGGTCCGCGCCGCGCCCCTGATCCGCGGTCAGGTGATGGCGACCGGGAACGGCCGCAACGCCGGGGCCGAGGTCTATGGCATCGCCGCGGCCGACCTGCGCACCATCCCCCGCGTCGGGGGGCCGCAGGCCGAGGGGATCGGCGACCTCGACCGCTTCGATCAGGGCGTCGCCATCGGGTCGGGCATCGCGCGGGAACTGGGCCTTGCGGTCGGCGACCGGATCCGCCTGATCTCGCCCGACGGGGTGCGCACCGCCTTCGGCACCGCGCCGCGGGTGAACGCCTACGAGGTCGTCTGGATCTTCACCGCCGGCCGGTGGGACATCGATCGCACCCGCATCTACATGCCGATCGCCGAGGCGCAGGCCTATTTCAACCGCGAGGGGCGCGCGGACGAGATCGAGGTGATGGTGGCCGACCCTGATCGGGTCGAGGACCTCACCCTGCCGCTCCTGCGCGCCGCCGGCCCCTCGGCGCTGGTCTGGACCTGGCGCGACAGCGCGGGCAGCTTTCTGCGCGCGCTGACGATCGAGGACAACGTGATGTTCGTCATCCTGTCGATCCTCGTCCTCATCGCGGCGATGAACATCGTGTCGGGCCTCATCATGCTGGTGAAGAACAAGGGGCGCGACATCGGTATCCTGCGGACGATGGGGCTGACGGAAGGGGCGGTGCTGCGGGTCTTCTTCCTGTGCGGCGCGGCCATCGGCATCGCGGGCACCGCGGCGGGCGTGGTGCTGGGCTGCGCCTTCGCCGTCTGGATCGATCCGATCTTCGCGGCGGTCAACTACCTGTCGGGCGGCGGGGTGTGGGATCCCTCGATCCGCGGCCTCTATCACCTGCCGGCGCAGCTTCGGGCCGAGGACGTGGGGCGCGCGGTCGCCCTGTCTCTGGGACTGTCCTTCGTCGTTACCTGGTTCCCGGCGCGGCGGGCGGCGCGGATGCACCCGGTCGAGGCGCTGCGGCATGAGTGACGCCGCCGCCCCCGCCCCCGCCGCCGCTGCGCCAGACGCGCTGGTGCTCGAGGGGATCGCGCGCACCTACGGCCGCGGCACCCCCGCCGAAGTGCGGGTGCTGGACGGCGCGTCGATCCGCATCCCGCCGGGGCAGGTCGTGGCGCTGGTGGCGCCGTCGGGCGCGGGCAAGTCCACGCTGCTGCACATCGCGGGCCTGCTCGATGCGCCCGACGCGGGCCGCGTGGCGATCGCGGGCATCGATGCGACCGGCGCGCCCGACGCCACCCGCACCGCGCTGCGCCGGTCGCGGGTCGGCTTCGTCTACCAGTTCCACCACCTCCTGCCCGAGTTCGACGCGCGCGAGAACGTGGCGCTGCCGCAACTGGCCGCAGGTGCGGGCCGCGCGGCGGCGCTGGCGCGCGCCGATGCGCTGCTCGACCGGCTGGGCCTGGCCGCGCGCGCCCGCCACCGGCCTGCGGCGCTCTCGGGCGGCGAACAGCAGCGCGTGGCCGTCGCCCGCGCGCTGGCGAACCGCCCCGCCCTGCTTCTGGCCGACGAGCCGACCGGCAACCTCGACCCCGCGACTGCCGACCGCGTGTTCGCCGTGCTGCTCGAGGTGGTGCGCGAGACGGGCCTTGCCGCCCTGATCGCCACCCACAACCCCGCGCTGGCCGCGCGGATGGACCGCACGGTGCGCCTCGAGGCGGGCCGGCTGGCCTGACCCGCACGCCGCCGTCCACCGCCCGCCCGCGGCCGCGCCGTCGCCGGAAAATGCCGGTTGCGCAGCGGTTTCCGCCGTCTTTCGGTCTCGCTTTCGGCGCGCGGGCGATGCATTTTTCCACAGGACTATCCGAAAGGATGAGACGATGCGGAAAGAGTGCCTTGCCCTTCTGGTCCTGTTCCTCGCCGCCGCCGCGCCAGCGGCCGCGCAGCAGCTGATCGTGCAGGTCAGCAAGCAGCGGCAGGAAATGACGGTGATGCGCGACGGGCAGGTGTATCACGTCTGGCCGGTGTCCACCGCGCGGGCGGGCAAGGTGACGCCTAAGGGAACCTTCCGGCCGCAGTATCTGGTCCGCTTCCACCGCTCGCGCCTCTACAACAACGCGCCGATGCCCTGGTCGATCTTCTACGACGGCCATTACGCGATCCACGGGACAACCGAGGTCGCGCGCCTCGGCCGCCCCGCCTCGGCCGGGTGCATCCGCCTGCACCCCGACAACGCCCGCGTCCTGTGGGAACTGGTGCGCGAGCTTGGACGCGACCAGACGCGGGTGGTGGTGATCGACTGACCGCCGCTCAGCCGCGCTGGATGGCGACGATTCCCGCCACCATCAGCGCGATCCCGCCTGCCCGCAGGGCCGTCAGGGGCCGCACCTGCGCGCCGAAGAGGCCGAAGTGGTCGATCGCCGCGGCCGAGACCATCTGGCCCAGAAGGACGCAGAACACCGCGTTGCCGACCCCGAACCGCGGGGCGACGAAGGTGATCGACAGCACATAGAACGCGACCAGCAGCCCCGCGAGAAACAGGTGCGCAGGCTGCCCCGGCAGGCGCGCCAACGCACCCGCGCTGCCGGTGGCCAGCATCACAGCCGCGGCCCCGGCGAGCGCCACCACGAACAGCACCGCCGCCGCCGCCGCCGGCGCGCCGATCCGCGCGCCAAGCTGGGCGTTCAGCGCGGCGAGCACCGGAATGCCGATGCCGGCGGCAAGCATCACGGCGGCATGGCGCAGGGTCTCGGCGGTCATCGGCGCTCTCCGGTCGGGCGGACAGCGGCAGACTGCGCCCTGGCCCGCGGGAAGGGAAGGGGGCATCCCGCCCCCCGTGCCGCGATGCGGTGCGTCCCCCGGGGAGTTTTGCGGAACGATGAAGCGGCAGGGGAAGAAGGGATGCGGCCGGGCGGCGGCGGTCGGCGTCGGCGGAAGGCGCTGCGGGTCGGTCCGCGCGGGGCTTGCGCGTCCGCGAGCGGAACCGGTCGGGTCAGCCGCGCGCCGCCTTTTCGGCGAGGCCCGAGGTGCCCTCGCGCCGGGCGAGTTCCGCCTCCACCTCGGCCAGCGTCACGCCGCGGGCCGCGAGCATGACGAGAAGGTGGTAGAGCACGTCGGCCGCCTCGGCCACAAGGCGGTCGCGGTCGCCCTTCACGGCCTCGATCACCGCCTCGACCGCCTCTTCCCCGAACTTCTTCGCGCAGGCCTCGGGGCCGCGGGCGAGGAGGCGCGCGGTCCAGGACGTGTCGGGGTCGGCGCCGCGGCGGCGCTGCACGGTTTCGGCGAGGCGGACGATTGCGGACACGGGGCGGGCCCTCCTTGCGGGCGGCATAGGCGCAGGCGGCGGCGCTGGCAAGCCGCGCCGGGGCTCAGGCCGGCCGCACCGGAATGCCGGCCGCGGCCATCGCCGCCTTCGCCTCGAATATCGTGAAGGTGCCGAAATGGAAGATCGAGGCGGCCAGCACCGCCGCGGCATGGCCTTCCGTTACCGCCTCGACGAGGTGGTCGAGGCTGCCCGCGCCGCCCGAGGCGATCACCGGCACGGGCACCGCATCGGCCACGGCGCGCGTCAGGGGCAGGTTGAACCCCGCGCCCGTCCCGTCGCGGTCCATCGAGGTCAGAAGGATCTCGCCCGCGCCTTTCGCCGCCACCGTGCGGGCGAAATCGACTGCGTCGATGCCGGTCGCGCGCCGGCCGCCGTGGGTGAAGATCTCCCACCGGCCGGGCGCCACGGTGCGGGCGTCGATCGCGACCACGATGCACTGCGCCCCGAAAACGTCGGCCGCGCGGGCGACGACATCGGGGTCGGCGACGGCGGCCGAGTTGAAGCTGACCTTGTCGGCGCCCGCGCGCAGCAGGGCGCGCACGTCCGCCACCGTGCGCACGCCGCCCCCCACGGTCAGCGGCATGAAGCAGCGTTCGGCCGTCCGGGCGACAAGGTCGAACATCGTGCCGCGGTTCTCGTGCGTTGCGTGGATATCGAGGAAGGCAAGCTCGTCCGCCCCCGCCGCGTCATAGGCCGCCGCCGCCTCGACCGGGTCGCCGGCGTCGCGCAGGTTGACGAAGTTCACGCCCTTGACCACGCGCCCGTCGGCGACGTCGAGGCAGGGGATGATGCGGGTCTTGAGCATGGGGGCGTGATACGCCCCCCGCGCGCCGGGCGGAAGGGGTCAGCCGAGCGCGGCCAGCGCCGCCTTCAGGTCCAGCGCCCCTTCGTAGAGCGCCCGGCCCGAGATCGCGCCTGCCACGACGCCGGTATCCCGCAGCGCGAGGAGATCGGCGAGCGAGGCGACCCCGCCCGAGGCGATGACCGGGATCGCCACCGCGCGGGCGAGTGCGGCGGTGGCGGCGACGTTCGGGCCCTGCATCGCGCCGTCGCGGTCGATGTCGGTGTAGATCAGCGCGGCCACGCCCGCGTCCTCGAAGCGGCGGGCAAGGTCGGCGGCGCCGATGTCTGTCACTTCGGCCCAGCCGCGGGTGGCGACGCGGCCGCCCTTCGCGTCGATGCCGACGGCGATCCGCCCGGGGAAGGCGCGCGCGGCCTCGCGCACCAGGGCGGGTTTTTCGACCGCGACCGTGCCGAGGATCACCCGCGCGACGCCGCGCGCGAGCCAGCCCTCCACCGTCGCCATGTCGCGGATCCCGCCGCCGAGCTGGCAGGGCACCGTCACCGCTGACAGGATCGCGGCCACCGCCCCGGCGTTCGCGGGCCGCCCCGCGAAGGCGCCGTCGAGGTCCACGAGGTGCAGCCAGCGGCAGCCCGCGGCCGCAAAGGCCGCCGCCTGCGCCGCCGGATCCTCGCCGAAGACCGTCGCCGCGTTCATGTCGCCGCGCAGAAGCCGCACGCAGCGGCCTTCCTTGAGGTCGATGGCGGGGTAGAGGATCATGCGCCGTCTCCGTTCCGTTGCGCGCAACTGGCATCCTCGGAACGTGGACTCAAGAGGGCGCGGGCATGGTGCGACGGCAGATCCGGCGCGAGGCGGCGGCGTTCGGGGCAATCGCCTTCGGGCTCGCCTGGGGTTGGGCCGGAGCCCTGATCGCGGCGGGGGCCGAGGTCCGGGCAGGGGCGCTGCCCACGCATTTCCCCGCGCTCGCCGCGCCGCTGGCCGCCGCGCTGATCCTCGCGGCGCGGGCCGGCGCGCTGCGCGCCTTCCTTGCGCGGCTTGGGCAGGCGCCGCAGGGCTGGCGCCCCTGGGCGCTCGCGGCCACCCCGCTGCCGGCGCTGGCGCTCGTCTGGGCCTTCGGCGACCCGGCGGGGCTCAGGCTCTATTCGGGGCTGCCGATCCTGCCCGTCCTGCCCTGGCTGGCGCTCATCCTCGTGGTCAACGGCCTCGGCGAAGAGGCGGGCTGGCGCGGTTACCTTCTGCCGCGCCTGCAGGCGCTCTGGGGTGCGCGGGCGGGAACTCTGGCGACAGGGGCGGTCTGGGCGGTCTGGCATGCGCCGTTCTTCGCGCTGGTGGCGACCTATCGCGCGATGGACCCTGTGACGATCCTGTTCGGCTTCGGCATCGGCATCCTTGCAGGGGCCTGCGTGCTTGCGCATCTTGCCGCGCTGGCGCGCGGCGGGGTGGCGCTTGCGGTCCTGTGGCACACGGGGTTCAACCTTGCCACCGCGACCGAGGCGGGCGGGCCGGCGGGGCCGGTGCTGACGGCGGTGGCGATCCTCTGGGCGCTCTGGCTGTTGCGGTATCCCGCCGCGATGGCGGTGCCCGGCCCCGACGCAACGGCGCCCTTGCCCGAATCGCACGGCCCGCGACACTGACACAGCCAACCGGGAGGGAGCCCCATGTTCCGCGTCACCATCGCCGCCCTGATCCTCGCCGCCGCGCCGGCCTTCGCCGACCCCGTGCTGGGGGTCTGGCGGACGCAGCCCGACGACGGCGCCTATGCCCACGTCACGATGGCGCCCTGCGGGTCTGCGATCTGCGGCAAGATCACCCGCACCTTCAACGCCAGCGGCGAATACAAGTCGCCGAACCTCGGCAAGACGCTTGTCATCGACATGAAACCGCAGGGCGGCGGGCGCTATGCCGGGCAGGTCTGGCGCCCCTCGAACGACAAGATCTACACCGGAAAAATAGACCTGTCGGGCGATACGCTGAAGCTTGCCGGTTGCGTGGCCGGCGGGCTGATCTGCTCCAGCCAGACCTGGACGCGCGTGAAGTGACGCCGCGCGCGGCCCGGCCCGCGACGCGGTTGCCCGTCGCTGCTTGAACCCGCCGCCCCCCGCTGCAATAGCGGGCACCGGCGGGGCGGGCGGAGGCGGCGCGATGCAGGGAACCGCACGGATCGCGGGCATGACCGGGCGCGACGTCGGGCGGCTTCTGCTGCTGGCGCTGATCTGGGGTGGCTCGTTCTACCTGATCGCGGTCGCGGTGCCGCATGTGCCGGCGCTGACGATCGTGGTTCTGCGGTGCGCGATCGGCGCGGCCGTGCTGGCCGCGGTGCTGGGGCCGTCGCGCCTGCCGCGGGGCGCGCGGGCCTGGGTGGGCCTTGCGGCGCTCGGCCTCGTCAATACCGCCTTGCCCTTCGTGCTGATCGTGACGGCGCAGCAGAGCCTGCCCTCGAGCCTCGCCGCGATCCTGAATGCGACGACGCCCCTCTTCACCGTTGCGGTCGCGCAGGTCGCCACACGCGACGAACGCGCCACGCCGGCCCGGATCGCGGGCGTCGCGGTCGGCTTCGCCGGCGTCGCGGTGATGCTGGGCGGGGCGGTCGTGGCGGGCGGCGGCGGATCGGCGCTGCCCTACCTGCTCAGCCTCGCTGCGGCGGCCTGCTATGCCATGGGCAGCGTCGGCGCGCGGCGGCTGGCCGCGCGGCTTGCCGATCCGAACGCGCTGGCCTTCGGGCAGCTCTTCGTCGCAGCGGTCGCGCTGGCGCCGTTGATGGCGGCGGTGGACCGGCCGTGGACGCTGCCGGTTCCGCCGGTCGGGGTCGTGGCGGCGCTGGCGGCCCTGGGGCTGGTGTGCACGGGCTTTGCCTACATGCTCTACTTCCGCATCCTCGCCGCGGCGGGGGCGACGGCGGTGTCCACCGTCACCTTCCTCGTGCCGGTCAGCGCGATCCTTCTCGGCGTGATCCTCCTCGACGAGCGGCTCGAGGCGCGGCATGTCGCCGGCTTCGCCCTGATCGCCGCGGGACTGGCGCTGATCGACGGGCGGGTGCTGCGGCGCGCAGGCGGCGGGTGACGGCCTGCAGGTGACGGCCTGCGCGGCGGACCGGGGGCGCCGGTCACGCCAGCCGGATCGCCGGCGGCCCCTCGGTGCAGGTCCCGATCGCCGCTGCCGGCTCGCCGAGCGCGCGCAGCGCGGCCAGCAGCGACGGCGCGGCGCCGGCCTGCACCGCGGCGAGGAACCCGCCCGCCGTCTGGGGGTCGTGCAGCAGCACGGCGGCGGGGGCGTCTGCCGCGTGCGGGCCGAGGTCGATCCTGCCGAGGGCGGCGGCCCGGTTCGCTGGCCAGAGGGTGGACCGGACGCCGGCCGCGGCGAGCGCCGCGGCGCCGGGCAGCAGCGGCACTGCGGCAAGGTCCAGCACCGCGGCGCAGCCCGCGGCGTCGAGCAGCGCCAGAAGGTGCCCGGCAAGACCGAACCCCGTCACGTCGGTCAGCGCCGTGGCCTCGGGCGACAGCGCGGCGGCCGCGGCCCCGCCGGGCCGCAGCATCAGGTCGAGCGCGGCCGCCACGGCCTCGCCCGTGATCAGGCCGGAAACCCGCGTCCCGGCCATTGCCGCGGCGAAGACCGTCCCCGACCCGATCGGGCGGGTCAGGATCAGCACGTCGCCCGGCCGCGCGCCGCCCTGCGGCAAGGCCCGGGCGGCAAGGCCGGTCACGGCGAGGCCGAAGGTCGCCTCGGCCCCCTCGGCCGTATGGCCGCCGACGAGGTCGGCCCCCGCCGCGCGCAGGACGGCGGCGGCGCCCGCCGCGGCCTCGGCCACCGTCCGGGCCTGCAGCGCGGGCGATAGCGGCGGCAGCACCAGCGACAGAAGACCTGCCTGCGGCGCCGCCCCCATGGCCCATACGTCGCCGAGTGCATGCAGCGCGGCGATCCGGGCCATGGTGAAAGGATCGTCCACCAGCGGGCGCAGGTGATCGACGGTGATCGCCTGCACGCCGGCCGCGTGGGCCAGCAGCGCCGCGTCGTCGCCGGCCCCGCGCAGCACGTCGGGGCGCTGCGGCGGCGGCAGCGCGGCCAGCCCGCCCGCCAGCGCCCCCGGCCCGACCTTGGCCCCGCAGCCGCCGCACAGCGGCTGGTCCGCCCCCGCCCCCGCGGCCTGTTCCCCCGCCGCCGCCATCGGCTGAAGGTCGGCGAAGCGGCGCATGAAGCGCCGGTCGATCCGGTCCTTCCAGGCCCAGGCCCATGCGCCTGCCGCCGCCAACCCCGACCGGTCGGCCACCGCCGCCCGCCCGCCGAGCGCGAGCAGCCGCAGATAGTCGCGCTGCGGCCGGAACCGGCGCAGCGGCCCGCCCTGCGCCGCCGCGGCGAGGTTGTGCGCCAGCACCGGGGCCGCGCGCACCGCAAAGACCCCGGCCTTGGGCCGCGGCGCATGGTCGAGATGCGCGCAGTCGCCGGCCGCGAACACCCCGGGATCGGACGCCTGAAGCGTCGGCCCGACCCGCACGAAACCGTCCGTTAGGGCAAGGCCGGTCCCTGCCAGCCAGGCCTGCGGCCGCGCCCCGGCCGCGCCGATGACGAAGGCGGCCGGCACCTCGCGGCCGTCGGCCAGGAGTACGCCCGCCTCTGTCACCGCGGCGGGATCGGACCCGGTCAGCACCGACACCCCCAGCCGCCGCGCTGCCGCAAGAATCCGCCGCCGCGCCGCCGGCCCGAGGCCGGGCAGCACCGCCGCGCCGCGCTCGATCACCGACACGCGCGCCCCGCGGCCCAGCCGGTGCGCCGCGGCCAGCGCAAGCTCCATGCCCGCCGCGCCGCCCCCGATCACCGCCACCTCGGCAGAGGCGCGCCCGGCCGCCGCCGCCGCCACGAACGCCTGCCAGCGTTCGGCCAGCGCGCCGAGCGGCTTGGCCGGCACCGCATGGGCGGCAAAGCCGGGCAGGTCCGGCATCGCCGACGTGATGCCGATGTCGAGCGACAGCGTGTCGAAGGCGACCGGCGGCCGCCCGGCCACCGCGACGGTGCGGGCGGCCAGATCTACCCCCTCGACCGCGCCGGCGATCAGCCGCGCCCCCGCCATGCGGCACAGCCGGTCGAGGTCGATCGTCAGATCCTCGCGCGCATAGTGCCCGGCGATCAGGCCCGGCAGCATCCCCGAATAGGGCGCCGTCGGGCCGGGGTTGATCAGGGTGACGCGCAGGCCCGGCGGCGGCCGCATCGCCCACATCCGGAGGACCAGCGCATGGGTGTGCCCGCCGCCCGCCAGCACCGCGTCGTGCGTGAGGGGCGGTGCGCGGCGCATCAGGCGTCTCCGGGGCGGCGCAGCTCGAACACCGCGTCGATGCTGGCGTAGTCGTGGTAGCCCAGCCGCGCAAGCGGACGGAACCGCGTCACGTCGAACCGGCCGTCCACGAGGCAGTCGTCGCGCAGGTGGATGCCCGTCACCCGGCCGAACACTGCGACATTGTCGCGCCCCTCGAGCGTCACGATCTGCGTCACCACGCATTCGAGCGACGCGGGCGCATCAGCCACCCGCGGGCAGGGGATGGTCACGCATTCCGCCTTCGCCGCCCCCGCGCGGGCGAATTCGTCCACCCCGGCAGGGAACATCTCGGAAGTGGCGTTCATCACCGCGCGGGCGGCGTAGGCGACGATGTTCACGCAGAACACGCCCGATTCCCGCGCCTGTGCGGCGCTGTCCTTGCCGCCCGTCCGGTCGGGCTTGCGGCTGGTCGAGGCGAACATCACCTGCGGCGGCACATAGGCGACCGCGTTGAAGAACGAATAGGGCGCGAGGTTGTCGCCAAGCGCGCCGCGGGTGGCGATCCAGCCGATCGGGCGGGGTGTCACGATGGCATTGAACGGGTTGTGTGGCAGGCCGTGGCCCGCCTCGGGGCGGTAGAACATCGCGCCTCCCTGTCGTTTGCCCTCGCGCAGGCTGCGTGCTAGGCGGCGGCGCGAGGCAAGGCAAGGGCGCGGGCGATGTTCCACCTCGCGGAAGAGACCGAGGCGGACTGGTGGGACGTCGAGGCGCTTTACGATCTGTGCTTCGCACCGGGGCGCGAGGCGCTGTCGTCCTACCGCCTGCGCGAGGGCGTGCCGAAGGTTGCCCCCCTCTGCCTGACGCTGCGCGACGGCGAGGGGATCCTCGTCGGCGCGATCCGCTACTGGCCGGTCAAGGTCGGCGGGCAGGACACCCTGCTTCTCGGCCCGGTCGCGGTCCACCCCACGCACCAGGGCGAGGGGCTCGGGGGCCTTCTGATCACCGAAAGCCTGGCCGAGGCGCGGCGTCTAGGCTGGGGGCGGGTGCTGCTGGTCGGCGATGCGCCCTACTACCGCCGGTTCGGCTTCACAAGGCGCGAGGGCGTGCTGATGCCGCCGCCGACCAACCCCGATCGGATCCTCGGCCTCGAGCTGCGCAAGGGCGCCTGGGACGGCGTCGCGGGGCCGGTGACGAAGGCGCTGCCCTGACGCTTGCGCGGGCGCGTTGCGCGCCCCACATCGTGACCATGGATCAGATGCCCGCCCTGCGAACCGCCGATCCGCCGCCTGCCGCGGTCGATGCCCTGGCGCGCCGCTATCACCGCGCGCAGCGGGGCGCCGTGGCGGTGCTGACGGCGCTTGGCACGACGCTGGAAAGGCAGATGTCCGCACTGCCCGCAGGCATCCAGGCACGGATCGAGGCCGCCGTGGCCGCGGCGCTGGACCGCGCCTATGGCGTGGCGCGGGCGACCGGCGACCGCCCGCTGGGGCAGGCCAACGTCGCCGCGGCGACCGTTGCGGGGGCGGTAGGGGGCGCGGGCGGCCTCGCCACGGCGCTGGCCGAACTGCCGGTCACTGTCACGCTGATGCTGCGCGCGATCCAGGAAGAGGCACGCGCGCAGGGGTTCGACCCCGACGATCCCGCGATCCGGCGCGAGGCTCTGCGCGTCTTCGCCGCAGGCAGCCCGCTTGCCCGAGACGACGGGGCGAACACCGCTTTCATCGGCGCGCGGCTGACGCTGACCGGGCCCGCGGTGCACCGGATGATCGCCGCCGTCGCGCCCCGGATCGCCGCGGCCCTCGGCCCGAAGGTCGCCGCGCAGGCGATCCCGGTGCTGGGGGCGGCGACAGGCGCTGCGGTCAACGCGGCCTACATGGCCTGGTTCCGCGACCTTGCGGCGGTGCGGTTCGGCCTGCTGCGCCTCGCGATGGCGCACGACCCTGATCGCGTCCTGTCGGCCTTCCGCGCCGCCGTGGACGCCCCCGCGCTGCGGCGCGCGGGCGGCTGACGCTTCAGCCGCCGGCACCCTTCCGCCGGTAGACGCCTTCGGGCAGGTTCAGCGCGGCGGCCAGATCCTTGACCTGCGCGTGCGACAGGGTGATGCGCACCACCTCGTCGGTCTGGGGGTCGAGCTGTTCGAGCACCACGCAGTCCTCGAACGCAAGCACGGTCACGTCCTCCTGCAGCGGCGCCTCGCCCTCGTCCACAAGGGTGATCACGGTCGCGTCGAAATCGTGCTCGATGGTGAACATGGAGGGCCTCCGGGCGCTGCGCGGCTGGCCGATCATCGCACGCGGGGCGCGCGGGCGGCAGGGGGCCTCACGTTCGCGCGACGGCGCGGCGGCGCGGTGGTGGCGCGGGGCGGCCGGGCCGCTAGACTGAGCCCCGACCGGATCCGAACGAAGGACCGCCGATGCGCCGCATCCTGACCGCCCTTGCCGTCCTTCTGCTTGCCGCGGCCTGCGCCGCGCCCCCGCCCCCGCCCCCGCGGCCCGCCGCCCCGGCCCCGGTCGCGGCGCGTCCGCCGCCTGCGGTCGCCGTGGCGCGGTTCCGCAGCGTGGTTGACCGGGTGGAGCCGGTGGCGCGCAGCGTCTGCCGGGCCGAATCGCCGCAGCGCAACTGCGACTTCCAGATCCTCGTGGACACCCGGATGGACCAGCCGGTGAATGCCTTCCAGACGGTGGACCGGGCGGGGCGGCCGGTCATCATCTTTACCGCCGCCATGATCCTCGATGCCCGCTCCGAGGACGAGCTTGCCTTCGTCATGGGCCATGAGGCAGGGCATCACATCGCCGGGCACCTCGCGCGCCAGCGCGACACCGCGGTGGCGACGGCAATCCTTGCGGGCGTGCTGGCGCAGGCCGGCGGCGCGCCGGCAGAGGCGGTGCGGGCGGCGACCGAGGTCGGCGCGGCGGTCGGCGCGCGGGTCTATTCGCAGGAGTTCGAGCTTGAGGCGGACGTGATCGGCACCGTGATCGCCTTCCGCGCCGGCTACGATGCGGAACGGGGGGTAGCGGTGTTCGGCCGGCTGCCCGATCCGGGCAACCGGTTCCTCGGCACCCACCCGCCGAACGCGGCCCGCATCGAGGCGGTGCGCGCCACGCTCGCCCGCCTGCGCCGTTGACGCAGATCAAGGCCGATCGGCGCACCGTGGCGCAGCCTTGCGTCATCACTGGCGGAGGTGCGGCGATGTTCGAGACGATCAGGCGACAGGCCCATGCCGGGCTGCTGGACCGGATGGCGCGGGCGGTGACGGGGGCGGCCCTGCCGGCCGCCGAGCGGGCGGCGGCGCTCGACCGCTGCTGTGCCTGCACCGAGGCCGGGGCCTGCGAGGACTGGCTGGCCGAGCACCCGGCCGGCGCCGATGCCGCCCCGGGGTTCTGTGCCAACCGCGCAACGCTTGCCGTGCTGCGCCCGGCCGAAGGCTGAGCCGCGATGCCGGCCGGGCCGAACCGCGACGGTGCCCTGATGGCGCGGATGGCGGCGGCCACCGGGGCCGACTTCGACCGCGCGCTGGTCGAGGGGCGGCTGGCGGCGGCCGATGTCGCGGCGGCCCGGCGGCGGTGCGCGGCCTGCCTGCACGACGACTGCTGCCGGCAATGGCTGGACCGGTCGGCAACGCGGGCGCTGCCGCCCGCCTTCTGCCCGAACGGGGCGGTGTTCGGACGGGCCGCTTCTGCGGCTCCGTGGAGGGGATGGCGATGATTGTCCACGGCGAGGCACCGGTGGCCTACTGGACGGCGCAGGGCATGGCGCGGGCGGCCGGGGTGCCGCTGGCGCGCGCGGTGGTGGAGGGCTGGATCACGCGGGCCGACCTCGACGCCATCGTGCACCGCTGCGCGGCCTGCACCCGCTGCGCCGACTGCCGCAACTGGCTGGCGCGCCTGCACCCCGAACCGCCCGGCTTCTGCGCCATCCGGCCCGACATCGAGGCGCTCCGGGCCTTCCTCTGATCCGAACGGGCGGCTAGCCTGCCGCGCATGGTCGGCCGCATCATCGAAACCGAGGCCTGCGTCGCCGAGGGTGCCGCGTGGCTTGCCGCGCGCGAGCCGCGCTTTGCCCATGCCCTGTCGCTGACCGGGCCCCTGCCGCTGCGCCGCGGGCCCGACGGGTTCCGCGCGCTGCTCGATGCCATCGTCAGCCAGCAGGTGTCGGTCGCGGCGGGCGATGCGATCCTCCGGCGGCTGGAGGCGGCGGGGTTCACCGATCCCGCGCGGCTCGCTGCCGCAGCCGACGACGACCTGCGCGCCTGCGGCCTGTCGCGGCAGAAGGCGCGCTATGCCCGCGCGCTGGCGCTCGCGGGGATCGACTTCGGCGCCCTGCGCCGGATGCCGGACGAGGACGTGATCGCGACGCTGACGGCAGTGCCGGGGATCGGGCGATGGACGGCCGAGATCTATGCGCTGTTCGCCCTCGGCCGGGCCGATGTCTTCGCCCCGGCGGACCTTGCGCTGCAGGAATCCGCGCGCCTGCTGTTCGGCCTGGCCAGTCGGCCGAAGGAACGACCCTTCCGCGCGATGGCCGAGGCGTGGTCGCCCTGGCGGGGCGTTGCCGCGCGGCTTCTGTGGGCCTACTACCACGTCGAGAAGGAGCGCGAGGGGGTGCGATGACGCGGGCATTGAAGGCGGGACGGGTGCCCGCAAGGTCGGGCCGGGCGACCAGCGCGCTGGTGTTCCTGCATGGCTATGGCGCGGACGGGAACGACCTTCTGGGCCTGGCCGAGCCGCTTGCGCCCCACCTGCCCGAGACCGCCTTCCACGCCCCGGACGCGCCCGAACCCTGCGCGGGCAACCCCTTCGGACGGCAATGGTTCCCGATCCCCTGGCTCGACGGGTCGTCCGAGGCGCAGGCGGCCGCGGGTCTTGCCGCTGCGGCGGCCGACCTCGACGCCTTCCTCGACGGCGTGCTGACGGCCGAAGGCATCGCGCCCGCGCGGCTGTTCCTCTTCGGCTTCAGCCAGGGGGCGATGATGGCGCTGCACGTGGCGCCGCGGCGGGCCGGGGGCGTCGGCGGGATCGTCGCCTGTTCCGGGCGCCTGCTGGTGCCCGAGCGGCTGGCGGCCGAGGCGGTGTCGCGCCCGCCCGTGCTCCTCATGCACGGCGACCAGGACCAGATGGTGCCCTTCGAGGACATGGGCAAGGCCGGGCGGGCCCTCGATGCGGCGGGATTCGAGGTCCTGGCGCACGTCATGCGCGGCACCGGGCACGGCATCGCGCCCGACGGCCTCGGCGCGGCGTTGGCCTTCGTCCGCGACCGCCTCGGCGGCTAGCCGCCTGCGCCGCCGTCACATCCCTGTCACCCGTCCGCGCTAGCCGTGTTTCGGGGCGATGTCGCGACCGCAGATCGCGAGGCTTGTCGCAGCGGAAACGCCAGATATAGTCGAGGCCAGTTGGGGCGGCCCCCCGCCCCTGCCTGGAGACGGTGCAGAGGACGGAGGCGCGCGGGATGACGATCCAGACCGAGGCCGAATTCCGGTCGAGCTTCGTGCGCGAGGCCGCGGGCCTGCGCCACTATCCCGCGCTGGTGCTGAACGCCGACTATCGGCCCTTGTCCTACTATCCCCTCTCGCTCTGGCCATGGCAGGAAGCGGTCAAGGCCGCGTTCCTCGACCGCGTGTCGATCGTGGCCGTCTACGATCAGGTCGTCCGAAGCCAGCGGCACGAGATACGGATCCCTTCGGTCGTGGTGCTGAAGGACTATGTGAAACCCCAGAAGCGCGTGGCCTTCACGCGCTTCAATCTTTTCCTCAGGGACGAATTCCGCTGCCAGTATTGCGGCAGCCCGCACGACCTGACGTTCGACCATGTCGTGCCGCGGTCGCGCGGGGGCACGACATCGTGGGAAAACGTCGTGGCGGCCTGCAGCCCGTGCAACCTGCGCAAGGCCAACAAGTCGCTGAAGGCATCGGGGCTGAAGCTGATGCGGCCGCCGCGCCGTCCGACGGCCGAGGAGATGCGCAATGCCGGCCGCCGCTTTCCGCCCAACCACCTGCACGAAAGCTGGGTGGATTACCTCTACTGGGATGCGGAGCTTGAAACCTGACGCCGCTCGCGCCGCGTGCTGGACAGGGTGCCGGCCGCGGGGTATCCGGGGTCCGCTTGCGCTAACGGAAGGGCGAGGCGGTGATGGTTTCCCGTGTCATTCCCGTGGAGCCCTTCGATCTGGTCGTGTTCGGCGCGACGGGCGACCTTGCGCGGCGCAAGATCCTGCCCGCGCTCTACCGCCGGATGCAGGCGGGGCAGGTTCCGGCTGAGGCGCGGGTGATCGGCGCGGCGCGGGCGGGTCAGACGCGCGACGACTTCCGTGCCTTCGCCGCCGCCGCGCTGGCCGATTTCGTGCCGGCCGCGCGCCGTGACGCGGCGGGGGTGGCGGCCTTCCTCGACCGGCTGGACTATGTGGCGCTGGATGCGACGGGCGCGGCGGGGTGGGATGACCTTGCCGCCCTGATGCGGCCGGGCGTGGTGCGCGCCTTCTACTTCTCGGTCGCCCCGGCCCTGTTCGGCGCGATCGCCGAACGGCTGCACGCGAGGGGCATCGCCGATCCCGGCAGCCGGATTGTGGTCGAAAAGCCCTTCGGCCACGACCTGACCTCTGCCCGCGCGCTGAACGCGACGCTCGCCCGGCATTTCGACGAAGGGCAGATCTACCGGATCGACCACTACCTCGGCAAGGAAACCGTCCAGAACCTGATGGCGGTGCGGTTCGGCAACATCCTGTTCGAGCCGCTCTGGAACGCCCGCCACGTCGATCACGTTCAGATCACCGTGGCCGAGACGGTGGGGGTCGGCGGGCGGGGGGCCTACTACGACCGCGCGGGCGCCATGCGGGACATGGTGCAGAACCACCTCATGCAGCTTCTGTGCCTGATCGCGATGGAACCGCCCTGGCACTTCGACCCAGCCGCGGTCAGGGACGAGAAGTTGAAGGTGATCCGCGCGCTGGCGCCCGTGCCCGCGGCCGATATCGTGCGCGGCCAGTATGCCGCCACGGGCGGCGAGCCCGGCTATGCCGAGGACGCGGGCAACCCCGACAGCACGACCGAAAGCTTCGTCGCCCTGAAGGTCCAGGTCCGCAATTGGCGCTGGCAGGGAACGCCCTTCTACCTGCGCACCGGCAAGCGGCTGCGCGCGCGCACGTCCGAGATCGCGGTGATCTTCCGCGACCCGCCGCATTCGATCTTCGACCAGGGTGGCCTCCGGCAGAACGAGCTGGTGATCCGCCTGCAGCCGAACGAGGGCATCAACCTCAAGGTGATGATCAAGGAACCGGGGCCGGGCGGGATGCGGCTGGTGCAGGTGCCGCTCGACATGTCCTTCGCCGAGGCGCTCGGGCCCGAGGGCGCGGACATGCCCGACGCCTACGAACGCCTGATCATGGACGTGATCCGCGGCAACCAGACCCTGTTCATGCGCGGCGACGAGGTCGAGGCGGCCTGGGCCTGGACCGACCCGATCATCGCGGGATGGGAGGCGCGGGGCGACCGGCCGCAGCCCTACGACGCGGGTTCGTCCGGTCCCGAGGATGCGCTCGCGCTGATGCACCGCGATGGCCGGAAATGGCGGGAGATCCGCGAATGACGCTCGAGGAATACCCCGACCGCGATCTGATGTGGCTGGCGCTGGCCGACCGGATCGCAGGGCAGCTGGCCGACTTTCTGCGCCGCGACGGGCGCGCCGCGCTGGCCGTGCCGGGGGGCACCACGCCGGGGCCGGTGTTCGACACGCTGTCGGGCACCGGGATCGACTGGCCCGACGTGACGGTGACGCCGACCGACGAACGCTGCGTTCCCGAGGCGGATCCGCGGTCGAATGCCGGCCTCATCCGGTCGCGGCTGATCCGGGGCAAGGCAGCGGGGGCGGCGTTCCTGCCGCTGTGGCCCGGCGTAGGCACGCCCGAGGAGGCGGCCGCGGCGGCCTCGGCCGCGCTGGCGCCGCACCTGCCGCTGTCGGTCGTGCTGCTGGGCATGGGCGAGGACGGGCACGCCGCGTCGCTCTTCCCGGGCGGCGACCGTCTGGAAGAGGCGCTGGCGGCCGGCGCGCCGCCCGTCCTGCCGATGCGCGCGCCCGGTGCGGCCGAGCCGCGGCTGACGCTGACCGCGCCGGTGCTGGCGGGGGCCATGCACGTCCACATCCTGATCACCGGTGCGGCCAAGCGCGCCGCGCTCGACCGCGCGCGCGCCGCCCCCTTGGCCGAGGCCCCGGTGCGCGCCGTGCTCGACATCGCCACCGTGCACTGGGCGGAATGACCATGACTGCCGACGCGATCTGGGCCGCGCTGGATACGCACCGTGCGGCGACGGCCGGGCGGCCGATCCTTTCGCTGTTCGACGATCCGGGCCGCGCGGCGGATTTCACGGCGCGCCTGCCGACCGCCGAGGGCGACCTCTTGATCGACTACAGCAAGACCGCGATCGACGCGGCCGCGCGGGGGCTGCTTCTCGACCTGATCGCGGCGGCGGGGGTGGCGGCGCGGCGCGACGCGATGCTGGCCGGCGAGCCCGTCAACGAGACCGAGGGGCGCGCGGTCCTGCACACCCTTCTGCGCGGCGGGGCGGCCGCGGGCGTGCGTGCGGACTGGGCGGCGGACGTGGCGACGACGCGCGCGCGGTTGACCGCCTTCGCGGATGCGGTGCGGTCGGGCGCCTTCGCCGGCGCGGGCGGCGCCTTCACCGACGTGGTGAATATCGGCATCGGCGGGTCCGACCTCGGCCCCGCCATGGCGGTGCCGGCGCTGGCGCCCTATGTCGATGGGCCGCGGGCGCATTTCGTGTCGAACGTGGACGGGGCGCATGTTGCGGACGTGCTGCGCCCGCTTGACCCGTGCCGGACGCTGGCCGTGATCGTGTCCAAGACCTTCACCACGGTCGAGACGATGGCCAACGCCGCCGCCGTGCGCGACTGGCTGGCCGCGGGCGGGGTGGCGGAGCCGGCCGCGCAGATGGCGGCGGTCTCCTCGGCAGCCCACCGGGCGGCGGACTGGGGCATCCCGGCGGACAGGGTGTTCGGCTTCGGCGACTATGTGGGGGGGCGCTATTCGGTCTGGGGGCCGGTCGGGCTGACGCTGATGATGGCGATCGGGCCAGCGGCGTTCGGCCGCTTCCTCGACGGCGGGCGCGACATGGACCGGCATTTCGCCGCGGCACCGCCGGCAGGGAACCTGCCGATGCTCTTGGCGGCGACGGGCCTCTGGCACACCCAGGTCTGCGGCTATCCGACGCGGGCCGTCCTGCCCTACGACCAGCGCCTGGCGCGGCTGCCCGCCTACCTCCAGCAGCTGGAGATGGAATCGAACGGCAAGGGCGTGGCGATGGACGGCGCGCCGCTGGCGCGCCCGTCGGCCGCCGTGGTCTGGGGCGAGCCGGGAACGAACGCGCAGCACGCCTTCATGCAGGCCGTCCACCAGGGCACGCAGGTCGTGCCGGTCGAGATCCTGATCGCCCGGCGCGGGCACGAGCCGCACCTAGCGCACCAGCACCGGATGCTGGCGGCGAATGCGCTGGCGCAGGCCGAGGCGCTGATGCGCGGCCGGTCGTTCGAAACGGCGCGCGCGATGCTGGCGGCACGGGGGGTGGCGACGGCGGACCTCGACCGGCAGGCGCGACACCGGGTGTTTCCCGGCAACCGCCCGTCCGTCGTCATCGCCTATCCGATGCTTACGCCCTACATGCTGGGCGTGCTGCTCGCGCTCTGCGAACACCGGGTGTTTGTGGAGGGCGCGGTTCTCGGCCTCAACAGTTTCGACCAGTGGGGGGTCGAACTCGGCAAGGAACTGGCCTTGTCGCTGGAGCCGATGCTGGCCGGCGCCGACGATCCGGCGCGCGACGGGTCCACGCGCGCGCTGGCGGCGTGGCTCGGCGGCTGACGGGTCAGGCGCCCGCGGTTCCGGTGGCGGGCGCGTCCCGCGGCCGGGCTAGCGCGGCGAAAGCCTCGCGCGTGGCGGCCAGGGCGGCGCGGATCGCGTCCCGGTCGCCCCGCGTCGTCAGCAGGCGGTGCAGCCGCCGCGCGCCGAGGATCGCAGCCGCCCCCGCGGCGCTGTGCCGTGCGGCGTCGGATAGGTCGTCGCGCATAAGCTCCTCTTCGAGGTCCGCAGCAAACCGGGCGAACAGGGCCGCCTGCTGCGGCGCGCCGAGAAGGTGCCGCGCGTCCTCGATCACTGCCCGGTCGAGCAGCGGATCGTCGGGCGGGGCGACCAGGCGCGCCAGCGCCCGTTCCAGTGCGGCGAGCCGCAGCGGCTTGGCCGCAACGGCGATGCGCGGTTCGCCGGAGGGCGGCAGGGGCGGCAGCGGCGCGACCTGCGCGGTCACGATCAGGGCCGGCGCGTGGCGCGAAGGGCCTCCGCCGGCGCGGACGGCGCCGATCATTCTGAGACCGTCGAGACCCGTCATCGCCAGGTCGACGACCAGCGCATCGAAAAGCTGCGCGGCGGCCGCCGCCACCGCCGCCTGACCGTCCGCCACCGCGACCACGCTGTGCCCGAGCCGACGAAGCATTTCCTGCATCAGGTATCGGTTGATCGCGTTGTCCTCGGCCAGCAGGATCGACATCGGCGGGGCTGCCGGCAGGTCTGCCGCGCAGGCGGTCTGTCCACAGGGCGCAGGCGCGGCTGCCGGATCGACCAGCGCCGTGAAGCGGAACACCGCCCCGCGCCCGGGCGCGCTGTCGAGTGTCAGGACCCCCCCCATCGCCCGCACCGCCCGGCGCGCGATGCCGAGACCGAGGCCGCTGCCCGCCGCGGGCGAGGTATCGAGGGTCTCGAAATCGTCGAAGACGCGCGCATGATGCTCGGGCGCGATGCCGGGGCCGGTATCGGCGACGGTCACGGTCAGGCGGATTCGCCCCGACGGATCGGGCGGATCGGCGCGCAGCCCCACGGTGATCGTCCCGTCGCGGGTGAACTTCACCGCATTCGATACAAGGTTCAGCGCCGCGCGCTCGAAACTGCGGGGCAGGCCCTGGACGGAACCCGGCACCGCGGGCGGATCGGGCAGGTCCAGTATCAGACGGTTGCCGCGCTGCTCGGCAGGCCCGCGCGAAACCGCGACCGCCTCGCGCAGAACTCCGGCGGGGTCGAAGACGGCGGGTTGCTCTGCCACCCCAGTGCCCTCGTGGCGGTGCAGATCGAGCAGATCCTCGATCAGTCGTAGCGCCGTCTGCGCCGAGGTGCCGGCCAGCCCCAGAAGACGCCGCTGCGCGGCAGGTATCGGTGACTTGCCCATCAGGTCGATGGCGGCGATCACGCCGTTGAGCGGGGTGCGCAGCTCGTGGCTCATCACCGCGACGAAACGGGCGCGCATCTCGGCACTTTCGAGCGCCGCATCGCGGGCGGCCCGCAGATCCGCCTCGGCCGCCAGCCTGTCGGACACGTCGCGCAGCGTGACGAAATGCACCGCCAGGCCGTCGGTGTCGGTGTCGGTCACGCGCGACACCTCGAGCGGGAAGGCCGTCCCGTCGGCCCGCTGGCCGGTGACCAGCGCGCCGGCTGCCCCCGGCACCTCGGGGGCGGCGAAGGCCGCGATGCCGCCGGGGTCGGCCTGCCGCAGCAGCAGCGCCGCCGCGTCGGCGCCGATCGCCCGGGACCGCGTCATCCCGAACATCCGTTCCGCCGCCGCGTTGAAGCTGCGGATGCGCCCGCCGGCATCGCAGACCACCACGGCATCGCGGGCGGCCTCGATCGTCTTCTCGAGATTCGATCCGATCCGCCGGGCGATCTGTGCGCGCCGCATCAGGTCGCGGTAGAGGTCGGCCACCACCAGCACCACGCCCGACAGAAGGATGACCAACAGCACCGCCAGCGACACGAGCCGGCCAAGCTGCCCGCGGGCCGAATCGCGTTCGGCCCGTTCGAGCGCCACCGCCCGCGCCAGCACCGCCAGCGACAGTCCCCGCACCGCCGGCCAGAGCGACAGCGCGGCGTCGAGGGCCGCGTCCACCTCGACCGGCCCAGGTTGCGGCGGCCAGGCGTCGATGACGGCGGCGAGCCGGGCCGCGCCGTCATCGACCGCGGCGACCAGCGCCATGCCTTCGTCGTCTCCGTCCAGCCGCAGCGCCGCGGCGTCCAGCAGCGTCGTGCGGCTGATCAGGATGTCGAGCCGCTTCGCCGCCTCGTCCCGCGGGCCGCCGGCCGAGACATGGCGCAAGGCCGCCTCCAGCCTGGCGAGATCAACCTCGAGCTGCGACACCAGCCAGGTCCGGTTGTCGGACCGCGCCTCGCGCATCTGGTCGACCTCGGCCGACAGGGTGCGTGCCAGCGCGATCAGGGTTGCAATGGCCAGGATCGCCAGTCCGACGACGAAGGCGGTCAGCACCGTCTGCAGCCGGTGCCCCTCGCCGACGCCAGCGATCCGGGCCAGCGCCGCGCGGATCATGCCGGCGCGACCGTCAGGGCGATCAATTGCCAGACGCATTGAAAATACACCGATTCCTGCCGGAACGCAGGGTTGTCGTCGAATGGGAACATGATCCACAGCGGGCCGCGGTGACGAAGGCCGAAGGGACGACCGTCGATCCGCCGCGCGACGATGGGCGCGCCGGGGCCGATCAGCCGACGATCGATCTGCGCGCGATACGCGTTCGCCGCCAGCGCCTCGATCGCGCCGGGGCCCGCACCTGCCGCCTCCAGCACCGCGGCCAGCGGCGGCCCCTCGAAGGTCTGCGGCCGGGGCGTCCACAGCGTTGCGGTGGCGAAGGTCACCTGCGGCAGGGCGGCCAGCCGTGCGTCGTCGAACAGCGCGCCCGCAGGTCCGTCGGGCCGCGCAACGTCCCCCGATACGGTCAGCAGCACGCCGTCCGCCGCCGCGACGGCCCCGCCGCGGCCCGGCAGCGCCGCCAGCGCAGTGGCCGCGGCGAAACCGCCCAGCATGGCGCGGCGGCCCGGGTCCGCGCAAAAGGGCGGCAGCTTTCGGGGTGGGTCGAGCATGCGCCCTATCCTGCCCGGCGCTTGACAAGGGCGCAACACGGTCCGACAGCATCGGTTTACCCGGACGGCCCCGCGCAGGCCGCCGGCGTCCCTGACGCCACTCACCTTGCAGGTTCGATGACCGGTCTTTCCGTCCTGATCGCAGACGACCATCTGCTGGTGCGCGACACGGTCGCGCATTATCTCGCCGCCGAGGGCGACGTGACGGTGGCGCTGGCCGGATCGCTGCCCGAGGCGTTGCGCGCCATCGAGGCGCGCGGGCGGTTCGATGTGGTGCTGCTGGATGTCGGGATGCCCGGCTTCGACGGGCTGGCGGGGATCGAGCGGGCCGTCGCGGCCAACGGCCCCGGCGCTGTCGTGCTGTTCTCGGGCGGGCTCAAGCGCGCATTCGTCGCCGATGCGGTGGCCCGCGGGGCGCGCGGGTTCATCCCCAAGACGCTCCCTGCCCGATCGCTGATCCATGCCCTGCGCTTCGTGGCCGACGGGCGGGTCTACCTGCCCGTGCAGTTCCTCGGCGACGAGGGCGCGGGCGCCGATGCGCCGCTGGCCGGCCTGACCCCGCAGGAGGGGCGGGTCTTGCGGCATCTCTGCGCGGGCATGTCGAACAAGGAGATCGCGCGGGCGATGGACCTCAGCGAAGTGACGATCAAGACGCACATGCGTGCGATCTGCCAGAAACTGGGGGCGAAGAACCGGACCCATGCCGCGATGATCGCCACGCCGCACCTGGGCTGAGCCCGGGCGGGGCCGGACGTTGCGGAACTGCGACAGGCCGGGACTGCCGCGGCAGGACGGGGATGCGGAACGGGCCGGATCCTGCAAGGCTGCGGTGCGGCGGCAGACAACGGGGACAGGCCGATGGCGCAAGGGGTGATCACGCTGGCGCAGCAGAAGGGCGGGTCGGGCAAGACGACGCTGGCCGTCAACCTCGGCATGGCCTTCGCCCGCGAGGGCGCGCGCGTCGCCTTCCTCGACACCGATCCGCAGGGGTCGCTCGGCCGCTGGTTCATGACCCGGCGCGAGGCGATCGGCGCGCCGGGGGTCGAGTTTTCCACCGCCTCTGCCTGGGGCGTGACCTACGAGACCGACAAGCTGCGCCGTCTGTTCGACATCGTGATCGTGGACACGCCGCCCAAGGCCGACAGCGACCTGCGTCCGGCGCTGCGCGCGGCGGACCTCGTGCTGGTGCCCGTGGCGTCCAGCCATGTGGACCTCTGGGCGACGGAAAGCGTGCTGGACCTCTGCGCGCGGGAACGGCGGCGGGCGATGCTGGTGCTCAACCGCGCCAAGGCCGGCACCCGCCTGCAGGCCGAGGTGGCCGAGGCTGCCGCGGCGATGGCGGCCGACGTCGCTGCCGTGCGGATCGGCAACCGGATCGCCTTTGCCGAGGCGCTGGGGCGCGGCCTGGCCGCCGCCGAGACGGGCCGCGGCCCGGCCGCGGACGAGATCGCGGCGCTGGCGGCCGAGGTGCGCGGCCTCCTGCCCGGCTGATCCAGATCAAGGCGCAGGCCGCCGGCCTGCGCTTGCCTGCACGACGGGCGAACAGGGAGGATGCGATGTATTCCAATGTTCTGGTGCCGCTTGCGCCGGATCACGGCGCGGTGCGCGACGGTGCGATGGAAGTCGCCCGGGCGCTTTTGAAGCCGGGCGGGCGGATCACCGTGCTGACTGTGCTCGAGGCCATCCCGGCCTATGTCGCGCAGTATCTGCCGGTGGATCAGGCCGAGCGGAACCGGGCCGAGATGGCGGCGGAACTGGCGGCGGAGTTCGCCGGCCAGGCCGATGTCGCAACCGAGGTCAGGCACGGACACGCCGCGCAGGCCATCCTCGACGCCGCGGACGAGGGGGGCCACGACTGTATCGTGATCGCCTCGCACAAGCCGGGCATGCAAGATTACTTCCTCGGCTCCACGGCGGCACGGGTGGTTCGGCACGCGCGCTGCGGGGTGCACGTCCTGCGCTGACGCATCGGGGCTGGACAAGCACGCCGACTGCGTGACACTCGCCCGCCGGGAGGCACCGGGGTGGCAGGATGCGGCAGGGCTTTCCGGCAGCGGCGGCCGGGATGGCCGTGGGGCTTCTCGGCGGGTCGTTCGACCCGCCGCATGCGGGGCATGTCCATGTGACGCGTGCCGCGCTGGCGCGGTTCGGGCTCGACCGCGTCTGGTGGCTGGTGACGCCCGGCAATCCGCTGAAGCCCGAGGGCCCGGCGCCGCTGGCGCGCCGCATGGCGGCGGCGCGCGCGGTGGTGCGGCATCCCCGCGTCATGGTGACCGGCCTCGAGGCGCAGCTCGGCACCCGCTATACCGCGCAGACGCTGGCGCGGCTGACGGCGCTTTATCCCGGGGTGCGGTTCGTCTGGCTGATGGGGTCGGACAACCTCGCGACCTTCCACCTGTGGGAGGACTGGCGCGGCATCCTGAAGCGGGTGCCGGTCGGCGTGGTGGCGCGGCCGGGCACGGCGCTGCGCGCGCGGCTTTCCCCGGCGGCCTGCGCCTTTGCATCTGCGCGGGTGCCGGCGGCGGCGGCTGCTGCTTTGCCGAGGCGGCGGCCGCCGGCCTGGTGCCTGATCGACGTGCCGCTGTCGCCGCTGTCGTCCTCGGCGATCCGGGCGCGGGGGGAATGGCGGCCGCAGGGCCTTGGCGCGGCGGGTGATCTTGCCCATCCTGCGGCAGCGGGCGCGTGACGGGGCGATGGTGGGGCGGGGCGACGGCGGGCAAGGTTCGGGGGCGGGGTTGTCGCGGCGCGCGGCGCTGGCGGGACTTGCCGCCGCCGCGGCGGCAACGCTGCCCGCGCTGGCCGATGCACCGGCCCGGTCGCCGCGTCCCGCCCCGCGGCCGGGCGCGGCAGCCCGGGTTGCGTCGGCCGGGGCGGCCGGGGGGCGCGCGCCGGCCGCGACGGCTGCCGAGACGATCGCGGCCGCGCGCCTCGGCGGGCGCGTGGGCTGCGCGGTGATCGACGTGGCGACGGGTGCGACCCTCGACGCGGTGGACCCCGACCTGCCGCTGCCGCCCGCGAGCGTCGCCAAGGTGCTGACGACGCTCTATGCGCTCGACCGGCTGGGGCCGTCGCACCGCTTCGTCACCCGCGTCGTGTCCGAGGCCTCGGGCGACGTGGTTCTGACCGGAACGGGCGATCCCACGCTGTCCACCGACGGGCTGGGCGACCTCGCCGCGGCGGTCCGCGCGCAGGGGGTGGTGGGTGTCACGGGGCGCTATGCGGTCAATGCCGCGGCCCTGCCCGCCCTGCCGATGATCGACGACAGCCAGCCCGTCCACGCCGGCTACAACCCCGGGATCGCGGGGCTCAACCTGAACTTCAACCGCGTGCACGTCGAATGGCGCCGCACGGCCGAAGGCTGGCGGGTGCAGGTCGATGCCCGCGGGGAACGTTTCGTGCCGCTGGTGCGGGGGGCGCAGGTGCGCATCGTGGCGCGGGACCGGCCGGTGTTCACCTACGACGCGGCGCGCGACGGGACCGAGATCTGGACGGTCGCGGCCGGCGCGCTGAACCAGAACGGGTCGCGCTGGCTGCCGACGCGCCGGCCGGCCGCCTATGCGGGCGAGGTGTTCCGCACGCTGGCGGCCGCGCAGGGCGTCCGCCTGCCGGTGCAGGTCGTGACCGGCGGGACCGTTGCGGGCACCGTGCTGGCCGAGCTGCGGTCCGACCCGCTCGGCCCGATGCTGCGCGAGATGCTGCGGCATTCGACAAACCTGACGGCCGAGGTCGTCGGCCTGACCGCCTCGGGTGCCGGGGGGCTGCCCGCCTCGGCCGGCGCGATGGCCGAATGGCTGGGCGGGCGCTATGGCGTCAGCGCGCGGCTGGTCGATCATTCGGGCCTCGGTCCCGCCTCGCGGATCAGCGCGCGGGCGATGGCGACGGTGCTGGCTGCCGCCTGGCGGGCCGGCGCGCTGCCGCCCCTGCTGCGCGCCTTCCCGGTGCGCGAGGGCGGCGGCGGGCCAGCGGTGGCGGCCAAGACGGGGACGCTCACCTTCGTGTCGGGCCTCGGGGGCTATGCGACGACCGCGACAGGGCGGGTGCTGGCCTTCGCCATCTTTGCGGCCGACCTCGCCCGGCGCGACGCGCTCGGCCGCGACGACCGGGAACGGCCCCCGGGCGGGCCGGAATGGACCCGCCGGGCGCGCGCCATGCAGGCGCGGCTGGTCGACGGCTGGGCCGCCGCCTTCGCCTGAGGTCCGGGGCGCGGCAGGGACTTGACGCGCCCGGCCGGCGCGGCGCTGATGACGCCATGCTGTCCTACCAGCACGCCTATCACGCGGGCAACGCG
Source organism: uncultured Paracoccaceae bacterium (assembly GCA_938028765.1). Classification (GTDB taxonomy): domain Bacteria; phylum Pseudomonadota; class Alphaproteobacteria; order Rhodobacterales; family Rhodobacteraceae; genus CALIZF01. The sequence continues at coordinate 40,598 of CALIZF010000066.1, forward strand.
GCCGACCTGCACAAGCACGCGGCGCTTGCCGCGCTGCTCGATTACCTCGTGCAGAAGCCCAAGCCTCTGACCTACATCGAGACGCACGCAGGGCGTGGCCTCTATCGCCTCGATGCGCCCGAGGCGGTCCGAACGGGCGAGGCGGCGGCCGCCGCCCCGCGCTATGCCCGGCTGCCGCCGCGGCATCCGCTCGCAGGCGTGATCGCGGGCGCCCGGTCGCGGCACGGGCCGGCGGCCTATCCCGGATCGCCGCTGATCGCGCTGGCGCTGCTGCGGGACGGCGACACGGCGCACCTCGCCGAACTGCACCCGCAGGAACATGCCGCACTGGTCGCGGCGACCGCGGGCCTTGGCGCGCATGTGACGCGCGAAGATGGCTGGGCCGCCGCCCGTCGCCTGACGCCGCCCGCGCCGCGGCGCGGGCTGATGCTGGTCGATCCCGCCTACGAACTGGCCGAGGATTACGCCGCGATGCCGGACCGCATCGGCACGGTGGCGCGCAAGTGGCCTGTCGGGCACATCCTGCTGTGGTATCCGCTGCTGTCCGACGGGCGGCACGGCCCGATGCTGCGCGCGCTGGCGGCCGCCCATCCCGGCGCGGCGCGGCACGAGGTGCGCTTTCCCCCCGCGCGGCCCGGCCACGGGATGACCGGGTCGGGCCTGTTCCTGATCAACCCGCCCTGGGTCTGGCCCGAGATCGCGGCAGACCTCGCGGCCCTGTTCCCGCCCGAGCCGTGATGCGCCCGTTCCGCATCCTCGACGTGTTCACCGACCGGCCGTTCGCGGGCAACCCGCTGGCCGTCGTCACCGACGCGGCCGGTCTGACGGCGCGGCAGATGCAGACGCTCGCCCGGCAGTTCAACCTGAGCGAGACGATCTTCGTCCTGCCCCCGGCCGATCGGGCCCATGCGGCGGCGGTGCGCATCTTCCTGCCCTCGGCCGAGATCGCCTTCGCCGGCCACCCCATTGTCGGCTGCGCCGTGCACCTGGCCGAAACCCGGCTGCCGCCCGGCGCAGATGCCGCCACGCTGGTGCTCGGGGCCGCGGCAGGCGCCGTGCCGGTGCGCCTGTGGCGGGACGGCGGACGGTGGACGGCCGAGCTGACCGCGCCCGTGGTCCCGCGGCCGCACCCCGGTGCGGCCGATCCGGCGCAGGTTGCCGCGGCGCTCGGCCTCGACCCGGCGGCGGTCGGCTTCGGCGCGCACCGGCCGGGCAGCTTTTCCGGCGGGCCCGCGTTCCTCTATGTGCCGGTCGCGGACCTGGCCGCGCTGGCGCGTGCGGCGCCGCGCGAACCCCGGTGGTCGGCGCTGATGGCCGCCGCCGGCGGCGTCACCGGGGCGTTCCTCTACACCCCGGCGGGCGATGGAGCGCTGCGCGCTCGGTTCTTCGCGCCCCACGCGGGCGTGCCCGAGGATCCGGCCACCGGATCGGCCGCCTGCATCCTCGCCGCCCAGCTGCGCGCCGCGGGGGCGCTGCCGGCCGGCACGACTCGTATCGCCATCGACCAGGGGGTCGAGATGGGGCGGCCCGCGCGGCTTGCCCTGACCATCGAGGCGACCGCAGACGCCATCGTGGCAGTCCGCGTCGCCGGCGGCGCCGTGCCGGTCGCCGAGGGCCGCATCGCCACCCCACCGGAAGGAGACTGACCATGCCCAAGGGCTACTGGGTCGCCCATGTCGATGTGCACGATCCCGCCGCCTACGAGGCCTACCGCCGCGCCAACGCCGTCGCCTTCGCGAAGTACGGGGCGCGGTTCGTCGTCCGCGGCGCGCCGCAGGTGCAGATGGAAGGCCACACCCGCGCCCGCACCGTGGTGATCGAGTTCCCGAGCCTCGAGGCCGCGCGCGCCTGTTACGAAAGCCCCGAATACCAGGCGGCCAAGGCGCTGCGCGATCCGGTCTCGACCGGCGATCTCGTGATCCTCGAGGGCTGCGAGGGTTGACCGCGGCCGCTGGCCAGCGGCGGTGCCACCGGCTATTCCTCGCGGCATGATCGACCTTTTGCGCCGCCTCCTTGCCCCCGCCCCCGCCGCGCTGCCGCCCGAGGACTGCCGCCGCGCGCTCGCGGCCCTGATGGTGCGCGTCGCCCGCGCCGACGGGATCTACGACGGGGCCGAGGCTGCGCGGATCGACCGGATCCTCGCCGACCGCTATGCGCTCGACCCCGCGGGTGCCGCTGCGCTGCGGTTCGCGGCCGAGCGGATCGAGGCCGAGGCGCCCGACACCGTGCGCTTCACCCGCGCGCTGAAGGATGCCGTGCCGCTCGAGGAACGCACGCGGCTGGTCGAGGCGCTGTGGTCCGTGGCACTGTCGGACGGGGTGCGCGACGCGGGCGAGGACAGGCTCATGCGGCTGGTGGCGAATCTTCTCGGGCTGACGGACGTTGAATCGGCGCAGGCCCGCCAGCGGGCGGAGCGGCGGGCATGATCGCATCCCTGCCGATGTACGACCGGGCCGAGACGGCGGCCGCCACCGACCGGCTGTGGGCGCTGATGCGCGATGCGCTGCGCGAGGCAGGCCTGCCCGCGCCCGACGGCTTGACGCGCGGGGGCGACCTCTGGGACCAGTGGCTGTCCCCCGGCCTCGTGCTGTCGCAGACCTGCGGGCTGCCCTACCGCGCGCGGCTGCACGGCCGGGTCACGCTGGTGGCGACCCCCGACTACGGGGTGGAGGGCTGCCCGCCCGGCCATTACCGAAGCGTCCTCATCGCGCGCGCGGACGACCTGCGGGAAGGCCTTGCCGCCTTCGCCGGGGCGCGGCTGGCGGTGAACGACGGGCTGTCGCAATCGGGCTGGGGCGCGGTCGCGGCCGATGCCGCCGCCCTCGACCTTGTTCCCGTCGGGCCCACGGGGGCGCACCGCCTGTCGGCCCTGGCGGTGGCGGACCGGCGGGCGGACCTCGCCGCGATCGACGCCGTGACCTGGCGCCTTGTCGCCCGGCACGACCGCTTCGCGGCCGGTCTGCGTGTGATCGGCACCACCGCGCCCGGCCCCGGCCTGCCCTGGATCGCCGCCCCGGGCGCCGATGCCGCGCGGATGCGGCCGGCGCTGACGGCCGCGGTGGCGGCCCTGCGGGCGGAGGATCGCGCGGCGCTCGGCCTGTGCGGCCTCGCGATCATCGATGCGGCCGACTACCTCGCGCTGCCGGTTCCGCCGCCCCCCCGCTTCGCCGCCGCCGCGGCCTGAGCCGCGACCCTGCGGCAACCCTGCCGTTCGCCTGTTGCAAAGCCCGCGCGAATGCGCCCTACTTTCTCGATCCCTTCCCGGCCCGGACCGCCGCACCGCACCATGACCACACCGGTCATCGAGATCCGCGACCTGCACAAGGCCTACGGGCCGCTCGAAGTGCTGAAAGGCGTCAGCCTGCGCGCCGACAAGGGCCGCGTCGTGGCGCTGATCGGATCCTCGGGGTCGGGGAAATCGACGCTTCTGCGGTGCTGCAACCTGCTCGAGGACAGCCAGGCGGGCGATGTGCTGTTCGAGGGCGAACCCGTCCGCTGGAAGGGCACGGGCGCCGCCCGGCACCCGGCCGACCGCGCACAGGTGATCCGCATCCGCACGAACCTCGCCATGGTGTTCCAGCAGTTCAACCTCTGGTCGCACCTGACGGTCCTGCAGAACGTGATGGAGGCGCCGCTGACCGTCCTGCGCCGCGACCCGGCCGAGGTCGAAGCGAAGGCGCGCGCCTATCTTGCCAAGGTCGGCATCGGCGAGAAATGCGACGCCTGGCCCGCGCAGCTGTCGGGCGGCCAGCAGCAGCGCGCCGCGATCGCGCGCGCGCTGTGCATGGAGCCGCGGGCGATCCTGTTTGACGAACCGACCTCCGCCCTCGACCCCGAACTGCAGCAGGAGGTTGTGCGCGTGATCAAGGATCTCGCGGCCGAACACCGCACCATGCTGATCGTGACGCACGACATGCGCCTTGCGGCCGACGTGGCCGACCATGTCGTGTTCCTGCACCAGGGCCTGATCGAGGAGGAGGGTCCCCCCGCGGCCGTCTTCGGCCAGCCCCGCAGCGAAAGGCTGCGCCAGTTCCTGTCCGCCGGGCAACCGGCCTGACCCCGTCCGAAACCGCAAGGAGACCGCCATGAAGACCGTCCTCATCGCCGCCGCGCTGGCGCTGGCCGCCGCCGGCGGCGCCGCCGCCCAGACCGTGCGCCTCGGCACCGAAGGCGCCTATCCGCCCTTCAACTTCATCAACGAATCCGGACAGATCGACGGCTTCGAGCGCGAGGTGGGCGACGAGCTGTGCCGGCGCGCCGGCCTGACCTGCGAATGGGTTACGACCGACTGGGATTCGATCATCCCGAACCTCACGGCCGGCAACTACGACGCCATCATCGCCGGCATGTCGATCACCGAGGAACGGGCGAAGGTGATCAGCTTCACCCAGAACTACTTCCCGCCCGCCGCCTCGGCCTATGCCGCGCTGTCGGCAGATGCGAACGTGAAGGGCATCGTCGCGGCGCAGGTGAACACGATCCAGGCCGGCCATGTCGCCGAATCCGGCGCAACGCTGGTGGAATTCGCAACCCCCGACGAAACCATCGCGGCGGTGCGCAACGGCCAGGCAGATGCGGTCTTCGCCGACAAGGACTTCCTCAAGCCGATCGTCGAGGAATCGGGTGGCGCCCTGGTGTTCGTGGGCGAGGAGGTGCAGCTCGGCGGCGGTGTCGGCATGGGTCTGCGGCAGTCCGATACCGACCTGCGCGACAAGTTCGACGCCGCCATCGCGTCGATGAAGGCCGACGGCAGCCTGAACGCGCTCATCGTGAAGTGGTTCGGCGCCGACGCGGCGACATTCTGACAGGACCGCGGGCGGCCCTGCCGGCAGGGCCGCCCGCCTTGCGCCATGTTTTCCTTCTGCGCCGATCCGAAGTCGCTCGAGGGGGCCGCGTGGTTCGCGTGCTACCTCACCTCGGGCACGCATCTTGCGATGTACTGGTCGGTCGGCACGGTCATGCTGCTGCTGGCCCTCGCAGCGCCGGCGGCCATGGCCTTCGGCTTTGCCGGCGCGCTTGCCGCAAGGTCGCGCGCAGCGCCGCTGGCGCTGGCCGGCCGCGGCTACATTGCCATGGTGCGCGGCGTGCCTGACGTCGTGTTCTTTCTCTTCGTGCCGATCGCGGTCGATCAGGGGGTGGAATACCTGCGCCACCTGTGGCTCTGCCCGGACTGGACCGAACCCGTCCGCCGCGGCGCCGATTTCGTGGTCTGCCCCGTGGCCAAGATGCCGCCGTCGACCGCCCCCCGGTTCGCGCACGACGCCTGGGCCTTCGCGCTGGCGTTGCTCGCCTTCGCGCTGGTGTTCGGCGCCTTCGCCGCCAACACGCTGAGGGGCGCGATCGAGGCAGTGCCGCGCGCGCAGGTGGAAACCGCCGAGGCCTACGGCATGACGCCCGCACAGGCGTTCCGCCGGGTGGTCCTGCCGCAGATGTGGGGCTATGCGCTGCCCGGACTGACCAATCTTTGGATGATCCTCGTCAAGGCGACACCGCTTCTGTTCCTCCTCGGCATCCAGGACATCGTCTACTGGGCGCGCGAACTCGGTGGGTCCAAGACGCAGGTCTACGCCTATCCGCACCCCGACTGGCGGGTCTGGTATTTCGCGGCGCTGCTGGCCTTCTACCTGACTCTGACTTGGGGGTCGGAACGGGTGTTCGCCCGCCTCGCCGACCGCCTCGCGCGCGGCCAGGCCACGGCCGCGGGCGAGCGGCTGCGCCGGGGCCGCGCATGAGCGGTCCCGCTTGCCTCGCCGCGCCCGCCAAAGGGGGGCTACCCGCCCCCCTCGCCGCGTTGCGGCTCACCCCCGGGGAGTATTTGCAACAAGATGAAGCAGCCGACCCGGACGGGGGGCGCAGATGCCGCGCCCTCGCCGCAGCCCTGCCGTGCAAGCCCGCGAGCCGCTGGGATACGCAACTGCATACTTCATCTTGTCAGAAATACTCCGGGGGGAGCCGCCGGAGGCGGCGGGGGGCGGCGCCCCCCGGGGACGGTGCGGCCGCGGGGGCGCGGGCTGCATGAGGAGCTGCGCGGAAAGCCTGTCCGCCTACGGTCTGCGCGCCCTGGGGCGCGAGTGGGGTGCCCCGCTGTTGCCGCGAGGGGGCGACATCACCCTGTGCGACCAGATCGTGCTGATCGGGTCGGGCATGGTCTGGAACGTCTATTTCGGCGTCCTGGCCGTCGCCTTCGGCTTTGTGCTCGCCACCGCGGTAGCACTGGCGAAGGGGGCGCCGCGGCGGGCGCTGCGGGCGCCTGCCACCGCCTTCGTCTTCGTGTTCCGCGGCTCGCCGCTCTTCATCCAGTTCTTCTTCGCCTACGAGGCTTTGAACCTGATCCCGAAGGTGGCGGGCAGTCTCGATCTCGGGTTCGTCACGATCACGGCTGACACGCGGTGGCTGACGCGGGCGTGGGCGGGGGCGCTGATCGTGCTGTTCCTGAACACTGCCGCCTATTCGGCCGAGATCTTTCACGGCGCCCTGCGACAGGTGCCGAAGGGCGACATCGAGGCGGCCGATGCCTATGGTCTGACGGGCTGGCCGCGGTTCCGCCGGATCGTCTGGCCGACGATGCTGAGGCTCGCCTGGCCTTCCTACACGAACGAGGCGATCTTCCTCTTCCACGCCACGACGCTGGTGTTTTTCTCCGGCTTTCCGGCATGGCAGCAGTCGGGCGATGCGCTCTACTACGCGAACTATTTCGCGCAGCAGACGTTCAACCCGTTCGTCCCCTATCCGATTGTCGCGGGATACTTCATCGTTGCAACACTGATCATCGTCGCGCTGATGGGCGCGGTCAACCGCCGGCTGAACCGGCATCTGCCAAGGGAGGCGCGGCCGCGCATCCGCCTGCGGCCCCAGATCGTTCGATGAAACCTCTGCAAGACTGGCTGCGCAAGCACCCCGAAGTTCGCACCATCCGCGTCGCCGCCGCCGACCTTAACGGCCAAGCCCGCGGCAAGCGCATCCCCGCCCGGTTCGCCGACGGCGTCCTGAGGAACGGCACGCGCTTTCCGATGTCGGTCCTCAATCTCGACATCTGGGGCGAGGACGTCGAGGACAGCCCGCTGGTCTTCGAGATGGGCGATGCCGACGGCATCCTGCGCCCGACCGAGCGCGGCTTCATGCCGATGCCCTGGCTCGAGGCGCCGACCGCGCTTCTGCCGATCTGGATGTTTCACGAGGACGGGCGGCCCTACGACGGCGATCCGCGCCATGCGCTGCGCGCCGTGGTCGACCGCTACCGCGCCCGCGGCCTGACGCCTGTGGTGGCGATGGAGCTGGAATTCTTCCTGATCGACGACAGCGGCAAGACGCTGCAGGTGCCGCCCAGTCCGCGGTCGGGCAAGCGCCGCAAGGCGGCCGAGACGCTGTCGATCCGGGCGCTCGATGCCTTCGACGTCTTCTTCACCGACCTCTACGATGCCTGCGAGGCGATGGACATCCCCGCCGATACCGCGATCAGCGAGACGGGACTGGGACAGTTCGAGATCAACCTGATGCATCAGGAGGATGCGCTGCGCGCGGCGGACGACGCCTGGCTGTTCAAGCTGCTGGTGAAGGGCCTGGCGCGGCGGCACGGGTTTGCGGCCAGCTTCATGGCCAAGCCCTATCCCGAATATTCGGGCAACGGACTGCACACGCATTTCAGCCTTCTGGACGAGGCGGGGCGGAACGTCTTCGACAACGGCAGCGCCGAGGGCAGCGCGGTGCTGCACCAGGCGGTGGCGGGATGCCTTGCTGCGATCCACGATTCGACCCTGCTGTTCGCGCCCCATGCCAACAGCTACGACCGGCTGGTGCCGGGGGCCCATGCGCCGACCGCGATCTGCTGGGGATACGAGAACCGGACGGTGGCCATCCGCATCCCCTCGGGCAACCCCGCGGCGCGGCGGATCGAGCACCGGGTGGCGGGGGGCGACGTGAACCCCTACCTGATGCTTGCCGCCATCCTCGGCGCGGCGTTGAACGGGATCGAGGATGCGGCCGCGCCGCCGCCGCCCGTCGCCGGCAACGCCTATGCGATGGAGGGCCTGCCGCAGGTGCCGCGCACCTGGGCTGAGGCGATCGCCGATTTCGAGGCCTCGGCGATCATGGCGCGGATCTTCCCGCACGAGCTGATCCGCAACCTCGTGCTGACGAAACGGCAGGAACTGCACTACCTGGCCGAGCTGACGCCCGAAGAGCGGGTCGAGCTCTATCTCGACACCGTCTGAGCCCGCGGGCACGGCCCGACTGTCAATCAGGATTGACAGTCAGGGCGGCGGCGCTAGCTTGACGCGAAGGTTGGGCGAGGTGCGGCCATGCGCGATGCGACCGACGCGGGCCTGACGGCACCCGCCCTGCGCGGCGGGCCGCGCAAGGGCTTGTGCACCGATTGCGGCGTCAGCCGGATGGCCGATCCGCGCGCTTGCGGGCGCGCCTGCCAGTTCATCCGGCCCGACTATGCCGGCGCCGAGGCGCGCGTCCACGGGCGGACCGCCCGGACCGAGGGCGACGAGGCGTTCTTCGGCGTCACGCAGGCGATGCTGCGGCTGCGCCTGACGCCGCCAGCCGCCGGCGCGCAATGGACCGGGATCACCACCGCGCTGGCCGCGCGCCTTCTGGAAACCGGCGCGGTCGATGCCGTGCTGTGCGTGGCCCCGGATCCGGCCGACCGGTGGAAGCCCATGCCGGTGATCGTGACCGACCCCGCCCGCATGGCCGAGGCAAGGGGCATGCGCATGGGCTTCGCCCCGACCGTGGCGCTGGTCGAACCCGCGCGCGCGGCCGGACACCGGCGCATCGCCTTCGTCGGCATTCCCTGCCAGGTCCACGCGCTGCGGGCGCTCGAGGCGCGGCTGGGGTTCGAGCGGATCGTGGTGATCGGCACCCCCTGTTCGGACAACACGACGACCGAGAACTTCCACCGGTTTCTTGCCGCCGTCGATCCGCGGCCCGAGGGGATCAGCTATTTCGAGTTCCGGGCCGACTATCGCTGCGAGATCCGCTATGACGACGGCCGGCCCGCGCGCACCGTCCCCTTCCTGCGGCTGCCGCTGTCGAAGCTGCCTGCGGACTTCTTCCCGATGACCTGCCGGACCTGCGTGGACTATACCAACCGGCTCGCCGACATCACCGTCGGCTACATGGGCGGCGACGGGGACCAGTGGGTGATCGTGCGTAACCCGGCCGGGGCCGGGGTGCTGGCGCTGCTCGACGGCCGCGTGGCGTCGGCGCCGCTGTCCGACCGGGGGCGGCGGCGGGGGGCGGTGCGCGGGTTCATCGCCAATACCGCGCGCGCCGCAGGCGGTCTGCCGCTGCGGGCGATGCCAGACTGGGCGCGGCCGCTGGCCGCCTGGCTGCAGCCCCGGATCGGGCCGCGGGGGCTCGAATTCGCCCGCGCGCGGGTCGAGATGAAGGCGGCCGAGACCGTGCTGCACTTGCGCCGCGCCCTGCCGCGGCGGATGAAGGCGATGATCCCCCCGCATGTCTGGCGCCTTGTTGCGCCCTACGGTCTGCGGCCGGGGCCGGGCGAGGGCGGCGAGGGCTGACGGGTGCCAGCCCCGGCGGCCCGCCGCGGCGACGGCACGGGGCCCCCGCCGGTGGTCGGCGGGGCGGGCCGGTCAGGCTGCTGCGCGCACCATCGTCGTGGCGGCGCTGAACCCGAAGACGTGGCGCAACGCGCCGATGCATTCGGTGCGCTCGGCCCGGAAGCCCACGCGTTCGTAGAGCGCCCGGGCGCGCAGATTCGTGTCCACCACGTCGAGGCCGACCTCGGCATGGCCGCGGAATGCCGCCTCGGTGCAGGCAGATGCGATCAGCGCGCGGCCGATGCCGTGCCCGCGCAGGCCGGGCACCACGCAAAGACCGTCGATCACGAACCGGCCTGCCTCGCCCCCGCGCCCGTCCCCGTTCCCGCGGGCGAGCATCCCCAGCAGCGCGGCGCGCCACAATCCGCCGGCGGCGCCGTAGACCGCCCGCAGGTCGGCCGCAGTGCCGCCGGCGAAGCTGGCCCCCTCGGCGCGGAATCCCACCATGCCCAGAAGCCGCCCGTCGTTCAGCGCGACGGCGGCCAGGCACTGCCCGTCGCGCATCGCGCGATCGAGAAAGGCCAGCGCGCGCCGCTCCGGCCCGAGGACGCGGCCAAGCTTCGGCCCGAACGCCTCCCAGTAGAGCGCGGCGGCTGCCGGGCGCGCGCCGGGCGGCAGGCCGCGGCGGATCGCGTAGGCGGGCGGGACGGCAAGGTCGGGGCGGCGGTCCATCGGGCGGTCGGAGGCGGCACAGGTTGCATCCCCCGCGATCCTTGCGCAACCGGGGCGCGATGACCAGCCCCGCCGCTGCCATCGCGCGCGACGGCGCGGGCACCGCAGGCCGCCGGGCGCGGATGGCCTACCCGCTGACCGATCGAGCCCCCGCGATTGACGTCGCGGTCACGCCGACCACGCAGCGCCTGCGCTTCGCCATCGCGGCGGGTGCCCTGGCGCGGCAGGACGGGATTGCCGGCGGCCTTTAGCGGCGGGCGATGCCGCGGCCTGCCTCGGCCTCGTTCGCCAGAAGCTTGGCCTTGTTGTCGTCGGGGTCGCCCGAGGTGTAGGTCTGTGTCCGCACGCCCGGCAGTTCGCCGAAGGCCGCCATGATCTTCTTGGGAAAGAACGTCCGCGGCACCGTGGCGAAGCCGTTGCGGCGCAGGATGTCGGACACGCTGTCGGCACAGAAGGCCTTGTTGACCGCACCATAGCCCTTCGCGGTCTGCAGCACCGCTTCGGCCAGTTCCGGCGAGACCTCGAGCCGCTGAACCACGGTGCGGAAGCTGATGCGGGTGTGATAGTCGATGTAGCGCGTCTCGATCAGCGGGCTGAAGCCGAAGTGCACATCGTGCTGCACCGGCGCCCAGGGGTGATACCATGTGCCCGCCGGATCGAACACGACCCGTTCCGACGCGCTGATGATCAGCGCCGAATGCGCCCCTTCCCCGTTGCGGTTGTTGATGACGGTGACCAGCGCGATCTCGGTCGGGCCTGTGTTGACGTAGCGGGCGCGCGCCACCTCGTCATCGGGCGCGCGCGTCCAGTCTGCACCGCAGGCGGCCAGCAGCAGGGCTGCGGCCAGCGCAACAAGGACGCGCATCCGCCCGGTCAGGCGTTGGCGAGGGCGAGGAACACCAGCACCACGAGGACGATGCCGACAACCCACTGGGTAAAGCGGAGGAAGCTCGCGAAGGTGCGCTCCTGCTCGCGGATGTCCATGTTGCCCGGCTTGTAGTCGGCCATCGTCGCTATCCTGTCCTGTCCTGTCCCGTTCCGGTGCCCCGTTCCTAGCGCAGGTCGCGCGGCCTGTCACCGGCCCGAAGCGCCGCCTGCGGCAGTCTGCCCCGCCGCCAGCCATTCCCAGGCCCCGGCGGCGTTGCGCCGGCGCACCACCCTGCCGGCGGCCAGCAGGTGGTTGAGGTGCGCCACCGTCTCGGCCAGCGCAAGGCCATAGGCTGCGCCCGACACCGCCCGGCCGAACAGCGGCACGAAGCAGTCGTGTGCGACCTGCGGCCGGGCGAGGTGCGCCAGCAGCCGCTCCAGCGCCGCGCGGTGTTCGGCCGCCATCGCGGCCAGCCGCGCGGGCAGCCCGGTGTAGGGCAGCTTGTGGCCCGGCAGCACGAGCTGATCGGGTCGGGCAAGCGGAGCGAAGCGGTCGATCGAGGCCAGCCATTCGGACAGCGGGTCGGCCTCGGGCTCGGTCGGATAGACGCCGATATTGGCGCTGATGCCCGGCAGCATCTGGTCGCCGGCCAGGATCAGCCCCTCGCCCTCGGCCCAGAAGGTCGCATGTTCGGGCGCGTGGCCGTCGCCGGTCCGCACCCGCCAGTCGCGCCCGCCCATGCGGATGCGGTCGCCCTCGCGCAGGCGCAGGAAGCCGGGCGGCATCGGGTCCACCACATCGGCGAAGTTGAACGGCCGCTCGGCCGCCTTTTCCGCGAAAAGGGCCGCGGGCAGGCCTGCGTCGCGCCAGAACGCCAGGTGCTGCGGCGTCGCCCTGTCCTGCACGTCGAGCTGCAGCATCCGCGCGAAGAGCCAGGCGGTGCGGGTCGCGGCAAGTGTGGCGCCCTGCGCCTGGAACCACCCGGCCAGCCCGATATGGTCGGGGTGGTGGTGCGTCGCCACGATCCGGCGCACCGGCCGGCCGCCGAGCGGCCCATCGAGGATCGCCTGCCACACCGCGCGCGTGCGGCCCGTGGCAAGTCCGGTGTCCACCACCGTCCAGCCGTCGCCGTCGTCGAGCGCATAGACGTTCACATGGTCGAGCGCCATCGGCATCGGCAGGCGCAGCCACAGGATGCCCGGCGCGACTTCGGTCGCGGCACCCGGTTCGGGGGCGCAGGGGAAGGGATGCAGGATGTCGGCGGCGGCGCCGTCCACGGGCGGAACTCCGGGCTGGGCGGATGCCGCTTGGCATCGCGCGCATCGAGGCTTATGCCCCGCGGCGAAGCCTGCCCGCTTCCGCCGGCGGCCGCAACCGCCCCCGCGCCCTCGGCGCCGGCCCGTAACCCGAAGCGACGCAACGTCACGCCATGCCGGACACCGCGATCCTGACCCCCGATGCCGACGGCGCGGCGGCGGCTGCGCGCATCCTTCGCGCGGGCGGCACCGTCGGCCTGCCGACCGAGACGGTCTACGGCCTGGCCGCCGATGCGCGGGATCCGGCAGCGGTCGCGCGGATCTATGCCGCGAAGGGCCGTCCCGCGTTCAACCCCCTGATCGTGCATGTGGCCGATGCGGCGGCGGCGCGGCGGATCGGCGGCTTCGGCCCGGCGGCGGACCGGTTGGCGGCTGCCTTCTGGCCGGGCCCGCTGACGCTGGTCGTGCCGCTGCTGCCGGATGCGCGGGTGGCGCCGGCGGTGACGGCGGGCCTGCCCTCGGTGGCCCTGCGCGTACCGGCGCATCCGGTGGCGCGGGCGGTGCTGGCGGCCTTCGACGGGCCGGTGGCCGCGCCCTCGGCCAACCCTTCGGGCGGCGTCAGCCCCACGACGGCGGCGCATGTGCTGGAGGGGCTCGGGGGCCGCATCGCGGCGGTCGTCGATGCCGGCCCCTGTCCGGTCGGGGTCGAATCGACCATCATCGGCCTGGCGGACGGCCCGCCGCGGCTGCTGCGCCCCGGCGGGATCGCGGCCGAAGCGGTGGAGGCGGTCCTGGGCGCGCCGCTTGCGGGGGCGGGCACGGGCATCACCGCGCCGGGGCAACTGGCGTCGCATTATGCCCCGCGGGCGCGGCTGCGTCTCGATGCCGAGGCGCCGCGGCCGGGCGAGGTCTGGATCGGCTTCGGCCCCGGACCGGACCCGGGGCCCGAGGGGCTGAACCTGTCGCCCGCGGGCGATGTCGCGCAGGCAGCGGCGCGGCTGTTTGCGCTCCTGCGCGCGGCCGACCGGGCGGCGGGGGCGGACGGCACCATCGCCGTGGCACCCGTGCCGGACACGGGCCTTGGCCGTGCGGTCAATGACCGGCTGCGCCGGGCCGCGGCGCCGCGCGGCTGAGACGGGTCAGGCGACCCGCGCCACCACGAAGCCAGCGAGGTCGTCCAGCATCCCGCGCAGGGGATCGTCGGGAAGGTCGGCCAGCGCGGCACGCGCGGTGTCCGACCAGTGCAGCGCGGCCGCGCGCGTCGCCTCCAGCGCGCCGTGGCGCACCATCAGCGCGCGCGCCGCGACGAAATCGCCCTCGGTCTGCTGTCCCTTCTCGATCACCCGGACCCAGAAGGCGCGTTCGTCGACATCGGCACGGGCCAGCGCGCGGATCACCGGCAGCGTCACCTTGCGTTCGCGGAAGTCGTCGCCGGTGTTCTTGCCGATGGTCTCGGACGTGCCGCCGTAGTCGAGTAGATCGTCCACCATCTGGAACGCGATGCCGAGGGCGTCTCCGTAGGTGCGCAGCGCCGCCACCTGCGCCGCGGGCGCGCCCGCGATCACGCCCCCCACCTCGGCCGCTGCGGCGAAGAGCGCGGCGGTCTTGCCCCGCACGACGCGCAGATAGGTCTCTTCGCCGGTCGAAAGGTTCTGCGCCGCAGTGAGCTGCAGCACCTCGCCTTCGGCGATCATCGCGGCGGCGTCGGACAGGATCGACAGCACGGCCATGCTGCCCGTCTCGGTCATGAGCTGGAACGACCGGGCGAACAGGTAGTCGCCGACAAGGACAGAACTCTTGTTGTCCCACAGCAGGTTCGCCGTCGGCCGCCCGCGCCGGCGATGGCTTTCGTCCACCACGTCGTCGTGCAGGAGCGTGGCGGTGTGGATGAACTCCACCGTCGCGGCCAGGCGGATGTGATGGTCGCCGCGATAGCCGCACAGCCGTGCGGCAGCCAGCGTCAGGAGGGGGCGCAGACGCTTGCCGCCGGCCTCGACCAGATGGGCGGTCACCTCGGGGATGCGGGGGGCGTGTTCGCTGCTCATCCGCGCCCGGATCAGCGCGTTGACCGCCGCCATGTCGTCCGACAGCGCCCGGGCCAGCCGGTCGTGCGGGCTGCGTGCGCCGTCGTCGAGGCCCATGCCCTACCCCCGCGTCTCGACACGCCGCCCGCGTGCCGGTTACACCCGTGAAATGACGGAACTTCTGCGCACCACCGACCCGACCGTGATCGCCTTCGCCGAAGCCCTGCTTCGCGGCGAGGATATAGAGACCTTCGCCCTCGACGTCCACATGAGCGTGCTGGAAGGGTCGATCGGCATATTGCCGCGGCGGCTGATGGTGCGGCCGTGCGATCATCTCCGCGCCCGCGCGATCCTTGCCGACAACGGCATCGAGACGGTCGCGTGACCTTCGCCGACGCCGAGCTGACCGACGATGCGTTTCTCGGGGGTCGGCTGCGGCTCTGGCAGCCGCGGACGGGATACCGCGCGGCCGCCGATCCCGTGCTGCTGGCGGCCGCAGCGCCGGCAGTGCCGGGCGCGCGCGTGCTCGACCTCGGCTGCGGCGCCTTCGCCGCGGGTCTGTGTCTTGCCGTCCGGGTGCCGGGCGTCGCGCTGGCAGGGCTCGAGGTGCAGCCGGCCTACGCCGACCTCGCCCGCCGCAATGCCGACCGCAACGCCATTCCGGCAGAGGTCTGGACGGGCGACCTCGTCGCGCCGCCCGCCGCCCTGCGCCGCGCCTTCGACATCGTGCTGATGAACCCCCCGTATTTCGGCGCCGGCGGCGGCACCCCGGCGCGCGATCCGGGGCGCGAGGCGGCACTGCGCGAGGCGACGCCGCTGGCCGCCTGGCTGACGGCGGCGGCCCGGCGGCTGGCCCCCGGCGGCTGGCTGGTGGCGATCCAGGCAGCCGACCGCCTGCCGCACCTGCTGGCCGCCCTGCCCGCCACGATCGGATCGGCTGCCGTCCTGCCGGTCGCCCCGCGCGCCGGGCGTCCGGCAGGGCGGGTCATCCTGCGGGCGCGCAAGGGCGGGCGCGGCGCGTTCCGGCTGCTGGCGCCGCTTGCGCTGCACGCGGGCGCCGTCCATCGGGGCGACTTCGACGACCACACGCCCGAGGCGACGGCGATCCTGCGCCACGGGGCGGCGATCGCGGCCTTCGGTTGAATTTTCCGCAACCCTGCGTCGGCGCACAGGCGCAGTTTGCGTGACACGACTCGGGTTCCGTGATCTTCTTGTTACACGGACCACACCAAGACAGGAGACGTCCATGACCATCGCCGCGCACCTGCAGGAACTCCGCCGCAAGCACGAAACCCTGTCGAGCCTCGTGGACCAAGAACAACGGAGCCCCGCTTCGGATGCGTTGCGGATCGCGGAATTGAAGAAGCAGAAGCTGAAGCTGAAGGAAGAGATCGCCCGTCTGACACATTCCTGACCCGG
>CALIZF010000067.1 GCA_938028765.1 uncultured Paracoccaceae bacterium
AGCCGTCGCGCCCTGCGGCGCGGTAGGGCGCGCGGGCGGCGCCGGCGCGGCCGTCGGTGCTTCGGCGACAGCAACCGCAGGGGGCGGAGCCGGTGCCGTTTCGGGCTCATCCGCGGGGGGCGGCGCCGCCGTGTCGGTCGCGGCGGCGACCGCTTCGGTCACGGCATCGGTCAGCGCATCGTCGCGCGTCGCGGGCGCCGGGCGCGGCCGCGGTGACGCCGCCGCCGCGGGTGCGGCCGCAGCCGCGGTCCTGCTTGCGGTCTCGGCCGCCGGGGCCGCCAGCGCGTCGCGCAGCTCGGCGTCGATGGCGGTCTGCACTGCATCGGCCGCGTCGGCCACAAGCGCGAAGGGCAGGTCCGTTGCCCGGGTCGCGTCCGGCCGGCGCACCGGGCGGGGCGACCGCGCGGGCGCCATCACAAGCCGGATGGTCTTGGCGCTGGCGCGCGGTGCCTCGGCCACCGCCGCGGCCGCGGCGGGCGGTGCCGGCGGCGTGCGCGGCAGCTCCACCGGCGCAGGCCGGCGGGTGGCGACGTTCGCCGGCGCGCTGCCGAACCCGAGGTCCATCAGCTCGGCCATCTTGGCGTTGCGCTGCGCAGTCGAGGTGCCGCCGAACACGGTGGCGACGATCCGCTTGCCCCCCCGCTCGGCCGAAGCCGTGAGGTTGAACCCCGCCGCGCTGGTGTAGCCGGTCTTGATCCCGTCCGCGCCGCGGTAGCTGTCGAGGAACCGGCGGTTGGTATTGCTGACCTGCGCCACGCCCGCATCGATCGTCGTGCGCGAGAACAGCGCGTAGTGGTCGGGAAAGTCGTAGATCAGCCGCCGCCCGAGAATCGTCATGTCGCGCGCGGTCGAAAGGTGCCCCGGCGCGGTCAGGCCGTGCGCGTTGCGGAAGGTCGAGCCTGTCATGCCGAGCGCGCGCGCGGTCGCGGTCATCCGGCGGGCGAAGGCGGCCTCGCTGCCCGCGATCGCCTCGCCGATCGCGGTCGCGGCGTCGTTGGCCGACTTGATCGCCGCGGCGCGGATCAGGTGGCGCATCGAGATGCGCTGGCCCGCGCGCAGGCCCAGGCGCGAGGGCGGCTCGGCTGCGGCCTTGGCCGACACCGTCACCATCGTGTCCATCCCGATCTCGCCCCGGCGGATCGCGTCGAACGCGATGTAAAGCGTCATCATCTTGGTCAGCGACGCCGGATGCAGCCGCGCATCCGCATTCTGCGCGTAAAGCACCTGCCCGGTGCGGGCATCCATCACAATCGCCGCGAAGGGAACGGCCAGCGCCGCAACCGGCGCTAAGGCCAGATACAGCAGCGCGGCCAGCAGCCATGCCACCCAACGGGCCGTGCGCCCCGAACGTCCTGCCACGCCGGTCACCCTTGCCTGCCTGCGCCCGGGACCGGGCGCGTCCTGCCTTCGCTGCCCGGTCTTTCGCCGGGTACGCGTCCGGACGCTAACAGAAGCGCAGGCGCGAAAAAACAGCAAATCCTGCAGGTTCCCGGCTTTTCCTCAGGTTGTGTCGCAGGTGTCGCGATCCTGAGCCCGGCTCCGATCCAGATCTTGCGGCGGCGCGCGTCGCCGGCACAAGCGCACCGGCGCCTAGCCAGCCGCAATCGCCTCGACCAGCGACGGCAGCGCAGCGAGGTCGGGCAGGGCGCGGAAGCGCGGATGTCCCTCGGGCAGGTCGGCCTGTTCGTGCGTCCAGGTCAGCGCGTGGGGCACATGCGCCGCCCAGCCGCCGGCGACCAGCGCCGGCAGCACGTCCGACCGGATCGAGTTTCCGACCATCAGCGCCCGGGCCGCACCGTCGCCGTGGCGCGCGAACGCCGCGGCATAGGTCGCGGGCGTCTTTTCGGACACGATCTCGACCGCGTGGAAGAGATCGCCAAGGCCGGACTGCGCAAGCTTGGTCTCCTGATGGATCAGGTCGCCCTTTGTGATCAGGACGAGGCGATACCGCCCCGCCAGCGCGGCGACCGCCGCCTCTGCCCCCGACAACAGCTCGACCGGGCTGGCGAGCATGTCGCGCCCTGCCGCCAGAATGTCGGCGATGACGGTCCCCGGCACGCCGCCCCCGGTGACCTCGACCGCGGTCTCGATCATCGACAGGGTGAACCCCTTCACGCCGTAGCCGTACTGCGCAAGGTTCCGCAGTTCGGCCGCCGCCAGGCGTTCGTTCAGATGGTCGGGGTCGGCATGGTCGGCCAGGAGGGCGGCGAACCGCGCCCGCGTCGTCCGGAACAGCGTTTCGTTCTGCCAGAGCGTGTCGTCGGCATCGAGGCCGACCGTGGTGATTGCACGCATCCCGCGCCCCCGGGGGCCTTTTCCTGAGGCCACCCCTCGCTATATACTCGACGTGTTCTCCGAGGCCAGCCGATCGACCCGTTCCGACCGAAAGGTTCCCCCCGTGACCAACACGCCGCTTGCGATGACCGACCGGAAGGACGGCACCGGGAACGAGACGGGCGTAGTCACCAAGACCCGCACGAGGACGCAGCGCCCCCCGCTTTACAAGGTGCTGCTTCTGAACGACGACTACACGCCGATGGAGTTCGTTGTCCATGTCCTGGAACGGTTCTTCGGCCTCAGCCACGCCCAGGCGTTCGAGCTGATGCTGACGGTGCACAAGAAGGGGCTGGCCGTGGTGGGCGTGTTCTCCTTCGAGGTGGCGGAAACCAAGGTGGCGCAGGTCATGGATTTCGCCCGGCGCCATCAGCATCCGCTGCAGTGCACGATGGAAAAGGAATAGGGCCGGATCCGGCCCGCCCATGCGCTCGGTCAGGCTCGCCCACGCGCTGGCATCCGGCGTCGTCGCACTGCCGGCGTCGGGACGCATCGCCGTGATGCGTCCGGCCGCGGGCGACGACCTGTCGGCGCTGCCCGCCGCGCGGCTTGATGTCGTGACCGGCTTTCGCCCGGATCACGATCATTTCGCTGCACGGGGCCTGCCGGTCCATCGCCGCGTGCCGGCGGGCGTCGCGGCGACGGTCGTCTGCCTGCCCCGCGCCCGTTCGCTGGCCGCGGCGATGCTGAGCGAGGCCGACGCGGCGACGCAGCCCGGCGGGCCGGTGATCGTCGATGGCGCCCGCACCGACGGGGTGGAATCGGTGCTGAAGGCGCTGGCGGCGCGGGGGATCAGCCTCGGCCCGGTCTCGTCGAAGGCGCACGGCCGGACCGCGGCCTTCGCCGCCGGCGCGGGCCTGGGCGACTGGGCGGCGCGCCCGCAGCGGACGCCCGAGGGTTTCGTCACGCTGCCGGGCCTCTTTTCGTCCGCCGGGGCCGACCGCGGGTCGGCGTTGCTGGCCGACGCCTTGCCCGCGACCCTGGGCCCGGTCGTGGTCGATCTTGGAGCGGGCTGGGGGTATCTCGCCCGCGCCGTGCTGGCGCGCGCCGGCGTGACCGCGCTGCACCTCGTCGAGGCCGAGGCTGAGGCGCTCGACTGCGCCCGCCAGAACCTCGCCGATCCGCGCGCAGAGTTCCACTGGGCCGACGCGACGCGGTTCCGCCTGCCGCGCCCGGTCGATACCGTCGTCTGCAATCCGCCGTTCCACGCCGGCCGCGCGGCGGATCCCGCGCTTGGCGCGGCCTTCATCCGCGCGGCCGCCCGGCTTCTGTCGCGCGAGGGCGCGCTGTGGCTTGTGGGCAACCGGCACCTGCCGTATCGCCCCGTGCTCGACCAGTCGTTCCGCGAGGTCGCCCGGGTCGGGGGCGATGCGTCCTTCGCGCTGTGGCGGGCCGCCTGGCCCGCCCCGCCCCAACGCCAGCACTAGGGCCAGCCCGATGTCCTTCTCGATCACCGGCAAGACCGCCATCGTCACCGGCGCCGCGCATGGCATCGGCCGCGCCATCGCCCGGCACTTCGTGGACCGCGGCGCCAATGTGATGTGCGCCGACGTGGACGAAGAGGCGCTGGACGACGAACTGGGCGAGGAGGCGCGCGCCGACGGCCCGCTGCGGATCTTCGGCGGCGACCTGCGCGAGAAGCTGACGGTGACGAACCTGATCGCCGCCACCATCGATGCCTTCGACCGGGTCGATATCCTCGTGAACGCCAGCCGCGCCATCGCGCTGTCCGACCCGCTGGGGCAGGGCGACGACGCGATGGAAGAGATGCTGCAGCACAACCTGCTGACATCGCTGCGGCTCAGCCAGCAGGTCGCGCGCCGCATGATCGCGCAGGCCGCGCGCGAGGGCGAGGGCGGCGGCAGCGGGCAGGCGGGGGCGATCGTCAACATCTCGTCCATCGCCGCGCGGCGGACGCAGCCGGAACTGCTGGCCTATTCGGTATCCTGCGCGGCGCTGGACCAGATGACCCGGTCGCTGGCGGTGGCGCTGGCGCCAAGGCGGATCCGCGTCAACGCCGTCGCCTTTGGCAGCGTGATGAGCGCAAGCCTGCAGGCCCGCCTGAAGGAGAAGGGCGAGATGCGGGCCGAGATCCTCGGCCACACCCCGATGGGCCGAATCGCCGCGCCGTCGGAACTGGCCGAGGCGGTGCAGTTCCTGGCCTCGGACGCGGCCGGCTTCCTGACCGGACAGATCGTGACCGTGGACGGCGGGCGGACCCTGATCGATCCGGCCTGCGCGCCGGCGCACTGACGGGCAGCCCGGCGGCGGCAGCCGGGGGCTTTGCGCCCCCGGACCCCCGCAGAGTATTTCGGACAAGGTGAAGGGCAAAGGGCCGCTCGGGCGGGCCGGCTGGCCTTGCGGTGCTATTCTGGGTAGCGGGCCCGGCAGGCGGCGACCGCGCGCTCGACCTCGCGCGCCTTGCGCGCGCGCTCGGCCCTCGTCGAGGCGAGGATGCGCCGCTCGGCCGCGATGTCGATGGCGCGGGGGCGTTCCTTCGTCACCGCGACGCTGCGCCAGCAGTAATAGACCTCTCCGTCCACCACGATTTGCGTGCCGTCTGGCCGGGTGATCACCCGCGGCCGGTCCCGGCAAGGCAGCCACTGCGGCTCGACCGTCTCGACCCGGTCGAGGGCGTAGCCGCGGGCGATGGTGCGTTCGGTCTCGGCGATCAGGCGGTCGAGGGTGCGCAGCTCGCGCGTGGCCTCGGCGATGCAGGCCTCCTGCGGGGTGGCGCAGGCGGCGAGGACTGTCGCGGCGACCGCGAGGGCTGCGGCTGGACGGGCGGGCAACCGGGGGCGCGGGCGGATGCGGTTCATGCGTCGATCCTTCTGACGGCGCCCCGTGACGGCGCCGCTCCTGTCATGCTAGCCTGACAGGGCACCGCAAGGGAACAGCCGATGACCGACCAGTTCGACGCCCGCAAGGCCCGCGCCGCCGCGTGGTTCCGCAGCCTGCGCGACCGTATCGTGACCGCGTTCGAGGCGCTCGAGGATGCGACGTCGGGCGACGGCGCCCCCGGCCGCTTCGACGTGACTGCGACCCGTCGGCAGGGTGCGGCGGGCGAGGATGCGGGCGGCGGCCTGATGAGCGTCATGCGCGGCGGGCGGGTATTCGAGAAGGTGGGGGTCAACGTCTCGACCGTGCACGGCACGCTGGGCGAGCGGGCGCAGAAGGCGATGGCGGCGCGCGGCGTGCCCGGCATGGCCGAGGATCCGCGTTTCTGGGCCAGCGGGATCAGCCTTGTCGCGCACATGCAGAACCCTCATGTGCCCGCGGTCCACCTGAACACCCGGATGTTCTGGACGCCGCGCGCCTGGTGGTTCGGCGGCGGGACCGACCTCAACCCCTGCCTCGAATATCCCGAGGATACGAACCATTTCCACGCCGTCCTGCGCGCCGCCTGCGCGCCGCACGACCCCGGCTACTACGACCGCTTCAAGGCCTGGGCCGACGAGTATTTCTTCATCCCGCACCGGGGCCGGGCGCGCGGGGTGGGCGGCATCTTCTACGACGACCTCAACACCGGCGACTGGGAGGCGGATTTCGCCTTCACCCGCGCCGTGGGCGAGGCCTTCCTGCCGGCCTTCGTGCCGCTGGTCGAACGCCGCCGGTCGATGCCCTGGGGCGAGGCCGAGAAGGACGCGCAGCTGGTGCACCGCGGACTTTATGCGGAATACAACCTCGTCTACGACCGGGGCACGAAGTTCGGGCTCGAGACCGGGCACGACGCCAACGCCGTGCTGATGAGCCTGCCGCCTCTGGCCAAATGGGTCTGACAGCCCTGAAGGATCGCGAGGGTTCCGGTGGTGAGCGGGGGGGGATTCGAACCCCCGACCCCATGATTAAAAGTCACGTGCTCTAACCAACTGAGCTACCCGCCCGCACCGGACCGGATCCGTCGGCGCCTGCGCCGCCGCAACCCGTGCGCGGCGATACGGGTTCGCGCGGCGGGGGTCAAGGTGCTTTCGCGCGCGCCGGACGCTCCGCCGCAGCGCTGGCCTTCCGCCGCCGCGACCGGTATAGGCCCGGGCATGGAAACGCGCGCCGCCAGCGGCCTGCCGTTCATGAAGATGCACGGGGCCGGCAACGACTTCGTCGTGATCGACCGCCGTCGCGGCGGGCCGCCGGTCACGCCGGCGCTGGCGCGCGCGCTGGCCGACCGGCACCGCGGTGTCGGCTTCGACCAGCTCGCGGTGATCGAACCCGACCCCGAGGTCGCGGCGCGCCTCGTGTTCCTGAACGCCGACGGGTCGGAATCGGCCGCCTGCGGCAATGCCACCCGCTGCATCGCGCGGTATCTGATGGACGAGGGCGGGCTGTCGCGCCTTGCGCTGCGCACAGGGCGGGGCATCCTCGCGGCCGAGGACGCGGGCGGCGGTCTGACCCGCGTGAACATGGGCGCCCCGCTGCTCGACTGGCAGGATGTTCCGCTGTCCGCCGCGATGGACACGCTGCACCTGCAGATCGCGGGCGATCCCGTGGCGACCGGGATGGGCAACCCGCACGCGACCTTCTTCGTCCCCGATGCCGAAGCGATCGATCTGCCCGCCTTCGGCGCGGCGATGGAGCACCACCCCCTGTTCCCCGACCGCACCAATGTCGAGGTGGTCCAGGTGATCGACCCCGGCACCATCCGCCTGCGGATCTGGGAACGCGGCACGGGCGTGACGCTGGCCTCGGGATCCTGCGCCTGCGCGGCAGCCGTGGCGGCGGCGCGGCGGGGGCTGACCGGGCGGCGCGTCGCGGTGATCGTGGACGGCGGGCGGCTGGC
Organism: uncultured Paracoccaceae bacterium; assembly: GCA_938028765.1. Lineage (GTDB taxonomy): Bacteria > Pseudomonadota > Alphaproteobacteria > Rhodobacterales > Rhodobacteraceae > CALIZF01. The sequence continues at coordinate 7,109 of CALIZF010000067.1, forward strand.
GGTGCACTGGCGCGCCGACGGGGTCTGGCTGGAGGGGCCGACGGTGCATGTGTTCGACGGCCGGCTGACGGCCGACTTCCTCGAAGCCGCTGCGGCAGGGGCCGAGGCGTGAGCGCGCCCGTCTTCCACACCCTCGGTTGCCGGCTCAACGCCGCCGAGACCGAGACGATGCGGCAGCTTGCAGCCGATGCGGGCCTCGGCCCCGCCGTCGTGGTCAACACCTGTGCGGTCACCACCGAGGCAGTCCGCCAGGCCCGGCAGGACATCCGCCGCCTGCGGCGCGAAAACCCCGGTGCCGCGCTGATCGTCACCGGCTGCGCCGCACAGGTCGAACCGGGCACCTTCGCGGCCATGCCCGAGGTGGACCGGGTGATCGGGAACCTCGAGAAGGCCGATCCGGCAGCCTGGTCTGCGCTGGCGTCCGGCACGGCCGGACGGGTTGCGGTCGCTGACATCATGGCGCAGCGCGCACCCGCCGCACCGGTCATGCAGGGGCAATCCGCGCGCGCCCGCGCGATTGTCCAGGTGCAGAACGGCTGCGATCACCGCTGCACCTTCTGCATCATTCCCTATGGCCGCGGCCCCTCGCGGTCCGTCCCGGCGGGCATGGTCGTGGACCGGATCGCGCGCCTTGCGGACGCCGGGCACGCCGAGGTCGTGCTGACCGGCGTTGACCTTACGTCTTGGGGGGCCGACCTGCCGGGGCAGCCCCGTCTGGGCGACCTCGTGCGGGCGATCCTGCGCGCGGTGCCGGCGCTGCCCCGGCTGCGGCTCAGCTCGATCGACGCGCTCGAGGCCGACCCTGCGCTGCTGGCCGCGCTGGCCGAAGAGGACCGGCTGATGCCCTACCTCCATCTGTCGCTGCAGCACGGGGCGGACCTGATCCTGAAGCGGATGAAGCGCCGCCACAGCCGCGCCGACGCGATCCGCTTCTGCGAGACGGCCCGTCGGCTGCGCCCCGACATCGCCTTCGGCGCCGACCTGATCGCCGGCTTCCCGACCGAGACCGAGGATCACCACGCCCAGAGCGAAAGCCTTGTCGCGGCCTGCGGGATCGCGTTCCTGCACGTCTTTCCCTTCAGTGCGCGCCCCGGTACGCCGGCCGCGCGGATGCCGCCGGTGCCGGTCGAGACGGTGCGCAACCGGGCGGCGCGGCTGCGCGCGGCCGGGGCGGCGGCGCTCGCCCGCCACCTCGACGCCCAGGCGGGCCGCTGCCTTCCGGTGCTGGCCGAGGCGGGCGGGGTCGCCCGCGCACCCGACTTCACGCCGGTCCGTCTGCCGGCCGAGGCGACGCCCGGCACGCTTCTGCAGGTGCGAATCGCCGGGCACGACGGCCGCACGCTCATCGCCGGCTGACTTCATCTTGTCCCAAATACTCCGGGGGAGTCCCCGCGGCAGCGGGGACGGGGGCAGGCCCCCCGTCAGCGGCTGAACACGACCGTCCGGTTGCCGTTCAGGAACACGCGCGCCTCGAGGTGCAACTTGACCGCGCGGGCCAGCACCCGGCTTTCGATGTCGCGGCCCGTCGCCACGAAATCCTCGGCGGTCAGGGCGTGGCTGACCCGTTCCGTCTCCTGTTCGATGATGGGGCCTTCGTCGAGGTCGCCGGTCACATAGTGCGCCGTCGCGCCGATCAGCTTCACCCCACGTTCCCAGGCCTGGTGATAGGGCTTGGCACCCTTGAACGACGGCAGGAAGGAATGATGGATGTTGATGACCCGGCCCGCGAGGCGCGCGGCGAGATCGTCCGACAGCACCTGCATGTAGCGCGCCAGCACGACCAGTTCGGCCCCGGTCGACGCGATCAGCGCCATCAGTCGTTCCTCCTGCGCGGCCTTGGTGTCCTTCGTCACCGGCAGGACGTGGTAGGGGATGCCTGCGGCCTCGGCCGTGGCGCGGCTGTCCTCGTGGTTCGACACGATCGCGGCCACCTCGGCGTTCAGCCAGCCCACCCGGATCTGATAGAGAAGATGGAGGAGCGCGTGGTCGAACCGCGATACCATGATCAGGATGCGCGGCCGCCGGCCGAGGTCGGCCAGCCGGTGGGCCATGTCGAACCGCGCGACCACGGGGGCGAGCGCCGCCTCGACCGTGGCGCCCTCGACAGCCGCCGGCATCAGGAAGGCGATCCGCAGGAAGAAGCGGTTCGATCCCCGGTCCCAGTACTGCGCGGAGTCCGAGATGTTGGCGCCCGCGTCCGCCAGCCGCCCGGCAACCGCCGCCACGATCCCCGGCCGGTCGGCGCAGCTGATCGTCAGAACCCATTCGCGCATGTCCGCCATCGCCGTGCCCCCGCCGTCACCGCCGCTGCGATACGCCGCCCCGGCCCGCGCGTCGAGGGGGTGCGGAACGGTCGGGCGACGGCTGCGCGGCCGGTCCGCGCCGCGCTGCCCCGTCCCGTCCGCCCCCTTCACCCCCTCGCCTCGGGCCGCGGCATCTGACAGGATCGACGGGGCGACGGCGATGACGGGGGGCGCAATGGCCGGACGGCTGACGACGCATGTTCTGGATACCGCGCGGGGCTGCCCGGCCGCGGGGGTGAGGATCGTGCTCGACCGGATCGAGGGCGCAGCGCGGGTGCGGCTGGCCGAGGCTTTGACGAATGCCGACGGCCGCACCGATTCGCCCCTGCTGGCCGGCGAGCGCTGCGCCGCCGGCACCTACGAACTCACGTTCGGCGCGGGCGACTACCTGCGCGCGGCGGGGCTGACGGACGACGGCATCGCCTTCCTCGACGAGATCCCGATCCGGTTCGGGGTGCGGGCGGGGCAGCACTACCATGTGCCGCTGCTGCTGTCGCCCTATGGCTACGCGACCTACCGGGGAAGCTGACGCCGCGCCGGCGCGGCGGCAGAACGCCGGCCGCGCCCTTGACGCGCTGCGGCATCCGCTGTTCCGATGCGCCCCGCGCCAGCCGGAGGGCCCGATGACCGACCCCGACATCCTGCACCACTGGGTCGAATTCGCGGTGCGCTGGCTGCACGTCGTCGCCGCGATCGCCTGGATCGGCAGTTCGTTCTACTTCATCGCGCTCGACCTCGGCCTGCGGCGGACGCCGAAACCCGCAAGCGGCGCGGACGGCGACGAATGGCAGGTCCACGGCGGCGGCTTCTACCACATCGAGAAATATCTCGTGGCCCCCGCCGCGCTGCCCGAGCACCTGACGTGGTTCAAGTGGGAAAGCTATGCGACCTGGCTGTCCGGCTTCGCCCTGCTTGCGGTGGTCTACTGGTGGGGGGCGGACCTCTACCTGATCGACCTTGCGGTGCGAGACCTGCCGGTCTGGGCGGCCGTCGCCATCTCGGCCGCGTCGCTGGCGGTCGGGTGGCTCGCCTACGACGCGCTGTGCCGGTCGCCCCTCGGCGACCGGCCCACAGCGATGATGCTGGTCCTCTTCGCCGTCATCGTTGTAATGGCGCTGTTCTACACGCAGGTGTTTTCGGGCCGGGCGGCGCTTCTGCACCTCGGCGCGCTCACGGCCACGATCATGACGGCGAACGTCTTTCTGGTCATCATCCCGAACCAGAAGATCGTGGTTGCCGACCTGAGGGCAGGCCGCACCCCGGACCCGAAATACGGCAGGATCGCGAAGTTGCGGTCGACCCACAACAACTACCTGACGCTGCCGGTCGTGTTCCTGATGCTGTCGGGGCACTATCCGCTCGCCTTCGCCAGCGACTGGAACTGGCTGATCGCCAGCCTCGTGTTCCTGATGGGCGTCACCATCCGGCACTTCTTCAACACGATGCACGCCCGCAAGGGGATGCCCTGGTGGACCTGGGGGGCGACCGCGGCGATCTTCGTCGCCATCGTCTGGCTGTCCACGCTCGGCCCGCGCGAGGGCGCGGCCGCGGCGGCGGCACTGCCGCCCGGTGCCGAACGCTTCGCCGCCGCGCCGGGGTTCGAGGATGCGGTGTCCATCGTGACCGCGCACTGTTCGATGTGCCATGCGGCCGAGCCGCTGTGGCCCGGCCTCGCCGCGCCGCCGAAGGGCGTGGTCCTGGAAACCGATGCCGACGTCGCCCGCCACGCCCGCGCGATCTACCTGCAGGCCGCCGTAAGCCGCGCCATGCCCCCCGGCGGGCAGATCGTCCTCGACCAGGCCGACCGCGACGCCCTTGCCGCGTGGGTCCGCGCCGCCCGCTGACCCCCGACCGGAGATCGACGATATGCTTGCCCCGCGTCGGTGCCGCATCGCTCGCGGCCGCGGTCCTTGGCCCGCCGGCTGCTGCCGCCTCGCTCGACGGGCTGGCGGTGACCGCGGCGAACCAGAGCGAACCCGTCCTCTGCGCCGAGAAGGACAACGTCGCCCTGTCGTTCGCGCACCCGCTGGTGCGATCCTTCCGCATCGGGGCGGCGCATCACGTCTGCCTCTGGGCCGGCATCCGCGACAACTGGGAGGCGGACTGGACGGCCTGCGACATGGCGGGCGATCCGGCCTCAGCGCCCGCCGCACCGCCCGGCCGCTTCACGATCCACGGGCAGCCCGACATGTGGCTGGTCGGCCGGCGCTGGCCGGCGTTCTGGCGGTGGGCCAGCGCGACCGTGACGGTCGGGGGAAGGTGAACCTGACCAATGTCACCGTCGATCCGGCCGGCCGCAGCTTCGCGCCCGATTTCGTGTTCAACAGCTTTTCGCTCGGCCCGACGCCGGTCCGCCCGAAGGACGAACCGCCGCCGCCGCCGACCGTCCTGCCCTGAGGCGCGCCGTCGTTGCCGCGGGGGTGCATCGGTGCTATCTGCGCCCCGACAGGACAGAGGATTGCCCATGCCGCGCGATTTTGCCGTGAAGGACCCCGGCCTTGCCGCCTTCGGCCGCAAGGAGATCATGATTGCCGAAACCGAGATGCCGGGCCTGATGGCGCTGCGCGCGGAATACGGCGAGACGAAGCCGCTGAAGGGCGCGCGCATCGCCGGCAGCCTGCACATGACGATCCAGACGGCGGTGCTGATCGAGACGCTGGTGCACCTCGGCGCCGAGGTCCGCTGGGCGTCGTGCAACATCTTCTCGACCCAGGACCACGCCGCGGCGGCGATCGCCGAGGCCGGCGTTCCCGTGTTCGCCCACAAGGGCGAGACGCTGGCGGAATACTGGGCCTTCACCGACCGCATCTTCCAGTTCGGCGGCGAAGGCGGCACCTGCAACATGATCCTCGACGACGGCGGGGATGCCACGCTCTACATCCTCCTGGGCGCGCGGGTCGAGGCGGGCGAGACCGACCTGATCGCGGTGCCGCAGAGCGAGGAGGAGGTGTGCCTCTTCGACCAGATCAGGAAGCGGCTTGCAGCGTCGCCCGGCTGGTTCACGAAGCAGCGCGCCGAAATCCGCGGCGTCAGCGAGGAAACGACGACAGGCGTCCATCGCCTCTATGACCTGCACAAGAAGGGCCTGCTGCCCTTCCCTGCGATCAACGTGAACGACAGCGTGACGAAGTCGAAGTTCGACAACAAGTACGGCTGCAAGGAATCACTGGTGGACGGCATCCGCCGCGCGACCGACACGATGATGGCGGGCAAGGTCGCGGTGGTCTGCGGCTATGGCGACGTGGGCAAGGGGTCGGCTGCCAGCCTGCGCGGCGCGGGCGCGCGGGTGAAGGTCACGGAAGTCGATCCGATCTGTGCCCTGCAGGCGGCAATGGACGGCTACGAGGTGACGCTGCTCGAGGACGAGGTGGCGACAGCCGACATCTTCATCACCACGACCGGCAACAAGGACGTGATCCGCATCGAGCACATGCGCGCGATGAAGGACATGGCGATCGTCGGCAATATCGGCCATTTCGACAACGAAATCCAGGTTGCCGCCCTGCGCAACCACAAGTGGACGAACATTAAGGACCAGGTGGACATGATCGAGATGCCCTCGGGCAACCGGATCATCCTCCTGTCCGAGGGGCGCCTGCTGAACCTCGGCAACGCGACCGGGCACCCGTCCTTCGTGATGTCGGCGTCGTTCACCAACCAGGTTCTGGCGCAGATCGAGCTGTGGACGAAGGGCCGGGACTACAAGCCCGGCGTCTACATCCTGCCCAAGCACCTCGACGAGAAGGTGGCCCGCCTGCACCTGGCCCGGATCGGCGCGAAGCTGACCAAACTGTCCGCGGATCAGGCCGCCTATATCGGCGTCTCGCCCGAAGGCCCGTTCAAGCCGGAACACTACCGCTACTGACGTGGCGCGCCCGCCACGCGGGCGGAGGGGCGCAACGGCGGCGCTGGCCTGACGGGCCGGCGCCCCGTTTGGTTTGTTCGGGCGATCCGGCCGCAGACCGGCGCGGGCAAGGGCAGGGGATGATCGACACGAACGAAGGCGGGGCGGCGGACCCCGCGAAGTCGAAACGCGGACGGGCGCGCGAACGCCTGCAGGCGCGGATGCCGAAGGGCGGCGTCGTGGCCGAGATCGGCGTCTGGCAGGGGCGGTTCAGCGAGAGGATCCTCGCCATCACCAAACCGGCGGCGCTGCACCTGATCGATCCGTGGCTCTATCAGCCCGAGTTCGGCAATACCGGCTTCGGCAAGAAGAAGAACGAACACGCGATGGGCCGATGTATCGCGACGTGGTCGCGCGCTTCGCCGCCGATCCGCGCGTGACGGTGCACCGCGCCACGTCCGAGGCGGCGCTGGCGGCCTTTCCAGATGCGCATTTCGACTGGGTCTATGTGGACGGCAACCACAACGACCCCTTCATCGGCAACGATCTGGCCCTGTGCCGGCGCAAGGTGAAGCCGGTCGGGATCATCGCGGGCGACGATTTCAACTGGCAGGCCGAGGCCTGCGGCGCGCCGGTCAGGCGGGCGGTCGAGGCGCTGGCGGCCAACCTCGGGCCGTGGGCGCAGCTGCGCCTGGTCGCCAACCAGTGGATGCTGCGGCTTTCGGCCTGACCGCGCGATTTCCTGTCGCGCGCCGCCGTTGCCGCCGTTAACCTTCCCGACGCCGGTGGCCGCTTCGGGACCGGCGCCGGAACTGTTGTGGACGGGAAAACGGATGAGCAAGCGTGACGAACTGATCGCCCGATACGCCGAGGCGTTGCGGACGAAGTGCAAGGTCGAGCCGGACATGGCCCTTCTGACGAAGGTGACCATCGGCCTTGGCCCTTCGATCTACAACGCCGACAGCGAGACGGTCGCGGCCTCCGACCCGGCCGAACTCGAGCGGGTCAAGAAGAACTTCCTGATGAAGAAGCTTGGCCTCGCCGACGGCCCGGCACTCGACGCGGCGATCGCCGAGGTGATCGAGACCTACGGCAAGTCCGAGCGGAACAAGTATCGCGCAGTCGTCTATTACCTGCTCGTCAAGCATTTCGGAAAGGAAGGCGTCTACGCCTGACCGGGGCGCGCGGCATTCGCATCGAATGCCGCGCATTCCGCGCTCGCCCTGCACCGCCCCGGCGGCTAGGGTGATGATGACCGGCCAGGACGGCCGGAACCACATCGGTTCTTCCGTGGTGCGAAGGGTGCCGGGGAAGGATGGGGGGTTCCGCCGTTCGTCCCTGAGGTGCCGGAACCCCCCATCGAGCTTGCGGAGAGCCCGCGGAACCGGGCGCCCGGTCGGACCAGCGCGTGCACCGACGCCGCCATGGTTCAGCCCGCAGTCGCATCGCCCGCGTCGATCAGGGTCAGCGTCAGCGGCCGCGCGGCGTGGAGGTTCGCCATGGCGATCGAGTGGCGCGCGACGACCGGGCCGACGCCCCCGTCATCGCAGCCTTCCCCGCGCGGTCGCTCTCCGCCATCGCCAGAACATGCCGCAGGATCCCGGCCTGACCGACCGGCAGCAGCGCCGACACCGGCCGGGCGCCCGTCCTGCCAGGGCACGCCCGATGCGGCCATCCGCGGCCGCGCGCGGGCCATGTCGCAGAACGCGCCGGACGCCCGGGCCGCGAGACCGGCCGCGATCACCGCCAGGATGCCCGGCGCCGCTCCCGCCGTCGGGCCGCAGCCTATGCTGCGAAACCCGCTTCGGGCGAAAGGCCGCCGAGCGCGCAGATCACCGCCCATTCATCGGCCGAGACGGGCTGCACCGACAGGCGCGAGTTCGTCACCAGCGCCATGCCCGCCAGCCGCGGGTCGGTCTTGCATTCCGCCAGCGTCACCGGCCGGGGCAGGGGCATCAGGGCGCGGATGTCCACGCACTCCCACTTCGGGTCGTCGGCGGTGCTGTCGGGATGCGCGGGCACGATCACCTCGACGATGCCGACGATCTCCTTCCCGATGTTGGAATGGTAGAAGAAGCCCCGGTCGCCGACCTGCATCGCGCGCATCATGTTGCGCGCCTGATAGTTGCGCACGCCCGACCATTCCTCGCCCGCGGCGCCCCTGGCCACCTGCATGTCCCACGACCAGACGTCGGGCTCGGACTTGAACAGCCAGTAGCGCATCAGCCGATCACCTTCCGCCATTCGCGGATCGTCACGCTGTCGAACAGCCCCGCCTTCGCGTAGGGGTCGCCCGCCGCCCAGGCCTCGGCCGCCGCAAGGTCGGGCACGTCGAGGATCAGGAGGGAGCCCGCCATCTCGCCGCCGTCGAGCAGCGGCCCGGCCATCTCGACCACGCCCGAGGCCGCGATGTAGTCGAGATGCGCCTGCCGGTTGGCCTTGCGGACCGCAAGCGCGCCGGGCCGGTCCCGGCAGATCAGCGCCACGCGCATGTCATTCCTCCCTCAGGGGCCGGGCCATCAGTGCGGCGACCGCAGCGGGCACCGACCGGCGGCCGGCGGTCACGGCCGCCACCTGTTCGGCAATCGGCACGGGCACGTCAAGCCTTGCCCCGAGCGTGACCATCGCCGCCGCGGTTGCGATCCCCTCGACCGTGCCCCCTTCCGGCGCGCTGCCGCAGCCGAGCGCCAGGCCGTGGCGGAAGTTCCGCGACTGGGGCGAGGTGCAGGTCAGCACGAGGTCGCCGAGGCCCGAGAGGCCCGCGAGCGTCTCGGCCCGCGCGCCGAGCGCCACGGCAAGCCGCGTCATCTCGCCGTGTCCCCGCGCCACCAGCGCGGCCCGCGCGCTGTCGCCGAGGCCCGCGCCGATGACGATCCCGGCGGCGATCGCGATCACGTTCTTGAACGCGCCGCCGAGTTCGGCGCCGGCGACGTCGGTTGTGCGGTAGAGCCGCAGGGCGGGCGTGGCCAGCGCCGCCTGGAGCGCCGCCGCGGCCCCGGCATCCGTGCACGCAAGCGTCAGCGCCGTGGGCTTGCCTGCCGCGATGTCGGCCGCGAAGGCGGGGCCGGTCAGCACGGCGGGCAGCGAGGCCGGGCGCAGGGCGGCGATGATCGCGGCGGGTCCCCGCAGGGTCGCGGGATCCACGCCCTTGGCGCAGGCGACCAGCGGCCGGCCGTCGAGGGCCGCCATCCGGTCGGCCAGAACCCCGGGCAGTGTCGCCATCGGCACCGCCAGCAGCACAGGCCCGTCGCCCGGCGGCACTGTAGCGGCAACGGTGACCGCATCCGGCAGCCGCACGCCCGGCAGCCGCACGCTTTCGCGCCGCGCCGCCAGCGCGGGGTCGCGTGCAGCCAGAACCACCGGCCCGCGGACGGCCAGCGCGACGGCCAGCGCGGTGCCGAAGGCGCCGCCGCCGAGGACCGTCAGGCTCATGCCTTGGCCCCGCGCCGTCCGCCGCCGTAAAGCGGCGCGGACAGGGCATCGAGCGGCCAGCGCGGACGGGCAGGCAGATCCCAGCCGTCGCGCCCGCCGGCCCGGAGCCGCTCGATCCCCGCCCAGGCGATCATCGCGCCGTTGTCGGTGCACAGCGCCAGCGGCGGCGCGACGAACCGCACGCCCGCGCCGGCGGCAGCCTCGGCCAGGCGCGCGCGCAACCGGGCATTGGCCGCAACGCCCCCCGCGGCGGCAAAGGCTGCGACCGGCCCCGCGGCCGCCAAGGCGCGCGCCGCCTTCGCCGCCAGCACGTCCGCCACCGCCGCCTCGAACCCCGCGCAGAGGTCGGCGCGGTCGGCCGCCGTGATGCCGCCCCGGGCCGTCGCCAGCGAATCGCGCGCCCGCAACACTGCCGTCTTGAGGCCCGAAAAGCTTAGGTCGCATCCCGGCCGGTCCATGAGCGGCCGGGGGAAGGCGAAGCGCGCGGGGTCGCCGGTCGCCGCCGCACGCTCGACCGCCGGGCCGCCGGGCTGGGTCAGGCCCAGAAGCCTTGCCACCTTGTCGAAGGCCTCGCCCGGCGCGTCGTCGATCGTGCCGCCGAGGCGGCGGAAGCCGCCCGGCCCCTCGACCCGCAGGAACTGGCAATGCCCGCCCGAGACCAGCAGCATCAGGTAGGGGAATGCCAGGCCCTCGGTCAGCCGCGGCGTCAGGGCATGGCCGGCCAGGTGGTTGACGCCGACCAGGGGCAGGCCTGCCGCCGCCGCGATGCCCTTCGCCGCCATCACGCCGGCCAGGACGCCGCCGATCAGCCCCGGCCCCGCCGTGACCGCAACCGCGTCGAGCGTGGCGAGGCCGGCCCCCGACCGCGCCAGCGCGGCCTCCACGGCGTGGTCCACCCGTTCGGCATGAGCGCGCGCGGCGATTTCCGGCACCACGCCGCCGTAGGCCGCATGCAGGTCGGCCTGGCCGAGGACGACCGACGACAGGATCTCGGGCCCCGCCGGGCCGTCGCGCACGACCGCTGCTGCGGTTTCGTCGCAGCTCGTCTCGATGCCCAGAACGGTCAGGGGCGGATTGGCGGTTGCGGCGTCCATGCCTGCGCGCCTACACCCTTGCGGCATGGCGGCACAAGAACGCCCGGTCCTGCTGATCACCCGGCCCGAGCCGGGCGCGTCCCGTTTCGCCGCGGCGGCGGCGGCGCGGTGGGGCGAGGGGCTGCGCATCGTCGTCTCGCCGCTGATGGCACCGGTCTGGCTGAACCCGCCGATGCCGCGCGCGCTGGCCTCGGGCACGGCGCGCGGCCTTGTGTTCACCTCGGCCGCCGGGGTCGAGGGTCTGGCGCGGCTGGTCCCCGGCCTGCGCCTGCCTGCCTTCTGCGTCGGTGCGGCGACGGCGCGGGCGGCCGCCGCGGCGGGTCACGCGGCCGAGGTGGCGGGCCCCGACGCCGCGGCGCTGGTCGCGGCGCTGGCGGCCCGGCGGCCGCCGGGGCCGCTCGTCCATGCCCGCGGGGCCGAGACGCGGGGCGACGTCGCCGCGCGGCTGGTTGCGGCCGGCGTGCCGGTGGAGGAAGCCGTGGTCTACGATCAGGTGCCCCGGCCCCTGACCGATGCCGCGCGCACGGCGCTGGCAGGCGGTGCGCCGGTGATCGCGCCCCTGTTCTCGCCGCGCAGCGCGCGCCTGCTGGCCGCGGCCGCTGCGGATGCCGCGGCCCCGATTCTGCTGGCGGCGATCAGTCCGGTCGCGCTCGCGGCCGCCGGCGGGCTCGCCGCCCGAAAGG
>CALIZF010000068.1 GCA_938028765.1 uncultured Paracoccaceae bacterium
GTGGCAGGGCCCGAGGTGGCGCGCGAGACCGGCGCGCCGGCGGTTCTGGTCGCGGTCAAGCATCTGGCCGGGCTGCCGGGGATCGCCCCGGTGCAGGAGGCGCGCGAGGTCGAGTATTTCCACCTTCTCTTCGAGCGGCACGTGATCGTGCAGGCCGATGGCGCCTGGGCCGAAACGCTCTGGCCCGGTCCGGTCGCGTCCGAGGCGCTCGAGGCCGCAGCGCTTGCCGCCCCCGACGCGCTCTGCGCACGCGTCCGTGCGGGCGGGCCGGCCCTCGCCCTGGCCGACGGGCGCACCGGCCGGCGGCTGGCGCGGCGGCTGGGCAAGCGCAGGGCCGCCCCGGTCGATCCGGAGGCCCTGACCGGCGCCGCGGCGCGGGCCGCCGCCTGACCGCGCCCCGCAGGCCCGCCGTTGCGCGCGGCGGGGCGGCCGGGCTATAGCGCGCCGGGCCATTGCGAGGGGACATCATGGATCACGCCGCACTCGAAGCCGCGATCGAAGCCGCCTGGGCGGTGCGCGACACGATCACCCCCGCCACCCGCGGCGCGGCGCGCGAGGCCGTCGAGGCGACGCTCGAGGCGCTCGACAAGGGCCGGATCCGCGTCGCGGAGAAGCGCGGCGCGGACTGGCACGTGAACCAGTGGGCCAAGAAGGCGGTCCTCCTCGGCTTCCGCCTGACGGACATGGAAGCCCACGCCGGCGGCCCGCAGGGCGGCGGCTGGTGGGACAAGGTTGACAGCAAGTTCAAGGGCTGGGGCGAAGCCGAGTGGCGCGCCGCCGGGTTCCGCGCGGTGCCGACCTGTGTCGTGCGCCGCTCGGCCTTCATCGGCCGCGGCGTCGTTCTGATGCCGTCCTTCGTCAACCTCGGCGCCTATGTGGACGAGGGCACGATGGTCGATACCTGGGCCACCGTCGGGTCCTGCGCGCAAATCGGCAAGCGGGTGCACCTGTCGGGCGGTGTCGGCATCGGCGGCGTGCTCGAGCCGATGCAGGCGAGCCCCACGATCATCGAGGACGACTGCTTCATCGGCGCGCGCTCCGAGGTGGTGGAGGGCGTGATCGTGCGCGAGGGATCGGTCCTCGGGATGGGCGTGTTCATCGGCCAGTCCACCCGCATCGTGGACCGCGAGACGGGGGCGGTCATGTACGGCGAGGTGCCGGCAGGGTCGGTCGTCGTCGCGGGGTCGATGCCGTCGAAGAACGGTGTGAACCTCTATTGCGCCGTGATCGTCAAGCGGGTGGATGCGCAGACCCGGTCCAAGACCTCGATCAACGACCTCCTGCGGGATTGACGGGCGCGCGCAGGGGGCCGCGCCGCGGCGGGTTCGCGGGGCCGGGATCGCAGCGTCGGGTCTGCCCGGGCGCTGCCGTGCGGCTCGGCCGGTCAATCGGCGCTGCGGGTCTCGAACGCCAGCCCCACCGCGGTGCCTGCGGGAAAGCCGCGCCAATAGGTATGCGCCGGCGTCTCGGCCCCGTTCTCGACCGACCAGACGCCCTCCGCGCCGCGCGGGATCAGGTCGAGGTAGGCCCGCTTGTCCGCGTCCTGCCGCAGATTGGCGTCGAGGAAGGCGGTGGCGAAGTGCTGGGCGATGTTGTTCATCCGCACGCTGTCCCAGACCGCGTCGGCATAGTGCGCATGCGGCGCCCATCCCAGTTTCGCCGACACCGCCCAGCTTTCGGCCGGCGCAGGGATCGGGGCGGCGGCGTTGTGGCCCGCGTTCTCGAAGGTCAGAAGCGCCCGGTCGATACCGGTCGCCCCGGCGAAGATCGCCCGCATCGCGTCATAGCCCGAAACCGTGTCGGCGCTGCCGGCCATGATCAGGACCGGCACGCGCAGCCCCGCCAGCCCCGCGTCGTCCCAGATCCCGGCGTTGCGCCCCCAGGGGCCGATCGCGATGACGGCGGCAAGGCGCGGGTCCATCAGCCCTTCGTGCGTCTCGCTGCCGGCGCGGTGCGCGGCGAGCAGGCCCTGCGGCGGGGCGAAGGGCAGGTCGGGCGCCGCCGCGCTGACGCCCGCGCCGGCGAGGATCAGCGCGCCGTAGCCGCCCATGGAATAGCCGATCAGGCCGGCGCGGCTGGCGTCGATGCCCGGTTCCGCCGCCAGCCTGTCGAGCACGAACGCCTGATCCAGCGGGCGGTTGTAGAGAGTCGATCCGAAGACGCCCAGATCGTCGTAGGTGCTGTCGGCATGGTCGATGCTCGCGACCGCATAGCCGCGCGACGCCAGGTGTTCCCCGAGGTGCGCCATCAGGAACCGGTTGCCGGGATAGCCGTGCGACAGGATCACGAGCGGGGCCGCCCCGGGCGCCGGCGCGGCGTCGCGCGTGGCGCTGCCGGTCAGGATCACCGGCGTCTCGCCGTCGCGCAGCACCGTGGCATAGACGCCGCCCGGCCCCGGCGCGGCGGCAGGATACCACAGTTCGACCGTCAGCGACCGGTCCCGGGTCGCCACGGCATCGGCCGAACCCCGCACGTCCACCCGGCCGGGATCGGTCAGCGTCAGGGTGCGCACACCCACCGGCGATTCGCCGCGGGCGGCCAGCTCCGGCGCGTCGGGGCGCACAAGGTCGATCCGGTTCTCGGCGGCGGCAGGTGCGGCAAGCATGGCGGTCAGCAGCATCAGGGCGGGGCGCTTGGGGGCCTCTCGTGCGGGCGGTTGCGGACGGCGAGGCGCCTTGCTAGGGCGCGGCCGGGTTTCGGGGGCGGGCGTCGGAGGCAAGCATGCGCGAAGGTAAGGCGACCGGGCCGCAGGTCTATACCCTTCTGGTCGAGGTCGGCCGCAAGGCCGGCGACGGCCTGCCCGAAGGCGCGACGGGTGCCGCCCTCCTCTGCTATGCCGCAGGGCGCGACGAGGCCGAGGCGGTGCGCGAGACGGTGGCGCTGCTTCGGGCGGCCGACATGGCCCCGCTCGAGGTGACGGGCCACGGCAGCCGTGCCGGCCGCGAGGCGGCAGGCGAGGCGCTGGACCCCGCCGAAACCGCCCTGATGGACCGCGCGCTGGCCGAAAACGCCGTCGTCGTCGCGGATGTCACGCCGTTCTTCGACTGACCGCCGCTGACCGCCGCGCGCGCATGGCCAACCGCGCTCAGTCGCCCGCGGCCCGCCGGCGATAGCAGGTCAGGATCGCCGCCGCTTCCGCCCGCGTGGCGAGGCCCTCGGGCACCGGCCCGTGCGCGGCGCAGGCCAGGGCCATGCCGTCGGCGAGGATCAGGCCCGGCTCGGCCAGCGCCAGCGACACCATCGCCACCGGCCCCGGGGCCTCGATCCGCAGCGCAAGACGAGACTCCGCCAGATGGTCCGCCCGCACCGGCACCGCCTCGCGGCCCGTCGCGTCCTCGACCCCCGGTCCGTCCAGCAGCACCGCCTGCCGCGGCCCTACCAGGATGTCGCGCCGGATCGGGCAGTATCCCGCGCGCAACCGCACCGGGGCCAGCGTCCCCCGCCCCGGCAACGCCCGCCGCACCACCCGCGCCAGCGGCTGCGCGCCGCGGTCGAGCGTCAGGACGGCATCCCCCGGCCGCAGCGCCTCGGCCCGGCGCAGGCCGGCGGGCGTGGACACCAGGGTCGCCGGCCCGATCAGCGCCGCCGGCAGCGGCGCGGGCGGACCGTCGCGCAGGGCCGTCCAGGCGACGGCGGGATGCGTCCAGAGGCCCGGCGCAGCCCCCGCAAGCACCGCCGCAGCGGCCGCGTCCACCGTGAAGGGACAGGGTCCAGCGGCATCGGGCTGCCCGAGGTCCGACGCCCCGCCGGCGGCCGTCGCCAGCGTCAGCCGCGCCGGGGTCCAGCCCACGGCGATGCCGGCCCGGACCACCCCGCCCGGCGGCCAGGCCGCGCGCAGGATCGCCGCGCCGCCCGCCCCCTCGGCCAGCAGCGCCACGCCCCGCGCCGAACAGCCCCTCAGCATCAGCCGCCGCAGACCCGACCCCGCCCCCGGCACGGCGTGCAGCAGCACCGTCGGCTCGGCAGGCACCGCCGGCAGGTCCGCCACCAGCGTCGCCGCGGGCAACGCCCCCGGCGGCGACACCGGCCCGGGGTCGCGCAGCATCCAGCGGTCGGCCGCATCCGACGACGCGGCCGCGACCGGCAAGGCGACCGTCACCCGCCCGCAGCCCCCTGCCACGCAGGATCCGAACTGTCGATCTGACTTCATCTTGTCGCAAATACTCCACGGGGGTCCGGGGGTGTGAAACCCCCGGGGTCCGGCGGTGCGCGATCCCCTCGACCGGGTCGAGCCTACGGCGGCGCGCGCACCCCGCAAAGCGCTGCGGCAAGCCCGTCGCAACGGCGCACCGCACGGGTGGCGCACCGGCCACAGCCGCGCCCCGGTTGCGGCCACGGCCCCACCGGCGTAACCCTGCCTGAAGCCGCAGGAGCCGCCGATGTCCGTCCGACCACCCGTCCCCGATCCCGTGGACCTCACGCGCGCCCTGATCCGTTGCCCCTCGGTGACGCCGGCTGACGCGGGGGCGCTGGCGCTGGTGGCGGGGGTGCTCGAGGGCGCGGGCTTCGCCTGCCGGCGGGTAGACCGGGGCGGGGTGCCGAACCTCTTCGCCCGCTGGGGCGCGCCGGGCCATCCCCGCACCTTCGGGTTCAACGGCCATACCGACGTGGTGCCGCCGGGCCCGGCCGAGGCCTGGACGACCGACCCCTTCGGCGGGACGCTGCGCGACGGGCAGGTCTGGGGCCGGGGGGCCGCAGACATGAAGTCGGGCGTGGCCGCGATGGTCTGCGCCGCCGCGCGGTTCGTCGCCGAAACCCCGCCCGACGGCGCGGTCATCGTCACCGTCACCGGCGACGAGGAAGCGGCGGGGATCGACGGCACCGCTGCGATCCTCGACTGGATGGCGGCCGCGGGCGAAGCGATGGCAGCCTGCCTCGTCGGCGAGCCCACGAGCGTTGACCGCTTCGGCGACACGGTGAAGATCGGCCGGCGCGGGTCGCTGACCGCCCGCATCACCGCGGCGGGCGTGCAGGGCCACGCCGCCTACCCGCACCGCGCCCGCAACCCACTGCCGGTTCTGGTCCGGTTCCTCGACCGGGTGGCGTCGCACCGGCTCGACGCCGGGACGGCGCATTTCGATCCCTCGACGCTCGCCATCACCACGGTGGACACGGACAACCCCGCCGCGAACGTGATCCCCGGTTCGGCGCAGGCGGTGCTGAACATCCGCTTCAACGACGCGCACGACGTGGCATCCCTCACCCGCTGGCTCGAGGCCGAGGCGGCGGCGGCCGCGGCGGGCACGGGCGTCACGCTGACGGTCGCCGCGAGCGCCTCCGGCGCGGCTTTCCTGACGCCGCCCGGGCCGCTTTCGGACCTCGTCTGCGGGGCGGTCCGCGCCGTGGCGGGGGTGACGCCGCAGCTGTCCACCTCGGGCGGCACGTCGGATGCGCGCTTCATCCGCGCGCACTGCCCGGTCGTCGAGTTCGGGCTGGTCGGCCAGACGATGCACCAGACCGACGAACGGGTGGAGGCGGCCCAGATCGGGCAGCTTACGGCGGTTTACGGCGCGGTGCTGCGGGGGTTCTTCGCATGATCGCGGTCGCCGTCACCGACGATCTGTCGGCCTGCCTCGCGCTGCGCCGGCGGGTCTTCATCGAGGAACAGGGCGTGCCCGAGGCCGACGAGGTGGACGGACGCGACGGCGGCGCGGTGCACCTTCTGGCGACCGAGGGCGGCGTGCCTGTCGGCTGCGCGCGCATCCTGATCGCGGGCGCGACCGGCAAGATCGGCCGCGTCTGCGTGCTGCCGGCGGCACGCGGCCGGGGAATCGGCGCGGCGCTGGTGCGCGCAGCGGTTGCGCAGCTGCGCGGCGTTCCGGGCGTCGCGCGGGCAAGGCTCGGCGCGCAGACCCATGCCACGGGCTTCTACGCGGCCTTGGGCTTCGTGGCGACGGGGCCGGTCTACATGGACGCCGGGATCCCCCACCAGGACATGGTGCTGGAGCTCAGCCCGGCGCGGTGACGAAGGCGTCGAGTGCGGCAGCGTCGATCGGCTTCAGAAGCGGCGCGACGCCCGCAGCCGCACAGGCCGCCGCCAGCGCCGGCCCCCGGTCCGCCGTGATAAGCCGCGCGGGCAGCGGCCCGTGCCGGGCGGCGAAGGCCGCGATGAACGCCAGCCCGTCCATCCCGTCCCCGAGGTGCTGGTCCACCAGCAGGAAGTCGGGGCAGATCCCGACCTCGTCGATCAGCGCCAGCGCCGCCTCGCCGGTCGGCGCCTCGAGCACGCTCACGCCCCAGCGTTCCAGGAGAAGGCACAGCGCCCGCCGCAGGTCGGCGTCGTTCTCGACCAAGAGCCCCAGCCGGTCGAGGGGCGGGCGCGGCGCCGGCCCGGCACCCGCGGCGGCCAGCGCCTGCGCCGGCGTGCCCGCAAGGGTCGCGCGCAGCGTGAACGCCGTGCCCCGCCCCACCACCGACCGCAGATCCAGCGGATGGCCCAGCAGCGCCGCCGCGCGTTCGACGATCGCAAGGCCGAGGCCCATCCCCTCGGAGGCCGAGGCGCGCGCGTTCAGGCGGTGGAACTCGCGGAAGATGTTGTCGTGTTCCTCGGGCGGGATCCCGGGTCCGGTATCCCACACGCCGATACGCACCGCATCCGGCCCCGCGGCCCGCACGCCGACCAGCACCCCGCCGCGTTCGGTGTAGCGGATCGCGTTCGACATCAGGTTCTGGAGGATCCGCCGCAGATAGCCCGCGTCCGACACGACCGCGACAGGCCGGGGGCGAACCCGCAGGCGCAACCCGCGCGCGGCAGCCAGCGGCGCGAATTCGTCGCGCAGCTGCATCAGCATCAGGTCCAGCCGCACCGGGCCGACCGATACGGCAGCCTTGCCCGATTCCAGCCGGCTGATGTCCAGCAGCGCCGTCACCAGCGTCTCAACGCTGCCAAGCGCTGCCTGCGCCTTGGCCACTGCCGCGGCCGCCTCGGGCGGCAGACCGGCATCGCCGATTGCCGCAAGGTAGAGCCGCGCAGCCGACAGCGGCTGCATCAGGTCGTGGCTGGCGGCCGCGACGAAGCGGGTGCGCGCGGCGTTGGCGCGCTCGGCGTTGGCGAGCGCATCCTCAAGTTCGAGCGTGCGCGCCGCCACCCGCGCCTCGAGCGTCTCGTTGGCGCGCGACAGGGCGGCGCGCGCGGCGCGTTCGGCCGTCACGTCGGTGACCGACAGCACGAACCCGCCATCGGCCATGCCGTCGGCGAAGGCGTCGAGCACGCGCCCCCCCCGCGTGACCTCGAAGCGGACCGGCGGGCGGACCCCCGTCCGTTCCAGCCAGCCCGCGAGGCCGGGGTCACGGTCGATGTCGGGCAGAAGCGGCGCGAACAGGGCCGCGGCGGCGGTGCCGCGCCGCAGCCGCGCCACCGGCAGCGCCAGCAGCGTCGCCAGCTTGTCGTTCCGCCCGACAAGCCGCCCCTCGGCGTCGAAGATGCCGACGCCCTGGGCGATGTGGTCGAGCGTGGCGCGGATCATCCGCGCGTGGTCGTCGATCAGCTTGCCGCGCAGCGCCCGCTCGGCCCGCACGATGTCGGTCACGTCGGTCTGCAGGATCACGGTGCCCCCGTCGGGCGTGCGGTGTTCGCTCACCTGGATCACCCGGTCGGGCCGGACGGCGACGTTGAAGACCACATGCCGGTCGCGGTGGCGGGCAAGACGGGCGGCGGCCCAGTCGGCCGGCGCCTCGCCCGGCGGCAGGTCGAGGTGCGGCGACCGCGCCACGGCCGCGACGTAGGCGGCGAAGGTCAGCCCCGGCCGCAGCACCGGGCGCAGGTCGGGCAGGTCGGCGCAGAACCGCGCGTTGGCGAGGATCAGCACGTCGTCGGGGCCGAACAAGGCGAAGCCTTCCTGCACCGCCTCGATCGCGTTGGTCAGGTTCGCCTGCGCGGTTTCGGCCGCGCGGGTGGCCTCGGCGAGGCGGGCGTTCGAATCGTTCAGCAGATCGAGCGCGCGTTCGAGGTCGCGGGTGCGCTCGCGCACCTGGTCCTCCAGCATCGCCGCGCGCTGGAACAGCGCATAGGCGGTGCCGCTGTCGTCGGTGGCCTGTTCCACCCGGCGCATCAGCGCCTCGACGATCGTCAGAAGCTTCTGCCGCTGGCGTTCGGGCGGATCGGCGGGATTGACCAGCGCGGCGGCGATCATGGCGCGGCACCCGGGGGGCGATAGATCGCGACGCCTGTCATCGTCTGGTTGACGTGCATCGCGTTCAACTGTTCGCCGTAGGTCGAGAAGCCGGTCACCCGGTGCCGCCGCAGCAGCGCCGAAACCGCATGCGCCTGCTGCCGTTGCTCGGCCTCCATCCGGCGCAGGATACAGTCGCAGGCAAGGATCGCCGCCGGATCGCCGAGGCCCGCGAGTTCCCGCGCCAGATGCGCGGCCATGTCCTGCGACCGCGCCAGCGTCAGCACCAGCCCTTCGTCGATGGCGGAATAGAAGATCAGGTCGTGCCCCGACACCTCGCGGATCGACCGGACGTGATGCCGCCCGCCGATCCGCACCACGACGGGGTGGGCGGCGAAGGTGAAGGGCGACAGCTGCGCCGGATCCTTGCCGGCAAGGCGGGCGTATTCCAGCGCGGCGGGTTCGCCGTTGATCTCGTGCACCGTCCGGCGGGCGGGATCGGCCCGGGTGACGACCATGCGCGTCTCGGTCGGCGTCAGGTGATCGAGGTTGAACACCCTCACCGGGCAGTCGGTGCGCACCAGCGCCACCGCCGCCGCGTGCGGCCGCGCGACGCCGTCGGCCAGAACCTCGGTCCGGCGGAACCGCGTGCCGTCGCCGGCCGAGCCGCCGAACAGCGGCACCGGGCCCAGGCCCGCAGCCAGCGCCGCGGCCAGCGCATCCTCGCGCGCCGACAGGCCATCGACGAGGAGAAAGGCGAATTCGTGGGGGAATCCGGGCCGCGCGCGCGCCAGCGCGGTTCGCGCGCGGATCAGCTGGCCGATGATCGCCTCGGGCTCCAGAAGGCCGAGGTCGGGGATCGCCAGCGTCCGGGCCGCAAAGTGCCGTTCGGGCAGGGCGACGCCGACGACCCGCCCTTCGGCATAGCCCTCAGCGGTGATCTCGCCCGCCGTGGTGCAGCCGATCACCGGCACCGCGCCGAGCCGGGCCGCTGCCGCCCGGCCGAGCGCCCCGAGATCGGCGGCGGGCGCGGCGAACAGGACCGCCAGCGCCGGGCGGGCCGCTGCGAGGGTGTCGATCACGGACCCGGGCAACGCGGCGGGCGCATCGGCGGTCACGATCGGTGCGGGTCCGGGGAGCTGTCCGTCCAGATGCGGCCCCCTCCGCCGGGCCGGGATGTGCCGCCGCTGTCAGCCCGACGGGGCGAGCGAGGCAAAGCGCGCCTCCTGCGCGATCAGCACCGCTTGCGTGCGGCTCTGGACGCCCAGCTTGCGCATGATGGCCGTGACATGCGCCTTCACCGTCGTCTCGGCGATGGCGAGGTCGTGGGCGATCTGCTTGTTCAGCATCCCCTGGCAGATCAGCTCGAGGATGCGCGCCTGCTGCCGGGTCAGCTGCGCCAGCCGCGCCACTGCCTCGGACGAGGCGCGCGCGCTGGCGGGGGGCTGCCAGCCCTCGGGCGTGTAGCGCTGTCCGCGGGCCACCGCCTCGAACGCCGCGCGGAACGCCTCCCGCCCGGCGTGCTTGGGCACGAACCCGGCCGCGCCCGCAGCGAGCGTCGCTGCGATCACCCGGTCGTCGGCCAGGCTGCTGACGACGACGACCGGCGCCGCCGTTGCCGCCCGGACCCGCAGAAGGCCGCCCATCCCGTCCACGTCCGGCAGGTCGAGGTCCAGAACCACCACGTCGGGCAATGGTCCGGCGTCCAGCCGCGCCAGCGCAGCGTCGAGCCGGTAGACCGTCTCGACCGCGCCGAACCCGGCCACCGCGCGCAGCGTCAGCGCCAGCGCGTCGCAGAACAGCGGGTGGTCGTCAACGATCAGGGCGGTGCGGTCATCGGCCATGGCGACAGAATAGGCGCACCCGCCCGTGCGCGGCAAGCGGTCAGGCGATGGCGTGGCGGGCCCGACGACGGCGGAGGGGGGCGACCAAGGGCGAATTGCTCCGGCGCGCCGCGCGGCTAGACTGCGCGCCGGGCGGACGCGGAGCGCCCGGACCGAGGGAGGACACCATGCAGCTATCCGACACGCGCAACATCGCCGCGCCGACCGACACGGTCTGGGCCGCCCTGTTCGATCCCGCCGTGCTGAAGGCCTGCGTGCCCGGCTGCGAAAGCATGACGGGCAGCGCCGAGGAAGGGTTCGAGGCGGTCGTGGTCCAGAAGGTCGGCCCGGTGTCGGCCCGGTTCACGGGCGTCGTGCGGCTGTCGGACATCGATCCGGGGCGCGGCTGCACGATCTCGGGCGAGGGCAAGGGCGGCCCGGCTGGCTTCGCCAAGGGATCGGCGCGCGTGACGCTGGAGGAGCATGGCGAGGGCACCCGGCTGTCCTATCAGGTCGAAGCCAACGTCGGCGGCAAGCTGGCGCAGCTTGGCAGCCGTATCATCGACGGCTTCGCCCGCAAGATGGCCGACGATTTCTTCGCCCGCTTCCAGGCCGCTGTCGAGGGGCCGGCCGACGCGCCGGCGGGCGATGCCGTGCCGGCGGGCGATGCGGCGTCCGCGGACCCGCCGAGGAAGGGCTGGTTCCGCCGCCTCGTCTCGCGCAGCTGAGTTCCGCGCACCCGGGTTCCGCGCGCCAGAGGCCGGGCCCCCGGCGGGGCGCACGTCGGGCGTCGCGCCGGGCTCGCCCGTCCGGGTGGCGCATGCGGGCGCGGGCACCGCGCCCGTCAGCCGGCGGCGATGCCGCCGGCAGCCCCGCGCAGGACGGCGAGGAAGGCATCGACCTCGGCCGCGGTGGTGGCCCAGGAGGTGACGAGCCGCGCGCCGGTGCCGGCGTCGCCGGGGCCGTCTGACCATGGGTAATAGGCCGCACCGGCCGCCTGCGCAGCGGCGTGGGCGGCGGCGGGAAAGTCGGCGAAGAGGATGTTCGCCTCGACCGGGTGGCGCAGCCGCCCGCCGGGCACAGAGGCGAATCCCGCCGCCAGCCGCGCCGCCATCGCGTTGGCATGGCGCGCAAGATCGAGCCACAGCCCGCCGTCGAGCCAACCTGCGACCTGCGCGGCCAGGAACCGGTGCTTGGAGAAGAGATGCCCCGCCCGCTTGCGGCGCAGCGCGAATTCCCAGGCCTTGCCGGGATCGAATAGCACCACCGCCTCCACCCCCATCAGCCCGTCCTTGGTGCCGCCGAAGCTGACGGCATCGACGCCAGCCTTCCAGGTCATCTCGGCCGGGGTCGCGCCGGTCGCCACCAGCGCGTTGGCCAGCCGCGCGCCGTCGAGGTGCACGCCCATGCCCCGCGCCTTCGCCGCCGCCGCCAGCGCGGCGATCTGGTCGGGCGTGTAGACGGTCCCCGCCTCGGTCACGTTGGTGACGGTCAGCGCCGCCGGCTGCACGCCGTGCACGACCCCGGTCCAGAGGCGCGATGCTGCATCCTCGAAGGCCGTGGGCGTCATCCGGCCATGGTCGCCCGGCACGGGGATCAGCTTCGCGCCGCCGGTGAAGAACTCGGGCGCGCCGCATTCGTCGTGCATCGCATGCGCCCCGGCGTGGCAGAACACCGCGCCCCAGGGCGGGGCGAGGCAGGCCAGCGCCAGCGCGTTCGCCGCCGTCCCGGTCGCCACCAGGAACACCGCGGCGTCCGGCGCCTCGAACAGCGCCGCGATCCGGGCCGCGACCGCCAGCGACAGCGCATCGTTGCCGTATCCCATGGCCGGGCCTTCGTTGGCGCGGGCAAGCGCCGCCATCACCGCCGGCGGGACAGGCGCGCCGTTGTCGGACGCGAAGAACATCGGCCCCCTTCCCGCCCCGTCAGGGCGTCTCGTCGATGATGTAGTCTTCCCAGTCTTCCTCGGGGATCCCGGTCTCGGGCACCGTCCGGCCGCGCACGCTGGCGCCGGCCTTGTGAACCGAGTCGGGATCGCCGGTCAAAAGCGGGTGCCAGTCGGGCAGCGGCCGCCCCTCGTGCCGCAGCCGGTAGGCGCAGGTGCGCGGCAGCCAGTAGGCGACCGTGGCCAGCCGGTCGGCGGTCAGCGACACGCAGTCGGGCACGAACTGCCGCCGGATCGGATAGCGGGTGCAGCGGCAGGTCTCGCCGTCGAGCAGCCGGCAGGCGAGGCGGGTGAACGCGACCTCGCCCGTGTCCTCGAACTCGAGCTTGTTGAGACAGCACTTGCCGCAGCCGTCGCAGAGCGCCTCCCACTCCTCGCGGTCGAGGCTGGCGAGGGGTTCTTCCCAGAACCGCGGGCGCAGGGCGGTCACATCCTTCATGGCCGGATCCTGACGGAACGCGCGGGGCTTGGGAAGGCCTGTCGCGGCAGGGCCGTCATGCCCGCGGCTCGACCGCGGCGGCGAGCGCCGCGCGCGCGGCGGCGCTGTCGGCGTCCATCTGCGCGATCAGCGCGGACAGGTCGTCGAAGGCCATTTCCGGCCGCAGGAAGTCCACCAGTGCCACCGACAGCGTGGCACCGTAGAGATCGCCCGCAAAGTCGAAGAGGAAGGTTTCGAGGTTCGGCGCGTTGACGCCGAACATCGGCCGCACGCCGAGGCTGGCCACCCCGAGCCAGTCGCCGCGATGCGGACCGTCCAGGACCGCGACCGCGACCGCATAGACGCCGAAGCGCGGCAGGTGCAGCCCCGTCAGGTCCATGTTCGCAGTCGGGTAGCCGAGCGTGCGCCCGCGCTTTTCGCCGTGGATCACCGGCCCCTCGATGCGGTGCCAGTGGCCCAGCATCGCCGCCGCCTCGGCCGGCCGGCCGTCGGTCAGGGCACGGCGGATGGCGGTGGACGAAACCTCTGCCCCGTCCGTGCGCACGAGGTCGGCCACCGTCACGCCGAACCCCATCGCGGCGCCGAAGCGGGCAAGGTCGGCCGCGGTGCCGCTGCGCCCGGCCCCGAAGCGGAAATCCGCCCCGACCGTGACGTGGCGGACGCCCAGCCCGCCGACCAGCACGATGCGGGCGAACTCCTCGGCCGACAGCCGGGCGAGGGCGGCGTCGAAGGCAAGCTCGTAAAGCTCGGCGATGCCCAAACCCTCGAGCGCGCGGGCGCGCGCGGCGCGGTTCATCAGCCGGAACGGCGGCCCTTCGGGGTCGAAGAAGCTGCGCGGGTGCGGCTCGAAGGTGACGACGCCCGCGGGCATCCCTGGACGGCGGGCCTGGTCGATCACCGCGCGATGGCCGCGGTGCACCCCGTCGAAGTTCCCCAGTGCCACGGATGCGCCGCGGTGGTCCGGCGGGACCGGCCAGGTCCGGTGGAGGTGCATCGGGACGGCCCCTGCGCGCGGGGCCCTTGCCCCTCAGTCGAACTTGCGGCTGGGCGCCAGAACCAGCGCCTCGCCCTTCAGCACGACCGTATCGCCCACGGCGCAGTGGGTTTCAAGCGTGACCCGCCGCCGCGAATGGTCGATCGCGGTGACCTTGACCTCGGCGCGCACCGTGTCGCCGGGCCGCACCGGCGCCATGAAGCGCAGCGATTGGCCGAGATAGACGGTCCCGTGCCCCGGCAGCTGTTCCCCGATGACCGCCGAAATCAGACCGGCGGTCAGCATCCCATGCGCGATCCGGCCCTGGAAGATCGTGTCGCGCGCATACTCGTCGTCGAGGTGCACGGGGTTGCGGTCGGTCGAGACCTCGGCGAACAGCTCGATGTCGCGGTCGGTCACCTGTTTCGTCAGGTGGCGGGACATCCCGATTTCCAGGTCCTCGATGCAGATCGTGCCCCTGGGCATGTTGTCGAGCATCCTGCGAATCCCCTCTGCCTTGTCTGCAGCTGATAGCGCAGACGCCGCGGCGCGGCAATGCGGCAGGGCAACATTATTCGCAGATTTCCGCTCGATCAGAAAGAATGTTGCCCGCCCGTCTCAGCGCAGGCGGTGGATCGCATATGTCGCCTGCGCGCCGCGCGCGGCAAGCCAGGCGTCGATGGCCTCGGCGGCCGGCGCGCGGCCGAGGTCAGGTGCCGCAAGGCCGCCGGTCACGAACAAGGCGTCGATCCGCTCGCCCGCAGCCCCGGCAAGGTCGGTCGCAGCGCCGTCGCCGATGGCCAAGATGCGCGCGGGATCGGCCGACCCGCCCGCGATTTGTTCCAGCCGCCGCGCTGCAAGGTCGTAGATCGGCGGGTGCGGCTTGCCGAAATAGAACGCCCGCCCGCCCAGGTCGGCATAGAGCGCCGCAAGCGCGCCCGCGCACCAGATGCGCCGGTCGCCCATGTCCACCACGATGTCGGGGTTGGCGCACAGAAGCGGCAGGTCGCGCTGCCTGGCCAGCATCAGACGGGCGCGATAGTCCTCGGGCGTCTCGGTTAGGTCGTCGAAAAGGCCGGTGCAGACGATGCCCTCGGCCTCGGCCAGCCCCACCCGCGTGACCCGGTCGGCCAGCGCGATGTCGGGGGCGGTCTCGGTGAAGAAGGCAAGGTCGGTTTCGGGGCCGAGGTGCCAGACCCGCCGCCCGAAGGATCCCGACGCCAGCGCCGCCTGAGCCGCGTCGCCCGAGGTCGCGATCTCGTCCCAGCAGTCGCGCGGCACCGACAGCCGGTCGAGCTGCCGCACCACCGCCGGCTTCGGGCGCGGCGAGTTGGTCAGCAGCACGACCCGCCCCCCGCCGGCCCGGAACGCCCGCAGCGCCGCCACCGCATCGGGGAAGGCCGCCCGCCCGTCGTGCAGGCAGCCCCAGAGGTCGCAGTAGAGCGCATCGTAGCCCCGCGCGACCTCGGCCAGAGACGCGATCAGCCGCGTCACAGCTTGAGCGCGGGGATGATCTGCTTCTTGCGGCTCATGATGCCGGGCAGCACGACGGTGTCGCCGGTCACCGTGCAGCCGAACGAGGCTTCGGCGATCTTCTTCACCGTCTCGTTCGGCACCAGCAGCGTCGCCTCCTCGCGCAGGATGTCGATGACGAACAGAAGGACGTGGTCGGCCCCGTCTTCCGCCGCGACGCCCGGCATCGCGGCCATCAGCGCCGCCTTGCGGTCGAGCAGGACGCGCGGACTGGTCGTTTCCAGCACGCTGACGCGCACCTGCACCCCGCCCACCTCGTATTCCTTGCTGTCCATCCGCAGCAGCTCGGCCTCCGAGAAGGCCGACACGTCCGACTTCGCGGCGAAGAGCTCATCCGCATAGTCCGGGATGGCGATGCCGAGGCCCTTCGCCAGCGCCTCGGCCACGTCGCGGTCGTGCGGCGTGGTGGTGGGCGAGCGGAACTCGAGCGTGTCCGACAGGATCGCCGACAGCATCGCGCAGCGGATGGGTTCGGGCATCCGCGCCATGCCCTCGGGCCCGATCAGATCGTGCATGATCGTGGCGGTGCAGGCGAGCGGGCGGATCGTGACGTCGATCGGCGCCTTCGTCTTCAGGCCGCCGGCCAGCAGGTGGTGGTCGATGATCTGGACGACGTCGGCGTCGTTGATCCCGGCCGGCAGTTCGGCGGGGTTGTTGGTGTCCACGACCACGCAGGTATCGCCCGGCCCTACGTCCGCGACGAGGCGGGGTTTCGGCAGGTCCCAGCGTTTCAGGACGAAGGCCGCTTCAGTGTTCGGCTCGCCCAGCAGGACGGGTTCGGCGGGGGTGCCCTTCACCTCGGTCAGATACCATGCCCAGATGATGGGCGAGCAGGTGGAATCGGTATCGGGGGCCTTGTGGCCGAAAACCTTGATCATGGATGCCTCGGGGTGGGGTCGGTCGGGTGCCTTCTAGCGGCGGGTGCGGCGGTTGTCACGCCGCGGCAGGGCTGAGGCGATGGACCGCATCGCCGCAGGCGCGGGCTGGATCGGGATGCTGCCCTGCCCCGGCCGCGGCGCGCCGGGCGCGCTGGCGCGCGACATGGCGGCGATCCGCGGGGTCGGCGCTCGGCACCTTCTCACGCTCTTGCCGGACGACGAGCTGGCGCGGCTGGGCGTGCCCGGCCTCGGCGCGGCGGCTGCAGCGGCGGGTCTGGCCTGGCATCAGGCGCCGCTGACCGACTTCGCAGCGCCCGGGCCGGCGTGGGAAGCGGCCTGGGCCGCCATCGCACCTGCACTGCACGCCTGCCTCGACGCGGGCGGCGGGGTGGCGGTGCATTGCCGCGCCGGCCTCGGGCGCACCGGCACGGTGGCGGCGCGGCTCCTGGCGGAGCGGGGCCTGCCCCCCGCCGCCGCCGTCGCCGCGGTGCGCCGCGCGCGACCGGGCGCGATCGAGACGCCCGGGCAGCTTGCCTGGGTGCTGGCGTTCAGCGCAGCCGGGTGAGGGCGAACCCCTCGGCCTCCAGCAGCGCCAGCACGCCCGCCGCGCCGGGCAGGTGCAGCGCACCGAAGGCCGCGACGACCGGGCCGGCCTCGGCCTCGGCCAGAAGGACGGGGATCCAGGCGCGGTTGCGCCGGGCCATCAGCAGGTCCTCGGTCAGCGCCACCTGCCGCTCGAGGTCCGCAGCGTCGATGCCCGGCGTCGCCCGCGCACGGTCCTGCGAGAACAGCCAGATCGCCCAGGGCCGTTCGTCGAAATAGGCGGCGGCGAGCGTTGCCGACATGTCCTCGGCCGCGCCCTCCATCATCAGGGCGGTGCGGATCAGCGCGATCGCGTCGGTGGCGGGCACGTCCTCGAACAGGCGAAAAACCGTGTCCCAGGGTTCCAGCGGCCGCACCGGGATGCCCGCCGCCACCGCCACCTCGACCAGCCGGCGGTCGAGGCCGTGCCGGCCCTTCGCCGCCTCGCGCGCCATGCAGGGCGGCAGGGCCAGCTGCGCCGCGACAAACCAGGGCCGGAAGCGCGAGGCGATCACGGCCGGCACACCGCGCGCGCGCATCGCCGTCATGAGCGCCTCCCAGTCGGCGGCGGGCAGCGCCTCGGGCAGCGTCGGCCCCGCGGTGTCGAACAGAAGGTCGGGCCGGTCGGCGAGGGCGCGCGTTACCGCCGCCTCTTCCGCCGGGCCGGCCTCGACCAGCAGCGCCGCGGCGCCGTCCAGAAGCGGGGCTGCCCGCGCCATCAGCGCATCGTGCCGCGGATCGTCCAGATGGTAGGTGCCGATCAGATGGATGACCGCACGCCCGCGCGTCGCCCGCCAGATCAAGCCCTCGGCGAAGGGCACCGCCGCAAGTCGCGCGTCGAAGGCGGCGCGTTCAGCCTTCGGCATCTCCGCGATCAGGTCCCGGCCGACGCAGGCGGCCGCCGCCGGCAGGACCGACGCCAGAACAAGCGCAAGGGTGATCAGAAGCCGTGTCAAAGGTGCATCCCCCCCCCGCCAAGATGTGGCGCCTCCGGCCGCGGCCGCCAAGGCCCCCCGTTGACAGCGCGCGCGACCGTGACTATCTGACCGGCGCTGGCACTCGCCGGGGGTGAGTGCCAACAGCATCGATCCGATGACCTAGGGAGTGACCCAAGATGGCCTTCAAACCGCTGCATGACCGTGTGCTGGTCCGCCGCGTCCAGAGCGACGAAAAGACCAAGGGCGGTCTGATCATCCCCGACACCGCCAAGGAAAAGCCCGCCGAGGGCGAAGTCATCGCCGTGGGCGAAGGCGCCCGCAAGGATTCGGGCGAGCTGATCGCCCCGTCGGTCAAGGCCGGCGACCGCGTCCTGTTCGGGAAGTGGTCGGGCACCGAAGTGACGCTCGACGGGCAGGAATTGCTGATCATGAAGGAAAGCGACATCCTCGGGATCATCTCCTGAGCCGCTGACCTTCCCCGAAAACCCAAGACAGTCAAGGAGATAGACCAATGGCTGCCAAGGACGTGAAGTTCGATACCGACGCCCGCGACCGGATGCTGCGCGGCGTGAACATCCTCGCCGACGCGGTGAAGGTCACCCTGGGTCCCAAAGGCCGCAACGTGGTGATCGAGAAATCGTTCGGTGCCCCGCGCATCACCAAGGACGGCGTCACCGTCGCCAAGGAAATCGAACTTCAGGACAAGTTCGAGAACATGGGCGCGCAGATGGTGAAGGAAGTCGCCTCGCGCACCAACGACGAGGCCGGCGACGGCACCACCACCGCGACCGTTCTGGCCCAGGCCATCGTGAAGGAAGGCATGAAGGCGGTCGCCGCCGGCATGAACCCGATGGACCTCAAGCGCGGCATCGACATGGCCGTAGCGAAGGTGGTCGAGCACATCAAGGGCGCCGCCCGTCCGGTGAAGGACTCGGACGAGGTCGCGCAGGTCGGCACCATCTCGGCCAACGGCGAAACCGAGATCGGCCGCTTCATCGCGGATGCGATGCAGAAGGTCGGCAACGAAGGCGTCATCACCGTCGAAGAGAACAAGGGGATGGCGACCGAGGTCGAGGTGGTCGAGGGGATGCAGTTCGACCGCGGCTATCTCTCGCCCTACTTCGTCACCAACGCCGAAAAGATGATCGCGGAACTCGAAGATCCGCTGATCCTGATCCACGAGAAGAAACTGTCGTCGCTGCAGCCGATGGTGCCGCTGCTCGAGGCCGTGATCCAGGCGCAGAAGCCCCTGCTGATCATCGCCGAGGATGTCGAGGGCGAGGCGCTGGCGACGCTGGTCGTCAACAAGCTGCGCGGCGGGCTGAAGATCGCTGCGGTCAAGGCGCCGGGCTTCGGCGACCGCCGCAAGGCCATGCTTCAGGACATCGCGATCCTGACCGCCGGTCAGGTGATCAGCGACGACCTCGGCATGAAGCTCGAGAACGTCACGATCGACATGCTGGGCCGCGCCAAGAAGGTGTCGATCAACAAGGACAACACCACGATCGTCGACGGCGCCGGCGACAAGAAGGAGATCGAGGCCCGCGTCGCCCAGATCCGCGCGCAGATCGAGGAAACGACCTCGGACTACGACAAGGAAAAGCTGCAGGAGCGTGTGGCCAAGCTCGCCGGCGGCGTGGCGGTCATCCGGGTTGGCGGCATGACCGAGGTCGAGGTGAAAGAGCGCAAGGATCGCGTGGATGACGCCCTGAACGCGACCCGCGCGGCCGTGCAGGAAGGCATCGTGGTCGGCGGCGGCGTGGCGCTGATCCAGGCGGCGAAGGCGCTCGACGGGCTGAAGGGCGCCAACGGCGACCAGGATGCAGGCATCGCGCTGGTCCGCCGCGCGCTGGAGGCACCGCTGCGCCAGATCGCCACGAACGCCGGCGTGGACGGCGCGGTGGTGGCCGGCAAGGTGCGCGAATCGACCGACCCGACCTTCGGCTTCAACGCGCAGTCCGAAGAGTATGGCGACATGTTCAAGTTCGGCGTGATCGACCCGGCCAAGGTCGTGCGCACCGCGCTCGAGGATGCGGCCTCGGTCGCCTCGCTCCTGATCACCACCGAGGCGATGATCGCCGAGCGGCCGAAGGAAGAGAAGGCGCCCGCCATGCCCGCCGGCGGCGGCATGGACTTCTGATCCCGCAGGGGCCGGACCGCACGACATCGGAGGGGCGGCCGACAGGCCGCCCCTTTCGCATGCCCGGCGGTGCGATGTTTCGGCCGCGCCGCCGCTGCGCCGACCTCGGGCCGCGTCCGGCCGGGGTGGAAGGCCGGCAAGCATCGACCGCCCCGCGCCGTCGCCGGCCGGTCGGTGCGGCGGCCCGGCGCGCCGGCTGCGTTCCGGGCGTCGCGGCGCGGGGCCAGCCCGTCACCCTCCACCCGTTGATGCGCGCGGACCCTGACATGCCGCGCGACAACGCCCGGAAGGCTCGCGACGCGGGCCGCGACGCCGCGGGGCGGGCGGTCGTGGATGGCCCGCGTCTTGCAACGCAGCACGACCGGCCGGCCCTGCGATGATGCCCGCGGGCGCAGCGGTCGCCGTCCTGCCCTACCGCAGGATGGGTTCCAGGGGATCGTAGAGCATCCGGCCGCTGCCGAAGGCCGCATCGGCCAGCAGCCGCGGGCGGAACCGGATGCCTGCGAGGCCCGCGCGCGTGAACCATCGCCGCTCGGTCACGACGCCTTCGGGGTCGCGCCAGCCGGGGGGCAGCGCGGGGTCGGGCGCGGTGCAGCGGAAGAACACCTCGACCTGGTGGAACCCGCGGGCGGGATCGTGGAACTCGTTGACAAGGCAGGGTGCGCCCACAGTCACGCGCAGCCCCGTCTCTTCCAGCACCTCGCGCGCCAGCGCATCGGGCAACGCCTGCCCGACCGGCACGCCGCCGCCCGGCGCACACCACAGGTCGCTGACGCCGCCCGGCCAGGCGTTGACCAGAAGCACGCGCCCCGCCTCCACGATCACCGCCCGAACCGCCAGCCGCGGACCCGCCATCAGCTCAGCTCCCACAGATCGTCGTCGATCAGCGGCCCGAGCGCGGTCCAGTCCGCCCGGATCCGCGCCACCCGCGTATCGCCCCAGGTGCGGAACACGAGATCGAACCCGGCGGGCGTCACCCGCTCGGCCACCAGGTCGGCGCGCATGTTCGTCTCGCGATCGAGATCCCACAGCGACACGCCGACGATGACGGCCGGCGCCTCGGCATAGGCTTCGGGGAACCGGACGGGGCAACGCACCTCGCGCGGGCCGGCGCCGGTCCACATCGGCCCGTCGTCCGCAAAGTCCGAGAACATCATCACGGACCCCTGCGCGATGCCGAGGCGCCGCCCGTCGATCCGTTTCATCCCCGTGTCCAGAGCTGTCGCATGGCGCCGAGGGTAACCGCGAACGTGGCGGAAATGCGAACGCTCTGCGGCGATGTCACCCTTCGGGCGTGAAGGCGGACTCGGGCAGGGCGGGCAGCGCGTCGATCAGCCGGCGGACATGGCGGACGGCCGCCGCCTCGGCCCGGTCCGGCTGGCCGGCCAGCACTGCGCGCGCCATCGCGCCTGTATCGCCGGCCCCGCGGGGCCGCACGGGGCGAAGCTGCGCGCGGATCAGGTGGACCTGCATCGACGACATCAGCCGCGCAAGATCCCGGTTGCCGGCAAGGTCGGTTAGCGCGCGGTAGAACCGCCGCCGCGCG
>CALIZF010000069.1 GCA_938028765.1 uncultured Paracoccaceae bacterium
CTGCCGCGACGCCGCCGTGGCGGTCGAGACGGCGAAGGCCCTGGTCGCGCGCAAGCACAACCAGATCGCGGCGGGCTGACCTGCGCCCGCGTGCCCGCGGGCGCCGAACCGGCGGCGCACCCCGCGCCCGACGCGCTGCGCTAGGGCTGGCGGAACGGGGTCCCCTGCGCCGTCCGGTCGCGCTTGAGGCCGAGCGTCCGCCGGTCAGCCACCACGGCCATTCCCGTGGCGGCGGCGGGCATTGCCTTCATGTCGTCCAGCCAGCGGGCGAGGGTCGGCTTGTCGTCCAGGGTCTGCTCCTGCCGTGCCCGGCCCTGCGCCCAAGGCCGGATGGCGAAATCCGCCACCGACAGGGACGTCGCCCGCGGCGCAACGCGCCTCCGCCAGCTGGCCGTTCAGCACGCGGTCAAGCCGCCCCACCTCGCGCCGGTCGCGGTCCTGCGTCGCGGGCAGCTCCTGCGGCGGGTCGAGCGCAGGGGCATGGCGGATGACGTGGTGCGCCTGGCCGGCCATCGCCCCGACGCCGCCCGTCTGCCACATCAGCGGCTGCGCGACCGCGATCCGGTCCCGTTCGGTCGCAACGAGGAGCCGGAGGGTCTTGCGGGCGAGGCAGAGCGCAATCGCCCCGGATTTGAACACCGACACGGGCGGGCCGTCTGGCCCCTCGGGATCGACGATGGCGGGCGCGCGGTTGTTGGGGCTGATGGCGAGGGCGTCCGTGGCGAACTGGTCGCCGGCGCCGATATCGACCAGCCGGACGGTGTAGGGCAGCCCCATCTCCTCGAGCGCGATGGTGACCTTCCAGCTGTTCGGCGTGGGCCAGCAGCAAAGGTCGATCGGTGCGGCCACGGTGCCGTCCGGTTTGCGGCCGTCAGGATGCGGCGTTTCGTGCCGGGGGCAAGGGCAGGCGGGGCAGGCGCAGCGCGCGGGGTGTCGCCAGCCGCGGGCGCGGGGGCAGCGCCGCCGCAAGCCGGTCGGCCGGCAGCGACCCGTCGAGGATCGCACGATAAAGCGGCATCGCCCCGGGCCGGGTATAGGCCGACCAGTGGCACACCCGCCGTTCCGGCGGCGCGACGGGATGGCCGAGCGCCTTAAGCCGCGCCAGCGCGGCGGCGTCGGACAGCGCAAGGTCGGTCCAGTGCGCCCGCGGCTCCGGCAGGCCGCCGTGCAGTGTCGGCAGCAGGCCGCCCGCCAGCAGAAGGCCGAGGCCGCGGTCGAATGGCAGGTTCTCGCGGCTCGTCACGCTGACGATGCGGGCGGCACGGCCGCCGGGGCTGTCGGCGGCCACCTGCGCCAGCGGCGCGAACTCAGCCGGGGCGAGCAGAATCGCCGCATCGGCGTCGCCCGGCCGCGCGTGCCGCAGCGCAGCCAGCCCAACGCGCGCGCCGAGAGAATGGCCGATCAGCGCAATCCGCACAGCGGGCGCCACGGCGCGAAGGCAGGCGAGGAACGGGGCCAGCGCCTGCCCCGCGCGCCCCGCGCGCAGGTAGGCGCCATGCAGCGTGCCCTGCGCGTTCCAGCCGAGGCCGACCGCCAGGCCGTCGCCCTGTGCCAGCGCCAGCGCCGCAGGCCAGCCGGCCCCGGCGGCATAGAGACTGCGGTGCGGGCAGCCGCGCGGGGTGCCGGGGCGGTAGCGGTAGCCGTGGATCATCACCGCGACCGGCGCGCCGGGCGGCAAACGTGCAGCGGCCGCCAGGGCCGCATCCGTCCCGGCCAGCGTGCCGTCCGCCCCGACATCGACCCCGACGACCGCCATCCTGTGGCCCCTGCCGCATCTGCTACGACGGGTAGCGATGCCCTGCAACGCGGCGGCGACGGACGGGTGACGGCCGCGTGGCCGCTCCGTAACGCGACGGTGAACGGGAACCGCCGGCCCGTCCCCGCGATCCGCGGGCCCGCGGGATCGCCCGTTGACCCTGCGCCGAACGGGGACTATCGCCCCTGCCCACCGCCCCCGGGGATCACCGATGACTGATGACACCTGGCACCGCCGCACCAAGGCCGTCCACCACGGCAGCCGCCGCAGCCAGTGGGGCGAGATGGCCGAGGCGATCTTCCTCACGCAGGGCTTCGTCTATCCGACCGCCGAGGCCGCCGAGGCGCGGTTCGTGAAGGCGGGCGACGACGAGTTCATCTATGCCCGCTACGGCAATCCCACCGTGCGCATGTTCGAGGAACGGATGGCCGCGCTCGAGGGCTGCGAGGACGCCTTCGCCACGGCCAGCGGCATGGCCGCCGTCAACGGCGCGCTTTCGGCGATGCTGCGCGCGGGCGACCGGGTGGTGGCCTCGCGCGCGCTGTTCGGATCCTGCCTCTATATCCTTGAGGATGTGCTGCGCCGCTTCGGCGTGACCGTCGATCTGGTGGACGGGACCGACCTTGCGCAATGGCAGGCCGCGGTGACGCGAGGCACCCGGGCGGTGTTCTTCGAGACGATCGCCAACCCGACGCTCGAGGTGATCGACATCGCGGCGGTGGCCGGCATCGCCCATGCCGCCGGCGCGCTGGTAGTCTGCGACAACGTGTTCGCCACCCCCACCTACAGCCGCGCCGCGGAACTCGGTGCCGATGTTGTGGTCTACTCCGCAACCAAGCACATCGACGGCCAGGGCCGCGCGCTCGGCGGCGTCATCTGCGGCACGCGCGACCACATCCGCAAGGTGATCGAGCCCTACATGAAGCACACTGGCGGCGCGATGAGCCCGTTCACGGCCTGGATGATGCTGAACGGCCTTGCCACGCTGGACCTGCGGGTTCGCGCCCAGACCGCGACGGCGGCCGCGGTCGCCGCCGCGCTGAAGGGGCATCCGAAGGTCCTGCGGGTGATCTATCCCCACGACGACGCGCATCCGCAGGCGGCGCTCGCGCGGCGGCAGATGGAACGCGGCGGCACGATGGTGACGATCGAGGTCGCCGGCGGCAAGGCGGGCGCATTCCGCTTCCTGAATGCGCTGCGCATCTGGAAGATCTCGAACAACCTCGGCGACGCCAGATCGATCGCCACCCACCCCGCAACGACGACGCACCAGCGCCTGCCCGAAGCGCAGAAGGCCGCCCTGGGGATCACCCCCGGCCTCGTTCGCCTGTCGGTGGGGATCGAGGACGAAAGAGACCTGATCGGCGACCTTCTGGCGGCACTCGACGCCTGATCTGGCCGCCCGAGTCATCCGAACCCGCATCCCGCGCGTATATTTCCGGGAGAGGGTCGGACGGGGGCGGTTGGCTGCCCGCGGCTGCCCAAGGGTAACCGGAAGGGTCAGACGATGAACATCCACACCCCGGAAATCGACCGCAAGCCCAGCCGCGACGAGGCGCGGGCGGCGTTGGCCCTGCTGCGCCAGTGGGCCGGCAAATCCTCTGACGACGAAATCGCGCGGCTCGACCCGGTGGTGGGCCGTCTGCTGCCCGGCGAGGATTATCCCGCCTTCAGCCGCGACTACCCGCGCGAGTTCCGCGTATCCGACGCCTACAAGGAAGGCTTGCCCGACCTGCAGAACGGCCCGGCCAGCCTGATCCGCGGTGCGCGCGCGGTGATCCAGCACGTCGGCATCTCGAACTTCCGTCTGCCGATCCGCTACCGCACGCGCGATGCCGGCGACGTGACGCTCGAAACCTCGGTCACCGGGACGGTCAGCCTCGAGGCGGGCAAGAAGGGCATCAACATGAGCCGTATCATGCGGTCGTTCTATGCCCATGCCGAGCGCAGCTTCAGCTTCGGCGTGATAGAGGCGGCGCTCGACGACTACAAGGCCGACCTCGGCGCCTTCGATGCGCGCATCCAGATGCGCCTGTCGTTCCCGATGCAGGTCGAAAGCCTGCGGTCGGGGCTGACCGGTTGGCAGTATTACGACATCGCGCTGGAACTCGTGGACCGGGGCGGCGTGCGGACGAAGATCATGCACCTCGACTTCGTCTATTCTTCGACCTGCCCCTGCTCGCTCGAGCTGAGCGAGCACGCCCGCCGCACGCGCGGGCAGCTCGCCACCCCGCACAGCCAGCGGTCGGTCGCGCGGCTGTCTGTCGAGGTGCTGCCGGGCGCGGTGCTGTGGTTCGAGGATCTGGTAGAGCTCGCCCGGGCCGGCGTGCCGACCGAGACGCAGGTGATGGTCAAGCGCGAAGACGAACAGGCCTTCGCCGAACTGAACGCCGCCAACCCGATCTTCGTTGAGGATGCGGCACGATCCTTCTGCGCCGTCCTGCGCGACGACCCGCGGATCGGCGACTTCCGGG
Organism: uncultured Paracoccaceae bacterium; assembly: GCA_938028765.1. Taxonomy (GTDB): domain Bacteria; phylum Pseudomonadota; class Alphaproteobacteria; order Rhodobacterales; family Rhodobacteraceae; genus CALIZF01. The sequence continues at coordinate 4,231 of CALIZF010000069.1, forward strand.
TGGTGGCGAGCCACCAGGAAAGCCTGCACAGCCACGATGCGATCAGCCTGCTGACCGAGGGCGAGCTGTTCGCGGCAACGAGCCTCGACCCGCACCTGTTCCGCAGCCTGATCCACGCGGGGTGACGCCGCAGCGCCGCCGGCCGCGGGCCATCGCGGGCCTCGGTCGGCGCGCCGGGGCCTTGCGTCGCAGCGTCGCGTGACGCACCGCCCGCGCGTCGCAACCGGGTTTTTCGGGGCAGCCCGACCGGCCTATGCGCGGCGGCGGGCGGCCGGTGCCGCCCGGACCCCGTCATCGGGCCGTTCCTTGACACCGGCTTGCTGCGCAGCCAAGCCTGCCGGCCATGGACCTGCGCCCCGTCGGCTATGTCTTGGGCCTTCTGATCGCGGCGCTCGGCGCGGCGATGGTGTTTCCCCTGGCGCTCGACCTCGCCAGCGGGATTGGCCACTGGACGACCTTCTTCGAGGCGGGACTCATCACCGTCCTGTCCGGCGCGGTGCTGACGCTCGCGTGCGCCAACGGGACGGGGCGGGGGCTGACGCTGCAGCAGTCGTTCCTGCTCACGACCGGCGCCTGGGTGGCGCTGCCGGTGTTCGGCGCACTGCCGTTCATGATCGGCGAACCCGGCGCGCCGCTGGCGCAGGCGGTCTTTGAAGCGATGTCGGGGATGACCACGACCGGCTCCACCGTGTTTGTCGGCCTCGACGCGCTGCCGCCGGGGACGAACCTGTGGCGCGGCATCCTGCAGTGGCTGGGCGGCCTTGGCATCGTCATCGTGGCGCTGCTGTTCCTGCCGGTGATGCGGGTCGGCGGGATGCAGTATTTCAGGTCGGAAGGCTTCGACACCCTGGGCAAGATCCTGCCGCGCGCCTTCGACATCTCGGCCGGGCTGATCCAGATCTATCTCGTGCTCACGGTGGCCTGCGTCGTCACCTACCTGATCCTCGGGATGAACGGCTTCGACGCGGTGATGCATGCGATGACCACCGTCTCGACCGGGGGCTTCTCGAACCGCGATGCGTCCTTCGCCGCCTTCGGCGCCGCGGCGCACTATGCCGCCGCGTTCTACATGATCGCGGCCAGCCTGCCCTTCGTGCGCTACCTGCAGCTGATGCAGGGCCAGGCGCGGCCGTTGTGGCGCGACATCCAGGTGCGCGCCTACCTGCGCTGGACCGTCTACGCGATCGTCCTGATCCTCGTCTGGCGCACCGTCCAGACCGGCGCGGACCCGCGCGAGACGCTGACGGAAACGATGTTCAACGTGGTCTCGGTGTTCTCGGGCACCGGCTATACCAGCGCGGACGTGTCGCAGTGGGGGCCGTTTCCGCTGGTGGTCATCATCGTGGCGGGCTTCATCGGCGGCTGCACCTCCAGCACCGGGTGCTCGGTCAAGGTGTTCCGCTACCTCATCCTCTTCGCCGCGATCCGCACGCAGCTGCGCCGTCTGACCAGCCCCTCGGCCATTCTGCCCGTGCGCTACGACGGCCGGCCGGTTGCCGAGGACGTGGTGAACTCGGTCATCGTGTTCTTCACGATGTTCGTCCTCACCTACGGGGTGCTGGTGGTCGGCCTGTCGATGACGGGGCTTTCCGCGCGCACCGCGCTGACCGCGGCCTGGACCGCGATCGCCAACGTCGGGCCCGCCTACGGCCCCGAAGTGGGGCCGACCGGCGCCTTCGAGCGGTTCCCCGACAGCGCCCTGTGGCTGATGACCGCGGGCATGATGCTGGGCCGGCTGGAGCTTCTGTCGGTCTACGTCCTGTTCACGGCGCGGTTCTGGGCGCGCTGACGTCGTCCCAGCCGATCCCCTGCCCTTCGCCGAGCGCGGGCGCGCCGCGGTCGGCCACGGCGGGCAGGCCGTCGAACAGCGCCGGGGACCGGACGCCCGGCACCCCGTCGCGGTCGATCCGCAGGCCGCGGGCGGCCACCTGCGGGTCGGCGAACACGTCGGCCATGTCGTTGATCGGTCCCGCGGGCACGCCCGCGCCCTCGCATGCGGCAAGAAGGGCTGCGCGCGGGCGCAGCCGCGTCGCCGCGGTCAGGCGCTCGGTCATCTCGGCCCGGCGGGCGATCCGTTCCTCGTTCGTGGCGAAGGCGGGGTCGGCGGCCAGCCCGGGCAGGTCGAGAATGCCGCAGAGGCGGCGGAATTGCGCGTCGTTGCCGGTGGCCAGGATGATCCAGCCGTCGGCGCAGGGATAGACGGCATAGGGCGCAAGGTTGGGATGGGCGTTGCCCATCCGCTGCGGGGCAATGCCCGAGGCGAGGTAGTTCATCGCCTGGTTTGCCGTCACCGCGACGCCGGTATCGAACAGCGCAAGGTCGATGTGCCGCCCCCGGCCGGTCCGCCCGCGTTCGATCACCGCCGCAAGGATCGCGCTGGCGGCGTAGAGGCCGGTAAACAGGTCGGTGATCGCGACGCCCGCCTTCTGGGGCGGCCCGTCGGGCTCGCCTGTCACCGACATCAGGCCCGCCATGCCCTGGATGATGAAATCGTAGCCTGCCCGCGGCGCATAGGGCCCGGTCTGGCCGAAGCCGGTGATTGAACAGGTGATCAGCCGCGGATTCGCGGCGGCCAGCGCGGCGTGGTCCAGGCCGTATTTCGCCAGTCCGCCGACCTTGAAGTTCTCGATCACCACATCGGCGCCGGCGGCGAGGCGGCGCACCAGCGCCTGCCCCTCGGGCGTGGCGAAGTCGGCCGTGACCGACCGCTTGCCCCGGTTGGCGGCGTGGAAATAGGCCGCCGACCGGTCGCCGTCGCGCTCGACGAAGGGCGGGCCCCAGCGGCGGGTGTCGTCGCCCTCTGGGCTTTCCACCTTGATCACGGCCGCGCCAAGGTCGGCCAGCACCTGCCCGGCCCAGGGACCGGCGAGGATCCGCGCCAGTTCCAGCACGCGCAGGCCGTCGAGCGGGCGGGGGACGCCCTGCATCTCAGCCCTGCGCGGCGATCTCGGCCTCGATCAGCCGCCTGAGGTCGGCGAAGGGCATGTTGCCGTATTTCCTGCCGTTCAGCACCAGCGACGGGGTGCTGTCGATCCCGTCCGCCGCGGTGTCGGCCTGGAACTTGGCCACCATCGCCTGCGCCATCGCCCCGTCGGACAGGCAGGCATCGAGCGCGGCGTCGTCCAGCCCGGCGACGCGGCCGATCCGCCGCAGGTTCTCAACGACCTTCATCGGGTCGCCGCTGGCCGTCCAGTCGCGCTGCTGGGCGTAAAGCATCTCGGCAATCCCGAAATAGCGCGCATCGCCGCCGCAGCGCGCCACCATCGCGGCCCAGAGGCCGAAACGGTCGAAGTAGACCTCGCGGTAGACGAAGCGGATCAGGCCGGTGTCGATGTAGGCGCGCCGCAGATCCTTGAAGGTCGAGGCGTGGAACGTCGCGCAATGCGGGCAGGTGAAGGACGCATATTCGATCAGCGTCACCTTCGCGTCGGGATTGCCGAGGACCATGTCAGGCACCTCGGGCAGCGCCGTGTCGCCCGGGGTCTGCGCCCCGGCCGAACCGAGGGGCGGCAGCGCCGCCTCTGCCGGTGCGGGCGCCGGACGCGGCAGCGCGAGCCACGCCGCCCCGCCGAGCGCGAGCGCGGCCGAGCCGAGAAGAAGGGCGGTCCTGCGGTTCATGTCATGCCTCGTGTCAAACGGCTCGGCCTGCCCCGCGGGAGGCCAGGTTGCGCGCCATCGCCTCCAGCGCCGCGCGCAGGCCTGGATCGCGGATACCCTCGACGGGCAGCGCGGGCAAGGCGGGCGGGCGCGGCGACGGCGCGGGCGGCTCGGCAAGGCCGGCGGGCGGCGCGAACCCGTCCGCGGCAGTCTGCGTGACCACCACCCGACCGATCGCGTTGTAGCCGTAGGCAGCGTTGACGCGCGCCCGCAGGCGCTCGCGCGCCATCGACACCAGCGGCGCCTGGGCGGGTGCGGCCAGGACCGTCAGCGTCGCCCCCAGCCCCTCGCGCCCCCAGGCGATCTTCGCCGGCCGGCAGAGGGGCGCAAGGTCCGGCCCCGCCACCTCGTCCCAGTGGGTGAGGATGCGCGCCGCGGCGAAGCCGCGCTTCGCCCCGGCGGCGCCGATCCGGTCCTGCACCAGCACGCCCGCGGCCTCGAACCCGCGCATCCTGCGCGGTGGCGGACCCTGGTCGGTCGGGGCGGCGGGGCGGCGGGGCATGGCTGGCCGGTCCTTGTTGGCGCATCTATCTTAGCCCCTGGCGCAGGAAGGACCAGCAGTGGCAGGCGGCGTGGCGTTGAAAGATGCGTGACGGCGGCACGATGCGCGGAGACCCACCGGTGGCGGCCCTGTTGCGCGCCTGGTATGACCGGCACGCCCGCGACCTGCCCTGGCGCACCGGCCCGGCGGCGCTCGCGGCGGGGCTGCGGCCCGACCCCTACCGGGTCTGGCTGTCCGAGGTGATGCTGCAGCAGACGACCGTCGCCGCGGTCGGCGACCGGTTCCGCCGCTTCGTTGCGCGCTGGCCCGATGTCGCGTCGCTGGCCGCGGCCCCCGAGGATCAGGTGATGGCCGAATGGGCGGGCCTTGGCTATTACGCCCGCGCCCGGAACCTGATCGCATGCGCGCGCGCCGTCGCCGCCGCCGGCGGCGCCTTCCCCGATACCGAGGCGGGGCTGCGCGCCCTGCCCGGCGTCGGCCCCTACACCGCCGCGGCGATCGCCGCGATTGCCTTCGACCGACCGGCGGTAGTGATGGACGGCAACGTCGAGCGGGTCATGGCCCGCCTGCACGGAGTGACGACGCCGCTGCCCGCGGCCAAGCCCGCGCTGCGGGCGCTGGCCGCGCGGCACACCCCGGCGCTGCGGCCGGGCTGCCATGCGCAGGCGGTGATGGACCTCGGCGCGACGGTCTGCACCCCGCGCCGGCCCGCCTGCTCGATCTGCCCGCTTGCCCCCGCCTGCGCGGCGCGCGCCGCCGGTCTGGTCGAGGCGCTGCCCGCCAAGGCCCCGAAGGCGCCCCGTCCCCTGCGCCGCGGGATCGTCTATGTCGCCCGCCGCGCCGACGGCGCGATCCTTCTCGAGACGCGCCCGCCCGCCGGCCTTCTCGGCGGCATGGCCGCCTTTCCCACCACCGGCTGGGTCGAGGGCGCGGCCCTTCCCGACGAGGCGCCGCCGCTGCCCGCCGCCTGGACCGATCCGGCCGTGACGGTGCGCCATGTCTTCACGCATTTCGAGCTTCACCTCGCGCTGCGGGTTGCGCGCGTTGCCGAAGCCGCAACGCCCGACAGGGGCGCCTGGGTGCCTGCCGCCGCCTTCCGCCCCGCTGCCCTGCCGAGCGTGATGCGCAAGGCCTGGGACCTCGCCCGCATCGCGCCCGAGGCCGGCGGGTAGGCCGGGCACCCCCTGCCGGCCGGGCGGCCGGGTTGCCGGCGCGCATCGGCCGGGCGCGCCTGCCCGGCACCGGCGCCGCGCCAGGGCCCGGGAAGGTCATCGGGCCGCCGGCATCCGTGGGTCGCGGCGGGCGGCCCCCGGGGCGGTCGGGCCGGCCGGCCGCCGCGCCTCGGGCGCGCGATCAACGCGGATGCGCGATTGTCGCGCGCCGCGCCAGTTCCGGCGGCGCGGCGCGCGTGGTATCCTGCCCGCCATGACCACCGCCGCCCCCGCGCCCCGCCGCGCGCCCCCCGCCGCGCCTGCCGCCGGACCCCGCCCCGGGCATGGCCTGCCTGCGCCCTTGCGCGGCGCGCTGCCCTTCTGGTCGTCGCTGCTGCTGGTCCCGCTGGCCTGGATCGGGGCGACGCAGGGGGGCTGGACGGTCGCCCTTCTGCCCCTGTTCGGCTGGGGCATGGTAACGCTGCTCGACCTTGCGGGAGGGCGGGAGACCGCCAACCCCGACCCCGACGCGCCGGCCGACCTGCGCTGGTATCGCGCCATCACCGTCCTGTGGCTTCCGGTGCAGGCGGGCACGGTGTTCGGTGCCCTCGCCTATGTTACGGCGTCCGCGCACCTGTCGGCGTGGGAGGCGGTGGCACTGTTCTTCGGCCTTGGCGTGATCTCGGGCGCGATCGGGATCACCTATGCGCACGAGCTGATGCACCAGAAGCCGCGGTGGGAACGCTGGCTGGGCGACCTTCTGATGGCGATGGTGCTCTACAGCCACTTCCGGTCGGAACACCTCCTCGTCCACCACCGCCATGTCGGCACCCCGCGCGATCCCGTCACCGCGCGCTACAACACCGGGTTCCACCGGCACTTCCTGCGGGTGCTGGCGGCCTGCCCCGGCTCGGCCTGGCGGGCGGAGGCCGCGATGCTGGCGCGGCGCGGCCTGCCGGTCTGGCACCGCAGCAATCCGTTCTGGCGCTACGCGGCGCTGCAGGCGGGGTTCGTGGCCCTCGCGCTTGCCATCGGCGGGTGGTGGGGTCTGGTCCTCTTCCTCGTGCAGGCCGCCACCGCGATCTGGCAGCTCGAACTGACCAACTACATCGAGCATTATGGCCTGACCCGCCGCCATCTCGGCGAGGGCCGCTACGAGCCCGTGCGGCCGCACCATTCCTGGAACGCCGACCACCGGGTGTCGAACTGGCTGCTGATCAACCTGCAACGCCATTCCGACCACCACTACAAGCCCGACCGGCGGTTTCCGCTGCTGCAGACCTGGGGCGCAGACGCAGCCCCGCAGCTGCCCTTCGGCTATCCGGCGATGACGGCGCTGGCGATGATCCCGCCGCTGTGGCGACGGGTGATGAACCCCCGCGTCCGCGCCTGGCGGCGGCGACACTATCCCGACATCGCCGACTGGGGCCCCTACAACCGCGGAGAGACGCCGCTGCCGCGCGGGGCCTGACCGTCAGGGCCGGGCGAGGGCGCGGGCGATCCGGGCGAGGTGCTCGGCGAAAGCGGGCGCGGCCGGGCCGGCACTGCGGTCGCGTGGCATCAGGATGGCAAGGTCGCGGATCACGGGCGCACCCGCCATGGGCGCGTCCGCAACACCCGGCGGGGCCGCCGCGGCGAGGGCGTAACCGGGCAGCACCGCCACCGCCAGCCCCGCGGCGACAAGGCCGAGGACGGTCGCGACCTGCGCCACTTCCCACGCCGGGGCGAAGGCGACGCCGGCCGCGGCGAAGCCGTCGTCCACCAGTGCGCGGATGCCGCTGTCGGGCGTCAACGTCGCCACCGGATGGCGCGCGACCTCGTCCCAGCCCGGCGCGCCGCGCATGATCAAGGGATGGCCCGCAGGTGCCGCAAGGCGCAGCGCGTCGCGCATCAGCGGGCGTCGGTCGATCCCGGGCGCGTCCGCAGCAACGGTGCCGAGCCCGAGGTCGGCCCGCCCGTCGCGCAGGCGCGCCACGACCTCGGCCTGGCCGACATCGGCAATGGCAAGCCGCACGCCCGGATGCGCGGCGGCGAAGGCTGCCGCGGCGCGCGGCAGGATCGTCGCCGCAACGAGGGGCGGCGCGGCCAGCCGCAGCCAGCCCGCCCGCAGTGCGCCGACATCGCGCGCCTCGGCCACCGCGGCGGCGATCGCCTCGGCCCCGCGGGCGGCGCGGTCGGCGAAGCGCAGGCCCGCCGCCGTCAGCGCGACGCGGCGCGAGGTCCGGTCCACCAGACGCACCCCGAGGGCCCGCTCGAGGTCGCGCACCGCCTGGCTGAGCGCGGGCTGGCTCATCCCCAGCCGCTCGGCGGCGCGCGAAAAGCTTCCCGCTGCCGCCAGAGCGGCCAGCGCCTCGATCTGGCGAAGGGTCGGCTGCACGGCATCCATCCATTTCGGTTATCGATAGATAATCCGTGCGGGCATTGCCCGATAGATGGATGCGTGCTGTGGTGGGGCATCGGCGGAGGCGGCATGGACGGCGAAGGGACTGGCTGGATCGGGCGGAGCTTGCCGCGGCGCGAGGACGGGCCGCTGCTGCGCGGCGCGGGGCGGTTCCTTGCCGACATCGCGCCGGCGGGCGCGCTGCGGCTTGCATTCGTGCGCGCTGACGCGCCGGGACGGATCGCGGCGCTGGACACCGCCGGCGCGGCGGCGATGCCCGGCGTGCGGCTGGTGCTGACGGGGGCGGATTTCGCCGGGGCGGGGGTGGCGGGGGTCAACCTCTTCGGCCTGCCGGCGCGGGCCGTGCCGCTGCGCCCGCTCGCGCAGGGTGCGGCGCAGGCGGTCGGGCAGGCGGTGGCGGCCGTCGTCGCCCGGACCGAGGCCGAGGCGCGCGACGCGGCCGAGGCCGTGGCGCTGACGCTGGCGGGCGACGCGCCGGCCGACGACGCGCCCGTGCTGGACCTGCACCGGACGGCCGAGGGCCCTCCCGCGGGCCCGCCGGTGGCCGAGGCTGCGGCGCGGGTCGATCACGCGCTGGTCGCGCCCCTGCCGCTGGAGCCGCGGGGCGCGCTGGCCGACTGGGACGGGGCACGGCTGACGGTGCACCTGCCGGTGCAGTCCCCGCATCGGGCGCGCGACGATCTGGCGGCGATCCTGCGCCTGCCGCCGGCGCAGGTTCGCGTGATCACACCCGACATCGGCGGCGCCTTCGGCGGCAAGGCGTCGCTATCGCCCGAGGATGCGGTCGTGGCGCTGGCGGCGGTGCGTCTCGGCTGTCCGGTCCTGTGGCTGGCCACGCGCAGCGAGGAGTTCCTGGCCGCCCCGCAGGGCCGCGGCATGGCGACGGCGGCGCGGGCGACCATCGACGCCGCAGGCCGGATCGCCGACCTTTCGGTGATTGTCGAGGCGGCCCTGGGGCACTGGATGCCCGCCTCGACGCTCGCCCCGCTGAACAACGTGCAGCGCATCCCGCCCGGCCCCTATGCGGCGGCACGGATGTCCGTCGCGGTGACGGGCCGGCTGACCGCCGGGGCCGCGGTCAGCATCTACCGCGGTGCCGGCCGGCCCGAGGCGGCGATGCTGCTGGAGCGCCTGATGGACCGCGCGGCCGCAGCGGCGGGCCGCGACCCCCTCGACTTCCGCCGCATCAACCTGCGCCCCGCCGAACGGCTGGGGCCTGCCTCGCCGGCGCTGGCCCGGGCGCTGACCGCAGTCGCGCCGGCCTGGGCGGCGGCGAAGGCGGCGCGCGACGCCGCGCGGGCCGCGGGCGGCGCGGCAGGGGCGGGTCTTGCGCTTTACACCGAACCCTGCGGACAGGGCTGGGAGTATGCCGAGGTCGCGGTGACGCCCGGCGGGATCGTCGCCCGCACCGGCGCCACCGCGCAGGGCCAGGGCCGCGCCACGGCCGCCGCGCAGATCGCGGCCGATCCGCTCGGCGTTCCGCCCGAGGCCGTGACGGTCGTGTTCGGCGACACCGACGCGGTCGCCGACGGGATGGGCGCCTTCGCCTCGCGTGGGACCGCGATCGGCGGCTCGGCCCTCCTGCGCGCCGCGCAGGCCCTGGCCGAGGCCGCGCGGGCCGAGGCGGGGCGGCGGATGAACTGCGCCGCCGCGGCGGTGCGCCTGACGCCCGAGGGCGCGGCCGGTCCCGGCGGCGTCGTCCCCTGGGCGGCGCTCGCCCCCCTGTCGGCCGCCGAACGCTACACCCCCGAGGCCGAGGCCTGGGCGGGCGGTGCCGTGGTCGCCCGCGCGACTCTGGACCGCGACACCGGCGCGGTGCGGGTGGACCGGATCGTCTGGGCCGAGGATTCGGGTGTGGCGGTCAACCCCGTGCTGGTCGAGGGTCAGCTGATCGGCGGCGCGGTGCAGGGCCTCGGCGCGCTGCTCAGCGAACGACTTGTCTACGCGGACGGGCAGCTGCTGACCGGCAGCCTGATGGACTATGCCGTGCCACGCGCCGCCGACATCCCTCCCGTTGCGGTGATCCCCTGTGCCGAGCCGACTGCGGCGAACGCGCTGGCCGCGCGCGGCGTGGGCGAGGCGGGCACGGTCGGCGTGCCGGCCGCAGTCCTGAACGCGGTGATGGACGCCCTGCCCCCCGGCACCCCCGACCTGCCCCTGCCGCTGACATCCGAACGGGTCTGGCGCGCGCTGAACGGAATGGCCCCATGCTGAAATACGACCGGAAATCCGCCAAGGACCATGCCCGCGCCGCGATGCGCGGCATCTGGGCCGCCGCGCTGATGCCGTTCCGCGACGACCTCGCGATCGACGAGGACGGGTTCCGCGCGAACATCGACCACTGGATCGCCGACCTCGGCATCGACGGCTTCTTCATCGCGGGCAAGCAGGGCGAGTTCTACGCCATGAGCCTCGACGAGCGGAAACGCTGCTTCGACCTCGCGGTCTCGGCATGCGCGGGCCGGGCGCAGACGATCATGTCCTGTTCCGACCAGAACATGGACGTGGTGATCGAGCTTGCCCGCCATGCGCAGGCCTGCGGCGCGGACTGGATCGTGGTGCATGCGCCCGTCCTGCACTTCACGAAGGCGCAGGACGAGACGCTGGTGCGCTACTACGAAACTATCGCCGGGAAGGTGGACATCGGGATCGCGCTGTGGAGCCACCCCGATTCGGGCTACCTGATGAGCCCCGCGCTGTGCAACCGGCTGGCCGACATCGAGACGGTGGTGGCGATCAAGTATTCGGTGCCCCGCCCGATGTATGCCGAGCTCACGCGGCTTGCCGGCGACCGCATCATCGTCTCGACCGCCTCGGAAGAGGAATGGCTGGACAACATCCTCGACCTCGGCTGGCGGCTCTACCTCTGTTCGTCCCCGCCCTACCTGATCCAGACCGCGAAGGACCGCCGGATGCGGGCCTATACCGACCTTGCCTTCGCGGGGCGCGCGGACGCGGCGCGGCGGGTGCGCGATTCGCTCGACCCGGTCCGGCAGGCGCTGCGCGGCACGCGGCCGGCCGAGAAACCCCATGCGCACCAGAAATACTGGCAAAGCCTGCTCGGGCAGGCAGGCGGGCGCACGCGGCCGCCGATGCTCGAACTGACCGAGGAAGAAAAGCGCATCACGCGCGCGGCGTTTGACGCCTGCGGACTTGTGACCGCATGATCGCACCACACAGGGAGGATCCGATGACCCGCCTCGCCGCCTTCAACCTCAACCGATGGATCGACGATCATCGCCACCTGTTGAAGCCGCCCGTCGGGAATCAGCTGGTGTTCAAGGACAGCGATCTGATGGTGACCGTCGTCGGCGGCCCCAACAAGCGCACCGACTATCACGACGACCCGGTGGAGGAGTTCTTCTATCAGCTCAAGGGCGACATGCTGCTGAAGATCCACGACACCGCAACGGGCGAGTTCTACGACGTGCCGATCCGCGAGGGCGACGTGTTCCTGCTGCCCCCGCATATCCGCCACTCGCCGCAGCGGCCGCAGGAAGGCTCGATCGGGCTCGTCATCGAACCGGCGCGGCCCGACGGCGCGCTGGATGCCATCGAATGGTATTGCTTCAACTGCCACGCCCGCGTCCACCGGGCCGAGGTGGATCTGGAAAGCATCGTGGACGACCTGCCGCCGATCTACGCCCGCTTCTATGCCGACGAGGCGGCGCGCACCTGCCCCAACTGCGGCACCGTCCATCCGGGCAAGGAGCCGCCGCCGGGCTGGGTGCAGCTGTGAAGTCATTTCAGGTCTGAAGCTTCAGGCTTGAAGCAATCCGCGCGGGCAGGCATTGTCCGCACCAACGACAAGGGCGCGATACGCGCCCGAAACAGGGAGACGACGATGAAGAGGTTTCTTGCCGCCGCCAGCCTGCTGGCGCTTGCCGCGACCGGCACCTTGGCCGAACCCGTCAAGATCGGCATGATCACGACGCTGTCGGGGCCCGCGGGCTACCTCGGCGAACAGGTGCGCGACGCCTTCGTGCTGGCGATCGAGCAGGAGGGCGGCAAGCTCGGCGGGGTCGAGGTGCAGCTCGTCGTCGAGGACGACGGGCTGAAGCCGCCGCAGGGCCTTCAGATCGCCGAGAAGTTCGTCGGCGATGAAGGGATGAAGCTTCTGACGGGCATCATCTTCTCGAACGTCGCGGGCGCGGTGGTGCCCGAAGTGGTCGCGCAGGGCGCGATCTACGTCAGCCCGAACGCGGGCCCGTCGAACCTGGCCGGCGAAGGCTGCCATCCCAACTATTTCGTCGTCTCCTGGCAGAACGACGCGCTGCACGAGGCGTCGGGCACGGCCGCGCGCAAGCTCGGCTATACGCGCGCCGTCGCGCTCGCCCCGAACTATCAGGCCGGCAAGGACGCGATCGCGGGCTTCGCGCGCGAGTTCGGCGGGCAGGTGACGGAAATCTACACGCAGCTCGACCAGACGGACTTCGCCTCGGAAATGGCGCAGATCCGCGCGGCCAACCCCGAGGTGGTGTTCCAGTTCCACCCCGGCGGCCTCGGGATCGCGTTCCTCAAGCAGTATCAGCAGGCGGGCCTTCTGGGGCAGATCCCGATGGTCTTGTCCGAACCCTCGCTCGACGCGGTGATCCTGAACGCCGTCGGGGCGGCGGCGATCGGGCTCAAGGGCACCACCCATTGGGCGGCCGATTTCGACAACGCCGCGTCGAAGGCCTTCGTGGCCGCCTGGCAGGCGAAATACGGCGACAAGCCGCTGACCACCTACGCCCAGCAGGGCTGGGACACGGCACAGCTGATCGCCTCGGCGTTGCGCAAGACCGGCGGGGTGGACGACATCGACGCCTTCCGCGAGGCCCTGCGCGCGGCCGATTTCGCCAGCACGCGCGGCGACTTCCGCTTCGGCCCGAACCAGCATCCGGTGCAGGACTGGTGGCTGATCGAGATCGTGGCAGACGCGAACGGCAAACCGCAGATCGTCACCCGCGAACAGCTGCGGGACGACGTGGGCGACAGCTACGCGGCGCAGTGCAAGATGTGACGCGCCGCCCGGGATCGCGACAGGTGCGGCCCTGCCCGCGGGGCCTCCTGCCTGCCGCACCCGGCGGGCCCGCGGCCTGACCGGCCCCGCCACAGTCCCGCCGGAGGCCGCCGACGCCTCCACCCGCAAAGCCGTTCCCTGTGAGGAACCCCGGTGTCCATCCTTCTCATCGAACAGGCCCTGAACGGCGTGCAGTATGGCGTCACGCTGTTCCTGCTTGCCGCCGGGCTGACACTGATCTTCGGGATCATGGGCGTGATCAACCTCGCGCACGGGTCGCTTTACATGATCGGCGCCTATGCCGGGATGTATGCGGCAGCCGAGACCGGCAGCTTCTGGCTGGGCCTGCCGGTGGCGCTGGCGGCAGCGGCGGTGGCGGGGCTTGCGGTCGAGGCGCTGGTGATTCGCCGCCTCTACAACCGCGATCACCTCGACCAGGTGCTGGCGACCTTTGCGCTGATCCTGATGGCAAACCAGGCGATCATCCTCATGTTCGGCCGGCAGCCGATCTTCACCCGGCTGCCGGCCGGCTTCGATGGATCGGTGCAGCTTCTGCCGGGCCTTGCCTATCCGACCTATCGCCTGCTGATCATCGCGGTCGGCCTTGCCGTCGCGGCGGGGCTGTGGCTCTTGATCAACCGGACGCGCGTGGGGATGCTGGTGCGCGCGGGCGCCACCAACCGCGACATGGTGCGTGCGCTCGGCGTGGACATCCGGCTGCTCTACACCGTCGTGTTCGGCCTCGGCGCATTGCTGGCCGGGCTTGCGGGCTACATGGCCGGGCCGATCGGCGCGGTGCAGGTCGGCATGGGCGAGCAGATCCTGCTTGCGACCTTCGTGGTCGTGGTGGTGGGCGGCGTGGGGTCGATCCGGGGCGCGTTCGTCGCCGCCCTGATCCTCGGCGTCGTGGACACGATGCTGCGCGCCTTCCTGCCAACCCTGCTGCGGCAGGTGATGACCCCGGCCGAGGCCGACCAGCTGGGGATCGGCATCGCCTCGATGGGGATCTACCTCCTGATGGCGCTGGTCCTGTTGATCCGCCCCCGCGGCCTCTTCGCGACAGCCTGACCGATGCGCGCGGTCATCCTGATCCTGGCCGCCGCCGCCCTTCTGGCGCTGCCCTTCGCGGCGCAGGCGGCGGGGCAGCCCGCGCTGATCACGCTCGCCACCCGCATCGCGGTCTATGCGATCGCGGCGGCCAGCCTCAACTTCATCCTCGGCTACGGGGGCATGGTCAGCTTCGGTCATGCGGCGTTCTTCGGCCTCGGGGCCTACACGGTCGGCGTGATGTTCCACCACGCCGGCGCCGGCCCGATGTTCGGCCTGATCCCCGGCACGACGCACCTGCTCGTCACGATCCCGCTGGCGCTCGCCGTCTCGGGGCTCGCCGCGGCGGCGATCGGGGCCTTGTCGCTGCGCACGGGCGGTGTGCAGTTCATCATGATCACGCTTGCCTTCGCGCAGATGCTGTTCTTCCTGTTCGTGTCGCTGACGACCTACGGCGGCGAGGACGGGCTGATCATCCGCCGCCCGAACGAGTTCCTGGGCCTCAACCTGCGCGACCGGGTGACGATGTATTACGTCGCGCTTGGCTTTGCCGCCGCGTTCTTCCTGATCCTGTGGCGGATCGTCCATTCGAGCTTCGGCGCGGTGATCCAGGGGATCCGCCAAAACGAACGCCGTATGGCGGCACTCGGCTATGCGCCCTACCGCTACAAGCTGGCGGCCTTCGTCCTGTCGGGCATGGGCTGCGGCCTTGCCGGCGCGCTGATGGCGAACGTCCTGCGCTTCACCTCGCCCGACCTGATGCACTGGACCAAGTCGGGCGAGCTGATCGTCATGGTGATCCTCGGCGGCCTCGGCAGCTTCTTCGGCCCGGTGTTCGGCGCGGCGGCGTTCCTGATCCTCGAGACCTACCTTGCCGGCTGGTCGGAACACTGGCCGCTGGCGCTCGGCGCGATCCTCCTCGTCATCGTGCTGTTCACGCGCGGCGGCGTCGCGGGGCTGATCGCGCGCATCGGGGGGGCGCTGCAGCGATGACGGCGGTGCTGGAAATCGCGGGGCTGGTCAGGCGGTTCGGCGGCCTGACCGCGACCGACAACGTGTCGCTGACCGTGATGCCGGGCGAGATCCACGCGCTGATCGGGCCGAACGGTGCCGGGAAATCCACGCTGATCAACCAGATCTGCGGCGAGCTGCGCCCCGATGCCGGCGCTGTCCGCCTGATGGGACGCGACATCACCGCCGCCACGGTGCCCGAGCGCGTCGCGCTCGGCCTCGGGCGCACCTTCCAGGTGACGAGCCTGCTCGACGAGATGACGGTGCGCGCGAACATCGGCATGGCGGTGGCCGCGCGCGAGGGGCGCACCTTCCGCCTCTGGGACCGGCTGGCAGGCCGCGCCAGCGTCTGGGCCGAGGCCGACGCGCTGCTGCGGGGGACTGCGCTCGAACCCCGCGCTGCCGTCGTCGTGCGCGACCTGTCGCACGGCGAGAAGAAGCAGCTCGAACTGCTGGTGGCGCTGGCCCGCCGCCCGGCCGTCCTGCTGCTCGACGAGCCGATGGCGGGCCTCGGCCACGCCGAAAGCCAGGAGATGATCGGGCGTCTGGCCGAGGTGGGCCGCACGACGCCGATGCTGCTGGTCGAGCACGACATGGACGCGGTCTTTGCGCTCGCAACGCGCGTGTCGGTGCTGGTCTATGGCCGCATCATCGCACAGGGCAGCCCGGACGCGATCCGCAACGACCCCGCAGTGCGCGAGGCCTATCTGGGCGCGGAGGACGAGCTTGCTTGAGGTCGAGGGGCTGAAGGCCGGTTACGGCGCGGCGCAGGTGCTGTTCGACGTGCGCCTTGCGATCGGCGAGGGGCAGGTGGTCACCCTTCTGGGCCGCAACGGCATGGGCAAGACGACGACGGTGCGCACCGTCATGGGCCTGCTGCCGGCCCGCGGGGGCAGGGTGCGGCTCGGCGGGCGCGACGCCACAGGGCTTGCGCCGGAACGGATCGCCCGCCTCGGCGCCGGTCTGGTGCCCGAAGGCCGGCAGGTGTTCCGCACGCTGACGGTGCGGGAAAATCTGGTCGCCTGTGCGGGCAACCGCCTGCGCCGCCCGCACCCCTGGACGCTCGCGCGGATCTGCGAGTTGTTCCCCCGCCTCGGCGAGCGGCAGGGGCAGCTTGCCGGCACGCTGTCGGGGGGCGAACAGCAGATGCTGGCGGTCGGCCGCGCGCTGATGACGAACCCGCGCCTTCTGATCCTCGACGAGGCGACCGAGGGCCTTGCGCCGACGATCCGCACCGAGATCTGGCACGTCGTCGAGCGGCTGAAGCGCGAGGGGCAGTCGATCCTTCTGATCGACAAGAACCTCGGCGTGCTGAAGCGGCTGGCCGACCGGCACTACATCCTCGAAAAGGGGCGGACGGTCTGGGAAGGGACGGGCGCGGACCTCGACCGGGATGCGGCGCGCGTGCAGGGGTATGTCGGTGTCTGACTTTCCCGTGGTGCTGGTCGGCTGGGGCGCGATCGCGCAGCGGATCGCGGCCCTGCTGGCCGAGCGCGCGCCGCCCGGCCTGCGCATCGCCGGCGTCGCGGTGCGCGATCCCGCGCGGCCGCGCGATCTGCCGCCGGGGGCAACGCTGCTCGGGGGGCCGGAGGCGCTGGCCGACCTGCGGCCCCGGCTGGTGGTCGAGGCGGCCGGGCGCGCCGCCGTCGCCCCCTGGGGCCGGGCAGCGCTGACCGCCGGGGCGGATTTCGCCCCCGCCTCGACCGCCGCCTTCGCTGACCCCGCGCTTCTGCCCGACCTGATGGCGCGCGCCGCCGCCGCGGGGCGGCAGGTCGTGCTGGCGCATGGGGCGCTCGCCGGGATCGACGCGCTGGCCGCCGCCGGCCGGCTGGGGCTGACGGCGGTGCGGCACGAGATCGTCAAGCCGCCCGCCGCCTGGGCCGGCACGGACGCCGAGGTGCTGTGCGACCTTGCCGGGCTGGCAGCACCCGTCACCTTCTGGGAAGGCCCGGCCGACCAGGCGGCCGCGCGGTTCCCGCAGAACGCCAATGTGGCGATGATCAGCGCGCTGGCCGGCCTCGGCCCCGCACGGACGACGGTTGCGCTGACAGCCGACCCGGCCGCGGCGCGGAATGCGCACCGCGTGACCGCCACGGGCGATTTCGGCACGCTGACCGCGGCAGTCGAGAACCGGCCGCTGGCGGCGAATCCGAAGTCGTCGGAACTGACCGCCCTGTCGCTCCTGCGGCTGATCGAGATGCGGGCGGGGCCGCTCGTCCTGTGACGCGCGCGGACGCGGCGGACGCGCCCCCGGTCAGCCCCGGCGCAGCCGACCCGCCGCCAGCGACAGGACGAAGGCGGCTGCGGCGCAGACGATGACCGAAGGCCCCGCCGGCGTGTCGAGGCGCCAGGACAGCGCCAGCCCCGCCAGGGCCGCCCCGGCGCCGATCACGGCCGCCAGCAGCGCCATCCCCTCGGGCGACTGCGCGACCGCACGGGCCGCCGCCGCCGGCACGATCAGCATGGCCGCGATCAGAAGGGCCCCGATCACCTTCAGCGCCACCGCCACCGTGACCGCCAGCGCCAGCGTCAGCACCAGCCGTTCGCGGTCGGGGTCGATCCCGGCGGCATGGGCGAGGTCGGCGTCCAGCGTCGCGGTGACGAGGGCCGACCACCGCCAGGCCAGCAGCGCCAGCACCGCCAGCGCCCCGGTCCAGATCACCGCAAGGTCGCCCGCGGATACCGCCAGGATGTCGCCGAAAAGAAGCGCGGTCAGATCGACGCGCACGCCCGGCAGGAACGACACCGCCACGACCCCCGCCGCCAGGGCGGAATGCGCGAGCACGCCAAGCGTGGTGTCCATCGCCCAGCCCCGGCCGGCAAGCCCCGACACCGTCGCCGCCATTGCAAGCGCCACGAGGAGCGTGCCCGCCATCACCGGCAGGCCCGAGGCGAGCGCCACCGCGACCCCCAGGATCGCCGCGTGGGCTGTCGCGTCGCCGAAATAGGCCATCCGCCGCCAGACCACGAAGGCGCCGAGCGGCCCGGTGGCCGCCGCCGTTCCCGCGCCGGCCAGCGCCGCCCGCACCAGGAAGTCGTCAAGCATCCGTCCGCGCCCCCGCCGCCGCGCACCCGCTGCCGCCGTCCGCCTCCGCGCGCCGCGGACGGTCCTGCGCAGGGCCGTGCGCATGGTCGTGTGCATCATCGTGCGCATGGTCGTGGACGTGGCGGTAAAGTGCCAGCGACCCCTGCGTGCCGGGGCCGAACAGAGCCCGGTATTCGGGCGCGGCCGACACGACCTGCGGCGCACCCTCGCAGCAGACATGCCCGTTGAGGCACACCACCCGGTCGGACGCCGCCATCACCACGTGAAGCTCGTGGCTGACCATCAGGACGGCGCAGCCGGTTTCGCGGCGGATATCCTCGATCAGCCGATAGAACGCCGCCTTGCCCGTCTGGTCGAGGCCCTGGGTGGGCTCGTCGAGGACAAGGATCTCGGGCCCGCCCGCCAGCGCGCGCGCCAGCAGGACGCGCTGCAGCTGTCCGCCCGACAGGTCGGCCACCTGCCGGTCCGCGACGCCCGCCGGCAGGCCGACGCGCGCCAGCGCTGCGGCCGTCTGCGTCGCCGACAACCGCCGCGGCAGCGACAGAAGGCGCCGCGCGGTCAGCGGCATGGTGCGGTCCACCGCCAGCTTCTGCGGCACATAGCCCACGCGCAGGCCCGGTCTGCGGGTCACGCTGCCCGCAGCCAGCGGCTGGATCCCCAACAGCGCCCGCAGCAGGGTGGACTTGCCCGATCCGTTCGGGCCGACGACGGTCACGATCTCGCCCGCGGCGATGCGGAAATCGACGCCGTCCAGCACGGTGGCAGCCCCGCGGCGCACCGTCAGGCCCCGCGCCTCGATCAGGCGCGGCGCGGTCACGCCGCGGCCCCTCGGCAGGACGCGCAGAGGCCGACCGCCTCGGCCGTCACCCGTTCCACCGCGAAGCCAGGCGGGGCGGCCGCGGCCACCGCGGCATGGACGGCCGCCGCCGGCACCTCGGCCACCGCGTTGCAGGACCGGCAGATGAGGAACACCGGCTGATGCGCGCGGCCGGGATGCATGCAGGCGGCGAAGGCGTTCAGCCGCTGAACGCGATGCGCCAGCCCGGCATCGACCAGGAAATCAAGCGCGCGGTAGGCGACCGGGGGCTGCCGCCCAAACCCCTCGGCTGCCAGCCGGTCCAGCACCTCGTAGGCGCCGAGCGCCCGATGCGACTCGAGCAGGATTTCGAGCGTCCGCCGCCGCACCGGCGTCAGCCTGAGGCCAGCGGCGACGGCCACGGCCTCGGCCTGCGCCAGCGTTTCGGCCGCACAGCGGGCGTGGTCGTGCGCGGCGAAGGCTGAAGCGGCGGCGGCGCCGGCGGAGGCTGTCGGCATCTGGGATTGACCTGTTACAGTATCACATACCATATATCTGCCGATCCGACGAAATCCAAGGAGCCCGCCATGCGCCACACGCTTGCTGCCCTGTTCGCCGTCGCGGCGACGCCCGTTCTGGCCGAGGTGCCGCGCGTTGTCACCGACATTCCGCCCGTCCATGCGCTGGCGGCGCAGGTCATGGGCGATCTGGGCACGCCGGTGCTGCTGACCGAACGGGGCGCCAACGCGCACGAGATGCACCTGCGGCCCAGCCAGGCAGCGGCGATCGCGGGGGCGGACCTGCTGTTCTGGATCGGGCCGGAAATGACGCCGTGGCTGGACCGGGCGCTGGACGGGAACCCGCCGCGCGGAACCGTCGTGGCGCTGCTGTCCGCACCCGGTACGCACCGGCAGGAATTCGGCGCGGCCGGCATGGCGCATCATGACGACGACCATGACCACGCGCACGGCAAGGCGCACGACCACGCGCACGACGCCGGGCATGGCCACGTGCACGAGGGGCTCGACCCGCATGCATGGCTCGACCCCGCCAATGCGAAGGTCTGGCTGGCCTTGATCGCCGCGGAACTGGCGAAGGCCGATCCTGCGAACGCCGCCGCCTACGCTGCCAACGCCGCCGCGGCATCCGCCGCGATCGACGCGCTGGATGCCGAGGTTGCGGCAATCCTCGCCCCGGTCCGGGACCGGCCGTTCGTGGTCTTTCACGACGCCTACGGCTATTTCGCCGCGCATTACGGGCTGAAGGTCGCAGGATCGGTGGCGCTCGGCGACGCCGCAGCGCCCGGGGCGGCGCGGATCGCGGCGCTGCGCGAGGCCATCGCGAAGGATGGTGCCGTCTGCGCCTTCCCCGAGGCCCAGCACGACACCCGCCTGCTGGCGGCCGCGACCGAGGGCACGGGCGTGCGCGTCGGCGCAGCGCTCGACCCCGCGGGGACGACGATGGACCCTGGCCCCGATCTCTACGCCAACCTTTTGCGCGGCATGGCGCAGACCATTGCCGATTGCCTGAAGGGCTGAGCGGTCCGCCTCATGCCCCCTGCACGTCGAGGGCCAGGGCATGGATCCGGTCCGTGATGTCGCGCCCGAGCGCGGCATGGACCGCCCGGTGCCGCGCGATCCGGGTCATCGGGCCGAAGGCGGGCGCCGCGATGACGACACGGAAATGGCTTTCGCCCGATCCGTCGTCGCCCGCGTGGCCGGCGTGACGGTGGCTTTCGTTCACGACCTCGAGCCGGACGGGGGCGAAGGCCGCCGTCAGGCGCGCGCGGATCTGCTGCTCCAGTCGCATTTTCCGGTGTCAACCCCTTCATTGCCCGCGCAGAACCCCTAAACTCTCGCGTCCGAGTCGGAAAGGCTAGCGCATGCAGAAGGGTTCGCCGTTCGAATTCGACATCCGCGTGTCCGCGGACAAGAAACGCCGGACCCGCGGCCGCCGCGGGATGAGCGGCGCGCACGACGAGGTGGATCGCCCCTGCGCTGTCCCCGGGTGCACCCGGCCGGGCCAGTACCGTGCGCCGAAGTCGCCCGACAGCCTGGACGAATTCCTGTGGTTCTGCCGCGACCACGTGCGCGAATACAACCTGCGCTGGAACTTCTTCCAGGGCCAGACCGAGGCGGAGTTCCAGCGGTTCATCGACAAGGATCGCGTCTGGGGCCGCGAGACCCGCCCCTTCGGCCAGCGCCTGGACGAGGCGCGCGCGCGCACCCGGCCCGGGATCGACGACCCGATGGACATCCTCGGCGGCCGCGGCACTGGACCCGCGCCAACCCGCAGGCTGCCGCCGACCGAGCGCCGCGCGCTGGAAATCCTCGACGCCCGCGACCACTGGACGCGGACCGAGATCCGCAAGCAGTACAAAAGCCTGGTCAAGGACCTGCATCCCGACCTGAACGGCGGCGACCGCGCCGACGAGGAGCGCCTGCAGGAGGTCGTCTGGGCCTGGGACCAGATCAAGGACAGCCGTCACTTCCGCGACTGACGCCGGGGGGGCGGCTTGCCCTTGCACCCCCCCGCGATATGCTCCATCACCGCGCGGACTGACGCGGGACTGACGGATGGCGGACGGCATGAGCATGGGCAAACCGACCGAGGAAATCTCGGTCCGCGAGGTTTTCGGGATCGACACACCCATGATCGTGAAAGGGTTCGCGGACCGGACGGACCGCGTGCCCGACATCGACCCGACCTACAAGTTCGACCCCGACACGACGCTCGCCATCCTGGCGGGGTTCGCCTACAACCGCCGCGTGATGATCCAGGGCTATCACGGCACCGGAAAATCCACCCATATCGAACAGGTCGCGGCACGGCTGAACTGGCCCTGCGTGCGGGTCAACCTCGACAGCCACATCAGCCGCATCGACCTGATCGGCAAGGACGCGATCAAGCTCGTGGACGGCAAGCAGGTGACGGTGTTCCAGGAGGGCATCCTGCCTTGGGCGCTGCGCAACCCCTGCGCCATCGTCTTCGACGAATACGATGCCGGCCGGGCCGACGTGATGTTCGTGATCCAGCGGGTTCTGGAGGCGGACGGGAAGCTGACGCTGCTCGACCAGAACGAGGTCATCACCCCGCACCCGTCGTTCCGCCTCTTCGCCACCGCCAACACCGTCGGCCTCGGCGACACGACCGGGCTCTACCACGGGGTCCAGCAGATCAACCAGGGCCAGATGGACCGCTGGTCGCTGGTCGCGACGCTGAACTACCTCAGCCACGACGCCGAGGTGGCCATCGTGCTGTCCAAGGCCCCGCACTACAACACCGCACAGGGACGACGGACCATCTCGCAGATGGTGACGGTGGCCGACATGACGCGGACCGCCTTCATGGCCGGCGACCTGTCCACGGTGATGAGCCCCCGCACGGTGATCGCCTGGGCGCAAAACGCCGAGATCTTCCGCAACGTCGGCTATGCGTTCCGCCTGACCTTCCTCAACAAGTGCGACGAGCTGGAACGGCAGACGGTAGCCGAATTCTATCAGCGCTGCTTCAACGAGGAACTGCCCGAAAGCGCCGTCGCGCAGGCGATGCGATAGGGCGCTGCGAGATCGGGGCCCCGGGGGCAGGGGCGGCGGTCGCGCCGGCCGGCGCCCCAGCTCGCGCCCGGGCCCCGCGTCAGCCACCCTGGTACCGGCTCGGCACCGTGACCTTTCCGGCATGTTCCGAACCGGCGTGACCTGCGGCGCACCCCTGCCGGGCCGCGGCCGTCGTGGCCCCTCCGCCAGAGGCTGCGCCTGCAGCGGGGCATTTCCCGCAGCGCTTCATCGATCGGCAGGACGACTGCGGCATCGCCCGTTTCATGGGCGGCGGGCGCGCAATTCTTGCAGCGGTGATTGGCCTGACACCGGGCCTGCCGGCCCTGCCTGTGCGTGCCGTCCCGCCCCTGGCGGAAACCTTCGCGTGCTGCGCCGGACGGCTGACCGCCGCGGTGGAACACCGCTGGCTGTTCGGCCATGACCCCGAGGCCGGGGAACGCGGCCGGGCGGCGGTGCTGGCATTGCGCGACGCCGCGCCGGTGCCCGAGGATGCGGGCGCCGCGCTGGCCGCGCGGGTCGAGGCGCGGGCGGCGATGGCGGCGCTGGTGTCCGCCGCGGCGTTCGCCCGCGACTTCGCACGGCGCGCCGACGCGGCCGCGCGCGCGCATGCGCTGCGCGCCCAGTGCGCGGCCCTCCTCTTGCGGCCCGAAGGCGCCTGACCGCACGCCCGCGGCCTTGCCTCCGTGCCGACGCGGTGGTTTAGATCCGCCCCATGAAGCCCACCGACAACCCTGCAGATCCCTTCAAGAAGGCGCTGGCCGAGGCCACCCGGACGATGGCCGAGGACCGCGAGATGACGGTCACCTTCAGCGTCGATCCGCCGGGGATGACGAAGGAGGGGATGCGCCTGCCGCAGGTGTCGCGCCGCCTGACGAAGGACGAAATTCTGCTGGCGCGCGGCACCGCCGATGCCTTCGCGCTGCGCCGGCGCCACCACGACGAGGCGACGGCGGCGAAATATATGCCGCAGGGCCAGATGGCCCGCGACATCTACGAGGCGATGGAAACCGCGCGCTGCGAGGCGGTCGGCGCCCGGACCATGCCCGGCACCGCGGGCAACATCGACGCCCGGATCGGGCACGAGGCCGAACGCAAGGGATACGCCCAGATCGCCCGGCCCGAGGATGCGCCGCTGCCGGTGGCGGCGGGCTATCTGGTTCGCCACCTCGCCACCGGGCGGCCGCTGCCCAAGGGTGCTGCGAATGTGATGGATCTGTGGCGCGGCTTCATCGAGGCGCAGGCGGGCGGGACGCTGGACGGGCTCGACGCCGCGCTGGACGATCAGGCCGCCTTCGCGCGGCTGACGCGCCAGGTGATCGCCGATCTCGGCTACGGCGATCAGCTGGGCGAGGACCCGGACGCCGAGGCGGACGACGCCGGCGAGGACACCGCCGAAGAGACGGAGGAAGCGCCCGACAGCTCCGGCGAGGACGCCGACACCGACGAGGACGCGGAGGCCGACCCCGAACAGCGCCAGGACCGCCAGCAGGATGCCGCGCAGGCGCAGGTCGCGTCCGAGGACCTCGAGGACGACGCGCTGACCGAGGAAGCCGAACTGCCCGACGGCGAGGCGCCGCAGGAACCGCCGCCGCCCCCGCCCCATTCCGAGGCCGACCCCGATTACAAGGCCTTCGTCACCCAGTTCGACGAAGAGGTTGCGGCCGAGGACCTGGCCGAACCGGCCGAGCTCGAACGTCTGCGCGCCTACCTCGACCAGCAGCTCGAACCGCTCAAGGGCGCGGTCGCGCGGCTGGCCAACAAGCTGCAGCGCCGCCTTCAGGCACAGCAGAGCCGGTCGTGGGAATTCGACCGCGAGGAAGGAATCCTCGACGCCGGACGGCTGGCGCGGGTTGTGGCGAACCCGACCACGCCCCTGTCCTTCAAGGTCGAGAAGGACACCGAATTCCGCGACACCGTGGTGACGCTGCTTCTGGACAATTCGGGCTCGATGCGCGGGCGGCCCATCAGCATCGCCGCGATCTGCGCCGACGTTCTGGCGCGCACGCTGGAACGCTGCCAGGTGAAGGTCGAGATCCTCGGCTTCACCACCCGCGCCTGGAAGGGCGGGCAGAGCCGCGAGGCCTGGCTGGCCGCCGGCCGGCCGCTGTCGCCGGGGCGGCTGAACGACCTGCGCCACATCATCTACAAGTCGGCCGACGCGCCCTGGCGGCGGGCGCGCCGGAACCTCGGGCTGATGATGAAGGAAGGCCTGCTGAAGGAAAACATCGACGGCGAGGCGCTGGAATGGGCGCACCGCCGGATGCTGCGGCGGCCCGAGGTGCGCAAGATCCTGATGGTGATCTCGGACGGCGCGCCGGTGGACGATTCGACCCTGTCGGTGAACGCGGCCAACTATCTCGAAAAGCACCTGCGCGACGTGATCGCGATGGTCGAACGGCGGAAGGCGGTGGAACTGATCGCCATCGGCATCGGCCACGACGTGACGCGGTATTACGATCGGGCCGTGACGATCACCGATGTCGAACAGCTGGCGGGCGCCATCACCGAACAGCTTGCCGCGCTCTTCGACGCCGATCCGCGCAAGCGCGCGCGCGTGCTGGGCATTCGCCGGGTCGCCGCGCGATGACGCTGCAGTCCTTCGCCGCCGGGGCGCGCCCGGACCAGGGGCCGCCGCGGCTGGCCGCGCTGCGGGCGCATCTGGCGGCAGCGGGGCTGTCGGGCTTCCTTGTGCCGCGGGCCGACGCGCATCAGGGCGAATACGTCGCCCCGCGGGACGACCGTCTGGCCTGGCTGACCGGCTTCACCGGCTCGGCCGGGTTCTGCGTGGTGCTGCCCGATGCGGCCGGGCTGTTCGTGGACGGCCGCTATCGGCTGCAGGTGCGCGCGCAGGTGGATGCGGGGACCTTCACGCCCGTGGACTGGCCCGAGACGAGGCCGGGCCCCTGGATCCGCGACCGGCTGGCGGCGGGCGCCATCGGCTTCGACCCCTGGCTGCACACTGCAGACGAGATCGACCGGCTGCGCACCGACCTTGCCGGGCATCCCGTGACGCTCGCCCCCACGGCGAATGCGGTCGACGCGATCTGGCCGGACCAGCCGCCGCCCCCCGCCGCACCGGCGGTGCCCCACCCTGTCGAACTGGCCGGCGCGCCGTCGGTCGAGAAGCGGGCGACGCTGGCGGCGGCGCTGCGTGCCGCCGGGCACCGGGCGGCGATCATCACGCTGCCCGATTCGCTCTGCTGGCTGCTGAACATCCGCGGGGCGGACGTGCCGCGGAACCCGGTCGTGCACGGCTTTGCCATCCTGCACGACGACGGGCGCGTGGCGGTTTTCGCCGATCCGGGGAAGTTCGGGCCGGCGGTGCGCACGCATCTGGGCGCGGGCGTGGCCATCGCGCCGCCCGCGGCCTTCCTGCCCGCGCTGGCGGCCCTGACCGGCCCTGTGCGGGTGGACAAGGCCAGCGCGCCCCTTGCGGTGTCGCAGGCGCTCGAGGCTGCGGGCGTCGCCGTCGCCTGGGGCGACGATCCCTGCCGGCTGCCGAAGGCGCGCAAGACCCCTGCCGAACTCGACGGGATGCGCGCCGCGCACCGGCGCGACGGGGCGGCGGTCTGCGCCTTCCTCGCCTGGCTCGACACCGCCTGCGCCGCCGTCGCGGCAGGCGGGCCGCCGCTGACCGAGATCGACGTTGTCCGTGCGCTGGAGGCGCGGCGGCAGGCGACGGGCCGCCTGCACGACCTGAGCTTCGACACCATCTGCGGCGCGGGCCCGAACGGGGCGATCATCCACTACCGCGTGACCGACGAGACGAACCGCGCGCTGGAACCCGGCAGCCTTCTGCTGATCGACTCGGGCGGTCAGTATCAGGACGGCACCACCGACATCACCCGGACCGTGCCCGTGGGCGATCCCGGCGACGCGGCGCGGGCGGCCTATACCCGCGTCCTTCAGGGGCTGATCGCCATCAGCCGCCTGCGCTGGCCGAAGGGCCTTGCGGGGGTCCACCTCGACGCGATCGCGCGCTACCCCCTGTGGCTCGCGGGGCAGGACTACGACCACGGCACCGGCCACGGCGTGGGGGCCTTCCTCAGCGTGCACGAAGGGCCGCAGCGCCTGTCGCGGCTGTCGGACGTGCCGCTCGAGCCGGGAATGATCCTGTCGAACGAACCCGGCTATTACCGCCCCGGTGCCTTCGGGATCCGGCTGGAAAACCTGATCGCCGTGGCCGAGGCCCCGCCCCTGCCCGATGGCGACGATCGCGCGATGCTGTGCTTCGAGACGCTGACGCTGGCCCCGTTCGACCGGCGGCTGATCGTGGCGGGCGCGCTGTCGGATGCCGAGCGGGCGTGGCTGGACGGCTACCACGGGCGCGTGCTGGCCGAGGTGGGGCCAAGCCTCGAGGCGTCCGGTCAGGCATGGCTTGCCAGCGCCTGCGCGCCGCTGTGATATCGTCCGAAAACGGGGGGACGACGATGGCAAGCGAAATCAGGGTCTATCGCGCGCCGGGCACCTGGGTGGTGCGCGCCGGCGACGCGGTGGTGGGGGAAAGCCGCAACGCGCTCGAACTGGTCGAGGGCGACCATGCGTCGGTGATCTACTTTCCGCGCGCGGACCTCGCGATGGCCTTCATCGAACCCTCGCCCACCACCTCCACCTGCCCGCGGAAGGGGCAGGCATCCTACTGGTCGATCGTCACGCCGGCCGGCACGATCCGCGATGCGGGATGGAGCTACGAGGACCCGAAGGAACCGGTCGCGCAGATCGCCGGCCACATCGCCTTCTACCCTGACAAGGTGACGGTGGAGCGCCTCTGATGCCCGCGCCCGCCACGCCGGCGGCTGTCGCGGCTGCGCTGGCCGCGCTCGAGGGCGTGCTGGGCGACCGGCTGGTGCGCACGGCCGCCGACCGCGACGCCCATGCGGCCAGCGAATCGCACATCCGCGCCGGCCGCCCGGACGCGGTCGCCTACCCGCGCACCACGGCCGAGGTGGCGGCGATCTGCGCGGCCTGTCATGCGCAAGGCGTGCCGGTGCAGGGCTGGGGTGCGGGAACCTCGCTCGAAGGCCACGCACTGGCGGCGGCGGGGGGCGTCACGGTCGATTTCCGGCTGATGGACGCCGTGCTGGAGGTGCGCCCCGAGGACATGCTGGCGCGGGTCCAGCCGGGCGTAACACGCCGGCGGCTCGAGACGCATCTGCGCGCCACCGGGTTGATGTTCCCGGTCGATCCGGGCGCCGATGCCACGCTTGGCGGGATGGCCGCGACGCGCGCCAGCGGAACCACCGCCGTGCGCTACGGCACGATGCGCGACAACGTCCGCGGGCTGCAGGTGGTGCTGGCGGACGGGCGCGTGATCCGCACCGGCACCGGCGCGCCCAAGACCGCGGCCGGCTATGACCTGACGGCGCTGTTCGTCGGGTCCGAAGGCACGCTCGGCCTGATCACGGAGCTGACGCTGCGCCTGCACGGCCAGCCCGAGGCGGTGGCGACAGCCGTCTGCGCCTTCCCCGCCCTCGATGCGGCCGTGGCGGCGGTGACCGAGGCGATCCAGACCGGCATCCCGATGGCGCGGATCGAGTTCCTCGACACCGAGTCGGTGCGCGCCGTCAACGCCCACGCCGGCCTGTCGCTGCCGCTCGCGCCGCTTCTCATGGTCGAGTTCCACGGCTCGCCCGCCGGGGTCGGCGAACAGTCCGCGCGCTTCGCCGCCATCGCGGCCGGCCACGGCGCCGCCGGCCTCGAACGGGCAGAGCGGCCCGAGGACCGCAGCCGCCTGTGGCGCGCCCGGCACGACGCCTATCCGGCGATCCGCGCGCTGCGGCCGGGGTCTGAGGCGGTGGTGACCGATGTCTGCGTCCCGATCGCGGCGCTCGCCGCGGCGGTGGCGGAAACGGCGGCCGACATCGCGGCATCGGGCATCCCCGGCCCCATCCTTGGCCATGTGGGCGACGGCAACTTCCACGCCATCCTGCTCTACGACGCCGCCTCGGCGGCCGAGGCGGCGGCTGTCAGGGGCCTGATCGCCCGCATGGCTGACCGCGCGCTGCGGCTCGGCGGCACGGTCACGGGGGAACACGGCATCGGGATCGGCAAGCGCGCGTGGATGGCGGCCGAACACGGTGAGGGCTGGGCGCTCATGGGCGCGCTCAAGGCGGCGCTCGACCCCGCCGGGATCCTGAACCCCGGCAAGCTGGTGCCCTAGCGCGCGGCCCGCCAGGCATCGCGCGCGACGGCGGGATAGCTGTCCGCGGTCACCTTCAGGTGCGGCGCGGCCAGGCGGTGCAGGTCGGGCAGACGGTGGAAAGGGACCGCAGGCATCGCGTGGTGTTCGGCGTGATAGGGCATGTTCCAGGCGAGCCGCCGCACCAGCCGCGAGGCGAGCGTAGTGCGCGAATTGGCGAACATGTCGGGCACGAAGGGGCAGCCGCCATGTTCGGCCAGAAGATAGACCCGCAGGAACGGCTGCCCCAGCAGTGCGGGCAGGACCCAGACCCAGACCAGCACCGCAGATCCCGCCACGACCGACACCGCCGCCAGCGCGGCATAGCCCGCCAGCATCGCCCGCGCCTCGGCCCGGATCCGACCAGCCAGCCGCGGCGGCACGAAGTCCTCGGGCGCGCCGCGCAGCGCGTTGCGCAAGAGCACCCGCACCGCCCCCCACCACACCGGCAGGCCGGTGCAGTGCCAGACCAGTGCCGCCTTCGTCGCGGGCTTCGGGCTGGCCAGTTCGGGGTCGCGGGCAGGGTCCTGCGTGAAGCGGTGGTGCGCGAAATGATAGGCGCGGAACCACTCGGGAGGCAGGAGCAGCACGAACCCCGCAAAGGCCGCCAGCGCGTCGTTCAGGGCGCGCGTGGCGAAGGGGGTCCGATGGCTCGCCTCGTGCATCGCCGTGAACAGGAAGACGACCAGCACCCCCTGCGGCAGCAGCAACAGCCACCACCCCGGCGCCCCTGCCGCGATCAGGCCGCCGAGGGCCGCGATCAGCCCGAGGTGCCAGGCGGCCTGCCGCAGCCCCGGTCCGTCGGCAGTCCGCACGAGATCCGCCCGCACCTCGGCAGGCAGACCGGCCACGAACGCCCGGTGATCGCCGCCCGTCATCGCCCCCGCCCCCATCCGTCCGGCGCGCGCCAGACCGGCAGCCGCGTGGCCGCCGCGACCGCCGCATAGGCCGCGAACCCCGCCGGATCCGCCAGCGCCAGCCGCATCAGCCGCCCGGGCGCCGGCGCGGTCGGCTCGGCCAGCCCCGGCAGCGCGGGGAACAGCGCCGCGATCTGCCGGTTGCCGGCATCCTGCCGCCGCCGCACCCGGACGAGCGGCCCGAAGCCTTCCGTCACCGGCCAGTCGTAGGCCGCCGCCACCCCGTGCCGCTCCGCCGCGGCGAAGTTCTGCCGCACGAAGATGTCGTCGCCAATGATCGCCGGAAAGGCGCCCCACCGCGCCCGCCCGGCCGCGTTCACCGCAAAGACCCCGAACCCCGGAACGCCGTCCGCCACGAAGGGCAGCCGCGCCCAGAACCGCGCATAGGCGCGCGAGACCGCGCTTCGCGCGCGCGGGATCCGCGGCCGCCCGCCGGCATAGGCCGCCTCCGGCCGGTCCAGCGCCGCCGCAAGGGCGGCCAGAAGCGGCGGCGAGACCCGCACATCGGCATCGAGATAGACCCGAATCCCCGGCTCCAGCCCCGCCTCGGCCGCATTCAGCGCCCCGGTCTTGCCGACCGCCGGAAGGTCCAGCACCGTCAGCCCCCAGCCCCGCGCCGCGAAGGCCGCCGCACGCGCCCGTGCCTCGGCCGCCGTCCCGTCGCGGCAGCCGTTCGCCGCCACCACGACCCCGACCGCCCGCCCGGGATCGTCCGACGCCGCCAGCGCGTCGAGGCAGGGGCCGATGAAGCCCTCCTCGTCATGCGCCGGCACGATCACCGTCACGGCTTCGACTGCCCGCTCCATCGGTCGGGAACGCTCCGGGTTCCGGGGCGGCACGGCCGGGTGCACGCCGCTCTGCAGCCTATCGCCGGTCGGCGCAATGCGGAAGCCTTCAGATCAGCCCGCTGCCGTCTTCCGTCTCCGGACATCCCGGGGTCCGGGGCGGCGCCCGGGGACGGACGGCGGGCCCGGACCCGGCGGCAGGGGCCCGCGTGCCGAAGGCCGCGGCGCATTCGGTCGCGCGCCACCTGCCCGCGCCCGCGGCACCATCCCGCCCGCCGGGGCCGGGATGAACCGCCGTGCCGACTCGGGACCCGCGCCGTGGCGGCGCAGCACACCGGGCAAGATGCCTCCGGCAAACCCAATGCGGTTCGCACTCGTCAGATGGC
Source organism: uncultured Paracoccaceae bacterium (assembly GCA_938028765.1). Lineage (GTDB taxonomy): Bacteria > Pseudomonadota > Alphaproteobacteria > Rhodobacterales > Rhodobacteraceae > CALIZF01. The sequence goes on from CALIZF010000069.1 coordinate 34,667, forward strand.
CGCGCCGGGCGGCGATGGCCGCGTGCGCTGCCGGATCGGATGCGCCCGGACCCGAACGTCGATCGCCGCCCCCGGGTCTCTTTGCTGTTCACCGGCACGGGGCGCATCGTCGGCCTCTGCGCCGCCCCGCAAATCGTCGCGGCATCGGCGGGATCGTTTGCCCGCGCGTCACGCAAGGCTAGACGCAGGCGGGCGGGACGCGCCGAACCTCGTGGCCCGGCCTGCCGATCTCGCGGCCCCGGAAGCGCGCTACCACGGGCTTCCACCGGAAGACACAACAGGGCAGATGGGCGAAAAACTCCGGGACACGGGCGCGCCGGACCTTCCGGCGCAAGACCGCCCGACCGACGCCGTCGGCACCATCCAGCTAAAACACGTCCTTCGCCAGATCGAGCCCGACCGAGACGATGTCCGACAGACCGTCCTCGTCACGGGCCCCGACAGAACCACCCCGGCGCACGGATGCCGTCGCGGGGCGCACGTATCGCGAGAGCCTCGTCGCAGCCCAGCCGACGCGGGCATGTTCCATCGGCTCGCGGCGGATCGAGGAAATCACCCGCGGGCAACTGCGCCGGCAGGGAACAGCCCTCACCCCTCCGGCACCAGGATCTCGCGCTTGCCGACATGGTTTGCCCGCGTGACCACGCCCCGGTCCTCCATCTGCTCCACCAGCCGCGCGGCCTTGTTGTAGCCGATGCCGAGCTTGCGCTGGATGTAGCTGGTCGAGCACTTGCGGTCCTTGGCGACGATCGCCACCGCCTGGTCGTAGAGCGCATCGTCGCTGCCCTCGGACGACAGCCCCAGGACCTGGTCGATCTCGCCCGCCCTGTCCTCGTCCGGGCCGTCGACCACGCCCGACATGTAGGCAGGCGGGCCGAACGACTTGAGGTGGTTGACGATCTCTTCCACCTCCTCGTCCGACACGAAGGGCCCGTGGATGCGGGTGATCCTCGAGCCGCCGGCCATGTAGAGCATGTCGCCCTGGCCCAGCAGCTGCTCGGCCCCCTGCTCGCCAAGGATGGTGCGGCTGTCGATCTTGGACGTCACCTGGAACGAGATACGGGTAGGGAAATTGGCCTTGATCGTGCCGGTGATGACATCGACCGAGGGGCGCTGCGTCGCCATGATGAGGTGAATGCCCGAGGCGCGCGCCATCTGGGCGAGGCGCTGGATGCAGGCCTCGATCTCTTTCCCCGCGACCATCATCAGATCGGCCATCTCGTCCACGACGACGACGATCCAGGGCAGCGCCTTCGGCTCGAACTCCTCGGTCTCGAACACGGGATCGCCGGTCTCGTCGTCGAAACCCGTCTGCACGGTGCGGCGGAACATCTCGCCGGCCTCGAGCGCCTCGCGCACGCGGCCGTTGTAGCCCTCGATGTTGCGCACGCCCATGCGCGACATCTTGCGGTAGCGCTCCTCCATCTCGGACACGACCCATTTGAGCGCCACCACGGCCTTCTTCGGATCGGTGACGACCGGCGACAGCAGGTGCGGGATGCCGTCATAGACGCTGAGTTCCAGCATCTTGGGGTCGATCATGATGAGCCGGCATTCCTCGGGCGTCAGCTTGTAGAGAAGCGACAGGATCATCGTGTTGATCGCCACCGACTTGCCCGACCCGGTGGTGCCCGCGATCAGCAGGTGGGGCATCTTGGCAAGGTTGGCGACGACCGGCGCCCCCCCGATGTCCTTGCCGAGCGCGAGCGGCAGGCGCATCTGGGTGTCGCCGAAGTCGCGATGCCCGAGGATTTCGCGCAGGAACACCTTCTCGCGCACGGCGTTCGGCAGTTCGATGCCGATGACGGACCGGCCGGGGACGGTGGACACGCGGGCCGAAAGGGCCGACATCGACCGCGCGATGTCGTCGGCAAGGCCGATTACGCGAGACGCCTTGAGGCCCGGCGCGGGCTCGAGTTCGTACATCGTCACGACCGGGCCGGGGCGGACCGACACGATCTCGCCCTTCACGCCGTAGTCGTCCAGCACGTTTTCCAGCATCCGGGCGTTTTCCTCGAGCGCCTCGTGCGACAGCTGGGCGCGCGGGCCGGCCTCGGGCGCGCGCAGCAGACCAAGCGGCGGGGGCCGATAGGCGGCGTCGGGATCGTCGAAGCGCAGCGCGGGCTGCGCCTCGGCCTGGGCCTGGCGCGACGGGGCGCGGGGGGTCACCGCAGGCGGCACGACGCGGGGTGCTGCCGCCTCGGCCCTTGGCGCAGGGCGCGGCGGGGCGGCCGCGGGACGGGCGGCGGGTGCGGGCGCAGGCGCGGGCATCGGCGCGGGCGCGGGCATGGGTGCGGGCGCGATGTCGGAGGGCCAGTCGTCCTCGACCGCGTCGGGTTCGGGCATGGCAACGCGCATGGCGACGGGCCGCGGCGGTTCGGGCTGACGGGCGGCAGCGGCAGGCGGCGCGGCCGGGGCCGGGCGCGGTGCCGCGGGCGCAGCACGAGGGCCGACCACCAGCGGCTGCGGCCGCAGCAGGCGCGACACCGGCGGTTCGGACCGCGCGACGGGCCGCGGCAGGGTGGGCGCGCCGGGCGTGCCGCGCACGCGCGCCCGGATCACGTCCGAGATGCGCGCGCGGATCCGCTCGGCGTCGGGCAGGTCGGCCGCGGGGGCCCGGGGTTCCGGCGCCGGCGCCTGCACTTCGGCCGGACGGCGGACCAGGCCAGGCACCAGCGCCATCAGGCCCCGCGGGCCGCTCGGCTCGGTCCGCGGGGGGGCACGCAGCGGCTCGGGCCGCAGCGCCGCGGCGTGGGGTGCAGGGTCGGATTGGTGCTGCGCGGCAGGGTCCGCCCGGCCGGCGGGCGGGTCAGCCACGATCGCAACCCGACCGCGCAGGGGGCTGGCCAGCGGCTCGGGTGCCGCGAAGGCATCCCCGGCCGGCGCGGCGGCGGCGCGCGCGGAACGGCGGTCGGCCGCCCGTGCGGCCGCACGGGCGGCGGCGCCGGCAGCGGCGCCGGCACCGGCAAGGCCGAGGCTGCCGGCCCCCCGCAGGCCGGCCTGCGCCCCCCTCGCGGCCGCCGCGCTGCCACGGGCCGCCCGGCGCAGGCCCGCCGCGGCCCCCGTCACAGCCAGCACCGCCGCGCGCGCAACGCCGCGCGCGGCCAGTCGGATCGCCGCCACGACCCCGGCGTAGGCCACGATCAGCCCGACGATCAGGAACCGCGCCACCGCGCGCAGCTCCGCCACATCGAACCCCAGCACGAAAGCCCAGATCGCCAGCATCCCGGCCAGCGACAGGACCGACACGACCTTGAGCCACGCCCCTGCATCGACCGGCGACACGCCCAGCAGCGCCCCCAGAACCGTGTCGCCGAAGAGGCCGCCGAGACCGAAAGCATGAGGCCAGAGCGGACCCGGCGGATTCGTGGCCGCGAAGACCGCGGCGACGGCCAGCGCGATCAACGCGAAGATCAGGCGCGATACCGCCCGGTCCGCCCCGATGTGGAGCAGGAAGCGCAGGCCCCAGCCCGCCAGCAGCACCGGCAGGCCCCACGCCGCCTGCCCCCCGATGATGACGAGGGTCGAGGCCACTGCAGCCCCCCCGCGGCCGAGCGCATTCGACACCGGCGCGTCGGTCTCCACCATCCAGCCCGGATCGCCGGGCGCGTAGGTCAGAAGCATCAGCGCCGCCGCCCCCGCCAGCGCCAGCAGGACCAGGCCGATCAGCTCGCGCCCCCGCTTTTCCAGCGCCGCCTGCAGCGACTGGTCGATCAGGGGATCGCGCCGCCGTGTCTGGTAGGTCGCCATGCCGTCACCTCACCCGAATAGCCCGTCGCGCAGGCGGATCAGGCCCGCGCGCGTCTGGTCCGGCGGCGCGACCAGCGCCACGCGGATATATCCCCGTCCCGGATTGCCGCCCTCCGCGTCGTCACGCGCGAGGTATTCCCCCGGCAGGACGCGCACACCGGTGCGCTGCCACAGCCGCAGCGCCGCCGCCTGCCCGTCGCCGCCCGGCACCGGCAGCCACAGGAAGAACCCGCCCTCCGGCGCAGCATAGCCGGGCACCCCGCCGAGGATCGTGTCCGCATCCGCGAACTTGGCGTGGTAGAGGGCACGGGATGCCGCGACATGCGCCTCGTCGGCCCAGAGCCGGGCCGAGACGCGCTGGATCGGCAGGGGCACCGGCGCGCCCGCATAGGCGCGCAGCTGGCGGATGCGCGCCATGCCCGCAGGCCCCGCCGCCACGAAGCCCGACCTGAGGCCCGGGACGTTCGACCGCTTGGACAGCGAGTTGAACACGACCGCGCGCTCGGGGTCCGCCCCCTGCCCCGCCGCCACCGCCAGAAGGCCCGGCGGGGGCGCGGTGCGCCAGACCTCGGAATAGCATTCGTCCGAGAAGACGCAGAACCCGTGCCGCTCGGCCAGCGCCAGCAGGTCGGCGAGGTAGCCGGCGGACGCCACCGCGCCCTGCGGGTTCGCGGGCGTGCAGACATAGGCAATCGCGATCCGGTCCAGCACCGCGGGCGGCAGGCCGCGGTAATCCGGCAGGAAGCCGGTCTCGCGCGTGGCGGGCAAGTAGAGCGGTTCGGCCCCCGCCGCCAGCGCGGCCACGCCATAGACCTGATAGAACGGGTTGGGCATCGCCACGACCGGCCGCCCGCCACGCTTGTGTTCCGGGCAAAGCGCAAGGCAGGCGTTGAACAGCGCCTCGCGCGTGCCGTTGGCCACCATCAGCCGGTCGGGGTCCACCGTCGCGCCGTAGCGGCGCGCGATCCAGGCGGCGATCGCCGACAGAAGTCCGGGCTCGCCGTCGTTCGGCGGGTAGGTCTGGAACCCTGCCGCCTCCGCCGCCAGCATCGGGCCGATCCAGTCGGGCGCGGGGTGCTTCGGTTCGCCGATCGTCATGGCGATAGGGTCGCCGCCCGGCGCGTGCGCGTCGAGCAGCGCCCGCAGGCGCGGAAATGCGTAAGCAGGCAGGTTCGCGAACCGCTCGTTGAATGCCATCGCTGCCTCGGGCCGGGGTCTGACGCCCCGCATTGCCGGAACGATAGCCGCAAGCGCGCCCGCCGGTCCATATCCGCGTTGGCCGCCGGGCGCGGATTGTGGCTTTTCCGTCAGGCGCCTGCGGCAGTCAGGCCAGCGCCGCCGCCGCCCCCGCGGCCAGCCGCAGCAGACGCCCGTCCTGCCCCGGCCCCGCCATCAGCATCAGCCCGCACGACGGTTCGGACGTGGGCAGCGTGATCGCGCACAGGCCCATCAGGTTGCCGATCCGCGTGTTGCGCAGGGCAAGAAGGTTCTCGGTGACATAGTAGGCGCTGTCGGTCGTCAGCCGGGCGGCGTCGGGCGGCAGGATGGGCGAGGTGGGCAGGACCACCGCATCGAACCCGGCGGTCGCCGCCGCCCAGGCGGCGCGCAGGGTTTCGAGCCGGTTCCAGCCGGCGACGAAGGCCCGCGCCGAGACCTGCGCGCCGGATTCGAACCGTTCGCGGATCCGCGGGAACATCAGATCGGGCTTGGCCTCGATCGCATCGGCCCAGACGCCCCACGCCTGCCCGGTGAACAGCGTGCCGGCCAGCTGCATCGCCTCGGCCGCCGCGGGAACCCCGACGCGGCGGGCGGTCGCGCCGGCGCGGACCAGGCGCGCCAGCGCATCGTCGAATCCGCGGGCCGGACGGTCGCGGATATCGTCGAAGGCGAGCGTGTCGAGCACGCCGAGCCGGGCCCCCGCGACCGTGGCCCCGCGCAGGTCGGGGGCGCGGGCCTCGGCCATCGCGGCGGTCAGGGCGGCGCAGTCCTCGACCGTGCGCGCCAGCGCGCCGACCGTGTCGAACCGCGGCGCAAGCGGCACCACACCCGCCAGCGGCAGGGCGCCGTGCGTGGGCTTGAAGCCGACAAGATCGTTCCACGCTGCGGGGATCCGGCAAGATCCGCCGGTGTCCGACCCCGCCGTGACCGGTGCGAGCCCGAAGGCGACCGAGGCCGCGCCGCCCGAGGTCGATCCGCCGGGCACCGCGCGGGGATCGTTCACGCAGGGCGGCGTCGCCGTGACCGGGTTCAGGCCGAGCCCCGAGAATGCCAGTTCGCTCATGTGCGTTTTGCCAAGGCAGACGGTTCCCGCGCGCGTCGCGCGCTCCAGCACCACGGCATCGCGCGCGGGCACCCGCCCGCGAAGCAGCGCCGATCCCGCTTCGGTCGCGGTGCCCGCGCTGTCGAACAGGTCCTTCCAGCTGACCGGCACCCCGTCGAGCGGCCCCCGCCGCAGCCCGGCCTTGGCCCGCCCGTGGGCCGCCATCGCCTCGGCCCGCGCCCGGGCGGGCGTGGTTCGGGCGTAGATGCGCGGCGCGTCAGGCGCGGTCGCGATAGCGTCGAGAAACGCCTCGGTCAGCTCGACGGCATTGATCCGGCCTGCGTCCACCGCGCGCCCGAGGTCGGTCGCCGACATCGCTAGCCAGGCCCTCGACATGCCGCATCTCCCTGCCGTTCTGCCGCAGGCTAGCGATCCCGTCCGGCGTGGACAATCGCCCGCGCAGGCGCATATTCCGATGCATGGCGGACGAGGCGGAGGTTCTGATCGCGGGCGGCGGGCTGGTCGGCCCGGTCGTGGCGCTGGCGCTGGCGCGTGCGGGCATCGCCGCGGCGGTGATCGACGCGCGCCCCGCGGGGTCGAGGGCGCAGCGCGGCTTCGACGGGCGGGCCTATGCGCTGGCGCTGGCGTCGGTTCGGCTGTTGCGCACCCTCGGCGTCTGGGACGCGGTGGCGCGCGAGGCCCAGCCGATCCTCGGCATCCGCACGACGGACGGCGCGGCGGGCCGGGGCGTGTCGCCCCTGCACATGGCCTTCGACGCCGCCGAGATCGAGGAAGGCCCGATGGGCCACATGATCGAGGACCGCTTCCTGCACGCGGCCCTCGCCGACGCGCTGGCGGCTGCGGGCGTTGCCGTGGTGGCCGGCGACGGCGTGGCGGCGCAGGCAGCGGATGCCGCCGGCGTGTCGGTGACGCTGGCCTCGGGCCGGCGGATGACGGGGCGGCTGCTGGTCGGCGCGGACGGTCGCGGCAGCGGTGTGGCGGCGCGGGCGGGCATCCGGCGCACCGGATGGGCCTACGGGCAGACGGCGCTGGTCTGCGCCATCGCGCACGAACGCCCGCATGGCGGGATCGCGCATCAGGTGTTCCTGCCCGGCGGGCCGCTCGCCATCCTGCCGCTGCCCGGCAACCGGTCCAGCATCGTCTGGTCGGAACGCGACTCCATCGCCGCAGAGGTGGCGCGGCTGCCAGACGCCGATTTCCTCGCCGCCCTGCGGGTGCGGGTCGGGGATTTTCTCGGGCGGATCGCCCTGGCAGGCGACCGCTTCGCCTATACCCTGTCGCTGTCGCTGGCCGACCGGTGGTGCGCGCCGCGCGTGGTGCTGGCGGGGGATGCGGCGCACGGAGTGCACCCGATCGCCGGGCAGGGCCTGAACCTCGGCCTACGCGATGCCGCGGCGCTGGCGCAGGTGCTGGCCGAGGCGCGGCAGCGGGGCGAGGATCTCGCCGCCCCCGACGTGCTGGCGCGCTACGAACGCTGGCGGCGGTTCGACACGGTTTCGCTGGCGCTCGGCATGGATGCGGTAAACCGCCTGTTCTCGAACGACAACCCGCTGCTGCGGGCGGCGCGCGACCTCGGCATGGGCGCGGTGTCGGCGATGCCAGCCTTGCGCCGCGCCTTCATCCGGCAGGCGGCGGGGCTGGCGGGAGAGGTTCCGGCGCTGATGCGCTGACGCCCAGCCTGTGGTACCCTCGTTGCCGCGGCGGGGCCGATGTGGCGGCGGATTTCGATCCCGGCGGCGATACGCTGCTTCTGGCGCGCGGGCTGTGGGGCGGCGGCGCGCTGACGGTCGATCAGGCCCTGGCGCTGGTGGCGCCCGTGGCGGGCGGGGTTCAGTTCGCCTTCGCGCCGGGCAACATGCTGCTGGTGCAGGGGGTGGAGGACCCCGAGGCGCTGCGCGGATCGATCGGGTTCTTCTGACCCTCAGTCGATCTCGCGCGCCTCGGACACCAGCATGATCGGGATCCCCCCGCGCACCGGAAAGGCGAGATGCGCGGCGCGGCTGACCAGTTCCTGCCGGTCCGGGTCCCAGACCAGCGGTGCCCGCGTGACGGGACAGACCAGGGCCGCCAGCATCCGCCGGTCGGGCGACGGCGGTTCCGGCCGCGGCGGACCGGGCGGTTCGGCGCCGAAGTCGGTCACTGCACCGCCTCGTCCGCAGAGCCGCCGCGCAGCGCGAACTCGATCAGCGTCACAAGGGTTTCGCGCCGGGTTTCCAGCGACGGCGCCTCGAGCAGGGCCTGCTTGTCCTCGGGCGAGAAGGGGCAGAGCATCGACAGCGAGTTGATTAAGAGCTCATCCTCGGCCTCCGCCAGGCTGTTCCAGTCGGTGGACAGACCCATCGCCTCGAAATACCGGCGCAGCAGCGCAAGGAACGGCTCGCGGCGGAAGCCGGGGTCGGTCTCGGGCCCGCCCAGGTCGCGGCCGAACGGCGCCCAGTCCACGGTGCAGCGACGGTAGGGGGTGAAGCCCGTGACCTCCTCGGTCACGCGGAAACGCGAGATGCCGAGAAGGCTGATCATGTAGCGCCCGTCCTCGGTCTCGGAAAAGCCGGTCAGCCGGCCGGCGCAGCCGATGGCGTGCAGGCGCCTGGGGTGGTTGGATGGATGCCCCGGCACGTCGCGCGGCTGGATCATACCGATGAGCCGTGCCCGCGTCTTCATGCAATCGTCCAGCATGGCAAGGTAACGCGGCTCGAATATGTGCAGCGGCAACCGCGCCCGCGGCAGCAGCAGCGCCCCGGGCAACGGGAACACGGGGATGGTGTCGGGCAGATCGCCGATGCGCTTCATGCCGTGTGAACTAGCGCGCGGCGGCGAGGCGGCAATCGCTGGCTGCCCCGCCGCGGGGTCATGCGAGAATCATCGAGCCCAGCCGGCGGCGACCCTTCAGCACGATCGGGTCGGTCGGCTTCAGGGCATCGAAGATCTTCAGAAGCTGGGCCTTGGCGGCCCCGTCGTTCCAGTCGCGGTCGCGGCGGAACAGCTCGAGCAGCTCGTCCACCGCCGCCTCGACCTTGCCCGTGGCATGCAATGCCAGCGCCAGGTCATAGCGCGCCTGATGGTTCGCCGGATCGGCCGCGACGGCCGCCTGAAGCTCGCTGACCGGCCCGGCCTTGGCGGCCTGACGGGCAAGGTCGATCTGGGCGCGCACTGCCTCGACCTCGGCCGCCTTGGCCACGGCGCCTTTCGCGGTGGCGAGGAAGGCCTCGGCCCTGTCGAGCTCGCCGGCCGCGATCCAGGCGCGGGCGAGGCCTGCGAAGGCGCGGGCGTTCTCGGGCTCTTCGCCGAGGATCGCGGCGAAGGTTTCGGCCGCGTCTACCGCCGCACCCTCGGCCAGCATCGCGTCGGCCGCGTCCAGCGCCTCGCCCAGGCCGCCGTCGCCGGCAAGGGCGGTCAGCCGGTCGATGAACTTCTTGATCTCGGACCCCGGGATCGCCCCCTGGAACCCGTCCACCGGCTGGCCCTGCCAAAAGGCATAGACGGTCGGGATCGACTGGACGCGCAGCTGCGCCGCGATCTGCTGGTTGCGGTCCACGTCGATCTTGATCAGCCGCACCTTCCCCTTTGCCGCCGTCACCGCTGCCTCGAGCGCAGGGCCGAGCGTCTTGCACGGTCCGCACCAGGTGGCCCAGAAATCGACGATCACGGGCACCTCGCGGCTGGCCTCGATCACGTCCTTCATGAAAGTGGCATCCGATCCGTCGCGGATCAGATCGCCTCTGGCGGCCCCGCTTTCCGCCTGGGGCGGCTTCCTGCCCATGCCGAACATTCCGACCTCGCTCCTGCGTGATGCGCGTCTATATGTGACGAACCGGGGCCGAGGCCAAGGGGGCGTGTTGCGCCGGCGGCGCCGGCCCGGCTAGGATCGGACCATGCCCGTGCTTCTGGCGTTCGGCGACAGCAACACCCATGGCACCCGCCCGATGACCCGGGTCGGCGTGGTCGAACGGCACGCACCCGCCGATCGCTGGCCGCGCGTTGCGCGCGCCGCCCTCGGCCCGGACTGGGACCTGGCCGAGGATGGCCTGCCCGGCCGCACCACCGCCTGGGATGATCCGGTCACGGGGGCGCATCTGAACGGGATCACCGGCCTCAGGATGGCGCTGCTGTCGCACGCGCCTCTCGACGTGCTGACGATCATGCTGGGCACGAACGACCTCAAGACCCGCTTCGCGGCACCGCCCGAGCGGATCGCGGGCGGCGTCGCGGCCCTTCTCGACCTGGCGCTGCTGCCCGAGATGCAGGCGCGGTCGGGCGGGTTCGGCATCCTCGTGATCGCGCCGCCGCCGGCGGCCGAGGCGGGCGTGCTGGCGGCGCAGTTCTTGGGGGCGGCGGACAAGGCGCGCGCGCTCGCGCCGCTGCTGGCCGCGGTGGCCGCTTCGCGCGGGGCCGCGTTCCTCAACGCGGGCGACCACGCCGCGGTCAGCCCGGTGGACGGGGTGCACCTCGACCCCGCCGCCCATCACGCCCTCGGCCACGCGGTCGCCGCAGCAGTGCGCGCCCTCGCCCCCTGACTTCATCGTTCCCGAAATACTCCGGCGTCCGGGGCAGCGTCGCGGGTGGCGCGCCCGGCCGCCGACCGCGTCAGAGGTCGAAGGTGGCGAACACCGGGACGTGGTCCGACGGCTGGTCCCAACCGCGCGCGGCGCGCAGGATCCGGCTGCCGTGCGCCGCCCCCGCGATGTCGCCCGAGGCCCAGATGTGGTCCAGCCGCCGGCCCTTGTCGGCCGCGTCCCAGTCGGGCGCGCGGTAGGACCACCAGGAATAGAGCGGCCCCGAGGGGATGTCCTGCCGCGTCACGTCCACCCACCCGCCCGCCGCCTGCGCGTCGGTCAGGTGCTCCACCTCGACCGTCGTGTGGCTGACGATCTTCAAGAGGGCCTTGTGGTTCCAGACGTCGTCCTCGCGCGGGGCGATGTTGAGGTCACCGACGAGGATCGACCGCCACGGCCGCTCGGCCCGCCCCCAGTCGCGCATCGCCGCCACGAAATCGAGCTTCTGGCCGAACTTCGCGTTCTGGTCGCGGTCGGGGATGTCGCCGCCGGCGGGGACATAGAAGTTGTGGATGATGACGCCCGACGGCAGCCGCGCCGCGACATGGCGCGCCTGGCCGAGGTTCGCGGGGTCCATCGCGCCCGCATCGACGATCGGCAGCCGCGACAGGATGGCGACGCCGTTGTAGCCCTTCTGCCCGCGCGCCACGACGTGGGGATAGCCAAGCGCCGCGAAATCGCCCGGAAACTTCTCGACCGGCGTCTTGATCTCCTGCAGGCACAGGATGTCGGGCGCCTCCTCCGCCAGGAGCCGCGCGACGAGGCCGGCGCGCAGCCGCACCGAGTTGATGTTCCAGGTGGCAAGCGTGAACGGCATGGCATCCCCTCCCGCCGCGCTTCTCGCAGGGCGGCCCGGGCCGCGCAACCCGTCAGGGGCGGGATGGTGGTGCCGCCGGAGGCACGCAGGACTTCCCGCAGGTTGTTCGGCGCACCCCATTCCGGATGAGATTTCCAAGCAAGACATGGCCTTATCGTCATCATCCGACTTGACCAGGCCAGAGACGTCCGAAATCCGGGGGGCGGCTGGATGGTCGAACGGTGTCGCCGGGCTGGAACGGTGGACAGCGATGCGGGTGCGCAACCGTCTGCCGGCGTCTTTCGCGAAGCGGGCGCCTGCGGGGCAAATGGTGCGACGGGGCGGGGCTCTGGCCGGTGAAGCGGCCCGATGGCGGGGCGCTGTGGGGGCTGCGGCGGTTCCGCGACCAGGGGATCCGGGTCGGACGGGTCGTGAGCGGCACCGGCAGCGCCTTCCGACCCCGCCGCTTCGCGAGGACGCTGCCGCTTCTCGACATCCGCCACATCTCCACCCGGCCCTACCCGCCGAAAGCCGGTGGCGAGGCGGAGCGGCGCATCCAGACCCTGCCGCGCGACAGCCTGCGAACTCGCCCATCCGACCGCGACAGCCAGAGACGCAGACCGCTCGCGATGGCTTGACTGGTTCCATCGGTCGCACCCGCGCGCGGCGCGCAGGAGCCTGTCCCCCCCCAGAGGATGAACACCCTGATGAAAACCCGTAGCTCGCCAACAGGCGGGGCGCTGCCGGTCCGGCCCGCCCGGGGGCGGCGCGACCAAGGGATCCGGGGCCGGTGCCGGGCGCCGGGCGCCGGGCGGCGCACCGCGGCGGTCGCGCCGCCGCGGGCCGGGCTTCAGTATCGTTCGTCGATGATCGTAGGGTTGCGGAGAGTGCCGGTCTCGTCGTGCTCCTTCTCCCATGTCGTGTCGACGCCACGCTCCTCGAACAGCTGCGTGTCGAGATAGTTCATGAGCTCGGCGTTGGTGCAGGCAATGAAGCGGGCCGGTTCCTCGGAGAAGCACCAGTGCTGGTGCCAGGCGAAGGGGGCGACGTAGAAGCTGTCGCCGGGCTTCCAGTCGTAGTACTTGTTGCCGACAAGGCTGCGGCCGCGGCCCTGCAGCACGTAATAGACCGCCTCGACCGCGTGGCGGTGCAGGCTCGTCGGGTTGCCGCCGGGCGGTACCTCCTCGAGGATTGCCATCACCGTCTTCGTCGGATGCTTGATGTAGGCGTTGGCGTGGTTCCGTTCGCGGATCCAGCGCCACTCGATCTGTTCGGCGGTGAGGAACGGATGCTCGGGGGTCGAGACCTTGGCGTCGCGCATCTCGTTGGCGGTGGCGCTCGTGCCAGTGCCGGCCTCGGCCATGTAGCCGGGCTTGTCGTAGGCGCGGGTGCCGGCCGGGCCGGCGCCGGGCTTGATCGGGCTGTGGTCGGTCATCGTTGGTCCTCCTTCTGGTATTGACGGCGGGGTTCAGCGCAGGACGGCGAGCGGCCAGAGCGCGAGAGCAGGGAAGACCAGCAGGAGCGCCAGTCCGACGAGCTGCAGCCCGATGAACGGCCACATCGCGGCATAGATGTGCTGGAGCGTGATCCCGGGTGGGGCGACGCTCTTGAGATAGAAGCACGCCGGCCCCATCGGCGGCGTCAGGTAGGCGACCTGCACGGTAAGGTTGAAGACGACGCCGAACCACACCGGGTCGATGGCATAGCGGCCGAGCAGCGGGCCGAACACCGGCAGCGTGAGGAAGAGGATCGCGATCCAGTCGAGGAAGAGGCCAAGCATGAGGAACACCGCGACGGCGAGGGCAATGAAAGTCACCCGGTCGGTCGCGATCCCCGACAGCAGCGCCTGCGTGTAGGCGATGCCGCCGACCGCGTTGTAAACCCCGACGAGCGCGTTGGTCGCAAAGACCAGCCACATCACCACGCCGCAGGTTACGACGGTCTGGCGCAGCGCCCGGGCAACCAGAGCGCGCGTGAGTTCCCCGCGCGCCCATGTCGCAAGGAGAACGCCCGCAACGCCGCAGGCGGCCGATTCCGAGATCGATGCGATCCCGAGGTAGATCGCGCCGAGCACGCTGAACGCGACGAGAAGAGGGAGGCCGACGTCGCGCAACGCGGCAAGGCCGCTCGGCCCTGCCGGCGCGATCCCGTCCGCAGGCTCCGTCGGCGCACGGTGCGGGGCGACCTGCGCGACGATCAGCACATGGGCTGCATAGAGCGCCGCGAGCATAACCGCAGGCGTCGCGCTGGCGAGGAACAGGTCGCCGATCGGCGTGCCCGTCATGATCCCGAAGAAGATCAGCACGATCGAGGGCGGTATCATGGTGCCGAGCGCCCCGCCCGCGCAGACGATCCCGATCGCCAACCGCCGGTCGTAGCCGAGCCGCAGCATCTGCGGCAGCGCGACGAGGCCGAGCAGCACGATCTCCCCCCCTATGATCCCGGTTGTGGCGCCAAGGACGAGCGCGATCGCGATCGTCGCGACGCCGACCCCGCCCGGCAAGCGCCGGGTTGCGCGATGGATGACCGCATAGAGGTCGCGCGCGATCCCCGACCCTTCGAGGAACGCGGCCATCAGCACGAACATCGGCACCGCGACGATGGGGAAGGAGGTTGCAAGCTCGTAGGTCCGGCTCGACACGATGAAGAGTGCGTTGGGGCCGAACATCCCCGCCGCGGTGACGACCGAGATCGCGCCCGCGGCATAGGCAAACGGCACGCCGAGCATCAGCAGGAGCGCGAGAGCGCCGAAGATCAGCGCCGACAGCGTGCCGATATCCATCAGCGGTCCCGCGCGGCATCGGCCGCGTCGCGCCCCAACGCGGCGCGAAGGGATCGGACGATGAGTTGCAGCCCAAGAAGCACGATCCCCGCCACGAAGGCGGCGCGCACGACGGGCGGCAGGGGAACGTTCCAGGCACGCCCAGTCGTTTCGGGCCGCCAGCCGGTCGCGTCGAAGCGGAAGGCGCTGCCCCAGAACTGCCGCGCCGCGCCCCAGGCGAGGCCGGCGAGGAACACGAGCCCGACCACCAGCGTCAGCAGATCGACGAGCCGCCGCCGCCAGCGCGGCGCCCCCTCGCGGATCACGCTGATGCGGATGTGCATGTCGCGCCGCTCCGCCTCGGCGCCGCCCAGGAAGAACGCAACCGCGCAGAGCGCGGTCACGAGTTCGGCGGTCCAGACCGTCGGCGCACCGAACCCGTAGCGCAGCACGACCTCGGCCACCATCAGCGCGGCCGCCGCGCCGATGGCCCAGGCGGCGGCGCGGGAAGCCCGCTCGCTCAGGCAGCCGATCATCGCGCGCGCGTCCGGGTCAGGTCTGCAGGCCGATCCGGCGCATGAAGGCACGGTGGCTCTCGACCGCCTCGCCCGCCATCGCCGAGGTTGCGGCGAGACGGTCCCAGATCTCGACCTGCGCCGCGCGGATGCGCCGCCGCTCCTCCTCGGGCCAGCGGGTGAGGGTGATCCCCGCCGCGGTCAGCCGCGCCTCGGCCTCGGCCTCGCCGGCATTGAGCTTGTCGCGCAGCATCGCCGAGAAGGCCGCGGTCTCGGTTTCGATCAGTCTGCGCAGGTCGTCGGTCAGCCGGTCCCACTCGCGCGCCGAGATCGACAGGTCGGTGACCCCCATCGAGTGCGGCGCGAAGACCGCATAGGGGCAGACGCGGTGCAGCCCGGTCTTTTCGTTGAGGTCGAGCCACGCCCAGTCGGCAGCATCGACAACACCGGTCTCGAGCGCGTTGAACACCTCCGTCCCCGGCAGCACGACGACGCCCGCGCCGAAATGCGCGAAAAGCTCGCTGATAAGGCCCTGCGGCGCGCGGATCTTGATCCCCGCGAGCGAGTCGACGCCGGCGAGCGGCACCTTCGACGGCAGCCATTCGGCAAGCGAGAAGACCGGGCCGACGCAGTGGATGTCGTAGCCCGCGTAGAGCCGGCGGATGAAGTCGAGCCCACCGCCCTCGGACCACCAGCGGTCGCGCTGGTCGACGTCGTCATACGCGGCCGAGGTGTCGCCGATGATGGCGAAGGCCTGATCCTTGCCGGCGAAGTAGGGCGGACCCGAGTAGTGGCCCGACAGGACGCCGTTGCGGATCGCGTCCACTGTCTCGGTCGGGCCGACGACAGCGCCGACCGGCAACGCCTCGATGGCGAGCGCACCGCCCGACTTCTCGCCGAGGGCCGCGCACCAGGCGGCGAAATCCTGCTGGATGCCGAAACTTGCAGGCAGGTAGCCCTGGATGCGCCAGGTATGCCGTGCCTGGGCTTGGGCACGGCCGAGAAGCGCGGGCGCAGCCAAGACTGCGCCGAGCGCCGCGAGCGCGGCGCGACGGGTCGTCGTCATGGTCTCTCCTCCCAGAAGACCGGCGTTCAGACGCCGATGTGGACCTGTGGCTTGGGCTGCCGGGCGTTCCAGTCCTTGAACAGCGGGCAGAATTCGCAATGCGCCGAGATCAGGATCAGGTCCTCCTCCCCGATCAGCTCGGCCCTGTGCGGCACCCCGCGCCGCAGGATGAACGCGTCGCCCGCCTTCACGTGCAGCGACTCGCCGTCCACGTCGACGATCATCTCGCCCTGGATGACGTAGCAGGCGTCGTCGCCGGGATTGGTGTGGAGGTCGGACTTCAGCCCCGGCTTGGCCCGGTACATCGTGAAGCGGACGAAATCCGACCCCTGGCCTGGCGCGAAGAAGACGCGCTTCTCGAACTCGCCGCGGTAGTCGAACTTCGTGTCCTCGACCCGGCGCACGATGGCCTTCCGGTCATCGTCGGGGATGTCGATGGCGTTCATGCTTTCCCTCCCATGTGTGCCGTAGCGTTCGCGGCAACCGGCCGCCTGTGGGCGCGTTCCGGTCCCATCCGCCGTGCAGCGTCGAATCGCCTCGATAGTAGCATCGCCCGCAAAATCACCAAACAATCATTTGGTAGTTGCAGGCGGACCGGGCCTGCAAGACCGCCGGGCATGCAACTTCGCGCCGGGGCGCCGTTCGGCCGGGCACACTGGCGGCGGCAGGCGCGCGCCGGCCGCGGAGCCCCGACGGAAGCGTCCGGCGCGCGTGCCGACGGCCGGGCGCGCCGCACGCCGCCACGCCGGAACACGGTTGCGGCCGGGTGACGGGCTGTCCGCGATGGCCCGGCCGCCGCCTGCGCCCGGTCCTCCGCCTTGCGGCATCCCCTCGCGACGACGCCCGCGCCCGCCGATCGTGTCCCACGGTGTGGTGTGGCTGGCCGCGGGCATCGCGTTCTCCGGCATGGGCCGGGGACGTCATCCCGCCGTGTTGGCGCGGCTGACCGTGGGATCATCGCGGACGGCGGCGACGCGTTCCGGCGTCATGCAGCGGGCGCGCTGGACGGCCCGCGCGTCGTTCTGCCCGGGCAGGATGGCGCCCACCAGGCGGATGGCGGCAGCCTCGTTGGGGAAGATCCCGACGACCTCTGTCCGGCGCTTCACCTCGCCGTTCAGGCGCTCGAGGGGGTTGGTCGCGTGCAGCGTCTGGCGGTGCTGGGCGGGAAAGCGCGTGCAGGCGCGCACGTCCGCCTCGGCGTCGTCCATCGGCGCGGCGAGCCTGGGACGCTTCGGGCGGAGCCGGTCGGCGACGCGGCGCCATTGCCGGCGGGCGGCCTCTGCGTCGTCCCGGCGAAGGCGGTGGC
>CALIZF010000070.1 GCA_938028765.1 uncultured Paracoccaceae bacterium
GATCTGGTCGTAGGCCTTGAACTCGCCGAAATACTTCGTGATCGCCGCCGTCAGCGTCGTCTTGCCGTGATCGACGTGCCCGATCGTCCCGATGTTCACATGCGGTTTCGTCCGTTCGAACTTTGCCTTCGCCATGGCGGCCTTCCTCGTTTCGTCGATGCGGCGGGGCGCATCCCTGTTGCGGTCGGAGGGCGCGCCGCGGGCGCGCCCCGGTCATGTCACGCCGGTCAGGCGTATTTCTTCTGGATCTCGTCCGAGATGTTCTGCGGCACCGCCTCGTAGTGGTCGAACTGCATCGTGAATACCGCGCGGCCCGAGGACATCGAGCGAAGGTTGTTGATGTAGCCGAACATGTTGGCGAGCGGCACGAAGGCCGAGATGACGTTGGCGTTGCCGCGGCTATCCTGCCCCTGCACCATGCCCCGGCGCGAGGTCAGGTCGCCGATGATCGACCCGGTGTATTCCTCGGGCGTCACGACCTCGACCTTCATGATGGGTTCCAGAAGCTTCGCGCCGGCCTTCTTCAGGCCCTCGCGCATCGCCGCGCGGGCCGCGATCTCGAACGCCAGCACCGACGAGTCCACGTCGTGGTAGGCCCCGTCGATCAGCGCCACCTTGAAGTCGATCACCGGAAAGCCCGCGAGCGGCCCCGAATCCATCACCGACTTGATCCCCTTCTCGACGCCGGGGATGTATTCCTTCGGCACCACGCCGCCGACGATCTTGTTCTCGAAGGAATACCCCTGGCCGGGCTCTGTCGGCTCGATCACCAGCTTGACGCGGGCGAACTGGCCGGTACCGCCGGTCTGCTTCTTGTGGGTGTAGTCCACCTCGGCCATGTGGCTGATCGTCTCGCGGTAAGCGACCTGCGGGGCGCCGATGTTCGCCTCGACCTTGAATTCGCGGCGCATCCGGTCGACGAGGATCTCGAGGTGAAGCTCGCCCATCCCCTTCATGATGGTCTGCCCCGATTCGAGATCGGTCTCGACGCGGAACGAGGGATCCTCGGCCGCAAGGCGCGCCAGCGCGAGGCCCATCTTCTCCTGGTCGTTCTTCGATTTCGGCTCGACCGCGATCTCGATCACCGGCTCGGGGAAGGTCATCGTCTCGAGGACGACCGGCTTCGCGGGGTCGCAGAGGGTGTCGCCGGTGGTCGTTTCCTTCAACCCGGCCAGCGCGATGATGTCGCCGGCGAAGGCCTCGTCGATCTCTTCGCGGCTGTTGGCGTGCATCATCATCATGCGCCCGACGCGCTCGCGCTTGCCCTTCGTCGCGTTCAGCATCTGGTCGCCCTTCTTGAGGGTGCCGGAATAGATGCGGGTGAAGGTGAGGCTGCCCACGAAGGGGTCGTTCATGATCTTGAAGGCAAGGCCAGAGAAGGGCTGCGCGTCGTCGGCCGACCGCGCGATGTTGCGCGTCTCGGTCTCGTCGCCGGGCGCAAAGCCCATGTAGGCCGGAACGTCGAGCGGCGACGGCAGGAAGTCGATCACGGCGTTGAGCAGCGGCTGCACGCCCTTATTCTTGAACGACGACCCGCAGGTGACCGGGAAGAACGCCATCTTGAGGCAGCCCGTGCGGATCAGGCGGCGCAGGGTGTCGGCGTCCGGCTCCTGCCCTTCGAGGTAGGCCTCCATCGCCGTGTCGTCCATCTCGACCGCAAGCTCGACCAGCTTGGCGCGCCATTCCTCGGCCTGGGCGCGCAGCGCCTCGCGGATCGGCTGGCGGGTCCAGGTCGCGCCCAGGTCCTCGCCCTTCCAGGTCCACTCTTCCATGTCGATCAGGCTGATGATGCCTTCGAACTTGTCCTCGGCGCCGATCGGCAGGGCGAACACCGCAGGCGTGCCGCCGACGCGGCTCTTGATCATCTCGACGCAGTTGAAGAAGTCCGCGCCGATCTTGTCCATCTTGTTGACGAACACGATCCGCGGCACCTCATAGCGGTCGGCCTGCCGCCAGACGGTTTCCGTCTGCGGCTCCACGCCCTGGTTGGCATCCAAAAGGCAGATCGCGCCGTCGAGCACGGCAAGGCTGCGCTCCACCTCGATGGTGAAATCCACGTGGCCGGGCGTGTCGATGATGTTGAACCGGTGCTTCTCGCCCTGGCCCACGCCGGGATCGATGCTGCGCGACCAGAAGGTGGTCGTCGCCGCCGACGTGATGGTGATGCCCCGCTCCTGCTCCTGCTCCATCCAGTCCATCGTCGCGGCGCCGTCGTGCACCTCGCCGATCTTGTGGGACTTGCCGGTGTAGTAGAGGATCCGCTCGGTCGTCGTGGTCTTGCCGGCATCGATGTGGGCCATGATGCCGAAGTTGCGGTAGAGGTTCAGCGGGTATTCGCGGGCCATGATACGGTCCTCTGGATGCCTCCGCCCGGCGGTGCCGCCGCGCGCGTGTTTCGGGTGCGCCGTTCCCTGCGTCGGGCGCGTGTCAGGAAGATGACAGCGCGCCCCGAAGGATCACCAGCGGTAGTGGCTGAACGCCTTGTTGGCGTCGGCCATCTTGTGCGTATCCTCGCGCTTCTTCACGGCCGTGCCGCGGTTGTTGCAGGCATCGGCAAGTTCCGCCGCCAGCCGCTCTTCCATCGTGTTCTCGTTGCGCTTGCGCGCAGCCTGGATCAGCCACCGGATCGCCAGCGCCTCGCGCCGCGAGGGGCGCACCTCGACCGGCACCTGGTAGGTGGCGCCGCCAACCCGGCGCGACCGCACCTCGACCGCGGGCTTGACGTTGTCGAGCGCGTCGTGGAACGCCTGCACCGGATCCCTGCGCAGGCGCTTCTCGACCCGCTCCAGCGCGTCGTAGACGATCCGCTCGGCAACCGACTTCTTGCCGTCGATCATCAGGTTGTTCATGAACTTGGTCACCACCACGTCGCCGAACTTGGCATCGGGCAGGACTTCGCGCTTCTCGGCTGCGTGACGACGCGACATTCCTCAAATCCTCACTTCGGCCGCTTCGCGCCGTATTTCGACCGGCGCTGGCGGCGGTCCTTGACGCCCTGGGTATCCAGCACCCCGCGCAGGATGTGGTAGCGCACGCCCGGAAGGTCCTTCACCCGGCCGCCGCGGATCAGGACCACCGAGTGTTCCTGAAGGTTGTGCTTCTCGCCCGGGATGTAGCTGATCACCTCGAAGCCGTTGGTCAACCGCACCTTGGCGACCTTCCGCATGGCCGAGTTCGGCTTCTTCGGCGTGGTCGTGTAGACCCGCGTGCAGACGCCGCGCTTCTGCGGGCAGGATTGCAGGTGCTGCGACTTCGATCGCGTCACCTTGGGCTGCCGCGGCTTGCGGATCAGCTGTTGGATCGTCGGCATTCGGTTCCCCGTCTTTCGACCGTCTTTCGTCCGTTTCACCGGACCCGCACCTCCGGCGCGCGCCCGACCGCCCACCCCGCCGAAGGCCACGAACCCGTCCGCCGAAAAGACGATCGCCGCATCCGCCCCCTTCGGAGGGGCGACGCGGTGGGGTTCCAGAGGATCGGGGCATTCCGCCCGGATCGTGACCACGACACGTGTGATTCACCGCCGGGCTGGCCGAGCGGCGTTGGGGGCGGGCATTAGGGAGAATCACCGGGCTTGTCAACACGCGCCGGCACGGGCGGGGCGCAGCGCCTCGGGCAAGGCCGACGCGAATCGGACGCGGCCGGCGCCGGCGGATCGTTCTTCGGCCGGTGACAATGGCGTCGGCGCAGGCACACCGTTCGCGCGCATGCGCAGAACGTGGCGGGAATCGGGCACGATTGCGGAAAAGGGTTGTCAGCCGCGCGCGGCGATGGCACCCCGGCGATTGAGGGACAACCCTAATGGAGCGTTAATGATGTCTCGTCTGTTTGCACTCGCGGCCGCTGCCGGCTCGCTCTTCCATGCGTCCACCGCGCTGGCCCAGTCGAGGCCGCGACCCAGCCCGACGGCCGTTCCCGAGATCGACGCTTCGACCGGTCTGATCGCCGTCGCCGTCGTGGCGGCGCTGCTTGCGCTGGCGTGGGAACGCCGCCGCCGCGCGGCCGGCTGACGCCGCTAGAGGCGCGACCAGTCGCCCGCACCGGCCGCGAAGGCCGCGACAACCGCGTTCGCCGCCACATGCGCGGCGACCGCATCGCCCAGCCGGCCTCGCCGCAGCATCACCGCGGCGAACACGATCCCCGCGAGCAGCGCCGCCGCAAAGCGCCCGTGCAGGGCGGCGAAGGTCAGCGACGACAGCACGACCGCAGCCGCCCGCCACCACGGCCCGCCGCGGTCCATCCGCATCAGCACATAACCGCGGAAGAACAGTTCCTCCACCACCGGCACGAGCGCGATGGTGCCAACCAGCCGCAGCGCCACCCACCCCGCCAGGGCGGCCGGGGGCAGCGCCGCCAGGGCCTCGGCCAGCAGCGCCGACGCCGCACCGGGCGGCGGTTCGGTCAGCGCCCAGGCAAGGCCAACCGCAACGCCCGCCGCCACAGCAACCGCATCGGGCCGCCAGGCTTCTGCCCGCAAGACCGGCAGGAAGGCCGCCAGCGCCGCCCCCGTGGCCACGACCTTCACGGGATAGCCGAGGTCGGGCGGGGCGAAGAAGGCCGCCGCGACGATGCCGCCCAGCATGAAGGCCACGAAGGGCACGATCCGCGCCGCCACGGGATCGCGCAGGAACCGCACCGCCACCGGCACCGTCGCGCCGCGGTGCAGCCAGTCCATCCGCTGCACGACCGCGAGGATCGCCACCGCCAGCACGGTGAAGAACAGCCAGCCCGCATAGGAATGGAACCCGTTTACCGCGACTTCGGGCGACAGGTGTTCGCCGATCGATACCAGCGCGACGATGCGCAGGACGTTGAAGCTCCAGCTCGCCACCAGCGCGAGCGGCACCACGACCAGCCAGAACCGACCCTGCCGCAGCGTGGCGCGGAACAGCATGGCGTGGACGCCCGAGAACACCAGCACGAGCGCCAACCCCTCGACCCCCGAACACTGCCGCGCGATGTGGACGGCGAAGGTTTCCAGCCCGATCGTCATCGCCTCGGGGTCGGTGTAGGGAACCTGCCCGGTCAGCCACAGCACCCACGCGACCGCGGCGAAGGTGGCGAAGGTCAGCGCCTCGATGTCCCACAGCGGCAGGGCAAGGTCCGCAAGGTCGGGCACGACGAAGGCCAGCGCCAGCGCGGCCGGCACGACGCCGCGCCCCGCCGCCAGCAGCGCCGCCCAGGCGGCCGCCGGCGCCAGCCACAACACGCCCCCCGCCGCGGCCGCGATCGCCCCGATGCCCCAGAACCAGACCGCACGAGCAAAGAAATCGGCCGGGGCGCCGTCCGCCGCCAGCGCAAGCGGCACGAACAGAATGGCCACACCTGCGGCATGCACGGCGAACCAGGCGCGCGCGCCGCCGTGCGACGCCGCTGCGGCCGCAAAGCGCGCGAACGGCCCCGGCAGCGCCAGCACGACCAGGGCGCCGACCGCCAGCATCGCAATGGCGCGCGCGACCAGGCTGCGCAGGAAGCGGCACTGCGCGAAGGCCTCGGTCGCCTGGCACTCGAAGGACAGCGCGACCTGATAGGCGAAGGCCAGCGTCGCAAGTTCGAGCGCGAAGACGGCCGCGACCAGCACGCTGCGGTGCGGAAGTCGGGCAGTGCTGATCATGGGCTTCCCCGTCCGGTCGTGGTCCAAGCCGCTGCGGTTTCACTTGGGACAAGGGTCGCGGCGCGGCAGGATCGTGTCAATCGCAGGGCATCCGCGCCGCGCCGCCGCAGCCCCGCGGCGGGGCTGGACCGCGCCGCCGCGCCCCTCTAGCCTCGCGCGCAAACGGAGGACCGGATGCTGCGCTATACCCTGTCACGGCTTGTCTCGCTGGTGGCGAGCCTTGCGGTGGCCAGCGTGGTGATCTTCGCCGTGGTCGAGATCATCCCCGGCGACCCCGCATCCTTCATGCTAGGCCTGAACGCCAGCGACGAGACGGTCGCGGCGCTGCGCGCGCAGCTGGGGCTCGAGGGCGGGCCGGTCGAGCGGTATCTGTCCTGGGCGGGGGGGCTGCTGACCGGCGATCTCGGCACCTCCTACACCTACCGCGTGCCGGTGGCCGATCTCGTCGCGGCGCGGATCGGGGTCTCGCTTCCGCTCACGCTCTATGCGCTGGCGCTGTCCACGGCCATCGCCATCCCGACCGGGCTGATCGCGGCGGCCCGCCGCGGCCGCGCCGCCGATGTCGCGGTCATGGGCGTGACGCAACTCGGGGTCGCGGTGCCGAACTTCTGGTTCGCGATGCTGCTCGTGCTCGTCTTCGCCATCACGCTGCGATGGTTCCCCTCGGGCGGGTTCCCGGGCTGGGACAAGGGGCTGTGGCCGAACCTCGTGGCGCTGACCCTGCCCGCGATCGCGCTGGCGCTGCCGCAGGCCTCGATCCTTGCGCGCGTCATGCGCTCGGCCGTGCTGGAAACCCTGTCGCAGGACTATATCCGCACCGCCCGTGCCAAGGGCCTGACGCGGGCACAGGCCGTTACGCGGCATGCCTTCCGCAACGCGCTGATCCCGGTGCTGACGATCCTCGGGCTGCAGTTCAGCTTCCTCCTCGCCGGGGCGATCATCATCGAGAACGTGTTCTTCCTGCCCGGCCTCGGGCGGCTGATCTTCCAGGGCATCACGCAGCGCGACCTGATCGTGGTGGAATCGGTCGTGATGTTGCTGGTCGCTGCCGTAATCGTCGTGAACTTTCTTGTCGATCTCGCCTATGCGGCGGCCGACCCGCGGCTGAGGCGGCGATGAGGGGCCGCGCGACGCTGATCCTCGGCGCCTGCCTGACCGCGATCTTTGCCGCGGCCGCGCTTGTGTCGCTGGTCTGGACGCCCTACCCGGTCGATGGCGTGGCGATCGGCGCGCGCATGAAGCCGCCGGGGACAGCAGGGTTCCTGCTCGGCACCGATCATCTCGGGCGCGACATGCTGTCGATGCTGATGATCGGGGCGCGCACCTCGATCGCCGTGGCGATCGTCGCGGTCGGCATCGGGATCGCCGCGGGCGTGCCGCTCGGCCTTCTGGCCGCGGCGCGGCGCGGGTCGCTCCTCGACGAGGTGATCATGCGGGCGAACGACCTTGTGTTCGCCTTCCCGAGCCTCGTCATCGCCATCCTGATCACCGCGGTCTTCGGGCCCTCCGCGGTCAACGCGATCCTCGCCATCGGGATCTTCAACATCCCGGTCTTTGCCCGCGTCACCCGCGGCGCGGCGCTGAGCCTCTGGACGCTCGACTGGATCCGCGCGGCCCAGGTCGCGGGCAAGGGGCCGGCGCGGATCTCGGCCGAGCATATCCTGCCCAACATCCTCAACCTCCTGATCGTGCAGGGAACGATCCAGTTCAGTCTCGGGATTCTCGCGGAAGCCGCGCTGTCCTACGTCGGCCTCGGCGCGCAGCCGCCCACGCCATCCTGGGGGCGGATGCTGTCGGACGCGCAGACGATGATCGCGCTGGCGCCGCACCTTGCGCTGCTGCCGGGCCTTGCCATCGTGCTGACGGTGCTGGGGCTGAACCTGATGGGCGACGGCCTGCGGGACCTGCTCGATCCCCGCCTGAGGCGCGCGCGATGACGCTGCTGTCCGTCCGCGACCTGACGCTGTCCATCCACGGCACGCCGATCCTGCGGGGCCTGTCGCTCGACATCGCGCCAGGCGAGGTGTTTGGTCTGGTCGGGGAATCGGGATCGGGCAAGTCGCTGACCGCCTTTGCCGCGATGCGCCTTCTGCCCGAAGGCGCGCGGACCGGCGGCCGTATCGACTTCGCGGGGCGCGACCTTCTGGCGCTGACCGAACGGCAGATGTGCGCCGTCCGCGGCCGCGACATCGGCATGATCTTCCAGGAGCCGATGACGGCGCTGAACCCCGTCCAGACCATCGGCGACCAGGTTGCCGAGACGCTGGTGATCCACGGCGCGGCCAGCCGGGCCGAGGCGGCGCGGGTGGCGCGCGCGAGGCTGGACCGGGTGGGGCTGACCGCCGACCGGTTTCCGCTGGACCGCTTCCCGCACGAACTTTCGGGCGGCCAGCGGCAGCGGGTATGCATCGCGATGGCGGTCGCGCTGCGGCCGAAGCTTCTAATCGCGGACGAACCGACGACCGCGCTGGACGTGACCACGCAGGCGCAGATCCTGTCCCTTCTGAAGGGGCTGGTGGCCGAGGAAGGCATGGCCCTGTGGCTGATCACCCACGACCTTGCGGTGGTCGCGGGCATCGCCGACCGCGTGGCGGTAATGCAGGACGGGCGGATCGTCGAGACGGGTCCGACCGAACCGCTCTTCCGCACGCGCGCGCACGACTATACCCGCCGCCTCTTCGCGGCTTCCACCCATGCGCCTGTTCGCCGCCCGCAGACGCGGGCCGAGCCGCTGCTGACGGTCGAGGGCGCGCGGCGCAGCTACGCGCTGCCGCGCGCGGGCCTTTTCGCACCCGCCCGCCGCATCGAGGCGGTCCGCGGCGTCAGCTTCACGCTGCATGCGGGCGAAAGCCTCGGCCTCGTAGGGGAATCGGGCTGCGGCAAGTCCACGCTGACGCGCGCGATCCTCGGGCTCGAGCCGCTTCAGGCCGGGCGCATCCTGCTGCGCGGCAAGCTGGTCGGGCCGGGCATGCCGAATGAGCTGCGGGCGGCGGTGCAGGTCGTGTTCCAGGACCCCTACGGCAGCTTCAACCCGCGCTGGACGGTGCGGCGGCTGGTGGCCGAACCCTTCCACCTCCTGCCCGCCCCCCCGCCCGACGCCGACGACCAGGTCGCGCAGGCGCTGCGCGAGGTCGGCCTCGCGCCCGAGGACAGGGCGAAATACATCCACGAATTCTCGGGCGGCCAGCGCCAGCGCATCGCCATCGCCCGCGCGCTGATCACCCGCCCCGACCTGATCGTGCTGGACGAGGCGGTGTCGGCCCTCGACGTGCGGGTGCGGGCGCAGATCCTCGACCTGCTTGCGGCACTTCAGGACAGCCACGGCCTCAGCTACCTCTTCATCAGCCACGACCTGCATGTGGTGCGCGCGATCACCGACCGCGTGCTGGTGATGAAGGCGGGCGAGATCGTCGAGGAAGGGCCGACCGAGGCCGTCTTCGACCGCCCCCGCCACCCCTACACCGCCGAACTCATCGCCGCGACGCCGGTCATCCCGCCTGCCTGGGCGGCCTGACGGCGCTTGAGCCGCCGCGCGGCCGCGCCTATCACGGCGCCGACGACAGGGAGGAAAGGCGGATGGACGGAGCAAGGCCCGACGACGCGCTGTGGTTCGACCCCGCCGAGATGCTGATCGGCGGGCGCTGGTTGCGGCCGGCCGGCACGCTGCCGGCGGAGAACCCCTCGACCGGCGCAGAGATCGGGGCCATCCCCCGCGGACAGCCGGCCGACATCGATGCGGCTGTGGCCGCGGCCGAGGGCGCGCTGGCGGGCGATTGGGGCCGGGCGACCGCCGCGGAACGCGGGCGGGTGCTCGCGCGCCTCGGCCGGCTGGTGGCGGAACGGGCCGAGACGCTCGCGGTGCTCGAGGCCATCGACGTCGGCAAGCCCCTGAAGCAGGCGCGGGCCGACGCGCTGGCGCTGGCGCGTTACCTCGAGTTCTACGGGGGTGCCGCCGACAAGCTGATGGGCGAGACGATCCCCTACCTGCCCGGCTATACCGTCTATACCCTGCGCGAGCCGCACGGGGTGACCGGGCACATCATCCCCTGGAACTACCCGATGCAGATCATCGGCCGGTCCGTGGGCGCGGCGCTCGCCGCGGGCAACGCCTGCGTCCTGAAGCCGGCGGAAGAGGCCTGCCTGACGGCGCTGGCCTTCGCCCGCCTCGCGGGCGAGGCCGGCCTGCCGCCCGGGGCCCTCAACGTGGTGCCGGGGCTGGGGGAAGAGGCGGGGGCGGCGCTGGCCGCGCATCCCGGCGTGCGGCACCTGAGCTTCACCGGCTCGGTCGGGGTCGGGCGGATGGTGCAGGCGGCGGCGGCGCGCAACATCGTGCCGGTGACGCTGGAACTCGGCGGCAAGTCCCCGCAGATCGTGTTCGAGGACGCCGATCTCGACGCCGCCCTGCCTTTCCTTGTCAATGCCGGCATCCAGAACGCCGGGCAGACCTGCTCGGCCGCCTCGCGCATCCTTGTCCACGAAAGCCGGATGGCCGAGGTCACGGCGCGCATGGCCGACCGCTACGGCGCGCTCTGCGTCGGGCCGGCGCTGGCCGACCGCGACGTGGGGCCGCTGATCTCGGCCCGGCAGAAGGCGGTGGTCGAGGGGCTGCTGGCGCTCGGCGCCGACCTGACGGTGGCCGCGCGCGGGCGGATCGACCCGGACGCGCCCGCGGGCGGGCACTATGTGGCGCCGGTGCTGCTGGCGGGTGTGCGGCCCGACCACCGGCTGGCGCAGGACGAGATCTTCGGCCCCGCCCAGGTCGTCATCCCCTTCGCCGACGAGGATCAGGCCGCCGCCATCGCCAACGGGACCGGCTATGGCCTGGTCGCGGGGGTCTGGACCCGCGACGGCGCCCGCGCCATGCGGATGGCCCGCCGGCTGCGCGCGGGGCAGGTGTTCCTCAACAACTACGGCGCGGGCGGCGGGGTGGAACTGCCGTTCGGCGGGGTGGGACTGTCCGGCCACGGGCGCGAGAAGGGGTTCGAGGCGCTCTACGGCTTCACCACGCTCAAGACCGTGGCGGCCCTCCATGGCTGAGGCACCCGCAACCCCACCCGGCCCGGCATCGTCCTGATCCGCGGCGAGGACATGGGCTTCGCCGGCTTCGGAATCCCGGGGGCGGAGATGCGGGCGCCTGGCACCGGGCCCATCGGCCACGCGGGTGGCGCGCCGGCGCATGCGTGACGGCCACGCGGGCGGCGCGCCGGTCGTTCACCGCCGACATCCGCGATGTCCGGCCGCGCGTCCGGTTCCGACCGGCGCAGCAGCCGCATCCGCTTGCGCAGCGCGCGCGCCCGCGCCACCCTGCGCGCCGCATGGCGGCAAGGGCGGCGGGGAGGGCGGCGGATGCGGCTTCAGGGCAAGACGGCGATCGTGACCGGGGCGGGGTCAGGCTTCGGCGCGGGCATCGCGCGGCGGTTCGCGGCCGAAGGCGCGCGCGTCATGGTGGCCGACATCAACGCCGGCGCCGCGGCGGCGATTGCGGCCGAAACGGGCGGCATCGCCTGCACCGTGGACGTCAGCCGCCGCGACAGCGTGCAGGCGATGGCCGCCGCCGCCGAAGCCGCCTTCGGCACGCCGGACATCCTTGTGAACAACGCCGGCATCACCCACCTGCCTGCGTTCATGGAGGACGTGACCGAGGCCGACTTCGACCGCGTGTTCGCGGTCAACTGCAAATCGGTCTTCCTGACCGCGCAGGCCTTCGTGCCCGCCATGAAGGCCCGGCGGCGCGGGGCGATCCTCAATATGGCCTCGACCGCCGGCGTCTCGCCCCGGCCGCGGCTGAACTGGTATAATGCGTCGAAGGGCTGGATGATCACCGCCACCCGCGCGATGGCGGTGGAACTCGCCCCGTTCGGCATCCGGGTAAACGCGCTGAACCCGGTGGCCGGCGAGACGCCGCTTCTCAAGAGCTTCATGGGCGAGGACACCCCCGAAACGCGGGCGAAGTTCCTCGCGACGATCCCGCTCGGCCGCTTCTCCACGCCCGACGACCTTGCCGCGGCCGCGCTCTATCTGTGCTCCGACGAGGCCGGCATGGTCACAGGCGTGGCGATGGAGGTGGACGGCGGCCGCTGCATCTGACCGGAGCCGGAGGAGGCCCGGATGACCCGAACCGTCCCTGCCGGTGGCGGGGCCTCCCCCGGGATATTCGAGGACACAAGACGATGCGCCCAGGACCAAGGAACCTGATCACCGACGTCGCCGGCCTGCGCGTGGGCAACGCCGACGATGCAGCGATCCGCACCGGTGTCACCGTGCTGACCGCCGATGCGCCCTTCGTCGCCGCCGTGTCGGTCATGGGCGGCGCGCCCGGCACGCGCGAGACCGATCTTCTCGCCCCCGACCGGATGGTGCAGGCGGTGGACGCGCTGGTGCTGGCGGGCGGATCGGCCTTCGGGCTTGCCGCCGCCTCGGGCGTTGCGGACGCGCTGCGCGCGGCGGGGCGCGGCTTTCCGGCCGCCGGCGGGTTCGTCGTGCCGATCGTGCCGGCCGCGATCCTCTACGACCTCAATTCGGGCGGCGCCAAGGACTGGCGCGAGAATCCCTATCCCGCGCTCGGCCGGCGGGCGCTGGCGGCGGCGGGAGAGGACTTCGCGCTCGGCTCTGCCGGGGCGGGGTATGGCGCGGGGACGCTGAACCTGAAGGGCGGCCTCGGGTCCGCCTCGGCGGTTCTGGCGGACGGCGCGACTGTCGGTGCCCTGGTCGCGGTCAACGCGCTCGGGTCGGTCGTCGAGGGCGACGGGCCGCATTTCCGCGCCGCGCCCTGGGAATTCGGGGCCGAGTTCGGTGGCCGCGGCCCCGCGCCGCGCCCCGATCCGTCCTTCGCCCCGCCGCCGGGCAAGCAGATGGGCGCGGCGACGACCATCGCCATCGTCGCCACCGACGCGCGGCTGACCAAGGCCGAGGCGCAACGGATGGCGACGGCGGCGCAGGACGGCATCGCCCGCGCCATCGCCCCAAGCCACACCCCGCACGACGGCGACCTCGTGTTCGCCGCCGCCACCGGCACCGGCGCAGCGCCGGGCGACGGGGGCTTCGCCCTCGGCCACGCCGCCGCCTGCTGCCTTGCACGCGCCATCGCGCGGGCGGTTTATCTGGCCCGGCCCGCGCCCGGCGACCGGCAGCCGACGTGGTCAGCCCGGTTCGGCACCTCCTAGCGTCACCGCCGTCGTCAGGTCGCTGTCCGCGTCCTCGAGAGGGGCGATCACGTCGAAATGGTGCCGTCCCGGCGCGACGTGCCAGGGGCAGGCCCAGGCCTCGGCCAGCGTCCGGGCCTGCCAGAGGAAGGCTGGCCGTTCGTCGCCGCCAACCCAGACGAGCGCCTCGGTCGCGGCGCGGCGCGCCAGCCGCGCGGGGCTTTCGGCCGCCGCCTCGGCCGCATCGATGCGCAGGTCGCGGTTCATCGCCGTGGCCATCAGCGGCGCGAGCTCCGCGAGCGGCGAAACCGGCACGACCCGGACCAGCCGCGCCGCGATCGGGGCGGGCAGCGGCGCGTTCTCGCAGCCCATCCGCGCCGCGAGGTGACCGCCCGCGCTGTGGCCCGTCACCACGACCGGCCCTGCGACCAGCCGGGCCGCCGCGGCCACCGCCGCGCCGATCTCGGCCACGATGGCGCCGATCCGCGCGGCGGGCGCCAGCGTGTAGGACGGCATCGCACAGGACCAGCCGCGCGCCACGATCCCGGCCGCGAGGTGCGACCAGTCGGACCGACCGAAGCGCAACCAGTAGCCCCCGTGGACGAAAACCACGAGGCCGCGCGCCGCCCCGTCCGGCAGGAACAGGTCGAACCTATGCCGTTCGCCCGCGCCATAGGGCAAGTCGAGACGCGACCGCTGCGCCATGCGCGCCCGGAACGCCGCCGCCGCCGCCGCCCAACGGGCGGGAAAGGCGTCGCCGCCCGGAATGAAGGCGGCATTGGCATATTCGCGGTCCATGTCCATCTGGCGATCCCTTCATGATCATGTTCGGCAGCCTGGCGGCGGGCTCGACACGACTCGCGCGCCGGTGCAAACGATTACCCCGACCAGACCGGAGGCCACCATGCTCGACACCGCCACGACGCTTGCCCGGACGCTCAAGGACCCAACGCTGCTTGCCACGAAGGCCTATGTCGCCGGGGCATGGATCGATGCGGGCGACGGCGGCACCTTCCCGGTGACGAACCCCGCCCGCGGCGACGTGATCTGCACCGTGCCGAACCTCGGCCGGGCCGAGGCGGCCGAGGCCATCGCCGCCGCCCACGCGGCCATGCGGGACTGGGCCGCGCGGCCGGCCAAGGAACGGGCCAACATCCTGCGCGCCTGGTTCAACCTGATCATGGCCAACCAGGACGACCTCGGGCGCATCCTGACGGCCGAGATGGGCAAGCCGCTGACCGAGGCGAAGGGCGAGATCGCCTACGGCGCGTCCTTCATCGAATGGTTCGCGGAAGAGGCCAAGCGGATCTACGGCGAAACCGTGCCGGGCCACATGCGCGACAAGCGCATCACGGTGCTGAAGCAGCCGATCGGTGTGGCCTGCGCGATCACGCCGTGGAACTTCCCCAACGCGATGATTACCCGCAAGTGCGCGCCGGCGCTGGCCGCGGGCTGCGGCTTCGTCATCCGGCCCGCAGCGGAAACGCCGCTGTCGGCGCTGGCGCTGGCGGTGCTGGCCGAACGGGCGGGGTTGCCGGCGGGCATCTTCAGCGTCATCACCTCGCGCCGGTCCTCGGACATCGGGAAGGAGTTCTGCGAGAACCCGAAGGTGCGCAAGCTGAGCTTCACCGGCTCGACCGAGGTCGGGCGGATCCTCCTGCGGCAGGCGGCCGACCAGGTGCTGAAGTGTTCGATGGAGCTGGGCGGCAATGCGCCCTTCATCGTGTTCGACGACGCCGACCTCGATGCGGCGGTGCAGGGGGCGCTGGCCTCGAAGTATCGCAACAACGGCCAGACCTGCGTCTGCGCCAACCGCATCCTGGTGCAGGACGGCGTCTATGACGCCTTCGCGGCCAAGCTGGCCGCGGCCGTGGCGAAGCTGAAGGTCGGCGACGGGCTGGAGGCGGGAACAGATCTCGGGCCGCTCGTTAACATGGCGGCGGTCGAGAAGGTCGAGGAACACATCGCCGATGCGGTCGCAAAGGGTGCCAGCGTGATCGCGGGCGGCAGGCGCCACCCGCTCGGGGGCACGTTCTTCGAACCGACGATCGTCACCGGTGTCACGCCCGACATGGCCGTGGCGACCGAGGAAACCTTCGGCCCCCTCGCCCCCCTGTTCCGCTTCGCGACCGAGGACGAGGCGATCGCGATGGCCAACGACACGATCTTCGGCCTTGCGTCCTACTTCTACGCCCGCGACATCGGCCGCATCACGCGGGTGCAGGAGGCGCTGGAATACGGGATCGTCGGGGTGAATACCGGCATCATCTCGACCGAGGTCGCGCCCTTCGGCGGGGTGAAGCAGTCGGGCCTCGGCCGCGAGGGCAGCCGCCACGGGATCGAGGAGTATCTGGAGATGAAATACATCTGCCTGTCGGTGTGAGGGCACGGGGCATCGCGCGCCTGCCCGGCCCCCCCGGGGGGGCGGGCAAGGACGATGCGGGGCATGACATGAACGGGGGCGCGGCCGACCGCGCCCCCTTCGTCATCCTGCCACGCCTTGCCCGGTCAGGCCGCGCGCCGCCCGGACCCCGATATCGGGCCCTGGACCTCGGGGGCACAGCGCCGCGACGCCGCGGGTCGCCAGCCGCGCCGAACCGTTGCCCGACCGCGCGTCGTCGCCCGAGATCCCCACCTCGCCGTCAACGCGGAGAGTGGTGCAGACCCAGCCGGTGGCCCCGATCGCCTGCCCGGTGTTGGACGGGCCCGGGTTCGTGAACAGGTCGCCCGCGATCCCGTTCGACAGGACGACAGTCGCCCCCGCGACCGGAGCCAGCCCGACCAAAGCCGCCATCGATGCGGCCGCCAGCGTCAGCGCCCCGCGAAACTGCGGATATGCCGCCATGTTACTCGCAACGAATGTCCGATCCGTACCCGACCCCCGCGCCGACGGCCGAGAGGTGGCGATCCGGGCAATCCTTGCAAACGGAAACGGGCCGGGAATATCCCCGGCCCGCGGACGATGTTCGGGCGCTGTTGCGCAGAACCGGGTCAGGCGGCAGCCCCCTCGACCACCTTGGCTTCGGCCGGCGTGGCGCGGGCGATCTCGATCCGGCGGGGCTTCAGCGCCTCGGGCGTCTCGCGCACGAGGTCGATGTGCAGCATCCCGTGTTCATGTACCGCACCCGTGACCTTCACATGATCGGCCAGCGCGAAACGGCGCTCGAAGGCGCGGGTGGCGATCCCGCGGTGAAGATAGACGCGCTCGACCGTCTCCGGCGCCTTGCGGGCGGCGACGTGCAGCGTCTGGTCGCGCGTCTCGACGGTCAGTTCATCGGGCGAGAAACCGGCGACGGCGATCGAAATCCGATAGGCGTTCTCGGCCGTCTTCTCGATGTTGTACGGGGGATAGCCAGGCTGGGCGGCCTCGCCGGTCAGAACCCGGTCCATCAGGTCGGCAATCCGGTCGAAGCCAACGGTCGCGCGGTAGAGCGGCGCAAGATCGAACGTACGCATGTTCATCCTCCAGGAAGCGATGACAGGTGACGGCCCGCCCCCTTTGGGGCCGGGCGGGTCTGCCGGGGCCCGTGCAGGCACCCCGGCACGCCATCAGGTGGGCGGCCGCGCCCGCGGTGTCAAGAGCGGGGTCAGGGCGCGTCGGGGCGCACGAACTTCGCCCCCGTCGCGCCGTCGGCGCGGCGCAGCGCGGCGCGCAGCGCCGCCACCGGCGGCCCGAGCGCGGTGCCGAGCGCCACCGCCTGCCCCGTCATCTCGGCCTTCGCGGAGACGACCGACACGATCCGGGGCGCCCCGTCCACCTGCGCGAACACCGGTGCCCCGGACGAGCCGAAATCGACGCTGCACGACAGCACGAACACCCCCGGCCGGCGGCCCAGCACCGAACACACCTCTTCCAGTGCCGGCGCCTCGGCCCGGTCGCGGGCATAGGACACCACGCCGACCGCATCGGTTGGGCCGGGGTCGAGGTCGATCTCGAACGGCCGGATCGAGGGCAGCCGGATCGGCTGGTCGAGCTGCAGAAGCGCCAGGTCGTGGGCGACGCGGTCCAGCCGGTCGGCGCCCTCGAACACATAGTCGGGATGCGCGACGGCACGCTTGACCCTGCGCCAGGCGGCGGCGCGGCCGTTGCGCAGGCCGGCGCCGAAGCGGAACTCGGCCAGCGGCACCGGCGCGCCCGTCGCCCGGTCGTAAAGGCAGTGCGCCGCCGTCAGCACGATGTCAGGCGCGATCAGCGCGCCGGTGCAGAACCCCCGCGCGCCGAGGTCGATGCGCCCGACCGCCTCCCACCCCTTGCCCTTGTCGCCGGTGTCGAGCGCACGCAGCGGCGGCTGCGCCACCGCCGGCAGGGCTGCGACCAGGGCGAGGGCCAGCGCGCGGGCAAGGCGAAGGGCGGGCATCGGCGATCCTCCGGGGCGGTTTCCCCTGGTGTCGCGGGCCCGCGCGGCGAAACTAGGGAAGCGCCGCGGCAAGTCGTGGCGGGATCGGGCCGCCGGTGGCCCAATCGAGCAGCTCGACCGTATGGACGACGGGCACCGCCGTGCCCGACCCGATCTGCATCATGCAGCCGATGTTGCCGGCCGCGATCACGTCGGGGGCGCGCGCCTCGAGCGTCGCCACCTTGCGCCGCTTCAGTTCGTCGGCGATCGCGGGCTGCAGCAGGTTGTAGGTGCCCGCCGATCCGCAGCAGAGATGCGCATCGGCGGGTTCCGTTACGTCAAAGCCCGCGCGCCGCAACAGGTCCTTCGGCGCCGATTTCACCTGCTGGCCGTGCTGCAGCGAACAGGCGGCGTGATAGGCCACCCGGAGGCCCCTGGGCGCGCCCGCGGGAATGCCGAGGCGCACCAGAAACTCGGACACGTCGCAGGCAAGGCCCGCCACCCGCGCGGCATCCGCCGCGAGCGGCCCCCCGCGGAACATGTGCCCATAGTCCTTGACCGTCGTCCCGCAGCCCGAGGTGTTGATCACGATCGCATCGAGGCCAGGCCCTGCGGACTCGCGCGCGAAGGCGCGGACGTTCGCGGCGGCGGCGGCATGGGCGAGGTCGGCCTTGCCCATGTGGTGCGTCACCGCCCCGCAGCACCCGGCGCCCGCGACCACCGCCACCTCGACCCCGAGGCGCGTGAGAAGGCGGATGGTGGCGTCGTTGATGTCGGTGTTCAGCGCGCGCTGCGCGCAGCCGGTCATCAGCGCCACCCGCGCCCGACGTTCGCCCTGGGCGGGGAACACCTGCGGGTCGTCGTTGCGGCTGACCGGCGGGATCGGGGCCGCGGCCATATCCAGCATCGCGCGCAGCCGCGCATCCGGCACCACGGCGCGGAACGGCCGCGCCGCCTTGGCCAGAAGCATCGCGACGCGGAACCGCATCGGATGCGGGATCACCCGCGCCAGCACCGCCCGCAGCAACCGGTCCGTCAGGGGGCGGCGATAGGTGCGCTCGATGTGTTCGCGCGCGTGGTCCACAAGGTGCATGTAGTGGACGCCCGAGGGGCAGGTCGTCATGCACGACAGACACGACAGGCAGCGGTCGATGTGGCGCACCGTGCGTGCATCGGCGGGCCGCCCGGCCTCCAGCATGTCCTTGATGAGGTAGATGCGTCCGCGCGGGCTGTCGAGCTCGTCGCCCAGGACCTGGTAGGTCGGGCACGTCGCGGTGCAGAAGCCGCAATGGACGCAGGTGCGCAGGATCTCGTTCGACCGCGCGACCTGCGGATCGGCCAGCTGCGCCGCCGTGAAGTTCGTCTGCACGCTCAGAACCCTCCGCCAGCCAGATACCACGCGGGCAGGGCAACGCCGGCCAGGCACAGGCCCGCGATCGCGGCGTAGGGCACCCGCAGCCCCAGCCGCGCCGCGAGCCACCGCAATCCCTGCGCCAGCCCGGCCAGCGCGACGGCCCCCCACCAGACCTGCCAGACCAGAAGACCCATCCCTTCCGCGCTGTCCCTGCCCACAGCCATCCCGAGGCCGAGCGCCCCCGCCGCTACCGCAAGCCCGACGAAGGCCGGCCGCCCCGCGGGCAGCGCCGCCAGCGACACGAAGGCCGCCAGCGGCAGCGCCGCAAAGACCACCAGCGCCATCATCCCGCGAAGACCCCGCGCGGGTCGAAGGCCGCGCGCAGGCCGGCCGTCAGCCGCGCCACCGCCGGCGCCTCGGGCGGCAGGGCGGGAATGCCGTCGCCGGGGTCGGTGGCCCGCACCCGCTCGGCCGGGCCGGGGATCCCGGCAAGACGCGACCGGAGGTCGGTCCCCGGTGCCGTCAGCAGCCAGACGAGGCCCCCGCCCCAGTCGAGCACGGCGCCGTCCGCCCCCGCCCGCGCCACGACCGCCGGCGCGTCCGAGGGCTTCACATGCACCCGCCAGACATCCCCGGCCCGTCCCGCAAAGGCCGCAACATCGCGGATCGCTGCCCACGGACCGGCGCCGGACACGACCTCGCCCCCGAAGAGCGCGCGCAGTCGTGCAGTGCGGTAGGCGACCTGTTCGGCGAACCCCTCCACCCGAAGATAGGTCCCCTCGCCCGGCACATGCGCTGCCCCCGAGACCTCGTAGGGTGTGCCGAGCGCGCGTGCCATCGCCGCCACCGCCCTGCCCGCGTCCAGCCCCGACAGCACAAGCGTCGCCTGCGCCTCGGGCGCGGGCAGCACTTTCAGCGCAACCTCGGTGATCACGCCCAGCCGCCCGCGGCTGCCCGCCATCAGTTTCACGAGGTCATAACCGGTGACATTCTTCATCACCCGCCCGCCGTTCTTCACGATGGCCCCGGTGCCGTCGACGAAACGGACGCCCAGCATCGCATCGCGCGCCGCACCCGCTGTCACCCGGCGCGGCCCGGCGGCATTGGCCGCCGCCACGCCGCCGATGGTGGATACCCCCCACACGCCGAGAAGCGCACGGAAATCCGGCGGCTCGAACGGCAACCGCTGCCCCTGACCCGCGAGAGCCGCCTCGACCTCGGCCAGCGGGGTTCCCGCCCGCACGACCAGCGTCAGCGCGCCGGGCTCGTAGAGCACGACACCCGACAGGCCCGCAACCGACAGGCACGCGACCGGATCGCCCGCCCGCCCGCCGCCGCGCGTGCCCCCGCCGGCGATGCGCAGCGGGCCGCGGGCGCCCCGCACCGCTTCGGCAAGATCCTGTTCGTCCCTGACTTCGGCCCTGACGTCCTGCACTTCGTCGTTCCAGACACTTCTTCCGGGGTCCCGGGGCTGCCGGCCCCGGGCGTTCACGCCGCCGCCTGCCGTTTGCGCCGCGGGGCGGACACCGCCAGCGGAAACACCTTGGCGGGGTTCAGCAGCCAGGCGGGATCGAACACGTCCTTGACCCGCATCTGCGCCTCGAGATCCTCGGGCGCGAACTGCACCGTCATCAGGTCGCGTTTCTCGATCCCCACCCCGTGCTCGCCGGTCAGGCAGCCGCCCGCCTCGACGCAGGCGCGCAGGATCGCGGCACCCAGGGCCTCGGCCCGCTCGAGGTCGCCGGGGCGGTTGGCGTCGTAGAGGATCAGGGGGTGCATGTTGCCGTCGCCGGCGTGAAAGACATTCGCGACGTCCAGCCCGTAGTCGCGCGACAGCGCCCCGATCCGCCCCAGCACCTGCGGCAGCGCCGAAACCGGGATCGTGCCATCGAGGCAGATGTAGTCGCCAAGCTGCCCCATCGCGCCGAAGGCGGCCTTGCGGCCCTTCCAGATCCGCGCGCTCTCGTCCTCCGAGCCGCTTTCGCGCACCGCCACGGGATCGTGCCGGCGGGCGACCTGCAGGATCAGGCCCAGCTGTTGGGCGATCTCGGCCGCCGACCCCTCGACCTCGACGATCAGCAGCGCCTCGCAATCGGGATAGCCGGCCTTCGCGAAAGATTCGCAGGCGGTGATGCAGGGGCGGTCCATGAACTCGATCGCCACCGGCAGGACGCCCGCGCGGATGATGTCGGCCACGCAGGCCCCCGCGGCCTCGTTCGAGGCAAAGCCGATCAGCACCGGCCGGGCCCCTTCCGACTTGGGCAGGATGCGCAGCGTGGCCTCGGTCACGACGCCGAGCTGCCCCTCGGATCCGCAGACCACGCCCAGCAGATCAAGCCCCGGTCCGTCCGACCAGGGCCCGCCCAGTTCCACGATGGTGCCATCCATCAGCACCATCGTGACGCCCAGAAGGTTGTTCGTCGTCACGCCGTACTTGAGGCAATGCGCCCCGCCCGAGTTCATGGCGATGTTACCTGCAATCGCGCAGGCCAGCTGGCTGGACGGGTCGGGCGCGTAGAAGAACCCCTCGGCCTCGACCGCGGCCGAGACCGACAGGTTCGTCCGGCCCGCCTCGACACGGATGTAGCGGTCCGCGGTGTTCACCTCCAGCACCCGGTTCATCCGCGCAACCCCGAGGATGACCGCATCGCCCGTGGGCGTCGCCCCGCCGGCAAGCGAGGTGCCCGACCCCCGCGGCACCACCGGAACCCCCTCGGCATGGCAGAGCTTCAGCGCCGCCGCGACCTCGGCCGTCGAGCGCGGCAGGACCGCCGCCAGCGGCGGGCAGCGGCGGGCTGTCAGCGCATCGCATTCGTAGACCTTCAGCGCCTCGGGCGCGTCGATCACGGCATCGGCAGGCAGCAGCGCGCGCAGCCGGGCGACGATGCGCGCCCGGCGGGCGAGAATGGCAGGGTCGGGGGCGGGCAGGTCCAGGGGGCGGTCCTCCGGCAGGCGTATGCGGCCTACGGATCAGGCAGGCCAGGCGTCAGAGACACAGGGTAAGGATGCGGCGGCAGAACGCAAGCGACCCGGTGCGGCGACAAGCCCCCCTGCGCGCCATGCCGCGGGGCGGCGGGCCGGCGGGCAGGGCGTCAGGCCGCTGGCGCAGACCCGGGCGCGTTCCGGCGGCCGAGCCGGCCGCCCTCGACCAGCCAGGCCGCAAGCGCCAGCGCCGCGATCAGCGCGAGGAAGGCCCAGGGCGGCAGCACCGGTTCCACCCGCACATCGGTGGTGACATAGGCCCCGCGCGGGGTGATCCCGATCCAGCCGCGTCCCGCCGCCGCGCGCCCCTCGGCCACGCGGCGGATGTCGGGCAGCCCGTCGGACAGCGCAGCGGCACCACCGCGCGTGGCCGCGAGGGCATCGGCCAGCGGCGCGGCGGAAGCGACGGTCGCCTCGAATTCGCGCGGCGCTACGGGGCCGACGGCGGCGACCGCGCGCATCTCGCCCTCGGCCAGCCGGTAAAGCCCCATTTCGGGCGCGTCCCACTCCACCTGCCAGGTTCCGGGCGCTGTCTCGGCCAGCGGCAGGACCGTCTCGCTGCCGTCGGGTGCGGTGATCGTGACCGGCCCCGGCGCGTCCCCGACGGTGCGGCGGACGACCGTCAGCCGCTGTCCGGCGGCGGTCGCGCCCAGAACCTCTTCCTCGAGCTCGGGTTCCTTCATCATCCAGTGGGCCAGCCGCCGAAGCAGTTCCAGCTGCGGCCCGCCGCCCTCGAAGCCCCGGCCCCATAGCCACATGTGGTCGGAGGCGAGCATCGCCACCCGCCCCGCGCCCACGCGATCGAGCACCAGAAGGGGCCGGCCCTCGTGCCCCTCCATCACCACCTGCCCGCCGATGGCGTTGATCTCGATCTGGCGGAACCAGCGGCCCCAGCCGCCGTCGCCTGCGGCCGCGTCCAGACCCTGGGTGACGGGGTGCTTGCGGCCGAGGTCGGTCAGGGCGGGGCGGAAGCCCTGCTCGACAACGCGGCTGGTCGGCTGCACGGGCAGGACCTCGGCCAGGGGCGAGCGCCACAGGCTGTCGGCCGACCCGAACTCGGGTCCGGCGGCGATCAGCACGGCCCCGCCCGCGCGGGCGTAGTCGCGCACGTTTTCGAGATACAGCATCGGCAGGATGCCCCGCCGCCGGTAGCGGTCGAAGACGATCAGGTCGAATTCGTTGATCTTCTCGACGAACAGCTCTCGCGTCGGGAAGGCGATCAGCGACAGTTCGCTGACCGGCACGCCATCCTGCTTTTCCGGCGGGCGAAGGATGGTGAAATGCACGAGATCTACGCTCGCGTCGGACTTGAGCAGGTTGCGCCATACACGTTCGCCCGCGTGCGGCTCGCCCGACACCAGAAGGACGCGCAGCCGGTCGCGCACGCCGTTGATCCGCACGACGGCGGCGTTGTTGCGATCGGTCAGTTCGCCGGGCTCGGCCGCAACGGCGATCTGAAGGGTGTTGATCCCGCCGTGCGGCAGGGTCAGGGGGATGTCCACGTCCTGCCCGACCGGCACGGGCAGGGACAAGGGCTCGGCCCCGTCCACCGACAGGCGCAGGACCGCACCCCCGGCGGCGACGCCGGCGGGCACCGCGCCCTGATCCTCGACCCGCAGGGTCAGCGTCACGGGTTCGCCGATGATGGCGAAGGCGGGGGCATTCGCCACGACCAGCCGCCGGTCCCAGTCGGTCGGCTGCCCGGTCAGCAGCAGGTGCATCGGCGCGGGCAGCGCGGGCGCCAGGCCCGCGTCGTGGATCCGGCCGTCCGAGATGACGATGACGCCCGCCAGGCGGGCGCGCGGCACGTCCGCCATCGCCTCGGCCAGCGCGGTCATGGCGAGCGACCCCCGGTCGCCCGCGCCGTCGCCGAAGCGCGTCACCCGCGCCTCGGTCCCCGGCAGGCGGGCGAGGCGCGCCAGCACGCCGGCAAGCGCCGCCTCGGTCTGGGCCGCGCGGTCGGCGATGCGCTGGCTGGCGCTGTCATCCACGACGACGATCACCACGTCGGACAGCGCGGCGCGGTCATCGATTTGGATCGAGGGGTTCGACAACGCCGCCAGCGCCGCCGCGAAGGCCCCCGCGCGCGCCCAGGCACCGCGCAGCCGCAAGGCCAGCGCGACGCCCGCCGCGACCAGCGCCAGCGCGGCCAGCGCCGCGAGCGCGGCAAGGGGCAGCAGGGGGTCGAAGACCACGCTGCTCATTGCCCGAGCCTCTCGAGCAGGGCAGGCACATGCACCTGGTCGGATTTGTAGTTGCCGGTCAGCACATGCATGATCAGGTTAACGCCGAAGCGGTAGGCGATCTCGCGCTGGCGCTCGCCGGCGAAGCCGCGGCCGACCGGGAACATCGGCGCGCCGCGGTCATCGACCGCCCAGGCCGCCGCCCAGTCGTTGCCGCCGATCACCACCGGCGTCACGCCATCGTTGAGGTTGCGGAAGGGCATCCCCTCGGCCCGTTCGGCATCGGGCGGGGCCGCCTCGACCCAGACCGTCCCGCGGGCGTAGCGGCCCGGAAACTCCTGCAAGAGATAGAAGGTTCGGGTCAGCACATGGTCGGACGGCAAGGGTTCCAAGGGCGGGATGTCGAGCGGTGCGGCCAGCTGCTGCAGGCGCCGCGCCTCGGGCGTGGTGCCGCCGCCGGCAAGGCCCGCGTCGCGGGTGTCGAACAGGATCATGCCCCCGGTGCGCAGATAGTCGTTCAGCCGCCGGTAGGCTGTGGGCGAGGGCAGCGGCTGCGCCGCCGTGACGGGCCAGTAGAGGAAAGGGAAGAACGCCAGCTCGTCGCGCTCGATGTCCACCCCCATCGGTTCGGCGGGCTCGATCGTGGTGCGCTGGTACAGCACCTGGCCGAGGCCGCGCAGGCCGGCCGCCGCAAGCCTGTCCGTCGCGGGATCGCCGGTCAGGACATGGGCCAGCACGACGGCGGTGGTCGCGCGCAGGGCGAAATCCTCGTCCGCCTGCGCCGGCGCGGGCGCCCCGGCCAGGGCCGCGCCAACGACCGCGGCCGCCGCCGTCCGGCGGGCCCCGCGCCGCAGCGCGGACAGCCGCCCCGACAGCGCCAGCGCCGCCAGAACATCCAGCGCCAGAAGCACCACCGCCGCGGCGAGCAGCGCGCCCTTCAGCCCGCGTTCGCGCGGCACCCCGAGGCCCTCGACCGGAATCCGGGCGGGCCACGCGGCCCGTTCCAGTGCGGTGCCGGCCGAAAACACGTTCAGCGCCACCCGCCGGTCGCCGACAGCGTAAAGGCCCGGCGGGGTCGCGGGGCCCGGCCGGCCTGCGGCCACCGCAAGTGCCAGCGCCGTCCCCGGGACGCCCGCCATCTGCCCTGCCTCGGCCACCGTGCCGAAGGCGTCGATCAGCGCGGCGGGCACCCAGGTTTCGCCCGCAAGGTCCCCGGCCGCCGGCGCGCCCGCGCGCGCGGCCACCGCCAGCCGTTCCAGCATCTGCACGAACAGCACCGAAAGGGGCAGCGTGGACCATTCGGCATTCGCGGTGACGTGAAAGAGCACGACCTGCCCCGCGCCGAGGGTCCGCCGCGTCACCAGCGGCGTGCCGTCGACCAGGGCGGCGATGGTGCGCGCGCCCAGCTCCGGGTCGGGCTGCGCCAGCACCTGGGCCGAGACCTGCACCTCGTCGGGCACCGCCAGTCCGACGAAGGGCGAGCCCTCGGGGAAGGGCGCCAGCCGCTTGGGCTCGCCCCAGGTCATCGCGCCCCCGACGGTCCGGCCGCCCTCGCGCAGCCGGACGGGCATCAGCGGCTCCTCGGCCGCGCGGGCCACGTCGCTGGCCGCCAGACGCGGCCCGGCGAAGCGCAGAAGAAGGCCCCCCCGGCGCACCCAGGCCTCGACCGCCTCGGCCTCGGCCGGGGCGAGCCGGGCGATGTCGGCAAGCACGATCACATCGGGCGCAGCCAGCACCACATCGGCAAGCTGCCCGTCGATCAGATCGGCCACCGGCGCCAGCGCCTGACGCAGGTAATGGACCGGCGACAGAAGAACGAGGCCCTCGCGCCCCTCGGCCTGGCCGATCAGCGCCACCTTGCGCCGGCGCAGGCTGTCGTCTGCCAGCTGCACCGCCGCCGCCGTGCGCGCGCCCGCGATCTCGAACCGCAGGATGCGGTTGCGCAGCTCGGGCGGCAGGTCCAGCGCGGCCTCGGCCCGCGTGGTGCCGGGCAGGAAGGTCAGGGGAACCCGCGCCAGATCCCGCTCGATCCCCGCGGGATCGGGTCCGCGCGCCACGACCTCGACCACCGCGCCCTCGGGCACGGGCAGGCGCGACGCGGCCAGCCGCACCGTGCTGCCGTCGAAGCCCGGCGGGGCCAGCGCATAGAGTGGGCGGATGCCCTCGAACACCGTCACCGGGCCGCGCCCCTCCAGCGCCGCAAGGACCGCGTCGCGCCCCGGGCGGGCCACGCCGTCGGACAGCCACCAGGTCTCGAAGTTGCCCGACAGCGCGCCGGCCCAGGCGGCTGCGCCCTCGGGCTCCCACGGGCGCGGGCTCAGGGCGCCAAGGCGCGCGGCGACCGCGGGGGCGGCCTGGAACGGCACCGGCCCCGCCGGCGGGTCGGTCAGCGCCACCACGGCAACCGGCCGGCCGGTCCGGCCGGCCTCTTCGACCAGCGCCGCCGCGCGGTCGATCCGGCGCGGCCAGTCGCGCGCATCGGCCCAGGTGCCGTCGAACAGGATCAGCAGCGGCCCGCTGCCCGCACGGCGTTCGACCGGGTTGAGGACAGGCCCCGCGAACGCGACGATCGCCGCCGCGAGGGCGGCCATCCGCACGAGCATCAGCCACCACGGTGTGCGGTCGGGCTGCACCGTGTCGTCGGTCAGGCCAAGCAGCAGCGCGACGCCCGGAAAGCGCCGCCGGATCGGGGCGGGCGGCACTGCGCGCAACAGAAGCCACAGCACCGGCAGCGCCAGAAGGCCCCAGAGCAGCGCCGGCGCGGTGAACCCGACTGGCCCCAGAACCCACATCAGCGCCCCCGTTCCAGCGCCCGGTAGAGCCACAGCAGCGCGGGCTGCGCCGGCTCGCCGGTATGGTGCACCGCCATCAGCCAGCCCGCCCGACCCGCCAGCGTGCGCAGCCGCGCCTTGCGTTCCGCGAGCCGCGCGCGATAGCGCGCGCGCAGGCCCTGCGCCGCCTGCGTCTCGTGCACCACGCCGCCGGCCATGGATTCGAAGATCGTCCGGCCGTCGAAGGGAAATTCCTCTTCGGCCGGGTCGAGCAACATGACCAGCGCCCCGCGCACCCCGCGGTCGGCCGCCTGCCCGACCGCCGCCTCGACCGCCGCCGGGTCGCCGAGGAAATCGGACAGCAAGACCGCCCGCCCGTGCGGTGCGAGGCCCGCAAGATCCGGCGCGCCGTAGTCGGCCGCGCCATCGCGCACCAGCGCCCCGGCCATGCGCAGAAGCTGCGCCCGGCCCGCGCGCGGCGGCGCATCGGCGCCGGCCAGCCCCACCCGCTCGCCCCCCCGAACCAGCAGGACGGCCAGCGCCAGCCCCAGAAGCCGGGCCCGCGCCGCCTTCGCAGGGCGCCGGGCGTCGCCCGAAAACGCCATCGACCTTGCGGCATCGACCCACAGCGTCACGGTCTGCGCCGCCTGCCATTCGCGCTCGCGCACATAGGGCACATCGCCGCGGGCGGACCGGCGCCAGTCGATCAGCCGCGCCCCGTCGCCTGCACCCGCCGGGCGATACTGCCAGAAGGCATCGCCCATCCCGGCCCGCCGCCGCCCGTGGTCGCCGAGGATGACGGTCGCCGCCAGGTGCTCGGCATCGGCCAGGAGCGGCGGCAGCGCCTGACCGAGCCGGTCGGCCCCCGCGCGCAGATCGGCGGCGGATGCGCGGCTCATCGCCGG
This sequence comes from uncultured Paracoccaceae bacterium, assembly GCA_938028765.1. Taxonomy (GTDB): domain Bacteria; phylum Pseudomonadota; class Alphaproteobacteria; order Rhodobacterales; family Rhodobacteraceae; genus CALIZF01. Next base: position 27,286 of record CALIZF010000070.1, read on the forward strand.
CCCCGGAACCCGGCCGCGCCGCCGCAGGGGGGGCTGCCTGCCCCCCCTCTGGCCTGC
>CALIZF010000071.1 GCA_938028765.1 uncultured Paracoccaceae bacterium
GCGCGCTTCGCGGACCCCGGCGACGCGGGATCCTGCGGTGACCTGTAGACCCCCCGCCGCTGGCGGGCCTGCGCGCCCCCGACGCCCGGACGCCCCCCGGCTTCCCGCAACTTCCTGCGGTGTCCGCACCATCGAGGGGGACGGATTGGGGGATGACATCTTCGAGTTCTATTGATTATCAATGGCTTATAAGGGTTTCATGGCGGAGAGAGCGGGATTCGAACCCGCGAGACGGTTTCCCGCCTACACACTTTCCAGGCGTGCGCCTTCGACCGCTCGGCCATCTCTCCCGCGACGGCTATAGACCGATCGCCTGTCGCGCTGCAAGCCAAGAGGGGGCTGTGTTCCACAACGCGCGCCGGTGGAGGGAATCGCGGCGCGAATCCAGCGCGATAGGTTTGCGGATGCGCCGTCCGTCTGTCCTCCCTGGCGAACAGGACGGCGGATCGGCGGGGCGGCACCGGACCACTCGGCCATCCGGTTTCGCTGTCGGTCCGTTTCGAGGTCGCCCAGGGGCGGAGGGAGCGCGCCGGCCGGCAAGCGAGGTCGCACCCGGGGTTGCAACGACGCGCCCATGCCGCGAGCGTCCGAGCCTGTGATCTTGCACCAGGGTCGCGCCGCAGTTGCCTGTTTGCGCGTCATCCGCGCCGTCGGCGGGCCGGTTCGATATTTTACCATTTGATCAAAAACGCGGGCCGTGGCAGGCTGCGAGAAACAGACCGCCAGGGAGGTCGCCCTTGACGAACAGCCCGCTGACGCCCGGCATCGTGTCCGGGCGCTTGCCAGCCGCGGCGCTTGCCGCAAACTTCGCCGACGTCGAGCCGCCGCTTGACCGGCACGAGGCGATGGTGGCGGCCGACCGCTGCTACTTCTGCCACGATGCGCCCTGCATCACGGCCTGCCCGACCGCCATCGACATTCCGCTGTTCATTCGCCAGATCGCGACCGGCACGCCCGAGGCGGCCGCAACGACGATCTGGACGCAGAACATCCTCGGCGGCATGTGCGCCCGCGTCTGCCCGACCGAAACGCTGTGCGAGGAAGCCTGCGTGCGCGAGGCGGCCGAGGGCAAGCCGGTCGAGATCGGACGGCTCCAGCGGTATGCGACCGATATCGCGATGGCGAAGGGGCTGCATCCCTTCACCCGTGCGGCCTCCACCGGGCGGCGGGTGGCGGTGGTCGGCGCGGGTCCGGCGGGGCTGGCCTGCGCGCATCGCCTGGCCATGCACGGGCACGACGTGACGATCTACGATGCGCGGGACAAGCCGGGCGGGCTCAACGAATACGGGATCGCCGCCTACAAGACGACGGGCGGTTTCGCGCAGGCCGAGGTGGCCTGGCTTCTGTCGATCGGCGGCATCGTGATCGAGACGGGCAAGGCGCTCGGGCGCGACTTCACGCTCGACGACCTGCGCGCCCGGTTCGATGCGGTGTTCCTCGGGTTGGGTCTTCAGGGCGTGAACGCGCTGCGGGTGCCCGGCGAGGCGCTGGCGCGGGATGCGGTCGATTTCATCGCCGGGTTGCGGCAGGCGGGCGACTGGGCCGATGTGCCCGTGGGCCGCGACGTGGTGGTGATCGGCGGGGGCATGACCGCGGTCGATGCCGCGGTCCAGTCGAAGCTGCTGGGGGCCGAGACCGTGACCATCGTCTACCGTCGCGGACCCGAGAAGCTCAGCGCGTCGGTCTACGAGCAGGAGCATGCCAAGACCGCCGGCGTGCGGATCCTGACCAACGCGGCGCCGGTCGCGGTGCACGGCGACGGAGCGGCGGCCGAGGTCGAGTTCGCCTATACCGAAGAGGGGCCGGATGGGCTGCGCCAGCTGCCCGAACGGTTCCGGCTGAAGGCCGACCAGGTCTTCAAGGCCATCGGCCAGACGCTTGCGGGCGTGCCGGAAGGTCTTGCGCTGACGGGTGGCAAGATCGCCGTCACGGGGCCGGGCCGCACGTCGATCCCCGGCGTCTGGGCGGGCGGCGACTGCGCCGCGGGGGGCGAGGATCTGACGGTCACCGCCGTGGCCGAGGGGCGCGACGCGGCCGAGGATATCCATGCCGCGCTTGCCGCGGGCAGGGGGCGCGGGTGACAGAGGCCGCACCGCCTTCCATCCCGCGCGCCGCGGGGCTATGTGCGCAGGGCCGCTGCCGGAGGCCCAATGGACGCGTTCGCCGCTCAAGCCATCGCCTTCGTCGAGGCCAACCGCGACTGGGCCTTCTGGATCGCCCTGCTGTTCGCTGCGGCCGAAACGACGGCGTTCCTGTCGGTGCTGATCCCCTCGACCGCGATCCTCGTGGGGGTGGGGGCTATCGTGGCGACGGGCGCGCTCGACTTTCTGCCAATCTGGGCGGGGGCGAGCGTCGGGGCACTGGTCGGATCGACCTTCTCCTACTGGCTGGGCCTGCGCTACGGCGACCGGTTGCTGTCGGTCTGGCCCCTGTCGCGCGACCCCGAGATGGTGGCGCGCGGGCGGGCGGTCTTTGCCCGCCGCGGGCCGGTGGCCGTCGGGGTGGGGCATTTCCTCACCTTCCTGCGGCCGGTGGTGTTCCTGATGGCCGGCGCGGCCCGGATGCGACCCGCGCCCTTCCTGCTGTGGAACGCCGCGGGCGGGATCGCCTGGGCCTACGTCATCCCGAAATCGGGCGAGGTCGGGGGCGACCTGATCGGCTGGGCCTGGCGGGCACTCGGGATCTAAGCCGCCGCCGCACGGGCATTGCCCTCGAGCAGGTCCTGCCGCCGCGCAGGAGCGCCGACCGGCCCAAGCGGGAAACGTTGACGTGCAGCGCCGGCGCGCAGGGCCCCGCCCCTGTGCGCCGGTCAGGATAGGATCGCAAAGGGAGCAGCGGCATGGCCAGCCTCGCCACCGAATTCGTCGGCATCAGGTCCCCCAACCCGTTCTGGCTTGCGTCGGCCCCGCCGACGGACAAGCAATACAACGTCGTCCGCGCCTTCAAGGCGGGTTGGGGCGGCGTGGTGTGGAAAACGCTCGGCGAGGACGGGCCGCCGGTCGTCAACGTGAACGGCCCGCGCTACGGTGCCGTCTGGGGCGCGGACCGGCGGCTGCTGGGTCTTAACAACATCGAGCTGATCACTGACCGGCCGCTGGAGGTCAACCTGCGCGAGATCAAGCAGGTCAAGCGCGACTGGCCCGACCGCGCCGTGGTCGTGTCGCTGATGGTGCCTTGCGAGGAGGAAAGCTGGAAGGCGATCCTCAAGCGCGTCGAAGAGACGGAGTGCGACGGGGTCGAGCTCAACTTCGGCTGTCCGCACGGGATGAGCGAGCGGGGCATGGGCTCGGCCGTGGGGCAGGTGCCCGAGTATATCGAGATGGTGACGCGCTGGTGCAAGCAGCACAGCCGGATGCCGGTGCTCGTGAAGCTGACGCCGAACATCACCGACATCCGTTATCCTGCCCGCGCGGCGCTGCGCGGCGGGGCCGATGCGGTCAGCCTGATCAACACCGTGTCGTCGATCACTAGCGTCAACCTCGACACCTTCAGCCCCGAACCTTCGATCGACGGCAAGGGCAGCCACGGGGGCTATTGCGGCCCCGCGGTGAAGCCGATCGCGCTGAACATGGTGGCCGAGATCGCGCGGGACGCCGAAACCCGCGGCTTGCCGATCAGCGGGATCGGCGGCATCACCACCTGGCGCGACGCGGCCGAGTTCATCGCGCTTGGGGCCGGCACGGTTCAGGTCTGCACCGCGGCAATGACCTACGGGTTCCGCATCGTGCAGGAGATGATCTCGGGCCTTGCGCAGTATCTCGACAGCAAGGGCATGACCCTCGGCGACCTGCGGGGGCGGGCGGTGCCGAACGTCACCGACTGGCAGTATCTCAACCTCGAGTACGTCACCAAGGCGCGGATCAACCAGGATCTGTGCATCAAGTGCGGCCGCTGCTACGCCGCCTGCGAGGACACGAGCCACCAGGCCATCGCGATGAAGCCGGGGCGCGTGTTCGAGGTGATCGACGCCGAATGCGTGGCCTGCAATCTGTGCGTCAACGTCTGCCCGGTCGAAAACTGCATCACGATGGAACGGCTGCCCCCTGGCGCCACCGACCCGCGCACCGGGCGCATCGTCGGCGATTACGCCAACTGGACGACCCATCCCAACAACCCCATGGCGCGGGCTGCGGAATGACGGCAGCCGCAGGCGCGGCCGGCGGTGCGGCGTTGCCCGACCCGCCAACCGCGCTTGCGACCGTCGCGATCGGCGGGCTTGCCCTGACCTACCGGCGCGCCGACAGCGGCGGCACGCACTATCTTGGCCGCGGGCATTTCGAGGAATATGCCAGCGCCTTCTATCCGCTGCTCGCGCGGGCGCTGGCGCCGTCGGTCTGTATAGACATCGGCGCCAACTACGGCTTCACCGGCCTTCTGATGCGGCGCGCCTTTCCGTCCTGCCGGCTGACGCTGGTCGAGCCCGTGCCCTGGCTGGCCGACTTCATCCGGCACAACTTCGCGATCAACGGTCAGCACTTCGACCGGCTGTGCCAGGCTATCGCCGCCGACGCCGCGTCCGGCCTGCGATCGCAGTTCGGGGTCAACGACCGCGCCTCGCAGGACAGCCGCGTGGTGCCCCAGCCCGGAATGCGCACGGTCGAAACCGACGTCGTGACCCTCGATGCCTTGACCGCCGACGTCGGGCCGGGCGAGGGCGTCTACATCAAGATCGACACCCAGGGCTTCGAGGAACGGGTGTTCGCCGGCGGCGCGGACTTCATGGGGCGGCACGGGCGCTGGTTCGTCAGGACCGAGTTCGCGCCGATGTGGCTCGAAAGCCAGGGCAGCGACCCCGTCGCCCTGCTGCGCGCGCTTCTCGAGCGCTACAGCGTCCATGAAGCGGCAGGGCGCGTGCGATGGCGGACCGCTTCGCTAAGGGCCCTCGTCGGCCCGCCGCTGGCGCCGGGGTGCGAGGCGGATTTCGTGGACTACGTCCGCAACCTGGCAATCCGCGGACAGGGATGGGTCGATCTCTACGTCCTGCCGCCCGGCGGCCGGCGCGGCTACCGGCTGGACTGATCGCGCCGCCGCGCCGCGTGCGGCGCCAAACAATCAGACCCTCGGATATGGCGCCCCACGCGCGGTGATCGCCCCGCGGCCTTGCCGCCCGCACCATTTCCGCGATTGCCGCCGGTCCCTGCGCCGTCGGGCGCGGCAGACGCCTCGCCGGGATTTGCGGAGCATGAGGGAGGACCATTCATGAGAAAGCTGCTCATCGCCTCGGTCGCGGCCGCGGCGCTGATCCTGCCGGGCATGTCGCTTGCGCAGGACACCATCAAGATCGGCGTCCTCGTCGCGCTCGAGGGCGCTTTCGCCGAAGGCGGCAAGGACGGCGTGCGCAACGTCGAACTGGCGTTGAAGGAAGCCGGCGGCATGGCCGGCGGCAAGAAGCTCGAAATCGTGGTGGCGCCTTCGGACACCACGCCGGACACGGCGGTGCGCCAGGCGCGCAAGCTGATCGAGCAGGACCGGGTGGACTTCATCATCGGTCCGCTGTCGGGGTCCGAAGGGATCGCGATGCGCGACTACGCCAAGTCGATCCCCGACAAGACGGTCATCAACGGGATATCGGGTGCGCTCGAGACGACATGGGTGGACCCGGCGCCCAACTTCTTCCGCTTCAACCTCGACGGGGCGCAGTGGGGCACGGGCCTCGGCCGCTATGTGGTCGAGCAGAAGGGCTGGAAGCGGATCGCCTCGGTCGCGGCCGACTATTCGTTCGGCTACACGAACTTCCTCGGTTTCGCGGTGGACTTCTGCAAGGCCGGCGGGGACATCGTGGAACGGTTTTGGGTGCCGCTCGGCTCGTCCGACTACGCGGGCGTCATCGCAGCGCTGCCCGACGATGTCGATGCGATCTACCTTGGGGTCGGCGGGACGGACGCGATCAACTTCCTCAACCAGTACGAACAGGCCGGTGCCGACACCAACCTGATCGGCGGCACCATCATGGCCGACGCCACCGTGCTGGCCGCCAAGGGCCGCGCCAAGGAGGCGCTGATCGGCACGCCCACCTCGGGCCCGCTGGCCTCGGACGATCCTTCGCCCGCCTGGCAGGCCTATGTCGCGTCCTATCGGGCGGCCTTCCCCGAGGGCGAGCGCTTCCCCACGCCCTCGCTGTTCGGCGTCGGCTACTACATCGCCACCAAGGCCGCCATCAATGCGCTCAACGCCGTGAACGGCGACCTGTCGAACGGGCAGGCGGCGTTCAAGACCGCGCTGGCGACCCTGCCGCTCGAAACCCCGCTCGGCACTGTCACGCTGAACGAGAACCGCCAGGCCACGGGCTCGGTCGTGGTGACCGAGGTCGAGGAAGGGCCCGACGGCAACCTGCGCAGCGTGTTCAAGGCGCGCACCGAAGGGGTGACCCAGACGCTTGGCATGACGCCCGAAGAGTTCCGCGCCATGGGCCTGCCGTCCCGCGACACCCCCGACTGCGCCAAGCTGCGCGGCGGCTGAACCGTCCGCCGGATCGTCGCGCGCGGCCCGCCCCGGCGGGCTGCGCCCCCGCCGGGCGCAATGCCGTGCGATCCGGACAAACCCGGACCCGTCGATGTCCGTCATCGCCTATGGCCCGCGCGTGCAGTTCGCCGACCGCGCCTTCGACGAGGCGCTGGCGGACGAACTTGCCGCGCTTGGCATCGTCCGCCCGCTGGTGGTGACCGACGCCCCCGGACGGGCGGCGCTGGCGGTCGGCGCGGACTGGCGCGAACGGGTGCGCTGCGCGCTGCCGCCGGGCAGCGGGCCGGCATTCGTGGACATTCTGGGCGATGCGGCGGGCGCGGCCGACCCGGGCCGCGCCGCGGCTGTCTATGCCGGCGGCGGGTGCGATGGCGTCCTCGGCATCGGCGGGGCGGCGGCGCTGAGCCTCGCGCGGCTGGCCGGCGCGGTGGCGGGCGATACGGGTCTGCTGGCTGCTCTGGCGCGGCGCGGGGCAGGGCCCGCCGTGCCACGGCGCCCGCGGGCCCCGGTCGCGCTGGTGCCGGTGACCACGGCCGGCGGGGCAGGGTTGTGCCCCGATCTCCGCCTTCCCGCAGCGGCCCCGGCCGCGCCGCGGTGGCTGTCGGGCGCGGCGCTGGTGCCCGCGCTGGTCGTCTGCGACCCGACGCTGACCGAAGCCCTGCCGGCACCTGCGACGGCGGCGGCGGGCATGGATGTGATCGCGCATTGCGTCGAATCCTTCCTCGGCACGACGTTCAACCCGCCTGCCGACGGCATCGCCTTGCAGGGCCTGCGGCTGGCGGCCGCGGCACTGCCGCGCGCGGTGGCGGACGGCCGCGATTCCGAGGCGCGGCGCGACCTAATGGCCGCGGCGGTCTGCGCCGGGCTCGCGGCGCAGAAGGGGCTGGGCGGCGTCCACGCGCTGGCCCATGCGCTCGAGGACGTGGCCGCCGAAGGCGCGACCCCGCACGGGCGGCTGCACGCCGCGCTGCTGCCGCCCTTCCTGCGGTTCAACGCGCCGGCGGTCGGCGACCGGTTCCACGCCCTCGGCGAGGCGATGCGTCTTGCGCCGGGCGCGGATCTCGATGCGGCCCTGGCGGATTTCGGCGCGGCGATCGCGCTGCCCACGCGGCTTGCGCCGCTCGGCCTTTCGGCCCAGGCCTGCGACCGCGTGGCCCGCGCCGCCGAGGCGGAACCGGCCAACCGCACCAACCCGCGCCACGCCACCGCGCGCGACTACCGCGCCCTGATCGAGGCCGCGATGTGATCGCGAGCGCGGTTGATTCGCGGGCCGGTCCCGCTAGGATTGCCAGTCGAATGCTGCCCAAGACAGCAGGGGGAGGATCATGAGTTCTGCGATTGCCGTGTTCCACGGCGATTTCGGCCGGGTCTGCCTCTATGGCATGGACCGGACGATGGTTCCCCACGCGCATCGCGAAGGGCACCTGATCTTCCACGTCCAGGGGCCGGCGGGCCAGGTCGTGGCCGACGACCGGACCTATCCCCTTTCCCCGGGGCAGGCGGTGGCGATCAGCCCCTGGCAGCCGCACTACTGGCAGCAGGTCGATACCCGGCGGCCGACGCTGGCGCTGGTTCTCTACATCCGGCCCGGCTGGTTCCTGAACGCCGCCCGGCGGGCGACCGCCACGCTGCGCTTCGGCCGCGTCGGCGTCGAAGTGACCGATCTTCTGGCGCGCCACGTCTATGGCATTGCGGGCGCGATGTTGGACCCCGACGGCGAGCATCCGCATCTTGCGGAACGGCTGTGCGACCTGACGCAGGGATGCTTCGACCAGTCCTGGCAGTGGACCGAGGCGGGGGCGGCCTTCGTTGGCCCGGCGACCGGGTTTCGCGACTTCCGCGTGCGCCGCGCGATGCGGCTGATGCAGGACCGGATCACCGACGCCCTGTCGCTCGACGCGGTGGCGCGCGAGGTGGGGCTGAGCCGTCCGCATTTCTTCAAGCTGTTCCGCGAGCAGGTCGGCACGACCCCGAACCTCTACCTCAACGGCCTGCGGATGGAACGCGCGATCGACCTTTTGGCGGCGACGCAGGAGCCGGTGTCGGACATCGGGCTGGATCTCGGGTTTTCCAGCCAGGCGTCGTTCTCGCGCTTCTTCATCGCCAACGGCGTGGTGGCGCCGTCGGTCTACCGGCGGTCTGTGCACCGCGCAATGCCGGTGCGCGCGGCCTGAGGTGCCGCGGCCGGCGGCGCCGACAAACGCGACCGCGGGCGCTGGCATCAGACGCTCGGGTATGCCCAAGCGACGCGGGCGGGGCTAGCCTGAGGCCAGTGACGGCAGGGAGACATCGCGCATGGAGGCGTTCTTCCGGCGGCATCCGGTCTGGGCAGCGATCATCCTGATCGCCGCCGCAGCGGCGGCCTGGCTGATCCTTGCGCCCTGGCCGCCCGCGCTGGAAGAGGCGCTGGGGCGCAAGCGCGTGTTCCTCAATGCCGTGTTCTCGGGCATCACGCTCGGCGCGCTCTACTTCCTTGTCGCCTCGGGATTCACGCTGATCTTCGGCCTCATGCGCAACGTCAACCTCGCGCACGGGTCGCTCTACCTGCTCGGGGGCTACATCGGCTACGAGGTCAGCGATGCCACCGGGTCGTGGCTCCTGGCGTTCCCGGTGGTCTTTGTGATCGTGGCGGCACTCGGCGTCGTGCTGCAGTATGTCGTGTTCCGCCGGATGGAGGGCGAGGAGCTGCGCCAGACCCTCGTGACCATCGGGCTGTCGGTGGTGGTGGCCGATATCCTCTTGTGGGTCTGGGGCGGGTCGTCCTACCAGATCCTGACGCCCGACTGGCTGTCCGGCCCGATGGATCTGCCGGTGGTGGCGGCGGTGCGCGAGAACGGCGACCTCGTCTGGCTGCGCTATCCGCAGGTGCGGATCTGGATCCTCATCGCGGCGATCCTCCTCGGCGTCGCGATGTGGCTGGTGATGAACCGCACGCGGGTCGGGATGCTGATCCGCGCCGGCGTGGACGACCGCGAGATGCTGGCGGCCTCGGGCGTGCGGATCCAGCTTGTGTTCCTCGGCGTCTTCGCCTTCGGCGCGGGTCTGGCCGGCATCGCGGGGATCGTCGGCGGCACGTTCCAGAGCCTCAGCCCTGGCGAGGACACGCGCTTCCTGCTCGCCTCGCTGGTCGTCGTGATCGTCGGGGGCATGGGGTCGATCCCCGGCGCGGCGTTGGGCGCCGTCATCATCGGCCTGTCCGAACAGATCGGGCTGGTCTATGCGCCGACCTATTCGGTGGTGTTCACCTTCCTCATCATGGCGGCGGTGCTGGCGTTCCGGCCGCAGGGCCTCTTGGGGCGCAGCCGCTGATGGCGGTGTTCGATCCCTTCTCGCCCGAGGCGATGGCGGGCCGCGCGAAGGGCGCGCCGCAGCCGATGTGGGTCGAACGGGTGCCGGTCGCGGTCTGGGTGATGGCGGTCGTGTTCCTGACGATGCCGGCCTGGGCGGGGACGTTTTGGATCTTCCAGGTCATGGGCTGGTCCTTCATCCTCGGGATGATCGCGCTGAGCCTGATGTTCCTTGCCGGTTACGGCGGGATGGTCAGCCTCGTGCAGATGACCATTGCGGGGCTCGCCGGCTACATGGTGGCGATCCTCGGGCCGACCGGCACCGCGGCGGTCAGCCTCGGGCTGCCGTGGTATGTCTACATTCCCGCAGCCATCGTGATCGCGGCCGCCTTCGGCACGCTGGTCGGCGCGCTGGCGGTCAGGACCGACGGCATCTACACCATCATGATCACGCTGGCGATCGCTGCCGCCTTCTTCTACTTCACGCGGCAGAACTACACGATCTTCAATGGCTATTCCGGTTTCAACCTGGTCCTGCCGCCGGCGCTGTTCGGGGTGGACTGGCGCCAGCCCGTGCCGTTCTACTACCTCGCGCTCGGCTGCGCGGCGCTCTGTTACGGCGCGGTCGTCTATGTCGCGCGCGCGCCCTTCGGGCTGGCGCTGCAGGGCACGCGCGACAACCCGCGGCGGATGGCGGCGCTCGGCTTCAACGTCACGGCGCACCGGATTTTCGCCTATACCTTCGCGGGGGTCATCGCGGCGCTCGGAGGGATCCTCCTCGTCTGGCAGAACGCGCAGATCGCGCCGGGAACCGCGGGCCTGCCGGCGGTTTTCGACATCCTGGTGATCGCGGTCGTCGGGGGCATGCGCCGGCCCGAGGGCGCCTTCATCGGCGCCTTCATCTATGTCGTCCTGCGGACGTATTCGCCCGACGTCCTGACCGCCTTCGGCCTGTCGAACGAAAGGTTCAAGCTGCTGATCGGCCTTGGCTTCCTTGCCATCGTGTTCTTCTCGCCCGATGGCGTGCTGGGGCTGTGGGACCGCTGGCGCGCCCGCGCGCGGAAGCGGCGCGATCCGCTGACGGGGCAGCCGCGATGAGCATGGCCGACACTGCCGCCGCCCGGCTCGGGTCAGTCAGCGCGGGGAACGCGCTGGAACTGCGGGGCGTCACCAAGATGTTCGGCGCGCTGGCAGCGATCGCCGACGTCACCATGACGGTCCGGCCGGGCGAGCGGCGGGCGGTGCTGGGGTCGAACGGGGCGGGCAAGACCACGCTCTTCAACTGCATCACGGGCGACTTCCTGCCCACCTCGGGCACGATCCGGCTGTTCGGCGAGGATGTGACGGCCTTCCCGGCGCACGAGCGGATCCGCCGCGGCCTGCGGCGGACCTACCAGATCAGCCTTCTCTTCACCGGCCTGACGGTGGCCGACAACGTCTATCTCGCCTGCCGGGGCGTCAGCCGGGCGCGCTTTTCCATGCTGCGCCCGCGACGGGGCGACCCCCTTCTGATTCGCGCGGGCGAGCTGATCGAGGCCGTCCATCTGACACCCGCCCGCGACCGTCTGGTGAGCGAACTGTCCTACGGCCAGCAGCGGCAGCTGGAGATCGCGCTGGCGCTGGCGGGTGCGCCGCGGTTCATCCTGTTCGACGAACCGGCTGCGGGCCTCTCGCCCGCCGAACGGCGCGAGCTCGTGGCGATCCTCACGGGCCTGCCGACGCACATCGGCTTCATCATCATCGAGCACGACATGGACGTGGCCCTGCGGGTGGCAGAGAGCGTGACGATGATGCACAACGGGCGCGTCTTCAAAGAAGGCATGCCCGCCGAGATCGAGGAGGATGCCGAGGTCCAGGCGCTCTACCTCGGCGACGGGAGCCATGCCCATGGCTAGCGGCGCGCCCGCCCTCGAAATCCGTGGGCTCAACGTGTTCTACGGCGCGTCCCACGCGCTGCAGGGCGTGGAACTGCGGCTGGACCGCGGGGTGCTGTCGGTCGTCGGCCGCAACGGGATGGGCAAGACGACGCTGTGCAAGGCGATCATGGGCCTGGTGCCGGTCGCCTCCGGCTCGGTCCGGTTCGGGGGCAGGGATCTCGTGGGGCTGGGGCCGGCCGAGATCGCGCGCACGGGCATCGGCTATGTCCCGCAGGGGCGCCGCCTGTGGCGGTCGCTGACGGTGGACGAACACCTGCGGATGGTCGCGACGAAGGGCGGCGCCTGGTCGGTCGAGCGGATCTATGCGACGTTCCCGCGGCTGGCCGAGCGCAGGGGCAACGGCGGCGGCCAGCTGTCGGGCGGCGAGCAGCAGATGCTGGCGATCAGCCGCGCCCTGCTGCAGAACCCGCGGCTTCTGGTGATGGACGAACCGACCGAGGGCCTTGCCCCGGTGATCGTCGCCCAGGTCGAAGAGATGCTGCTGCGCCTCGCCGACGAAGGCGACATCGAGGTTCTGGTGATCGAACAGAACATCGGCGTCGCCTGCGCGGTGGCAGACCGCGTGGCGATCATGGTGAACGGTCGGATCAACCGCATCGTGCCCGCCGCCGAACTGGCCGCCGACCGCGACCTGCAGCAGCGGCTGCTGGGGGTCGGGCGGCACGGGCACGAGGATGCCGGCGCCGGTGCCGGGGCCGGGGCGGCCGCGCAGGCGGCCCCCTCGGCCGACCGTGGCGGCGCGCCCGGTGCGGCAACGCTGACGAAGATCTGGATCGCCAACCCGCGCCCCCCCACCCGGTGGTCGCAGCCCGTACCGGTCGCGCAGCTCGACCGGCTGGCGCGCGTGGTCACCGCGGGGCCGCTGGCCGCCGCACCCGAGATCCGCCCCCTCGCCGCCCCGGGCGAGGCGGTGGTGCTGGTCGCCGGCACGCTGGACACCAAGGGGGCGGAGCTTCGCTACATGCGCGACATCCTGCGCGGGGCCGGGGTGCCGGTGCGGCTCGTGGATCTGTCCACCACGCAGGCGAATACCGGCGCCGACATCCCCGCGCATCAGGTGGCGGCGTTCCACCCGCGCGGCGCGGCGGGCGTCTTCACCGGCGACCGGGGGCAGTCGGTCGCGGGCATGACGCTGGCCTTCGCCCGGTGGATCGCGCGGCAGCAGGGGATCGCGGGCATCCTCAGCGCGGGCGGATCGGGGGGAACGGCGATGGTCGCGCCGGCGATGCGTGCCCTGCCCGTTGGCGTGCCGAAGATCATCGTGTCCACCGTCGCCTCGGGCGAAGTGTCGAAATACGTCGGCCCGGCCGACATCATGATGCTGCATTCGGTGGCAGACGTGCAGGGCCTCAACGCCATCACGCGCGAGGTGCTAGGCAATGCCGCCCACGCCATGGCGGGCATGGTGCAGGGTCGCCGCGCCGCCGCGCCCGCGCCGGACAGCAGGCCGGCGATGGCGATGACGATGTTCGGCGTCACCACCCCCGCGGTGCGGCAGATCGCGGCCTTCCTCGAGGCCGACTGGGATTGCCTCGTGTTCCACGCGACCGGCATCGGCGGCCAGTCGATGGAAAAGCTGATCGACGAAGGCAAGGTGAAGGCCGCCATCGACCTGACCACGACCGAGGTCTGCGACATGATGATGGGGGGCGTCTTCCCCTGCACCGAGGACCGGTTCGGCGCCTTCGTCCGCACGCGCGTGCCCTGGATCGGATCGGTCGGCGCGCTCGACATGGTGAACTTCGGCCCGCCGCCGACCGTTCCCGAGAAATACCGCGGGCGGACCTTCTACGAGCACAACCCGCAGGTCACGCTGATGCGCACGACGGCCGAGGAAAACGCCGCCATGGGCCGCTGGATCGGCGGACGGCTGAACGCGATGGAAGGACCGGTGCGCCTGTTCCTGCCGGAAGGCGGGGTCAGCGCGCTCGACGCGCCGGGGCGGCCGTTCTGGGACCCGTCGGCGCGGGCGGCGCTGTTCGCGGCGCTGGAACAGACCGTGCGCCAGACCGCCGGGCGGCAGGTCATCCGGCTGCCCTACCACATCAACGCCCCGGAATTCGCCGCCGCCTTGGCGGCCGGCTTCCGCGCCCTGCACGGCGCGCCGAAGGCCCGCAGGAAGGAGACCCGCCGATGATCCCCCGCGCCCGCATCCTCGAGAAGTTCCGCGCCATGATCGCCGCGGGCGAACCCATCGTCGGCGGCGGCGCCGGCACCGGCCTGTCGGCGAAATGCGAGGAGGCGGGGGGGATCGACCTCATCGTGATCTACAACTCGGGCCGCTACAGGATGGCCGGGCGGGGGTCGCTGGCAGGCCTCATGCCCTACGGCGACGCCAACGCGATCGTGGTCGAGATGGCGGCCGAGGTGCTGCCCGTGGTGAAGCACACCCCGGTCCTCGCCGGCGTCTGCGCCACCGACCCGTTCCGGCGGATGGACGTGTTCCTCGACGAGCTGAAGCGCCTCGGCTTTTCGGGCGTCCAGAACTTTCCCACCGTCGGCCTGATCGACGGGACGTTCCGCGCCAATCTCGAGGAAACGGGCATGTCCTACGGCCTCGAGGTGGACATGATCGCCAAAGCCTGTGCGCGCGACATGCTGACCACGCCCTATGTCTTCTGCGAGGACGACGCAGCGGCGATGGCGCGCGCGGGCGCGGATGTGATCGTCTGCCACCTCGGCCTGACCACCGGCGGCAGCATCGGCGCGCAGACGGCGCTGACGCTGGAAGATTGCCCCGCGCTGGTGGATGCCTGGGGCGCGGCGGCGCTGCGGGTGAACCCCGAGGCCATCATCCTTGTCCACGGCGGGCCGGTGGCCATGCCCGAGGACGCCGAATTCATCATGCGACAGACGCGCACCTGCCACGGGTTCTACGGCGCGTCCTCGATGGAGCGTCTGCCGACCGAGGTCGCGCTGACGGAACAGACGCGCCGCTTCAAGCGCATCAAGGGACGGTGAGGGACACATGACCGCGCAGCTGATCGGGCAACTCATCCTCTGGCTGATCGTCGCCGTCGTCGCGATCTTTATCCTCTACTGGGTGATGAACTGGCTCTATCGCCGGTCCACCAAGGAAGTGGCCTTCGTGCGCACCGGGTTTCTGGGCGAGAAGGTGGTGATCGACGGCGGTGCCTTCGTCTGGCCGATCATCCACGACATCACGCCCGTGAACATGAACGTGCTGCCCCTGAAGGTCAGCCGCACCAAGGGCGATGCGCTGATCACCCGGGACCGGATGCGGGTCGATGTCGAGGCGGAATTCTATGTCCGCGTCCGGCCCGAGAAGCGGTCGGTCGCCATGGCGGCCTCGACGCTCGGCCGCCGGACGCTGGAGCCCGAAAGCCTGCACGCGCTGCTGTCGGGCAAGTTCGAAAGCGCGCTGCGCGCGGTCGCGGCCGAGATGGACATGGGCGGGATGCACGAGAACCGCGCGGCCTATGTCGCCCGCGTGCGCGAGATCGCCCAGGAAGACCTGGAAAAGAACGGGCTGGAGCTTGAATCGGTGGCGATCCTCGACATCGACCAGACCGGGCTTGAATACTTCAACCCCTCCAACCGCTTCGATGCGGAAGGTCTGACCCAGCTGATCAAGGACATCGAGGCGAAGCGGAAGCTGCGCAACGACATCGAGCAGGAAACGACCGTCCTGATCCG
This sequence comes from uncultured Paracoccaceae bacterium, assembly GCA_938028765.1. GTDB lineage: Bacteria > Pseudomonadota > Alphaproteobacteria > Rhodobacterales > Rhodobacteraceae > CALIZF01. Next base: position 15,344 of record CALIZF010000071.1, read on the forward strand.
CGCCCGCAACCTCGAGGCGGAAAAGCAGGTGCTGGACATCGAGCGCGAATCCGAGGCCGCGCGCCTCGAACAGGAGCGCGACGTCGAATTCCGCCGGGCGCAGCAGCGCGCCGAACTCGCCCGCGAACGGGCCGCCCGCGACACCGAGGCGGAAGAGGCGCAGATCGCCGCCCGCGAGGCGATCGAGAAGGCGCGCATCCAGAACGAACGCGCCATCGCCGAGGCGCGCATCGCCAGCGAGCGCGAGGTGCGCGCCCGCGAGATCGCCCGGATGCGCGCCATCGAGGCGGAAGAGATCGCGGCCCGCGAAGAGGTGGAAAAGGCCCGCATCCTGCAGGAACGCGCCGTGCGCGAGGCCCGCATCGAGAACGAGAAGGAAACCGAGGCGCGCGAGATCGCCCGGCGGCGCGAGATCGAGGCGGCCGAGATTGCCGCCCGCGAAGAGGTGGAACGCGCCCGCATCGCGCAGGAAAAAGCCGTCACCGAGGCGCGGATCCAGAAGGACCGAGAGACCCAGGCAGCCGAGATCGCCCGGATGCGCGAGATCGAGGGGGCCGAGATCGAGGCCCGCGAGGCGACCGAGAAGCGCCGCATGGCCCAGACCCTGCTTCTGAACCAGACCCGCATTGCCGGCGAGGAAAAGGTGCGGATGCAGGAGATTGCCCGCCAGAAGGCGCTGGAGGAGGCCGAGATCGCGGCGCGCGAAGAGGTGGAGCGCCGCCGGATCGCCCAGGCCGCCGAGGTGAACGAGGCCCGCATCGCCGAGGACCAGCGCATCCGCGCGCTGGAGATCGCCCGCACCCGGGCCGTCGAGGAAGCCGAGATCGCGGCCGTGCAGGCGACCGAGGCTGCGCGGATCGCGCGCGAAAAGGCGCTGGCCGCCGAACGGATCGCCGCCGACGCCGCGACGCGCGAGCACGAGATCGCCCGCGACCGCGCGCTGGACGAGGCGCGCGTGGCCGCCGAAGAGGCGGTCGAGGCGGCGCGGATCGCGCAGCGCCGCAGGCTCGAGGTCGAGCGCATCGCCTGCGACCGCGAGGTGCGCGAACGCGAGATCGCGCGGGCCGAGGCGGTCGAAGCGGCCGAGATCGCCATGCAGAAGGCGGTCGAGGCGCAGCGGATCGCGCGCGAAAAGGCGCTGGCGGCCGAACGGATCGAGGCCGACGAGGCGACCCGCGGGCGCGAGATCGCGCGCAACCGCGCGGTGGACGAGGCGCGCGTGGCCGCCGAAGAGGCGGTCGAGGCGGCGCGGATCGCGCAGAAGCTGGAACTCGACGCGCGCCGGATCGCGGCCGAGGAGGAAACGCGCAAGCGCGAGATCGCGCGGCACCTTGCGCTGGAAGCCGAGCGGATCGCGGCGGAAGAGGCGACCCGCGCCCGCGAGATCGCCCGCGAGAAGGAACTCGAGGCCGCCGAGATCGCCCGGCGCGAGGCGGTCGAGGCGGCGCGGATCGCGGCCGAGCTGAAGCTCGAGCAGGACCGCATCGCCAGCCAGCGCACCCGCGAGGTCGAGGATATCGTCCGCAAGCAGGCGGTGGAGGCGGCCGAGCAGGCCCGGGTCGTGGCGCTGGCCGGCGAACGGGCCAAGGCGGCCGCGGCGGACGCAAGCGTCCGTCAGGCGCAGATCGCCGCGCAACGCGACATCGAGCAGGCCGAGGTCGAGCGCGAGCGGGCCGTCGAGGCGGCACGGGTGGAACGCCGCCGCAGCCTCGAGCAGCTCGAGATCGCGCGGCTTCAGGCGCTGCGCGAGGCCGAGATCGAAAGCCGCGAGGACATCGAGCGGTCGCGCATCGCCTCCGAGCGTCAGCTCGATGAAATCCGCATCGATCACGAGACGTTGCGGCGCAAACTCGAAGTGACGCGCGAGCAGGCGGTCGAAAGCGCCCAGATGGAGAAGGCGATCGCCCTCTACCGCAAGAGCCTCGAGGAATCCGCGGCACGGGCCGAGGCCGAGGCGGCGCGGGCGCGAGCGGCCGAGGCCGAGGAGCGTGTCAAGACCGTACGCGAGACCGAGGCCGCGAACCGCCGCAAGTCGGTCGATGTGTTGATGGCCGAGAAGGCCGCCGAAGAGGCCCGCCTCATGGCCGCCGCCGCGCAGGTCCGCGCCGCCGTCGAGGCCGAGGCGCAGAAGCTGATCAACGAGGCCGAGAACATCCTGACGGACGAGGCGCGGCATTCGCTCTTCAAGCGGAAGATGCTCGAACACGTCGAGGGGATCGTCGCGGCATCCGTCAAGCCGCTGGAAAAGATCCAGGACATCCGCATCATGCAGCTTGCCGGGGCCGGCATCGGCGGCGACGGCGGGGGCACGGGTGGCAGCCCGACCGACGAGGTGATCAACTCCGCCCTGCGCTACCGCGTTCAGGCGCCGCTGATCGACAGCCTTCTGAGCGACATCGGTATCGAGGGCGGCAGCCTTGCCAAACAGGGCGGGCTGATCCGCGAGGCCTCTGACCTGCAGCGCATCGCCGATGCGGCGAAGAAGGCGCCGAAGGGGGACAAGTGACATGGCGCGCGTCTATGTCAGCAGCGTGATCGAGGCCCCCGCCGCGCGGGTGTGGGAGCGGATCCGCGACTTCAACGCCCTGCCGCGGTGGGTGCCGGCGGTGCGCGACAGCAGGATCGAGAACGGCGAGCCGTCCGACCGGGTGGGCTGCGTGCGCGATTTCCACCTGCAGAACGGCGACCGGTTGCGGGAAAAGCTCCTCGGGCTGTCGGACTACGATTTCTTCTGCACCTATTCGATCCTCGAAGGCCCCATGCCGCTCACGAACTACGTCGCCACGCTGCGGCTGACGCCGGTGACCGACGGCGACCGGACCTTCGCCGAATGGTCGGCGGAATTCGACTGCGCGCCCGAGGACGAGGCGGACCTTGTCGGCAACATCGGCGCCAACGTGTTCCAGGCGGGGTTCAATTCCTTGAAGCGGCTGATGGCGGGCTGATGGTCAGGGTGGTGAAATCGACCGTGCTCGATGCGCCGGCCGATGCGGTCTGGGCGGTCCTGCGCGATTTCAACGGCCACGATCGCTGGCACCCCATCGTGCGCGACAGCCATGTGGAAAAGGGCTGGCCGTCCGACCGGGTGGGCTGCGTGCGCAACTTCCATCTGCAGGACGGGTCGAACCTGCGCGAACTGCTCTTGACGCTGTCCGATGCCGACATGGCGTTTTCCTACTGCCTTCTGGATACGCCGGTGCCGCTTCTGAACTACGTGGCTCACGTGCGCCTGGCGCCGGTCACCGACGGCGACCGCACGTTCTGGCTTTGGGAAAGCCGGTTCGACACCCCGCCGGGGCGCGAGGCGGAGCTGCAGGCGATGGTGGCCGAGAACGTCTATCAGGGCGGATTCGACGCGATCCGCGCGCACATGAGGCTGACATGACGGTGATCGAGACGCTGCCGACGCTGGCCGAGGCCGCGCGATCGGGCGCCCCGTTCTTCGGGGGCGGGACGATCTGGATGCGCGCGGTGAACGCCGGCGAGGCACCGCCGCGGCTGGTGCGCACGGCCGACCCGGCGTTACGCGACATCCAGGGGGCAGGCGATGCAGTGCGCATCGGCGCGGGCGTGACAATGGCCCAGATCCTCGCGCGCGGCGATCTGTCGTTCCTGCACGCGCCGGCCCGCGCGATCGGCGGGCCGCAGGTGCGCAACCAGGCGACGGTCGGGGGCAACCTCTTCGCGCCGCACCCCTACGGCGACTTCGCGGTGGCCTTGATCGCGCTTGGCGCGCGGGCGGTGCTGGCAGGGCAGGGCGGCGCGCGGCCGGTGGAAGAGGTGGTGCGCGACCGCGCCCGCCCGCCGCTGGTGGCCGCCCTCGAGGTGCCGCGCCCGCGCGACGCGCGCGCCTTCGGCTGGCTGAAGGTCAGCCGCGTCAAGCCCAAGGGGGTCTCGGTCCTGTCGATCGCCGTCCTCGCCCCGCGCGAGGGCGGGCGGCTGCGCGGCGTGCGCGTGGCCTTCGGCGCGATGGGGCCGCACCCGATGCGCGCGGCGGGGGCCGAGCGGGCGCTGGAGGGCGGCGCGCTCGATGCCGCCGCCATCGCGCGCGCCGCCGCGCAGGCGGCCGAGGGGCTCGATCCGCCGACCGACGCCATCGCCTCGGCCTGGTATCGGCGCGCGGTGGCGGGCGTCCACCTGCGCCGCCTTCTGGAGGGGATGGCATGAGGCCCGTGACCTTCACGCTGAACGGCGCCCCCCGCGCGGCCTTCGCCGCCGAGGGGCAGAACCTGCTCGATTTCCTGCGCCGCGGGGTGGGGGATCTCTCGCCGAAATACGGCTGCGGCCAGGGCAGCTGCGGGGCCTGCACCGTGATCGTGGACGGCGAGACGCGGCTGGCCTGCCTGATGCCGGCCGAGGATGCGGCGGGCCGCCGGGTGGAAACCGCCGCGGGCCTCGACCCCCAGGGCCGGCACCCGCTGCAGGAGGCGTTCATGGAGCACTTCGCGGCCCAGTGCGGCTACTGCACGCCGGGGATGCTGATGGCCGCGCGGGCGCTTCTGGACCGCAACCCGCGGCCGAGCCGCGACGAGGTGATCGAGGCGATCTCGGGCAACCTCTGCCGCTGCACCGGCTATGAACCGATCATCGCCGCCATCCTGTCAGCTGCGGAGGCCCGTGCATGAGGACCTGGGCATGAAGGACATGACGAACCCGGGCATGATCGCGTTCCGCAAGGATCTCTTTGCCGACGAACGCGACGATCGCCTGAACGAGGTGGGCAAGCCCACGCGGCGGCAGGACATCCTCGGCCATGTCACCGGCCGGTCGCCGTTCTATGACGACCACTTGTTCGACGGGCTCACGCACCTGCGCTGCGTGCGCTCGCCCCATCACGCCGCGCGCGTCCGGCGGATCGACACGGCCGAGGCGGCACGGATACCGGGCGTCGTGCGGATCCTGACCGGCGCGGACGTGCCGCGCAACCTCAACACGCTTCTGTCGCTGCTCGATTTCGGGATCGACGACGAACCCGTCTTGTCGACCGACCGCGTCCGCTACCGGGGCGAGCCCGTGGCGGCCGTGATCGCCGAGACCGAGGCGCAGGCGCGCGCTGCGGTCAAGGCCGTGCGGGTGGAATGGGAACCGCTGCCGCATGTGCTCGACGTCGAAGAGGCCATCAGGCCCGGCGCGCCCGTCGTGCTCGACATCTATCCCGGCAACCGCTTCGTCTATCACGGCAAGTACGACCACCAGAAGTTGCGCTACGGCGATGTCGAGGCCGCCTTCGGCCACGCCGACCACATCGTCGAGGGGCGCTATCAGATGTCGCCCATCGAACAGGCCCCGATCGAGACCTGCGGCGCCATCGCGGCGCCCGAGCAGAACGGGCGCTATGTCTGCTACACCTCGACCCAGGCGCTCTTCTTCTCGCTCGGCACGGCGGCGAAGGTGCTGAACCTGCCGTCGTCGCGGCTGCACTTCATCGGCGGCACCGTCGGCGGCGGGTTCGGCGGCAAGGTGGACAGCATCCACGAGCCGCTGGCCATCCTCGGCGCGATGCTGACCGGGCGGCCCGTGAAATACATGTGGGACCGGGAAGAGGAGATGCAGGTCGGCGCTCCGCGCGGCGCGGAACGCTGGTACATCAAGGACGGCGTGATGAAGGACGGCCGCATCGTCGCGCGCCGGTTCACCGGCTTTTTCGACAGCGGCGCCTATACCCGCCTGTCGTCCTACGCGGTCATCAAGGCTGCGGGGCACCTGCCCGGCCCCTACACGATCCCGAATGTCCACGCGGATGTCTACTGCGTGTTCACGAACCGCACGCCGGCCACCGCAATGCGCGGCTTCGGCATCACCGGCGTCGATTTCGCCATCGAGGCGCACATGGACAAGGTGGCCGAGGTCGTGGGGATGAACCCGGTCGCGCTGCGCATCCTCAACGCCTACCGCGACGGCGACATGAAGGCGCACCGGCGGGTGGCCAAGAACTGCGCGCTCATCGAATGCTGCCAGGTGGTGGCCGAGAAGGCGGGGGTGCGGCTCTCGCCCGAGCTTCTGGCCATGTCCTCCCGCAGGGGCGGCGGTGGGGAACGCGGCCGGCTGCCCGCGCATACCGCAACGGATGAGGCGGGCCGGGTGGAGGGCTTTGCCGCGCAGGGCTATGCCCGCAGGGGCGGGCCCCGCCCGGTCGAGCCGCCGCGACAGGCTGCGCCCGGACCCGCCCCTGTGGCGGCGTCCGCCTCGCGGGCGGCCGATCCCAGGGCCCGCGGGGCGGCAGCTCCCGCGGCGGCCGGCGGGGGTTCGATGCCCCCGCCGGCCGCACCCCCCGAACCGCCGGCACCCGCGCCTGCGCCCGCACGGCCGGGAAGCCTGCGCTTCTCGTCCATCTCGGGCTTCCGGAGGCGCTGATGGCCCTGCACCGCGGCCGCGGCTTTGCGGCAATCAACTACCCCATCGGGATGAACCTCGGCGGCGACCCAAGCCAGGCGCTGGTGCATTCCAACCCCGACGGCAAGTTCACCGTCGCCCTGTCCGCCATCGACCTCGGACAGGGCATGAAGTCGGTCGTGCGGCAGATCGCGGCCGAGACGCTGGGCGTGCCGGTCGAGGACGTCTATGTCGATACCGCCGACAGCGACACCGGCCCGCACGACATGGGCTCTTTCGCCAGCCGCGGCACGCACCGGATGGGCAACGCGGTGATCCGCGCCGCCCAGGAGGCGCGGTCGGTGATGCTCGAGGCCGCGGCGGAAGAGCTCGAGGTGGACGCGGCCGACCTCGTCACCGACGGGCGCGGCAACATCCATGTGAAAGGCGCGCCGTCGCGGTCGATCACCACGATGGCGGCGGCGCAGGCGGCGCAGTTCCGCCAGGGCCGGACGATCGCGGGGCGGGGCATCTTCCTCGTCCCGCTGTCGGATGTGGACCCGGAAACGGGCGAGATGTCGCCCGTCACCACCTTCGCCCATGCCGCGATGCTGGTCGAGGTCGAGGTGGACGACGAGACGGGCGAAGTTGCCGTCACCGACATGCAGTCCGCCTACGAGGTGGGGCGCGCGCTCAACCCGCGCCTCGTCGAGCAGCAGCTGCGCGGCGGCGCCTGGATGGGGATGAGCCACGCGGCCTGGGAAACGACCGAACCCTGCTATCCCGCGCGCGACCACGGGCCGGTCGATTTCAACACCTACCTGATGCCCGGCCCTGGCGATCTTGCCCCCCATCACATCAGCGTCCTCGAACGGCCGGCCGAGGACGGCCCCTTCGGCGGCAAGGGACCGGGCGAGATGTGCGCGAACCCGGTGCTGCCGGCCGTGGTCAACGCCGTCTACGACGCCGTGGGGGTGCGGATCGACGAGTTGCCGGTGACGCCGGAAAAGGTGCTGCGCGCCCTGCGCGCGCAGGGCGGCGCACGGCCGAGGCGGCGGCTCTGACCGTGGCGGTGCGGCGCCTGCCCCCCGGCCTCGACGGCCCCGCGCCCCTCGCCGCGGCGCTGCGCGAGGCGCAGTACATCGCCGACGAGGGGCTTGCGACCGCCGCCTTCCTTGCGCTGGCGCTCGGCAAACCCCTGCTGCTGGAAGGCGCGCCGGGCGTCGGCAAGACCGAGGCCGCCAAGGCGCTGGCGGCCGTGCTGGGGCGCGAGCTCGTGCGGCTGCAGTGCTACGAGGGGATCGACGCGGCAGCGGCGGTCTATGACTGGAACTTCCCGCGGCAGATGCTGGCAATCCGGCAGGCGGGCGATGCCTACGTCAACCTCTATGGCGACGATTTCCTGCTGGCGCGGCCCCTCCTGCTCGCCCTGCGGTCGCCCCGCACGCGGCTCTTGCTGATCGACGAGATCGACCGGGCCGACCCCGAGTTCGAGGCCTTCCTGCTCGAGTTCCTGTCGGACTTCACGATCTCGATCCCCGAACGCGGCACGATCCGCGCGCCCGAGCCGCCGGTCGTGGTCCTGACCTCGAACCGCACCCGCGACCTGCACGAGGCGCTGCGGCGGCGCTGCGTCTATCACTGGATCGGCTATCCTGCGCCCGACCTCGAACGGCAGATCGTGCTGATGCGCGCCTCGACCGTCGCGCGCGAGACGGCGGCGCGCGTCGTCGCAGCGGTGACCGCGCTGCGCGAGCAGCCGCTGGCGAAACCGCCGGGCGTAGCCGAGACGGTGGAATGGGCCGAGGCGGCGACGCTTCTGCACGCCCAGGGCGCGCCCTGGCCCGCGGCCTTCGCCCGCTCGATCGGGGTGGCGCTGAAGGACCAGGACGATCTGGCCTTCGTGGCCCCGCGCCTCGACGCCCTCCTCGGGGCGGCGGCATGACCGATCGCGCGCTGGCCCCGTTCCTTGCGCTTGCGCCGGCGCTGCGGGCCGCGGGCTTTCCGGCCGCGCCCGAACAGGTGCAGACGTTCCTCGCGGCGGTCGGGCTCCTGGGGCCGAGGGGCTTTGGCGACGTGCGCAGTGCGGCGGTTGCGGTGTTCGGTCCGGGGCCGGAACGGCGGGCCGAATTCGATGCGGTCCTCGATGCGGTGTTCCTCGGCCGGACGCTGGCCGCGCCCGCCGCGGCCGAAGGCGAGGACGACAGGGCCGTGTTCGATGCGGGCGGCCTCGACCTTGCCCCGGAGGTTGGCGAGGACGCGCCGTCGGGCGCCGAGGCGACGGCCGCCGAACGGCTGACCGCGCGTGCCTTCGCGGCAGGCGAGGAGGAGGGGCTGCGCGCCTTCGCGCGCGCGGCCCCGGCCGCCTTGCCGCAGCGCCGGTCGCGGCGCTGGACCGGCGGCCGGGGGCCGCGGCCGGACCCGCGCCGCGCGTTCCGCCAGATGCTCGAACGCGATGGCGAGGTGACGCGCCTGCCGGCGCGAGCGCGGCGCGTGCGGCAGCGCCGCGTCCTGTTCCTGATCGACGTGTCGGGCAGCATGAAGGCCGGCACGGCGGGCGCGATGCGGCTGGCCCATGCGCTGGTGCAGGCAGGCGAGCGGGTGGAGGTGTTCACGCTCGGCACCCGTCTGACGCGGGTGACGCGCGCCCTTCGCCACCGCGACCGCGACCGGGCGCTCGCGTTCGCGGCCGGGCTGGTGGCGGACTGGGACGGCGGCACGCGCCTCGGCGAGGCGATGGGGGCGTTCCTTGCCGTGCCTCGGTTCGCGGCCTGCGCGCGCGGCGCCTTCGCCGTGATCCTGTCCGACGGGCTGGAGCGCGGCGGGCCCGATGCGCTGGTGGCGGCAATGGCGCGGTTGCGGGGCCTTGCCTGGGGGGTGCTGTGGCTGAACCCGCTGGCCGCCGATCCCGCCTACCGGCCCGAGGCGGCGGCGATGGCTGCCGTCCTGCCCATGCTGGACCGGCTGGGCGCGGGCGATGCCCCGCGCGCCGTCGCACGCGAGATCCTGTCCTTCGCGCGGGGCGCGCGGTGATGCGCGTGATCGACGCGCATGTCCACGTCTGGCGGAAGGCCGACCTGCCGTGGCTGCAGGGTCCGATGCAGCCGCGGATCTTCGGCCCCTACGAACCCCTGCGGCGCGACTATCCGATGGCGGAATACCACGCCGACATCGCGGGGCAGGGGATCGTCAAGGCGGTCTATGTGCAGGCCAACTGGGCCCCCGACCGGGCCGAGGCCGAGGCCGCCTGGATCGAGGATCTGGGGCGCGAGACGGGCTGGCCCCACGCCACGGTCGCCTACGCCGACATGACCGTGCCGGATGCGCGCCCCGCGCTGGACCGCCTTGCGCGCCACCCGCGGGTGCGGGGCGTCCGCCAGCAGTTCCATTGGCACCCGAACCCGCAATACCGGTTCGCGTCGCGCGCCGATGCCTGCGCCGACCCCGCCGTGATCCGCAACGTCGCGCGGCTGGCCGATTACGGCTGGGCCTTCGACCTGCAGGTGTTTGCGGGGCAGATGGCCCATGCGCTGGCCCTTGTCGATGCCTGCCCGCGCGTGACCTTCGTCCTGCAGCACGCCGGCATGCCCGAGGACACCTCGCCGGCGGGCCGGGCGGCCTGGCGCGCGGCCATGGCAGACCTCGCGCGCCGTCCGAACGCGGTGGTGAAGCTGTCGGGCTTCGGCACCTTCGTGCATCGGGTGGACGAGGGCCTGATCGCCTGCCTCTGGCGCGAGGTCGTGGGCCTCTTCGGGGCCGACCGGTGCCTCTGGGGATCGAACTTCCCGATCGAGAAGCTGTGGACGGACTATCCCGCCCTTCTGGCCGCGCACCGCGCCGCCGCCGCACCCTTCACCGCGGCCGAACAGGCCCTGATCTTTCACGACACCGCAAGCCGGGTCTACCGGCTCTGAGCCCTGGGAGGAACCGATGCCCCTCGAGATCAAGATTCTGGACTACGGCGACATCGAGCTCGAAAGCTCGTTCCTCGTCCTCGGACGCGACTGCGGACGGACGCGGCGGGTGCCGGTCTATGGCTTCCTGATCCTCGGGGGGCGCTGGCCCGTGCTGGTCGATACCGGCTATCGCGACAACGCCATCATGGGCAGCCTCGGGATGCGCGGCCTGCAGTTCCACGAGAACATGGTCGAGCGGCAGCTGGCCAATCATGGGGTGAAGGTCGGTGACGTTCGCTACATCCTGCACACCCACCTGCACATCGACCATGCGGGCAAGGACGACTGCTTCCCGATGAACACCACGGTCGTCATCAACCGGCGCGAGCTCGAATACTCGGTCTCGGGCCTGATGCACCCGCAGTATCCCAAACCCGACATCCTGCACCTCGTTGAACGGCTGCACACGCCGGGGGCATTGAGGCTCGAGGATCTCGACCAGTCCGGGCCGATCGAGCTGATGCCAGGCCTGACGCTGGCCCATGCCGACGGCCACACCGAAGGCTCGATGAACGTGCATGTCGAAACCGCCGACGGCACGGCGATCATCTGCGGCGACGTGATCTACGACTTCAACGACCAGATCATCGAGCCGCAGCGCACCTTCGGCCCCGAGGAATACCAGGTCACCGGCAATCACTCCGGATCGAAGCGGCGCGAGAAGGCGGCGATGCGCAAGCTGATGCATTCGGGGGCGAAATACATCCTGCCGGTGCACGACAAGCCGGCGGTGGTGCAGGGCGCGCGCGTCGTCGGCCGGGCCGACATGGCGATCCCCGGCCCGATCAGCCAGTCGGTGCCGCGGCGCGACTGGTTCCCGGCCTGAGGGGTCTGCGCGATGGCCCATGTGGCGCTTAATCCTGACTTCCGCCGCCTGATCGATGAGCACGCCCCCGTGCGGCAGATCGCGCACGGCTGCAGCTTCACCGAAGGCCCCGTCTGGCATCCCACAGAGCATTACCTTCTGTTCAGCGACATGCCCGGCGACGTGCGCCGCCGGTATGACCGGGCAGGGGTGCGCGAGGTGATGCGGCCCTCGAACAAGGGCAACGGCATGACCTACGACGCGGACCTGAACCTTCTGGTCTGCGAACACGCCACATCGTCGGTGGCGCGGTTCCGCCCGGACGGCACGCGCGAGGTGCTGGCGAGCCACTTCGAGGGGCGGGAACTGAACAGCCCCAACGACATCTGCGTGAAGTCGGACGGCAGCATCTGGTTCACCGATCCCTGGTACGGCCGGATGCCGGTCTATGGTGTGGAACGCCCGCGGCAGCTGGGCTGGCAGGGCGTGTTCCGCCTGCCGCCCGGCCACCGGCCGGGCGCCGAGCCGCAGCTGGTGGTGGACCGCTACACCTTCACCCAGCCGAACGGCCTGTGCTTCTCGCCCGACGAAAGCCGGCTTTACGTCAACGACACCGAACAGGCGAACATCCGTGTCTACGACGTGACCCCGGACGGACGGCTGGCGAACGGGCGCATCTTCGCGTCGGGCCTGCGCGACAGCCTGTTGCCCGGGGTGCCCGACGGGATGAAATGCGATGCCGAGGGCAATGTCTGGTGCTGCGCGCCGGGGGGGCTCTGGGTCTATGCGCCCGACGGGCGGCACATCGGCAAGGTAGCGATCCCCGAACTGCCCGCCAACCTCGCCTGGGGCGGCGAGGACTGGCGGACGCTGTTCGTCTGCGCCACGACCTCGGTCTACGCCATCCCGGTGAAGGTCGGGCCGCGGCCCGAGCCCTACATGCGGGCGCGGCCGCGGACGGCGGCTGCGCGGGCCGAGGGCGGGGGCGATGCCCTGCGTCTCGATGCGTCGCGCTGCGCGCTGGTGATCCAGGACATGCAGAACGACGTGGTGATGGAGGGCGGCGCCTTCGCGTCCTCGGGCTCGCCCGACCACTGCCGCCAGCAGAACGCGATTGCCAATATCGTGCGGCTGGCCGAGGCGTGCCGCGCGCGGGGCGTGCCGGTGATCCATGTCTGGTTCGTCCGCCGGGCGGACGCGCGCGACATGACGCTGAACGCCCCGCTGTTCGAAGGCTGCGTGGAGGCGAACGCGCTGATCGAGGGCACCTGGGGGGCCGAGCCGGTGCCGGGGCTCGAGGCGCAGCCGGGCGACCATGTCGTGCGGAAGGCCCGGATGAGCGCCTGGGAGGGCACGCCGCTCGAGCGGATCCTCAAGGCCGAGGGGCGCGACATCATCATCGAGACCGGCGCCTGGACCAATATGTCGATCGAGCACACCGCGCGCACCGGGGCCGACAAGGGCTATGTCATGGTGATTCCCGAAGACGGCTGTTCGACGATGAACGCCGACTGGCACCGCGCGTCGATCGACTACGCGATGCAGAACGTGGCGCTGGTGACGACGGTGGATGCGGTGATCGCGGCGCTGGCCTGAGGCGCGGCACGGGGCCGGCGGGCCGCGGCGCCGGCGCGCGCGCCCCAGGGTCCGCGTCCGGGGTCCGGCCGCGGGTCGGCGCGGGGGCTGGACGCGGTCGGGCGGGCGAGGCAAGTCTGCACGCGGCGGGTCGCCGCGGCGCTCTCGCGGGGCGAAAACGGAAGGGACGGGCATGGCGGGACGGCTGACGGGCAAGCGCGCCTTCGTGACGGCGGCAGGGGCGGGAATCGGGCGGGCGGTGGCCGAGGCCTTCGCACGCGAGGGCGCATCGGTCGTGGCGGCCGACATCGACGCCGGCGCGCTTGCAACGCTTGCGGGGTGCGAGACGATGCGGCTCGACGTGCGCGACCGCGGCGCGGTGGCGGCGGCGGCGGGGGCAAGCGGGCCGGTCGATGTGCTGGTCAATGCCGCAGGCTATGTCCACCACGGCACGATCATGGACTGCGACGAGGATGCCTGGGCCTTCTCGGTCGAGCTGAACCTGACGGCGATGTACCGCGTCACGCGCGCCTTCCTGCCCGGGATGCTGGAGAAGGGCGGGGGCAGCATCGTCAACGTGGCCTCGGCCGTCGGATCGATCCAGGCGGCGCCCAATCGGTTCGTCTACGGGGCGACGAAGGCGGGTGTGATCGGCCTGACCAAGGCCATCGCCGCCGATTTCGTGAAGCAGGGGATCCGCTGCAACGCGATCTGCCCGGGCACGGTGGACAGCCCCAGCCTGCGCGCGCGGATGGCCGCGCTCGGCGCAACGCTGCCCGGCGGCGTGGCCGAGGCCGAGGCGCTGTTCCTCGCGCGCCAGCCCTCGGGGCGCCTCGGCACCCCGGCCGAGATCGCGGCGCTCGCGGTCTATCTGGCGTCGGACGAGTCGAGCTTCACCACCGGCACCACGCATGTCATCGACGGCGGCTGGTCGAACACCTGAGGAGAACACGATGAAACTGTTGCGCTGGGGCCCTGCCGGGGCGGAACGGCCCGGGATGCTGGATGAGGCCGGGGTGGCGCGCGACCTGACGGGCCTCGTGCCGGACATCGCGGGGGCTGTCCTGTCGGACGCAGGGCTTGCGATGCTGCGCGCGCTCGATCCCGCCGCGCTGCCGGCGGTGCCCGAAGGCGCGCGGCTCGGCCCCTGCGTGGGCGGGATCGGCAAGTGCATCTGCATCGGGCTGAACTATTCCGACCACGCGGCCGAGACGGGGGCGCAGGTGCCGCCCGAGCCGATCGCGTTCATGAAGGCGACCAGCGCCATCTGCGGGCCGGACGATCCTATCGTGATCCCCCGGGGTTCGCAGAAGACCGACTGGGAGGTGGAGCTGGCCGTGGTGATCGGCACCCGCGCGAAGTATGTCAGCGAGGCCGACGCGCTGGCCCATGTCGCCGGCTATGCCGTGATGAACGACGTGAGCGAGCGCGCCTTCCAGATCGAGCGTGCGGGCCAGTGGACGAAGGGCAAGAGCTGCGACAACTTCGGCCAGCTCGGCCCCTGGCTGGTGACGCGCGATGCGGTGCCCGATCCGCAGGCGCTGGACATGTGGCTGACGGTCAACGGCCAGACCATGCAGAAGGGATCGACCCGCACGATGGTCTACGGGGTGGCGCACCTCGTCAGCTACCTTTCGCAGTTCTTCACCCTGCATCCGGGCGACGTGATCTCGACCGGGACGCCGCCGGGCGTCGGCATGGGGATGAAGCCGCCACGGTGGCTCGCGCCCGGCGACGTGGTGGAACTGGGCATCTCAGGACTGGGGCAGCAGCGCCAGCGGGTGATCGCGGATGCCTGAGGATTTCGCAGGGCAGGTCGCCGTCGTCACCGGCGGCGCGCAGGGGATCGGGTTCGCGGTGGCGCGCCGGCTGCACGCGGGCGGGGCCGCAGTGGTGCTGTGGGACGCGGACGGGGCGCTGGCGGTCGAGGCGGCCGGCGCCCTCGGCGACAGGGCGGACGCGGCACAGGTGGATGTGACCGACGCTGCGGCGGTCGAGAAGCTGGCCCGCGCCACCGCGGCCAAGCACGGGCGGATCGACATCCTCGTGAACTCGGCCGGGATCGCGGGGACGAACGGGCCGGTCGTGACCTATCCGGTCGAGGAATGGCACCGGATCGTCGCGGTCAACCTTCACGGGACGTTCCACGTCTGCCGGGCGGTGCTGCCCTTCATGGTGCAACGGGGCTATGGGCGGGTGGTCAATATCGCCTCGATCGCCGGCAAGGAGGGAAACCCCAACGCCGGCGCCTATTCGGCCAGCAAGGCCGGTGTGATCGCGCTGACCAAGACGCTCGGCAAGGAACACGCGGGCCAGGACATCGCGGTCAACTGCGTCACGCCTGCTGCGGCGCGCACGCGCATCTTCGACCAGATGGCGCAGAGCCACATCGACTACATGCTGTCGAAGATCCCGCGCGGCCGCTTCGTCGAGGTGGACGAGATCGCCGCGATGATCGGCTGGATGTGCAGCCGCGAGAACAGCTTCACCACCGGCGCGGTGTTCGACCTGTCGGGCGGCCGGGCGACCTACTAGCGGCGTCGGCTTCGGCAACGTCGGCAGCGCCGGCGCCCAGGCCGGTCCGAGCCGTCGCGCTGCGGCGGTGCCGGCCGGTGCGGGGCGAGACGCGTGACGAGGCGGGCGGGGGCGTTACCGAACTGTCGCGGACCTGTCGCATGGGCTTCAAGCGGTGCCGGTATCCGGCTGCGGTCATTCCGCCACCTTCGGAGGTTTCCATGCTCAGCCGTCGCGTGCTTCTCGGCACGACCCTTGCCGCCCTGATGGCGGCCCCGACTGTCCATGCCCAGACCCGCACCCCCATCGAGATGTGGATCGGCGTGACCGGTCCCGCGCAGGACCTGCTGATCGCCTTTGGCGACGAGTTCAACGCCAGCCAGGACAAGTATCAGGTCACCGTCAGCTTCAAGGGCCAGTATCCCGAACAGCGCGCGGCCGCCATCGCCGCGTTCCGCGCGGGCAACCCGCCCCACATCATGCAGATGTTCGACGCCGGCACCGGCGACATGTTCGCCGCGCGCGACGCCGTGATCCCGGTGTCCGAAGTCTATGCCCGCGCCGGCCTGTCGTTCGACCCCTCGATCTTCCTCGCCCCTGCCGCGGGCTATTACGGCGCGGCTGACGGCACGCTGTTCAGCCAGCCGCTGAACGTCTCGACCGCGGTGATGTTCTACAACAAGGCCGCGTTCGAGAAGGCGGGGCTGAACCCCGACGCGCCGCCCGCCACCTGGCCCGAATTGATCGAGGCCACCGGCAAGCTGGTCGCCGCCGGCCAGCCCTGCGGGATGACCTCGACCTGGATCTCGTGGATCATGCTCGAACAGATGTCGGCGATCCACGACACGCCGATCGGCACGCTGAACAACGGCCGCGACGGACTTGGGGCCGAACTGACGTTCGATAACCCGCTGCAGGCGCGCATCGTCTCGACCCTGGCCGAGATGCAGAAGGACAAGCGGTTCGACTACGGCGGGCGGTCGAACGACGCCGCGGCCAAGTTCATCTCGGGCGAATGCGCGATCCTGCTGCAGTCCTCGGGCGGCCATGCCTCGATCGCCCGCGACCTCGGCGCGCCCTTCGGCGTGGCGCCGCTGCCCTATTGGCCCGACCTGATCGCCGAACCCAAGAATTCGATCATCGGCGGCGCCTCGCTGTGGGTGTTCAACGCCCCCGGCCGCACCGACGACGAAATCAAGGGCGTGGCCGAGTTCCTGTCCTACCTGTCCTCGACCGACGTGCTGACGCGGTTTGCCAAGGGCACAGGTTTCCTGCCGGCGACGAACGCAGCCTTCGCGGCGATGACGGCCGAGGGCTTCTTCGCCGCGAACCCCGGCCGCGACGTGCCGGTGCTGCAGCTGACGCGCGGCACGCCCTCGGACAACTCCAAGGGTTACCGCTTCGGCCGCTGGACCGAGATCCGCGACTTCTACCACGAGGAAGTCGAAAAGGCGCTGCAGGGTGCGCAGACCGCCGAACAGGCGCTGAAGAACGCCGTCGCCCGCGGGAACGAGGCGCTGCGCGCCTTCGAGCGGACCGCGACGAACTGACGCCCGCCTGATGCCATCGCCCCGTCCCCGGCCGCCCGGGGGCGGGGCTTCCGCACTGCAGGACCCCATGCGCCGCAAGGTTATCTTCCGCAACCGCTGGCTGCCCTATCTGCTGCTTGCGCCGCAGCTTGGCGTCACGCTGGTGTTCTTCATCTGGCCGTCGCTGCAGGCGGTTTGGCAGTCCTTCCTGCGCGAGGACATGTTCGGCCTGTCGTCCACCTTCGTGTGGTTCGACAACTACCGCGTCGTGCTGGCCGATCCTGGCTACATGGCGGCCGTGCGGCGGACCGCGGTCTTTTCGGTCGCGGTGGCGCTGGCGGCGCTCATGCCGGCGCTGCTTCTGGCGGTGATGGTGGACCGGATGCTGAAGGGGGTGGCCTTCTGGCGAACGATCCTCGTGCTGCCCTATGCCATTGCGCCGGCCGTCGCGGGGGTGCTGTTCCTCTTCATGTTCAACCCCTCGGTCGGGGTGGTGGCGCGGATGCTGACCGCGGCGGGGGTGGACTGGAACCCGCGGCTCGACGGCACGGATGCCATGATCCTCGTGGTGCTGGCCGCGGCCTGGAAGCAGATCAGCTACAATTTCCTGTTCTTCCTGGCCGGCCTGCAGGCGATTCCGAAATCCTTGCTGGAAGCCGCGGCGATCGACGGGGCGGGCGGCTGGACCCGGTTCCGCACCATCGTGCTGCCGCTTCTGTCGCCGGTCACGTTCTTTCTCGTCACGGTGAACGTGGTCTACGCCTTCTTCGACACCTTCGGGGTGATCCATGCCGTCACCCAGGGCGGCCCCGCCAAGGCGACCGAGATCCTCGTCTACAAGGCGTGGTACGACGGCATCATCGCCACCGACTTCGGCCGCTCCGCGGCGCAGTCCGTGATCCTCATGATCGTCGTCATCGCGCTGACGGCGGTGCAGTTCCGCTACATCGACCGCCGGGTGCAGTACTGATGCACAGCCTCCACGACCGCACCCCGTGGCTTGCGCTGATCGTGATCGGCGCGGGGATCGTGCTGACGCTCTTTCCGGTGTGGATCGCCTTCACGGCATCCACCCTGCCGCCGCAGGCGATCGCGAGGGGAGATCTTCTGCTGCCGGGAGCCGAGGGGGCCGCGACCTATCGCACCATCCTGTTCGAAGGCGCCCGCACCTCGCGCATGGCGGCGCCGCCGGTGTCGGGCCTTCTGTGGAACAGCCTGATCATGGCGCTGGTGATCGCGGCGGGGAAGATCGCGATCTCCGTCATCTCGGCCTATGCGGTGGTGTTCTTCAGCTTCCCCGGCCGGATGCTGGCGTTCTGGACGATCTTCATCACGCTGATGCTGCCGGTCGAGGTGCGCATCGTGCCGACCTATCAGGTGGTGGCGGGCCTCGGGATGCTGAACACCTATGCCGGGCTGACCGTGCCGCTGATCGCCTCCGCCACGGCGACGCTCCTGTTCCGGCAGTTCTTTCTGACCATCCCGGACGAGCTGGTGGAGGCCGCGAAGGTGGACGGCGCGGGGCCGATGCGGTTCTTCCTCGACACCGTCCTGCCGCTGTCGCGGACGAACATCGCGGCCCTCTTTGTCATCCTCTTCATCTACGGCTGGAACCAGTATCTCTGGCCGCTGCTGATCACGACGCGGGCCGACATGGATACGATCGTGATCGGCATCACCAAGATGATCGGCGCGGGCGATGCGCTGACCGACTGGAACCTTGTTATGGCGACCACGGTCCTTGCCATCCTGCCGCCCGCGCTCGTCGTGCTGGCGATGCAGCGGCAGTTCGTGAAGGGCCTTGTGGACACGGAGAAATAGATGGCGACCGTCGGCATCCGCGCGGTGCGCAAGCGCTTCGGCGGCAACGAGGTGATCCGCGGCATCGACTGCGATGTGGCGGATGGCGAGCTTCTGGTGATGCTCGGCCCGTCGGGCTGCGGCAAGTCCACGCTTCTGCGGATGGTGGCGGGGCTCGAGCCGATCAGCGGCGGCGAGGTGGCGATCGGTGGCCGCGTCGTCAACGCGGTCGAGCCGAAGGACCGCAACATCGCGATGGTGTTCCAGAACTACGCGCTCTACCCGCACATGAGCGTGTTCGACAACATGGCCTACGGCCTGCGCATCCGCGGCCTGCCGAAGGCCGAGATCGCCGGCCGGGTCCGAGCGGCGGCGGAGATGCTGGAGCTTGCGCCCTTCCTCGACCGGCGGCCGAAGGACCTGTCGGGCGGCCAGCGCCAGCGGGTGGCGATGGGGCGTGCGATCGTGCGGGAACCCGACGTGTTCCTGTTCGACGAACCGCTGTCGAACCTCGACGCCAAGCTGCGCACCCAGATGCGGGTCGAGATCAAGCGGCTGCAGACGCGCATGGGGGTGACCAGCCTCTACGTCACCCACGACCAGGTCGAGGCGATGACGCTGGCCGACCGCATCATGGTGATGAACGCGGGCCTGGCCGAACAGGTGGGCACCCCGGCAGAGGTCTATGCCCGGCCGGCCTCGGTCTTCGTCGCGGGCTTCATCGGCGCGCCGCCGATGAACCTCGTCCCCGTGCAGGTCGGGGGCGGCAGCGCGATCCTGCCCGACGGGGCGCGGCTGGCGCTGCCGGCCGGCGCGGGGCAGGGCGCGCGGGCGGCGACGCTGGGGATCCGGCCCGAACACCTGCAGCCCGATCCGCTCGGCCCCGTGCGGATGACGGTCGATCTGGTCGAGGCGCTGGGCGCCGACACGGTCGTGCACGGCCGGCTGGCGGGCGGGACGGTCCTGCTGGCGCGGCTGCCCGGCGATGCGGCTGTGCGAGCGGGCGACGCGCTGGCGCTGGCCGCCCCGCCCGAGGCGCTGCACCTCTTCGACCCCGGCACCGGGCGGCGGATCTGATCAGGGTGCCAGCACACGGGTGAAGTGATGCATCAGGTGGCGCTCGGCCTCTTCCCAGGGGTCGCCGTCGATCAGCGCCTGCACCTGCACCTCGAAATCGGCATAGTGCTGCGTCAGCGCCCAGACCGACATGATGAGGTGCACGGGGTGGACCGGCGCGATCCGGCCCTCGGCCTGCCACCGGCGGATGACCGCCGCCTTCTCGGCGACCAGCGCGCGCAGCTCGCCGGCCAGCACCGGTCCCATGCGCGGCGCGCCCTGCAGGATCTCGTTGGCGAAGAGGCGGCTTTCGCGCGACCGCTCGCGGCTCATGGCAAGCTTGGCGCGGACATAGGCGAGGATCTCGGCCAGCGGCTCGCCCGCGGGGTCGATGGCGCGCAGCGGGGCAAGCCAGTCGGCCATCAGGTCGGCCAGCAGCGCCTCGTGGATCGCCTCCTTCGAGGGGAAGTAGTAGAGCACATTGGGCTTCGACAGCCCCGCCGCCTCGGCGATCTGGTCGAGCGTCGCGCCGCGGAAGCCCTGCGCGGCGAAAACGTCGAGCGCGGCGGCCATGATCGCGTCGCGGTTGCGGGTCTGGATGCGGGTGCGGGGGCGTCGGCTGGCCGTCGTCATGGGGCGCAGGATGCACCGAACCGCTGCGGGCGGAAAGGGTGGGCGGCCCGCGCTTGACTGCCCCCGCCGCTCTGATAGCGTCGCGGGAACCGCTAGGCCCGGCCGCCCGCGGCGGCCCAAGGAGACGTCCATGGCCCTCGACCGCAAGCCCGCCCCGAACGACCTCGATGCGTTCTGGATGCCTTTCACCGCGAACCGGCAGTTCAAGAAGGCGCCGCGCATGTTCGTCTCGGCGAAGGACATGCATTACACCACCCAGGACGGGCGGCAGGTGCTGGACGGCACGGCGGGCCTGTGGTGCTGCAACGCCGGCCACTGCCGCCCGAAGATCACCGCGGCGATCCAACGGCAGGCGGGCGAGATGGATTATGCGCCCGCCTTCCAGATGGGCCATCCCCAGGCCTTCGAGCTGGCCAACCGCCTGATCGACATCGCCCCCGACGGGATGGAGCACGTGTTCTACGCCAACTCCGGCTCCGAGGCGGTGGAAACGGCGCTGAAGATCGCCATCGCTTATCACCGCGCGAAGGGACAGGGGACGCGGACCCGGCTGATCGGGCGGGAACGGGGCTATCACGGCGTGAACTTCGGCGGCATCTCGGTCGGCGGGATCGTGAACAACCGCAAGTTCTTCGGCAGCCTGCTGACCGGCGTCGACCACCTGCCGCACACCCACCTGCCGGTGCAGAACGCCTTCACCAGGGGCCAGCCCGAACACGGGGCGCATCTTGCCGACGAGCTCGAGCGGCTGGTGGCGCTGCACGGGCCCGAGACCATCGCCGCGGTGATCGTGGAGCCCGTGGCGGGTTCCACCGGCGTGATCCTGCCGCCCAAGGGCTATCTCGAACGGTTGCGGGCGCTCACGCAGAAGCACGGGATCCTTCTGATCTTCGACGAGGTCATCACCGGGTTCGGCCGCATGGGCGCGCCCTTCGCGTCGCAGTTCTTCGGGGTGACGCCCGACATGATCACCTGCGCCAAGGGGCTGACGAACGGCGTGATCCCGATGGGCGCGGTGATCACCACCGGGGCGGTGCACGACGCCTTCATGCAGGGCCCCGAACACATGATCGAGCTCTTCCACGGCTACACCTACTCGGGCAACCCGATCGCCTCGGCCGCCGGGATCGCCACGCTGGAAACCTACCGCGAGGAAGGGCTGTTCCAGCGCGCCGCCGAGATCGCGCCCTACTGGGAAGCGGCGTTGCACAGCCTTCGGGGCCTGCCGCATGTCATCGACATCCGCAACCTCGGCCTGATCGGCGCGGTCGAGCTTGACCCGATCGCGGGCGAGCCTACGAAGCGCGCCTTCGCGGCCTTCCTCGACGCCTACGAAAGCGGGATCCTGATCCGCACGACCGGCGACATCATTGCCATGTCGCCGCCGCTGATCATCGAGAAGGCGCAGATCGACGAGCTGATCGGCAAGCTGGCGACGGTGCTGAAGCGGCTGCACTGACGCGCCGCGCGGACCCGCCGGGCGGCTGACCCAGATCAAGGCGCGGCGGGGGCATGCGGGGCATCAGTGCGGGCAACAGCCCCAAACCGACATGGTGATCCCATGCCCAGGCGTGCCACACGCTCCGCGCCCGCAGCGCTGCCGCAAGATGCAGCCGCCGGCGGCCTGCCCCCCGCCGCCACCGCCGCCCCGCCGCGGGCCGAGCCGCCCGTCGCGCCGCCCGCGCCGCCCGAACACCCGCACGCCAACCTCGACCGCGCCGTCCGCGCGGCCGTCGCGCGGTTCACGGGCGGCGTGTCGCCCCATGCCTTTACCGAGGCCTGGGCCGACTGGGCGCTGCACCTCGCGCGGGCGCCGGGGCGGCAGCTCGAGCTTGCCGAACACGCGCAGGCGAACGCGATGAAGCTGGCCGCCTATCTCGCCGCGGGCGACGCCAAGGCACCGCCGCCGTTCGAGCCGCGCGCCTACGATCACCGCTTCGCGCACGAGGCCTGGGCGCGCTTTCCCTTCCGCGCCTGGCAGCAGGGGTTCCTTGCCGTGCAGGACTGGTGGGATGCGGCGACTGCCCCGCTGCGGGGCCTCGAGCAGAAGGACGCCGACCGGACCCGCTTCATGGCGCGCCAGGCGCTCGACATGGTCTCGCCGTCGAACTTTCCGCTCACGAACCCCGAGATCCTTGCGGCGACGGTCAGGGCGCGGGGGCGGAACCTGATCGAGGGCTGGGCGAACTTCACCCGCGATGTCGTCAGGACCGTCACCCAGCAGCACGAACCGCCCTCGGGGGACCTTGCGCCGGGCAGGGCGCTGGCCTGCACGCCGGGCAAGGTGGTGTTCCGCAACGCGCTGATGGAGCTGATCCAGTATGCGCCCGCCACCGGGACGGTCCGGCCCGAGCCGATCCTGATCGTTCCGGCCTGGATCATGAAATACTACATCCTCGATCTTTCGCCCGAGAACTCGATGGTGAAGTATCTGGTGGATCAGGGGTTCACGGTCTTCATGATCTCGTGGGTCAACCCGGGCGCCGACATGGCGGATACCGCGCTCGAGGATTACCGCACCGAGGGCGTCATGGCCGCGCTCGAGGTCGTGACCGCGATCGTGCCCGACCGGAAGGTGCATGCGGTGGGCTATTGCCTCGGCGGCACGATGCTGGCCATCGCGGCGGCAACAATGGCGCGCGACGGCGACGACCGGCTAGCCTCGATCACGCTTCTCGCAGCGCAGGTGGATTTCCTCGAGGCGGGCGAGCTTCTTCTGTTCCTCGACGAAAGCCAGGTCGCCTTCCTCGAGGACATGATGTGGGATCAGGGCTATCTCGACCGGCCGCAGATGGCGCGCGCCTTCGCGGCGATCCGGGCGGAGGATCTGATCTGGACGCGCGGGGTGCGCCGCTACCTGCTCGGCGAGGCGGATCTGCCGACCGACATCGGTGTGTGGAACGCCGATTCGACACGGATGCCCGCGCGGATGCATTCGGAATACCTGCGCGGCCTCTTTCTCGAGAACCGCCTGACCGCCGGGCGCTTCGCCGTCGAGGGTCGGGTGATCGCGCTCAAGGACATCGGCGCGCCGATGTTCGTGGTGGCGACCGAAAGCGACCACATCGCGCCCTGGCGGTCGGTCTACAAGGCGCAGCTCTTCACCGATTGCGACCTCACCTTCGTGCTGACAAAGGGCGGCCACAACGGCGGGATCCTGAGCGAACCGGGGCACAAGGGGCGGCACTACCGGATCTCGCACCGTCCGGCAGGGGCGAAGTATGTCGGCCCCGCTGGCTGGATCGATGCCCACGATCCCCTGCCGGGGTCCTGGTGGCCCGCATGGTCGCGCTGGCTAGACGGGCTGAGCGGTGCGCCCGTCGCCCCGCCGGCCATGGGGGCCACGGCGCGGGGGCTGCCGCCGCTCGACGACGCGCCGGGGCGGTATGTCCACATGCCCTGACCCCGGGAGACGGGCGGCGCGGTGCCGCCAGAACGGGCATCGGCTGCCGGGATTGCCGCGAAAGGCGGCAATCGCGCGCAAAGCCTGTTGACCCTGCCATCGGCCGCTGTAGCGTATTTTTTGACCATATGGTCAGACATGCTGCAGACAGGATGCGAGGAGCAACCGATGGCCGCGCCCGCCGCCAATGTGAAGGCCGATCCCGACCGGCTCTGGGACAGTCTGATGGAGATGGCCCGGATCGGCCCCGGGGTGGCGGGCGGCAACAACCGCCAGACCCTGACCGACGCGGACGCCGAGGGGCGCGCGCTGTTCAAGGCCTGGTGCGAGGCGGCGGGCGGCACGGTGAAGGTGGACCGCCTTGGCACGATGTTCGCCGAGTTTCCCGGCACCGACCCCGAGGCGCTGCCGGTCTATGTCGGCAGCCACCTCGACACCCAGCCCACCGGCGGCAAGTACGACGGCGTCCTCGGCGTGCTGGCGGGGCTCGAGATCATCCGCACGATGCGCGATCTCGGCATCCGCACGCGCCGCACCATCGTCGTGACCAACTGGACCAACGAGGAGGGCACGCGCTTTGCCCCCGCGATGCTCGCCTCTGGCGTGTTCGCGGGTGTGCTGGACGAGGCCTGGGCGAACGACCGGCGCGATGCGCAGGGCCTGCGGTTCGGCGACGAGCTCGACCGGATCGGCTGGCGCGGGGATGAGCCCGTGGGCGCGCGCAAGATGCACGCCTTCTTCGAGCTGCACATCGAACAGGGGCCGATCCTCGAGGCCGAGGGCAAGGACATCGGCGTGGTCACCCATGGCCAGGGGCTGCGCTGGATCGAATGCCGCGTGACCGGCAAGGGTCAGCACACCGGCTCGACGCCGATGCCGATGCGCCGCAACGCCGGCCGGGCGCTGGCGCAGATCACCGAGACGGTGCACGCCATCGCGATGAAGTATCAGCCGAACGCCGTCGGCGCGATCGGCCACATCGACGTCTGGCCGAACAGCCGCAACATCATTCCCGAACGGGTGGTGTTCACCGTCGATTTCCGCAGCCACAAGCTGCCGGTGCTCGAGGCCATGGCGACCGAACTGCAGGCCGTCGCGCCCCGGATCGCCGAGGCGGTCGGCTGCAGCTTCGCCGCCGAGGTGGTCGGCTTCTTCGACCCGCCCGCCTTCGACCCCGCACTGGTGGACAGCGTGCGCCGGGCGGCCGAACGGCTGGGCTACAGCCACATGGACATCGTCTCGGGTGCGGGGCACGACGCGTGCTGGATCAACCGCGTCGCCCCGACCGTCATGATCATGTGCCCCTGCAAGGACGGGCTGAGCCACAACGAGGCCGAGGAAATCACCAAGGACTGGGCCGCGAAGGGCACCGATGTGCTCATGCATGCCGTGCTCGAGGCGGCAGAGGTCGTGACATGACCGGCGGCCGGAGCGCCGGCCCGCGCCCTGCCGGCGCATCGAGGGGCGCGCGCGCCGCCCGCAGCCAAGCGAGGAGACACAGGGAATGACCATCGTCATCAAGGGCGGCACCGTCCTGACCCACGACCTGACATATCCTGCCGACGTGTTGATCGAGGGCGGACGGATCGCCGCCATCGGGCCGGACCTGAAGGGCGATACGGTGCTCGATGCGGCAGGTTGCTATGTAATGCCCGGCGGGATCGACCCGCATACGCACCTTGAGATGCCCTTCATGGGCACCTATTCGGCGGACGATTTCGAAAGCGGCACGCGCGCGGCCCTCGCCGGAGGCACGACGATGGTGATCGACTTCGTCCTGCCCGGCCAGGGGCAGGGCCTGATCGACGCGATGAAGGTTTGGGACAACAAGGCGACGCGGGCGACCTGCGACTACAGCTTCCACATGGCGGTGACCTGGTGGGGGCGGCAGGTCTTCGACGAGATGCCCGAGGTCGTGCGGCGGGGCATCACGTCCTTCAAGCACTTCCTTGCCTACAAGGGCGCGCTGATGGTGAACGACGACGAGCTCTTCGCTTCGTTCCGTCGCCTCGCCGAACTCGGCGCCATCGCCCTCGTCCATGCCGAGAACGGCGATGTGGTGGCCGAGTTGCAGCGCAAGCTGATGGAGGAAGGCAACACCGGCCCCGAGGCGCATGCCTACAGCCGGCCGCCGCAGGTGGAAGGCGAGGCGACGAACCGCGCCATCATGATCGCCGACATGGCGGGCGTGCCGCTCTATGTCGTGCACGTCAGCTGCGAGGAGGCGCACGAGGCGATCCGCCGGGCGCGCCAGGCCGGCAAGCGCGTCTGGGGCGAGCCGCTGATCCAGCACCTGACGCTGGACGACACCGAATATCTCCACCCCGACTGGGATCATGCCGCCCGCCGTGTGATGTCCCCGCCGTTCCGCAACAAGGCGCATCAGGACAGCCTCTGGTCCGGGCTTGCGGCGGGATCGCTCTCGGTCGTGGCGACCGACCACTGCAGCTTCACCACCGCGCAGAAACGCTTCGGCCTCGGCGATTTCACGAAGATCCCGAACGGCACCGGCGGGCTCGAGGACCGGATGCCGATGCTGTGGACCGCGGGCGTGCGCACCGGCCGCATCACGGCGAACGAGTTCGTCGCGGTCACCTCGACCAACGTCGCCAAGATCATGGGGATGTATCCGCGCAAGGGGGCGGTGCTCGTCGGCGCGGATGCCGATCTGGTCGTGTGGGATCCGGCGAAGTCGAAAACCATCACCGCCGCCGCGCAACAGTCGTCGATCGACTACAACGTGTTCGAGGGCCACAGCGTCACCGGCCTGCCGCGCTTCACGGTCACGCGCGGCCATGTCGCCGTGCACGACGGCGAGATCCGCACGCGCGAGGGCCACGGGCAGTTCGTCGCGCGCGACCCGAACGGGCCCGTCAGCCGCGCCCTGTCCACCTGGAAGGACCTGACGGCACCCCGCCCGGTGACGCGCACCGGCATTCCGGCCAGCGGGGTCTAGGTGCAGCGCGTCGCGCTTGTCACCGCGGGCGGGTCGGGCATGGGTGCGGCCTGTGCCGAGCGGCTGGCGGCCGACGGCTATGCCGTGGGGATCCTGTCGTCCTCCGGCAGGGGCGAGGCGCTGGCCCTGCGGCGCGGCGGCCTCGGCATGACGGGCTCCAACCGCGCGGTGGCCGACATCGGCCGCTTCGTTGCGGCGGCGATGGACCGGTGGGGTCGGATCGATGTGCTGGTGAACTCGGCCGGGCACGGGCCGCGGGCGCCCGTGCTCGACCTGACGGACGCCGACTGGGCGATCGGGATGGAGGTCTATTTCCTCAACGTCGTCCGCCCGGTGCGCCTTGTCGCCCCGATCAGGGCCGCGCAGGGCGGGGGGCGATCGTCACCATCTCGTCGGCCTGGGCGATGGAGCCGGCTGAAAGCTTTCCCACATCGGCGGTGTTCCGGGCGGGCCTTGCGGCCTTCGCCAAGCTCTTTGCCGACCAGTATGCGGCAAAGGGCGTCCGCATGAACAACGTCCTGCTCGGCTGGATCGACAGCCTGCCCGCGACCGCGGCGCGCGCGGCGTCCGTCCCCATGCGCCGCTACGGCACGATGGCCGAGATCGCAGCCACGGTCGCCTTCCTCGCCTCCGAGGGCACGGGCTACATCACCGGGCAGAACCTCCGCGTCGATGGCGGGATCATGAGGCACCTGTGACCGCCCGCCCGCACTTCATCTTGTCGGAAATACTCCGGGGGGCGGCGCGGAACGCGCCGGGGGGCGGCGCCCCCCTGGGGCACCAACCCGTCGCGTTCGGGTATCGGCACGTCGCCGTCCTGGCCGGTCGGATCGGCCAGGGCGATCACGGCTGCGGTGTGTTCGTCGTAGGGGTTCGTCAGCAGGTGTGGCCCGCCCGCGGGGATGAGCATTATCTCGCCCGGTCCCATCTCCATCCGGTGCTGCAACCGGTCACCCTACCAGGTCACCGCCTGGCCCGAAAGCTGACGGACGCGGGTCTCGTGCCCATCATGCCGGTGCGCCTTCGCACGGGCGCCCGGCGGCACGGTCAGCACATGCGGACCGGGCCGCGTCGCCCCGATCGTCTCGCGCGTCAGCCCCGGGGGGCAGGCGAGCCCCTGCGGTCCGTCATGCGCCGTCCCCGGCGCCAAATTGTGGCATAGCGTCATGGCAGCAATTCCCGAAGCATCCGTTCAGGCGTGGGCTGCGGCAGGTCCGCCCGTCATCCACGCATCGGGCGTCAACCTGGTATTCGAGACGGCCGACGGCCCGGTGCATGCGCTGAAGGACGTGGACCTGACGGTGGGCCGGGGCGATTTCGTCAGCTTCATCGGCCCCTCGGGCTGCGGCAAGACGACGTTCCTGCGCTGCGTCGCGGCGCTCGAGACGCCGACGGCGGGCCGGCTCAACGTCAACGGGATGACGCCCGAGGCGGCGCGGCAGGCGCGCGCCTATGGGTATGTGTTCCAGGCCGCGGGCCTCTACCCTTGGCGGACGATCGCGCGCAACGTCGCCCTGCCGCTCGAGATCATGGGCTATCCCGCCGCCGAGCGGGCCGAACGGGTGCGGCGCGTCCTCGACCTCGTGGAACTCGGCGGGTTCGCCAACAAGTTTCCCTGGCAGCTCTCGGGCGGGATGCAGCAGCGCGCCTCGATCGCCCGGGCGCTGGCGTTCGACGCCGACATCCTCCTGATGGACGAACCCTTCGGTGCGCTCGACGAAATCGTGCGCGACCGGCTGAACGAGGAACTGCACAAGCTCTGGCAGCGGACGGGCAAGACGATCCTCTTCGTCACCCACGCGATCCCCGAGGCGGTGTATCTGTCCACCCGGATCGTCGTCATGTCGCCCCGGCCGGGCCGGATCACCGACGTGATCGACAGTCCCCTGCCGCGCGAGCGGCCGCTGGAGATCCGCGACAGCCCCGAGTTCATCGCTATCGCGCATCGCGTGCGCGAGGGGCTGCGGGCGGGGTATGTGGAATGACCGGCATCGCGGCGGCATGGCGGGGCGGGG
Source organism: uncultured Paracoccaceae bacterium (assembly GCA_938028765.1). GTDB lineage: Bacteria > Pseudomonadota > Alphaproteobacteria > Rhodobacterales > Rhodobacteraceae > CALIZF01. The sequence continues at coordinate 43,898 of CALIZF010000071.1, forward strand.
CGAGCGGCATCGCCAAGGGGGTGCCGGTCGTCCGGTCGCATGCGGGCAGGGCCCCGACCGGCGGGGGCGATGCCGCGAGCCGCGCGGGGCTGCCGCATGCGTAGCGTCCTGCCCGTGCTGACCGTTCTGGCCGCGATCCTCGCCGTCTGGTACGCGGCGACAATCCCGATGAACGCAAGGCTGGTGGACGGCCAGGCCGCGCGGGCCGGCGTGACGCTGACCTTCTCCGAGCGCGCCGCGCGGTCGATGTCCCTGACGCGCCCCGTCCTGCCCGCGCCGCACCAGGTGGCACAGGCGCTGTGGCAGGGGATCGCGGCAGAGCCCGTGAGTTCCAAGCGTAGCCTCGTCTATCATGCCATCGTGACGGTGGAGGCGACCTTCGCGGGCTTCGTCCTCGGGGCGCTGGTCGGGATCGCGCTCGCGCTCGGCATCGTCTATGTCCGCGTGCTGGACCTGACGGTGATGCCCTGGGCTGTCATCAGCCAGACCATCCCGATCGTGGCGCTGGCGCCGATGATCGTGCTTCTGGCCAATGCCACCGGCATCGGGGACCGGCTGGGGGTCGAGAACCGGCTTGTCTCCAAGACGCTGATCGCGGCCTACCTGTCGTTCTTTCCCGTGCTGGTGGGCATGGTCAAGGGCCTGCGCGCGCCCGATGCGATGCAGCTCGACCTTCTACGCACCTGGAACGCCAGCGGCTGGCAGTCCTTCGCCAAGCTGCGGCTGCCGGCTTCGGTCCCTTACCTTTTCGCCTCGCTCAAGGTCGCCATCGCGGCGGCGCTCGTCGGCGCGATCGTGGGCGAGCTGCCGACGGGCGCGGTGGACGGCCTCGGGGCGCGGATGCTGGTGGCCAGCCAGTTCGGCCAGCCGCTGCTGATGTGGGCGGCGCTCTTCGCCGCAGCGGGCGTCGCGGGGGTGCTGATCCTGGCCGTCGGCGGCCTGCAGCGGGCCGTGGACCGTGCGATGGGGGTGCGGGGATGAGCGCCGCCTGGCTCTGGGGGTCGGTCGCCTTCTGGCTGACGGCCTGGGCGGTCAATGTACGGCTGGCCGCGCGGGCGCGGGGGGGGGGCGCGCGGGTGGCGATCCCGCTTCTGTTCGGTGCCGCGGTGATCGTGCTGTGGGAGGGGCTGGTGCGGGGGCTGGGCGTGCCGCAGGTGATCCTGCCGCCGCCCTCGGCGATCGCCGCCACGATGGCGGCGAACCCCGCGATCCTCTGGGGCGACTTCGTGCAGACGATCGTCTACGGCGGCCTGACGGGCTATGCCATCGGCTGCGGTGCGGCGATCCTCGTCGCGCTGGCCATCGACCGGTCGCCGTTTCTCACCCGCGGCCTTCTGCCGGTCGGCAACTTCGTCGCGGCGCTGCCGATCGTCGGGATCGCACCGATCATGGTCATGTGGTTCGGCTTCGGCTGGCAGTCGAAGGCGGCGGTGGTCTGCGCGATGGTGTTCTTCCCCGTCCTCGTCAACACGGTCGCGGGCCTCGCCGCGGCCGAGCGGATGCAGCGCGACCTGATGCGCACCTGGGGCGCGGGCTACGGCCAGACGCTGGTGAAGCTGCGCCTGCCGGCCGCGATGCCCTTCGTGTTCAACGGGCTGAAGATTGCCACCACGCTGGCGCTGATCGGCGCCATCGTTGCCGAGTTCTTCGGCTCGCCCACCCGCGGGATGGGCTTCCGCATCTCGACCGCAGTGGGGTCGCTTGCCCTGCCGATGGTCTGGGCGCAGATTGCCGTGGCTGCGCTGGCCGGCACGGCATTCTACGGGCTCGTGGCCGCCGTCGAACGGCGCGTCACGTTCTGGCATCCGTCCCAGCGGGGGCGGACATGACAACAAGGAGGTAAGGCCATGAGGAAACTTCTCGCCGCGGCGGTCGCGGCAGTGATTGCCACAGGATCGGCCTGGGCGGCCGACAGCGTGCGCCTGCAGTTGAAATGGGTGACGCAGGCCCAGTTCGCAGGTTATTATGTCGCCGCCGCGAAGGGGTTCTACGCGGAAGAGAATCTCGATGTCACGATCCTGCCCGGCGGCCCCGACATCGCGCCCGAACAGGTGATCGCCGGCGGCGGCGCCGACGTGATCACAACCTGGATGCCCGCCGCGCTGGCCGCGCGCGAACGCGGCGTGCCGCTGGTCAACATCGCCCAGCCGTTCAAGAACCAGGGCCTGTCCTTCGTCTGCCGCAAGGACATGGGCGTGACCTCGACCGCCGACTTCCCCGGCAAGACGCTCGGCGTCTGGTTCTTCGGCAACGAATACCCGTTCTACGCCTGGATGGCGAAGCTCGGACTGGCCACCGACGGCAGCGCGGGCGGCGTCACGGTGCTGAAGCAGGCCTTCGATGTCGAGGCGCTGCTGCAGGGCCAGGCGCACTGCATCAGCGTGATGACCTACAACGAATACGGCCAGGTTCTCGATGCCGGATACACGCCCGATCAGCTCGCGTTCTTCAGCTATGCGGACCAGGGCGTGAAGGTGATGGAGGACGGGCTTTACGTCCTCGAACCCGCGCTGGCCGATCCCGCCTTCGCCGACAAGATGGTGCGCTTCGTCCGCGCGAGCATGAAGGGCTGGAAATACGCCGAGGCCAACCCCGACGAGGCGGCGCAGATCGTGGTCGATGCCGACCAGACGGGTCTGCAGACGCTCGACCACCAGAAATACATGATGCGCGAGATCGCCAAGCTGACCGCGGGGTCCAACGGCGCGCTGGATCCGGCCGACTTCGAGGCGACCGTGGCCGCCCTTCTGGCCGCGGTCAGCCCCGAGAACCCGGCCATCACCAAGGCCCCGGACGCGGGCGCCTGGACCCACGCGATCACGGACAAGGCGCTGAACTGATCCACCGCCGCGGCAACAAACGGGGGGCGGGTCACAGGGCCCGCCCCCTTCGCGTTTCCGCGCCGCACGAATCGGCTTTACAGGACCGGGCTTTCCCACCACCATATCTGGCGAGGGAGAATGGCGAACGACGCCACCCCTTGGTGGCCCATCGGACAGATTGGGGCTGCCGGAACGAGGAACCCATGAGGCCGGGCATGTCGCTTTCCGAGGATTTCCTGACCGCCGACGACCTGCATCCGATCGACATCGTCGAAACGCTGGCCGAACACCGCGCCTGGGAGTTCGACCGCGTGACCGATGACCAGATCGCGATGGCGGTCGAGGGGCAGTGGCGCACCTATTCGCTGACCCTCGCCTGGTCGGCGCGCGAGGAGACGCTGCGGCTTCTGTGCACCTTCGACATGGATCCGCCGGCCGGGCGGCTGGCCGCGCTGCACGACCTGATCAACCGCGTGAACGACGACTGCTGGTGCGGCGCCTTCACCTGGTGGGCCGAGCAGCGGCTGATGGTCTGGCGCTATGGCCTGATGCTGACCGGGGGGCAGAGCGCCGCGCCCGAGCAGATCGACCGGATGATCGCGACGGCCGTAACGGCATCCGAACGCTTCTACCCGGCGTTTCAGCTGGCCACCTGGGGCGGCCGCGACCCGGCCGAGGCGGTGCAGGTCGCCATTGCCGAGGCCTACGGACGCGCCTAACCTCGGACCCCGGAAGCGGGCAGGGGCGCATCATGTTCGGCGACATCGGGCAACGCGGGATCGTGCTGGTGGGCTGCGGCCGCATGGGGTCGGCGCTGCTCGAGGGTTGGCTCTCGCGCGGGCTGCCGCTTGCCGCAGTGCATGTGATCGAGCCCCACGCCACCGACCGGCTGTGCGCGCTGGTGCGCCGCGGGCTGCACCTCAACGGGCAGCTGCCCGAGGATCCCGCGGTGGTGGTGATCGCCGTCAAGCCGCAGATGATGGCGGTGGCGCTGCCGCAGGTGGCGTCCTTCGGCGGCCGCCCCGGCACGCTTGTGCTGACGGTCGCGGCCGGCACGCGGATCGCGGCCTACGAGGCCGTCTTCGGTACGTCGACGCCGGTCGTGCGCGCGATGCCGAACACGCCTGCGGCCGTCGGGCGCGGGATCAGCGCGATCGTCGGCAACGCGGCCGTCGGCGGGGCGCAGATGGACCTTGCCGAGGCGCTGCTGTCCGCCGTGGGCGAGGTGGTGCGTCTGCCCGGCGAGCACCTGATGGATGCGGTCACCGCCGTGTCGGGTTCCGGGCCTGCCTATGTCTTTCACCTGATCGAGGCGCTGGCGGCGGCGGGCGAGGCCGAGGGTCTGCCGCCCGACCTCGCGATGCGGCTGGCGCGCGCCACCGTGACGGGCGCGGGCGAACTTGCGCACCGCGCCCCCGACAGCGCGGCGCAGCTGCGCATCAACGTCACCAGCCCCGGCGGCACCACGGCCGCCGCGCTGGCCGTGCTGATGGACCCCGACACGGGCTTTCCCGCGCTCCTGCGCCGGGCGGTGGCGGCGGCGGCAGCGCGGGGGCGGGAACTCGGGCAATGACGGCCAGTTACGACGATTTCCTGAAGCTCGACATCCGGGTCGGGACCGTGACCCGCGCCGAACCCTTTCCCGAGGCGCGCAAGCCCGCGCTGAAGCTGTGGGTGGACTTCGGCGGCGACATCGGGGTGAAGCAGTCCTCGGCCCAGATCACGGTCCACTACACGACCGAGGACCTCGTGGGCCGGCAAGTGCTGGCCGTGGTGAACTTTCCGCCCCGCCAGATCGGGCCGGTGCTGTCCGAGGTGCTGGTCCTCGGGCTGCCGGATGCCGCGGGCGCGGTGGTGCTGATCGGCCCGGATCGTCCGGTGCCCGACGGGGGGCGGATGCATTGAAACCCACGCTGCTGGTCACCCGCCGCCTGCCCGACCGGGTTCTTGCGGCGCTGGCGGCCCGGTTCGACATGACCCTGCGGGACGAGACCGCCCCCCTGACGCCCGAAGAGGCGGCGGCAGCACTGGCGGGGTATGACGCGGTGCTGCCGACACTGGGCGACGGGTTCCGCGCCGCAGCCTTCGCGGCGCGGCCGCGGGCGCGGATCCTTGCGAACTTCGGCGTCGGCTACAACCACATCGATGCGGCGGCGGCGAAGGCCGCGGGGGTGACGGTCACGAACACGCCGGGTGCCGTGACCGATGCGACCGCCGACATCGCGGTGATGCTGATGCTGATGGCTGCCCGCCGCGCCGGCGAGGGCGAGCGGCTGGTGCGGTCCGGCCGGTGGGGCGGCTGGCAGCCGACGCAGATGCTGGGGCTGCACGTGTCGGGCAAGACCGTGGGCATCGTCGGGATGGGCCGGATCGGGCAGGCCATCGCGCGGCGCTGCCATTTCGGCTTCGGCATGACGGTGCTGTTCCACAACCGCTCGCGCGTCGATCCGGGCCTTCCCGCCCGGCAGGTCGGGTCGCTGGCCGAGGCGATGGCGGCCGACGTCGTAATCGTCGCGGTGCCGGGCGGGCCGGCCACCCACCACCTGATCGACGCCGCGGCGCTGGCCGCCATGCCGCCGCACGGTGTGTTCGTGAACGTCAGCCGCGGCGACGTGGTGGACGAGGCGGCGCTGATCGCCGCACTCGAGGCGCGCAGGATCGGCGCTGCGGGCCTCGACGTCTACGAGTTCGAACCTGCGGTGCCCGACCGGCTGCGGGCGCTGGAAAACGCGGTGCTACTGCCACATCTCGGCACCAACGCGCTCGAGGTGCGCGAGCAGATGGGGATGATGGCGCACGACAATCTGGTGGCCTTCTTCGAGGGCCGCCCGGTGCTGACTCCGGTCTGAGCCCGCCGGCCGGCGCGGCGCCGTGCGGGTCAGCCGTCCGCCTGCGCGTTCGCTAGCGGGGCATCGCCTGTTGCCGCGCGCCAGTGGCGGCGGCACAGGCTGACGTAGGTTTCGTTGCCGCCGATCTGGACCTGCGCCCCCGCGACCATCGCCCGCCCATCCGGGCCGAGGCGCACCACCATCGTCGCTTTCCGGCCGCAGTGGCAGATCGTGCGCACCTCGCGCATCTCGTCGGCGAGGGCGAGGAGGGCGGCCGATCCGGGGAAGAGCTCACCCCTGAAGTCCACGCGCAGGCCATAGCACATCACCGGCACGCCGAGATCGTCGGCGGCGCAGGCCAGCTGCCAGACCTGGCGGGGGGTCAGGAACTGCGCCTCGTCGAGGAACACGCAGGCGCAGGGGCCTTGCGCCAGCCGGGTCTCGATCCGCGCGAACAGGTCGTCCGTCGGCACCCAGGTATCGGCGGGCTCGCCGATCCCGATGCGGCTTTCGATCCGCCCCGCACCCGCCCGCGTGTCGAGCGCCGCGGTCAGCAGCCAGACCGCCATCCCCCGTTCGCGGTAGTTGTGCGCGGCCTGAAGAAGCAGGGTCGATTTCCCCGCGTTCATCGTCGAGTAGTGGAAATAGAGCTTGGCCATGCCCCGCCCTAG
>CALIZF010000072.1 GCA_938028765.1 uncultured Paracoccaceae bacterium
CCTGTCCCGCTCCGGTCGGCCGCGCCCGCCCCTGCCGTGCTGGTTCCCGCGGCTCGGGCATCAACGGCAGCGTCGCCGCGGGGCAGTCTCGCACGCGGGGGCGGGCCGAGTCATCCCTGTTGACGGCCGGCGGCCGGTGCCGCGCGGCCGGTGGCGGCACCGGACCGGCCGGCAACGGACTATGCCCGCGCATCGCTAGCCGTTCCTTCCGCCGCGGCGCCGCTGCCGCCGTCGAAGCTGTAGACGAAATCGCCGCCGGCCACGTCGATCGCCACCCGCTCCACCTTCCGGCCCTCGAACATGCGCCTGAGGAACTCGTTCGAGATGTCGGGCAGCATGGTGTTGGTGACGATGGCATCGATCATGCGCCCGCCGCTTTCCAGCTCCTGGCAACGCCCCACGATAGTGTCGACCACCGCATCGGTGTAGGCGAAGGGAACGCCGTGACCTTCCGCCACGCGCTTGCCGATCCGGTCGAGCTGCAGCCGCGTGATGTCGGCGATCATCTTAGGGCTGAGCGGATAGTAGGGGATCGTGACCAGCCGACCGAGCAGTGCGGGCGGGAACACCTTCAGCAGGGGATCGCGCAGCGCCTTCGCGATGTCCTCGGGGTCGGGCATCAGCTCGGGGTCGGAACACAGGCTCATGATCAAGTCCGAACCGACGTTCGATGTCAGCAGGATCAGCGTGTTGCGGAAATCGATCCGGCGTCCCTCGCCGTCTTCCATCACGCCCTTGTCGAACACCTGGAAGAAGATCTCGTGCACGTCCGGGTGCGCCTTCTCGACCTCGTCGAGCAGGACGACCGAATAGGGCTTGCGGCGCACCGCCTCGGTCAGCACGCCCCCCTCGCCGTAGCCGACGTAGCCGGGGGGCGCGCCCTTCAGGGACGAGACGGTGTGCGCCTCCTGATACTCGCTCATGTTGATCGTGATGACGTTCTGCTCGCCGCCGTAAAGAACCTCGGCCAGCGCCAGCGCGGTTTCCGTCTTGCCGACGCCCGAGGTGCCGGCCAGCAGGAACACCCCGATCGGCTTGGACGGATTGTCGAGGCCCGCCCGGCTGGTCTGGATGCGCTTGGCGATCATCTTCATCGCGTGATCCTGGCCGATCACGCGCCGTGCAAGGTGCTTGTCGAGGTCGATCACCGTCGCGATCTCGTCGCGCAGCATCCGTCCGACGGGAATGCCGGTCCAGTCGGCCACCACGGAACCGACCGCCTGGGCATCGACGATCGGCAGGATGAGCGGCGAGTCGCCCTGCAGCGCCTCGAGTTCCGCATTCTTCGCGCGCAGGTCCGCCAGCAGCGCGGCGCGGTCGCCGTCTGCCGCGGGCGCTGCGCCCCCGGCCGCCGGCGCCGCGTCGCCGTCGACCGGCTGGCCTCCCTCGCGCAGCTTCGCACGCAGCGCAAGGACCTGCTCCACCAAGGCCTTTTCCGACTCCCACCGCGCGGTCAGGTCGGCCTGCCGCGCCTCTTCGGCGGCCCGCGCGGCCGTCACGGCCTCGCGCCGGGCGGTCACGTCGTAGCCGGCGGTCTCGTCGCGGTCGATGATTTCCAGTTCCGTCGTCAACGCCTCGATCCGCCGGCGGGAATCGTCCACCTCGGCCGGCACCGCGTGCTGGCTGACCGCGACCCGTGCGCAGGCGGTGTCGAGGACGCTGACCGACTTGTCGGGCAGCTGCCGGGCCGGGATGTAGCGGGCCGACAGTTTGACCGCCGCCTCGATCGCCTCGTCCAGCACCTGCACGCGATGGTGCGCTTCCAGCATCGCGGCGATGCCGCGCATCATGCGGATGGCGCGGTCGGTGTCCGGCTCGTCCACCTGCACGACCTGGAAGCGCCGGGTCAGGGCGGGATCCTTCTCGATGTGGCGCTTGTATTCGGCCCAGGTGGTGGCGCCGATCGTGCGCAGGGTGCCGCGGGCCAGCGCGGGCTTGAGGAGGTTCGCAGCATCGCCCGTCCCGGCAGCACCGCCCGCACCGACCAGCGTATGCGTCTCGTCGATGAACATGATGATCGGCACGGGGCTTGCCTGCACCTCGTCGATCACCTGCCGCAGGCGGTTCTCGAACTCGCCCTTCATGCTCGCGCCCGCCTGCAGAAGCCCGACGTCGAGCGACAGAAGCCGCGCCTCGCGCAGCGCCGGCGGCACATCACCGCGGGCGATGCGCAGGGCGAAACCCTCGACCACGGCGGTCTTGCCCACCCCCGCCTCGCCGGTCAGGATCGGGTTGTTCTGCCGCCGCCGCATCAGGATATCGACCACCTGGCGGATCTCGGCGTCGCGGCCCACGATGGGGTCGATCCGGCCGGCGCGCGCGGCCTCTGTCATGTCGGTGCAGAACTGCTTCAGCGCCTCTTGCTTGCCCATCTGGGCCGGCGCCATCGCGCCCGAAGCCTCGCCGGGAGCGGCGCCCCCGCCGGTGCGCGACCCGTCCTTGGGTGCCATTCCCTCTTCGGGCGAGCCGGCGGTGGCGGCAGTGAAATCCTGGGCCAGATCGTCGGGCTTGATCTTGCGGAACTCGCCCGAGATGCCGAACAAGATGTTGCGCAGCGGTGGCGTCTTGAGCATCCCGAGCAGAAGGTGCCCGGTGCGCACCTGGCTTGAATTGTAGAGCAGCGAGCCCCAGACCCAGGCGCGTTCCATCGCGTCCTCGAGATGCTCCGACAGGTCGCTGATCGAGCTTGCCCCACGCGGCAGGGCATCGAGCGCGCGGGTCATGTCGGCTACGATCCGACCGGGGTCGAGGTTGTAGTGGCGGACGATGCGGTGCAGGTCGCTGTCCTGCTGCTGCAGGATCTGATGCAACCAGTGCACGATCTCGACATAGGGGTTGCCCCGCAGCTTGCAGAACACCGTCGCCCCCTCGACCGCCTGATAGCCGAGGCGGTTGAGCTTGCCGAACAGGGCCGCGCGGCTGATGTCGCTCATCAAAGGCTCTCCTTGCCGAGGGGGGCGGCGGTTGCCGGGTGCGCGGCCGCAGGCCTGGCGGCGGGCGCGCAGCCGACCCCGGCCTGCGGGCGGCGCAAGGGCGCAAGGCAGAGGTCGTCAGCATCGCGCGCATCCGCGCGCCGCATCCCGATCCAGCTCGTATGTCCAAGGGCGGTCGCCCCGCCCAGGACGCTGCGCGGCACCTCTTCGGCGCGCAGGATAAGGTTCACGTCCCAGTCCAGCACATCGCCGACATGGTTGCGCACGATCGCCGCCATCCGTTCGAGCGACCCCTGGCCGGGCAGAAGACGGCGAAACTCTTCAAGGCTCAGTGGCCCGATGCGGATGCGGAACTTGGCGCTGCGCGACCAGACGCGCGTGCCGATGCTGGTGGCCCGGCCAAGCCCCGCGGGCCGGCCCAACTGCCAGCGGTCGTCGGGTTCGAGGTCGAGCCAGCTGCCGACGAACTGCTTGACCCGCACCGGCGCGGCGAAGAAGGCCGACAGCATCGACACCAGCGCCTCTGCCGATTTGGGCCCAGCCGACAGGTGGCCTGCGAAGTGCAGCTTGGCAAGATCGGGCATCGCGTCCCGCCCGGCCATCGCCGCGCCGTCGCGCCCCGACAGGGCCGCCACCTTGCGCGCCCAGGGGTCGGCGTCGGCGCGGTCGAACGACGGCGCGGGCTGGCCCGTCGTCCAAGCGCGATAGAACAGCGACATCAGCCGGTGCGTCAGCATGTCGGCGAAGGCCACGAAGGCGGTGTCGCGGTGCTTGCGGCTGCGTTCGAGCGCGAATTCGGTCAGGTGCAGCGGCAGCGGCCCCTGTGGACCGAACAGACCGAATGCGAGGTTCCCCAGCCGCATCCGCCCGCTGCGCCGGTCGGGCCCGTAGCCCGTGATGGTCGCGCGGGGAAAGGCCATCTCGGGATCCTGGCCCAGCCGCACCGCATCCTCCGCGGGCCGGCGGGACCAGCCCAGCCGCGGCCGGTCGGCGTGGTGCGCCTCGATGATGCGCAAGGCAAGGAACAGGTGGTGACCCGCCGGGTCCTGCAGCAGACGCGCATGATGCGTCAGAGCAGCCGGCCCAGTCCGCCTTCCGGCTTCCATCGGATGATCTCTCCGCGCTGCTGGGTCCCGAGGACCGTTTCGGTGAAGGAATTGATGGCGACGTGCTTGCGGAAGAACCGCGCCAGCACTGCGCCGAGCGTATGAACCCCCGCGCCCTCGAAGAAGCTCTCGTCGAACTCGAGCCGGATCTCCAGCCCGCGGACCGCCGTGGACAGAACCTCGTCCGCGATCCGCCGCACGATCGGCCGGCAGGAAACCCCGACGATCCCCTCGAGCTGCTGGGACAGCGCGCGGTCGCCGGGCGGCACATAGAGCCCGACGAGTTCCCGCAGCGCCGCCGCCGCGCTGCCCGAACCCGACTCGGCGATCGACAGGTAGTTGAGGCTGAGGTGGCTGATCAGGCGCCAGGCAGTATCGCCCTGCGCAATGCCGGGGCGCGGCCGGGTGGGCGGCGTGGGCGTCCAGACCGACAGGACGGGTCCGCCGTCGGGCAGATGGAACGTGTCCCGCCCGGCGGCGTTGAGCAGAAGCGGCAGGTCGCGGTTGGTGACAAGGCCGCGGACCGAAAGCTGGCTCAGCGCCGCCGGCCAGGGCGCCTGTGCCCGATCGACCAGCGACAGGAAGATTTCCGACCCGAGATAGGACGTGCGGGTTCCCCGCAGGCGCTCGCGTTCCGTCCGCTGCCGCAGCCGGCGCCGGATGGTGTAGTAGGCAGGATGCGCCGACCCCGCCGCGGTCAGGTCCGTGGCGGAATAGAACGGCTGGAACACCACATCTGGCCGGCCATCGCCGCTAATGCCCACCACGGACGTCAGCGCATAGACCTCGTAGTCGAGGGGCGCGGCCCGGTTGACGACGACGTGCTGTTCGACATCGGCGCGCGTCACCGGAACATAGTCGAACCGAGGTTCGAAAAGGTTCACCGCCGGTACGGCGTGCAGCACGAAGGCATCGGGCCGGATGCCGGCGCCATCGTCGGGCAGGGGCTCGGACAGCAGGATGTAGATGTCCACCGCGTCGCCCGCGGCCCGCCGCACCGCCGGGCCAAGTCCGGTCAGCTCCACGAAGTGGAAGCGCGCCGGCATGGCAAAGTATTCCTGCAGCAGGCGGTAGCCGTCGAAACTCTGCCGCGGCAGCGGCAATAGCGCCTCGTCGCGGCCGAAGCCCCGCGGCTCGACCGCCGCGCCGCGCAGCGGTTCCACCCAGTCCGCGCGGGGATCGGTCGCGCGCCCGGCAAGGCCCGCCACGCGGGTGCACAGCGCCTCGTGCAGGGCGAAGGGGTTGCCTGCGGCGGCGCCGACATGCAGCGTCAGCCGGTCGAGCGGCAGGTCCGCCATCGGCTCTGCGTCCGTGCGTTGCAGGCGCAGCCGGATCCCGGCGCGCGCGGCGGTGTCGCGCGCCACCTTGGCCGCGACAAGCTCGCCGCGGCTGGCGATGTATTCCGCCTCGGCGATGCGCAGCGGCCAGAGCGTGACATCCGCCGCGGTGCGGAAGATGCAGGCGGTCTGTTCCCCCTCCATCGGCCGCGCACGCAGGCGCGTGTGTCGCTTCATCACGAAGCCCGACTTGACGGCGGCATTGTTGGTGTCGGGATCGAAGGCGACCACCATCATCGACGGGGTCGGCGCGAGGTAATGGGGATAGACGATCTCGAGAAGGTTCGCGGTGAAGGCGGGAAACTGCTGCTCGATCTCGAGCTGCACGCGCGCGGCAAGGAACGCCGCGCCCTCCAGCAGTCGCTCGACATAGGGATCGAGCACCTCGAGGCCCTCGAGCCCCAGCCGCGCGGCGATCTTGGGATAGGCCAGCGCGAATTCCGCGCCCATGTCCCGCAGGAAGGCGAGTTCGGCTTCGTAGTGCGACAGAAGGCGGGTATCCATGGCTAGGCGATCCGCTCGATGTCCACCGATCCCGTCGTCATGTCGATCTCGGTCCGCAGGTAGAGCTCCAGCGGCACCGGCTGCGCCCACATCTCGGCGCGGATCCCGAAGGCCAGCACGACGTCGGCATTGCGCGCCGACCGCTGCAGCTCGATCTGAAGCGTGCCGGGCCGCAGCCGCGGCTCGAAGGTCTCGACCGCGGCGATCAGCGACCGGCGGATCCTGTCGGCCCGCAGGCGGGTGTCGAACACCCCCGACAGGTCGCTGATGCCGTAGTTCAGGACCGACCGCGCGGCATGAGGGTGCCGGTCGGGATCGATCCAGGGCTCGGCGTTGCTGGAGTTCAAGAGCCAGCTGAGGTCGCGCTGCACGATCTCGCGCAGGCGGCGGATGTCGATCACGCGCCGGTCGCGCGATTCCGCCGCGCGGGACGGGTCCTCGTCCGTCAGCCGGTCGAGCAGCGATGGCTGCAGGCGTTCGCTGATCGTCCGGTCCGCCATGTCGGGACCTATGCGGTACCGGCCGCGACCGGCGCGATATCGATCCGGCGCGTGTCCATCAAGGCGCATTCGACCGTATCGGTGGACAGGATGCGCTGGCCAAGCCCGGTGAACAGCCCCGCACCCGCATCCGTCCAGCCGGTCGCGCGCGCCAGCTTCTCGGCCGCCGAGCCGCGCGCGGTCGTGCCGGGGTAGCGGGTCGGGATCAGCGCGACGACCTCGCCCTCGCTGGCCAGGCGAAGCTGCGCGGGCATCCAGACCGCGTCGCGCAGGTCGGCGGGCGGATCGAGAACGACCGTGCGGATCGCGGCGAAGGGCACCCAGAAATAGCGCCCGTTGATGATCGTCTCCAGCACCGGGCCGAGGCGCATGTCGGCATCGGCGATCCAGGCGAAGGGTGTTCCGTCGATCGTGCCGGGCGTTTCCGGCGCGGCATCGAAGGCCTGCGCGCGCAGCGCGTCGGCCTCGGCCGCGCGGCCCCGGGCAAGGTGGCCCTGCGCCTCGATCAGAAGCGCCAGCCACCGGGCAGGCTGGCCCAGAACCATCGGCGCCACCGTGCCGGCGAAGACCTTGTCGCGGTGGAGTTCGCAGACGATCGCCTCGCGGTAGGTCTGCGCCATCGGGATCGCCGCAGGATCGAGTTCGGCACAGAGCTTGAGCTGCGCGACGGCGCGCTGCCAGTCGCCAAGGACGCACAGAAGCTGGAACAGGAACACGCGCAGCTTCGCGTCCGCCGGCTTCGCCCGCACGGCAGCCTGAAGCGCGGCAAGCGCGCCGTCGAGGTCGTTGCCCCTGAGGTGATCGGTCGCGTCCATCGGCCCCGCCTGTCCGGCCTCGGGAAAGTGGTGTGGCCCGCGGTGCCCGCGGGCCACGATCCGGCGTCAGCTGATCTGCTTCTCGGCGTTGCTGCGGATCGACCAGGACACATCCGGCGAGGCGCCGCCCGCGCCGGACTTGAGCTGTTCCGTGTACTTCAGCTTGAAGAAGTCGAAGTTGAGCGAGATGTTCTCGGTCAGCCTGTCCTCGCCCCCGGAGCTGCCGGTCTGGTAGGAGGTGATCAAGACATCCTTCATCTCCATGACCAGGTAGTCCAGCGGCTTGTTTCCGGCCTTGCGCACGATCAGCGTGGCGTCGGCGTGGTGGGTGCCCTTGGCGACCGATTTCAGGAGGTCGGGCGTCGCCTTGTCCACGTACTTGGTGACGCTGAGGTCCTGGAAGCTGGCCTTGCCCGACCCCGATCCACCGGCGACATGCGTGCTGCCGCTGTTGGAGCCGCCCCAGGACCAGGCGAGGATGTCGATCCAGCCGTCCTTGGCGTTGTATTTCTCGTCCTTGGCTTCGCCCTTGATCTGACCGATCTTGAGGAACATGTCGACGGCCATGCGTGGTCTCCTTCCTGTTGGTGCGCGGCGCCGCGCGCCGGTTTCGGAATGTTTGCCCTGTCCCGCGCGACGCGCGCGGGACAGGGCCGCGGTATCAGCCCTTCTCGCTCGGCAGCTTCGATACGAGGCGCAGCGACACGGACAGCCCTTCAAGCTGGTAATGCGGCCGCAGGAAGAACTTCGACGAATAATACCCCGGATTGCCCTCGACCTCGGACACCTCGACGACGGCATCGGCCAGCGGCTTGCGGGCCTTGTCGCTTTCGCTCGACGTCGCGGGGTTGGGATCGACGTACTGAAGGATCCAGCTGTTCAGCCAGCCCTCCATGTCGCTGCGGCTCTTGAACGAGCCGATCTTGTCGCGGACCATGCACTTCAGGTAATGCGCAAAGCGGCAGGTCGCGAACAGATAGGGTAGCCGCGCCGCCAGGTTCGCGTTCGCGGTCGCGTCGGGATCGTCGTATTCGGCGGGCTTGTGGAGCGACTGCGCCCCGATGAAGGCTGCAAGATCGGTGTTCTTGCGGTGGACCAGCGGCATCAGCCCGCTTTTCGCCAGTTCCGCCTCGCGCCGGTCGGCGATGGCGATCTCGGTGGGGCACTTCATGTCTACGCCGCCGTCGTCGGTGGGGAAGGTGTGGGTCGGCAGGTTCGCCACCGTTCCCCCGGACTCGACCCCCCGGATGCGCGAGCACCAGCCGTATTCCTTGAACGACCGGTTGATGTTCACCGCCATCCCGTAGGCCGAGTTCACCCAGCAGAACCGTTCGGAGTCGGCATTGCCGAGATCCTCCTCGAAGGCAAATTCCTCCACCGGATCGGACTTGGCACCATAGGGCCGGCGGCCGAGGAACCGCGGCATCGCAAGGCCGATGTACTTGCTGTCCTCGCTCTGGCGCAGGCTGTTCCACGCCGCGTATTCGGGCGTCGAGGTGATCTTGGTCAGATCGCGCGGGTTGGTCAGTTCCTGCCAGCTGTCGAACTGCATCAGCGACGGGCTCGCCCCGGCGATGAAGGGCGCGTGCGCCGCTGCAGCGATCTTGGCAAGCTCGCCCAGCAGCTCGACGTCCGGCGGGCTGTGGTCGAAGTGATAGTCTCCGACGAGGCAGCCGTAGGGTTCGCCGCCGAACTGCCCGAATTCCTCCTCGTAGAGCTTCTTGAACAGGGGCGACTGGTCCCAGGCCGCACCCTTGAACTTGCGCAGGGTCTTGTGCAGCTCCTTCTTCGAGATGTTCATCACGCGGATCTTCAGCATCTCGTCGGTCTCGGTGTTGTTGACGAGATAGTGCAGCCCGCGCCACGCGCTTTCGAGCTTCTGATATTCGGGATGGTGCAGGATGAGGTTGACCTGCTCGCCGATCTTGCGGTCGATCTCGGCGATCATCGACTGGACCGACGCCAGCACGTCCTCCGAGATCAGCGAAGCGTTGGCCAGCGCCTGTTCGGCCAGCGTCCGCACCGCCGCCTCGACCGCGCTGCGGGCGGCGTCCGACTTCGGCCGGAATTCCTTGTTCAGCAGCGCCGCGAAATCGTCGGCCTCGCGCGTCTCGACGCGGGCGGCGGAACCCTGCTGGGAGGTCGCATCGCTCATCGCTGTCACTCCTGCGCCGCGCCGGTGTCGGTGGGGGCGGGGGCGGCGGCCAGCGATTTCAGCAGCGCGGGGTTCTGCATCGCCTTGGCCAGAAGTTCCTCCGCGCCGCTCTTGCCGTCCATGTAGGTCATCAGATTGGCCAGCTGCGTCCGTGCGTCGAGCAGTTCACGCAATGGCGCCACCTTGCGCGCGATCGCGCCCGGGGTGAAATCCTCCATGCTCTCGAACGTGATGTCGACCGACAGGTGGCCCTCGCCGGTCAGCGCGTTCGGCACGCTGAAGACGGCCCGCGGCTTGATCGCCGCCATCCGCGCGGTGAAGTTGTCGACGTCGATCTCGAGGAATTTCCGGTCCGCCACCGTCGGCAGCGGCACTTCGGATGCGCCCGACAGGTCGGCCATCACCCCCATCACGAACGGCAGCTGCACCTTCTTTTCGGCGCCGTAGACCTCGACATCGTATTCGATCTGGACCCGGGGCGCCCGGTTGCGGGCGATGAACTTCTGCGAACTGCTCATGCAACTCTCCTTGCAGCAGTGACCGGACGGTTCGGGTGGAGCGTTGCCCCGGACGACATGCCCTTGCGGCGACGCGAGGATCGGTCAGTCGTCATAGCCAAGGCCGCCCACCAGCCGGACATTGTCGAGACCGTTCGGCGCCATGTCCTTCACGATCGCCAGGAAATCGGCGCCGACGAGGCGCCGCGCGCGCTGAAGGATCAGCGGGACCGGGCTGGACGGTTCGGCCGCGCGGTAATAGCCGATGATCGCATCCAGCGCACGCAGCACGTCGGCCTGCGAGGCGATCTGCCCCGGTGCGCCGCGCACCGCGGCGGCGGGGGTGCCGCCGGATGCGTCCGCGCCGGCCTCCGGCGGGGCCGCTGCGGCCGCGCCGCCGGTCGCCGCCGAGACGGCCTGCACGATCTGCCGAAGAAGTTTGATCGCCTCGGCCAAGTGCGGGCCCTGGCCCGGCGTCCGCTCGGCGAAGATGCGTTCGATCGCGACCAGGCCGTCAAGCGCCGACCGGGCGCTGTCGAGGGTCGCGGCAAGCACCGCGTGGTCCGTGTCGCGGAAGGCCGCATCCACCGCGGCACTGTCGAACCCGGGGGTTTCGCCGTCGGGCAGGGCGATCTGTCCCTGCGCCACCAGCACGTCGCGCAGCGTCACCCGGCCGAAGGCGCGGCTTTGGGTCAGCGGCGTGCCCCGCAGGCCGCGCAGGACGGGGTCGGGCGCGGCCAGCGCCTGCACCGAATTGATCCGCATCGTCGGGTCGTTGTCGTCGTCGGCGTCGAGCTGCGGATGGCAGGTATCCCAATAGCGTTCGAGGCAGCCGCGCACATAGGCGACAGCGTCGGCAAAGCCCGGCAGCCCTTCGGTGAAGATCAGCGCCCCGGCGAGCGTCGCCCCCGCGCGCAGGTCGTGGCTGCGTTCCATCACCGCCAGCGCCTTGCGGGCGACATCGGCGAAATCGGGATCCTCGGCGTCGAGGATCACACTGCCCGCCTGACGCTCGCCGATCGGACGCGCCGCGATCTCCATCGCAACGAAGGCGTCTTCGTATTCGAGGTTCCCGCCGCTCGGGGCCTCGGCGGATCGCGGCGACAGCAGAGCGTCAAGATCCATGCGCCTGTTCCAAACCGCACCGGGCGCGCTGCAATGTCATCCGCCCCGTTGAAAGCTTACACGAAACGCGGTCGAAAAGGCAATCTCTGTCGCGCGCGACCGGCCCTTCCACCAGCCGACGACATCTTGCCTTGGCGGCGGGGCTTCCGGTCCTGAGCCGGGTGAGCCTCGCCGACCCGGCCGCGCACCCCTGAAATTCCGGCAGCCGGCAACGCCAGCGCCGAAGGGCCGCCTAGGCCGGCCCGCAGGCCGCCAGCAGCGCGCGGTGCCGCGCGAGGTAATCGGCGCGCACGGCGGGCGGCGCCCGCAGCAGGATCGTCAGCCCGGCGATCAGGTCGGGGCGCGGCCGGCCGAACAGACGGGCTGCCTCGTCCTCAGCAAAGCCTGCGATCTGCACCGCCTCGAGATAGGCCGAAACCCGGTCGGCGCGCTTGATGGCCTGCTTGACGGGCGCCGGCAGGATGCCGGGCAGCCCGAAACGCAGGTGGACGGCCTGCGCCAGACGCGCATCGAGCTGCCCGTAGGCCGCCCCGATCGCCGCCTTCACCGGGCTGATCATGTCGCCGATCACGTATTCGGGCGCGTCGTGCAGCAGCGCCGCCAGCCGCCACTGTGGCGTCCAGGCAGGGTTCATGCGGCGCGCGATCTCTTCGACCAGCAGGGAGTGCTCGGCTACCGAATAGGGGTGCTCGCCCCGGGTCTGGCCGTTCCAGCGGGCGACAAAGGACAGGCCATGCGCGATGTCCTCGATCTCGATGTCGAGGGGCGAGGGGTCGAGCAGATCGAGCCGCCGGCCCGACAACATCCGCTGCCACGCCCGCGCCTGCCGCATCGCACCCTCGCCTGCCTCGACCGCCGCCGTGCATAGCCGTTGCGGGCGCCGACTGTCGAGCGCGCGTCACCCCGCAGGCCGGCGCAGCGCGCCGACCGCGTCGGCGAGGATGCGGTTGCCGTCCTCAAGCCGCAGTTCCACCGTGCCGTCGCGGCCGAAGGCGGCCTCGCGCACGGTCGAATAGATCTGCACGGGCGTTTCCGACAGGACGGTGTCGCCCTGCGCCGCCTCGAGCGACAGAAGGTACGCCCCCGCCGGCAGCGGCGCGCCCTCGGCATCGGTGCCGGCCCACTGGAACTCGGTCGTGCCGAGCGGCACGGGTTCGCGCGACACGAGGCGGCCGTGGGCATCCCTGACCGTCAGGGTCAGCCGGTCGGCCGCCGCCGGCGGGTCGATCGCCAGCGACAGAAGGCCGCCGTCGATCTGCACCGGCCCCTGCCAGCGCACCTCCATCCCCACCCACTGGGCCAGCCGGCCGACTGCGTTCGGGTCGCCCGAGGGGTTCATCGCCTCGAGCAGCTGGTTGGTGCGCGCCTGCTGTTCCACCCCGGCGAACGTTGCAAGCTGCACGGCGAAATCCGTCGCCTCCATCGGGTTCAGCGGATTCTGGTTCTGCATCTGGACGGTCAGCATCCGCAGGAACGTCTGGAAATCGGATGCCAGTGCGGCGCTGCGGACGGCGGGCCGGGATGCGGCGGTGGTCGCGGGGGCGGTTTCCGGGGTGACCTGCACGGGATGCTCCTCAGAGGCGTAGGCAGAGCGGGCCGGTATGCGGCACGCGAGGGGCTCGGGCGGGTGGCGCGTCCGGCGCACGGGGGTCGGGCGCGGCGTCGCGGGCGGTGCCGGGGGCGCCGGCGGGCGGCCCCTGGGGCGCACGGTCCTGCCGGTCGAAGCTGAAGCTGGTCTTCCCGTATCCGGCATCGCGCAGGTCCTGATCGAGCGTGCCGACCGTTCGGCGCAGCAGATCGGCCGTCTCGACGCGCTCGGCCGACACCTGGACCGCGACGCTGTCCGCCCCGAAGGCCAGGGTCATCCGCACTGCCCCGAGTTCCGGCGTGTCGAGCGCCAGGTCGATCGTGCCGCCGCCGGCGGCCGCGGACGGTTCGGCCCGGGCGGTGGGGGCCGGCGCTCGCGGATCGGGCGGGGCAGTTTCGCGCGCGGCCGGGCGCGGCAGGTCGGTGCCCGTCGCGGGGTCGCCGGCCGGCGCCACCGGCACGGCGGCGGCCCCGGACTCGGCCGGCCGCGGATCGGCCAAGGCCGTCAGCGCCGTGTCAGCCGCAGGTGCCAGCCGCCCGGTATCCGGCGCCGCCCGCGCCCGGCTCTCCGGCGCCGACGCCGGCGCCGCAGGGGGCATCGGGCCGCGATCCGACACGGCTGCGCGCCACCCCCCAAGCGCGCCCGCCGCCGCTGCGTCATCCGCCGCGAGCGAAGGGGCAGCGGCGGCAAGTTGCGCCGTCGGCTCGGCCGCCCGCCCCTCCGAGGGCAAGACCGGCGCGGTTCCGGGTGGCGAACCGTCGGCCGGCGGTCCGGCGAAGATCCGCGGTCCCGCCGCATTCGGGATCGCACCCCGGCCCTGCGACCGAACCGCGGGCGGCGGCACAGCCGCGGGGGATGACGGCGTCGCGGCGGCGGTCACGCGCACCCATGCCGGCGGGTCCGTCCCCGGCACGGCACGGATCGCCGCGGCGGCGTCCGCCGCGCGACTGGCGCCCGCCCCCCCGACGGCCGCGTCGCCGTCAGCGCGCAGGGCATCGGCCGGGTGCGCCGCCGTGTGGGGTGCCGCGGGCCGCTGTGCCCAACCCGGTGGCGGTGCGGGCCGGATCGCCGCGGCAACGCGCTGCGGCCCGGCAACCGTCGGCGCGATCCGCGCGAATGTCGGTGGCGACTGCGGTTTGCCTGTGCGGCCGGGATCCGCGTCGACCGAGCCGGTCGCACGCCCCGGCCTTGCGGTTGTGGCGACGGGATCGGCCGACCCGGCAGCGGATGCGCACCCCGCGGCAGCCGTTGCAGCCGACGGGTCGCGCCGCCCGTCCGGCATCGGTCCCGGGGGCGCAGGCCTGGGCTCAGCCGGTTGCGGTGCGGCTTCGACCGGCCCGGCCGATCCCGGATTCCCCTCCCGCGATCGCGGCTCTGTCGGTGCTGCCGGTGCGGGCGGATCGCCGGCGTGAGCCGCGGGAATGTCGGGCGGCGGTCGCGCGGCCGCTGGCTCTACGGCATCCGACGCAGCGGCCGCGACGGCGCCCTGCAGGTCGGGCACGGTCGCGGAACCGGCAACGGCGACCGCGCGCCGCGCGACCGCCGGGTCGGACCGATCGGAGCGGTCCTTCGGATCGACCATCGGCGCGGCCGGCACCGAAGCGGGCCGCGGTGGCTGCGGCGCAGCGGCAGCGGGCGGTATCGGCCGCGCGACCTGTCCGACGATCCCGCCGCCGGTGCGCGGGGCAACCGAGGGCAGCCTTCCCGGATCGACCGCCGCCGCAGCGGCGCGGATCGAAGGGCCCGACCCGCCGTCATCGGTCGGGTCGGCCGTCGGCGTTGGTGCGGCGAACGTACCGGCACGCGCGATGCCGCCCGCCGGCGCCGTCCGCCCGGACTCGCCTTGCGACGCTTCCCGGACCGTGGCGGATCGGTTCTCCCCGCCGCCGGACAACATCGACGCGACCGTCGCTTCGCGCACAGGCGGCGCCGCCCTGATCACGGCCTGGTCGCGGCCCCGGCCACCGGCGTCAGCACCCCCCGCGACGCCGGAAGCAGCCCCGTCGTCTGCGGATGTCGCCGGACGGCCGATGCCGCCGGCCGCAACGGCGCGCACGGCCCCGTCCGTCCGGCCATTCGCGCCCGACGCGCCGTCCCTGCGGACCTCGGCCGGCGCGTCGATGGCGCCGACCGGCGGCGACGGGTCCGGCGGCTGCGCCGCGCATCCCTGCGTCTCCGGCGCGGACACGCCGCTTGCCGCCGGCAGCATCGCCGGAACCGCCGCGCCGCCCGGCAGCCATCCGACGGCATCTGCCCCGTCCCCGGGTTCCGGTCCGTCTGCCGCGGCATGGCCCGGGTCTGCGTCGGGGCCGGGGTCTGCGTCGGGCGCGTCGGCCGCGGGCCGATCGGCTGCCGCCCGTGGGTGGGCCGGGGCCGGCGAGCCCGCGCCCATGGACGCAAAGACTGCGGCAAAGCCAAGGCCCGACCCGCCCGGGGCGGCACGTCGTGAATCCGGGCCGGGGGGATGCGCCGCCGCGCCGGGCGGGTCTGTGACAGGTGCGATCATCGCGGCCTTCCGAAGCTCTGTCCCACACCTGCCCTACAGCCAGCCGGTTACCGCCGGTTTACCGCAATGGCCGAGTCTGCCGCCGCAACCGTCAGGAGACCGGCATGATCGACCCGATTTCCACCCTCCGCCCGCCGCCGTCCGGCGCCGCCGCAGGACCGGACGCGCGCCTGCGCGCCGCTGCGGCCGCGCTCGAGACGCAATTCCTCGCCGAAATGCTGGGCCATGCGGGGCTCGGCGAATCGGCCGGCGCCGCGCCGGGCGGCATCGGCGAGGAACAGTTCGCATCGCTCCTGCGCGAGGCGCAGGCGAAGGCGATCGTCGCGCAGGGCGGCATCGGCCTTGCCGAACGGATCGTGCGGTCGCTCGCGGCCCGTGCCGGGATGGAGGGCTGACATGGATGCCGACCGAATCGAAGATCTCCTCGCGACCCTGACCGAGACGGCGCGCCGTGCGGATTTCGCGGCGCTCGCGGAATTGGCCGAAGGAATTTCGGCTGCCCTCGCCGCCCCTGGCCCGCATCCGACGGTCGAACGCGCCGAACGGCTGCGCGCCGCGGCGGCGCGCGCGGCGGCGCTGCTGAATGCGGCGCGCGACGGCATCCTCGCCGGCCGCACCCGCGCCGCCGAGATCCGGCGCGCGCTGGACGGAACCGCGACCTACGACCCCGCCGGCAATCGCGCGGTCCTGGCCTCGGCCGGCGCGGCGCTGCGCCGGACCTGAGCGGATCGAGTCAAATGCCCCGCAGATGCCCGACAGGATTAGCGTTCCCTTAGGACGTGCCGGGCGAGAACGTCGCTGCCGTCCCGGACCGGGGCGGGCGCGGCGGTGAACGCCAGCAGGGAACAGAACGTCCCCGGTGCCACCCCGCCGGTGGTTTCGCCGCCCCAGCACGAAGCGCGGGCGCACGAGAGGGAAGCAGACGCATGTCGTCGATTCTGACCAACACCAGCGCGATGGTCGCGCTGCAGACGCTCAAGGGCATCAATGCGAACCTGAACAAGACGCAGAACGAGATTTCCACCGGCAAGTCGATCGCCAATGCGCGCGACAGCGCGGCGGTCTGGGCGATCTCGAAGGTGATGGACTCGGACGTGAAGGGCTTCAAGGCGATCTCGGACAGCCTGTCGCTCGGCTCGTCCACCATCGCCGTCGCCCGCTCCGCCGCCGAACAGATCACCGAGCTTCTGGGCGAGATCAAAGGCAAGATCGTCGCCGCGCAGGAGCAGAACGTCGACCGCGCGAAGATCCAGGAAGACATCGTCGCGCTGCGCGGCCAGATCTCGTCGATCGTCTCGGCGGCGCAGTTCAACGGGCTGAACCTCCTGTCCAACCGCCGCGGCGGCGCGACGGTGGCGCAGATCGTGGCCAACACCGGCGCGGGCGCCGGCATCCGCGGCTCGGGCTCGGTCAACATCCTCGCGTCGCTCGACCGGTCGTCCTCGGGCAGCGTCACCGCCTCGCAGATCTCCGCGCTCAAGGGCGACCTCGGCACCCAGGCGCTGACCGCCGGCACCGGCACCGACATCGCGGCGGCCGCCTTCGCGGGCGCCGGCGCGATCGCGTCGGGGGCCTCGGGCACCCTCACGGTCGCGGGCGACACCGCCACGCCGGCGCGCGGCGGCCTGCGCGTGATCGCCGGCGACACCTACGCGATCGGCGGTCTGACCGGGATCACCGCTGCGATCAACTACGTCGCCCGCGACGGCGACACGGTGGCGGACATCGCCCGCGCCCTGACTGAACGGCTGAACTTCGAGGCGAAGCGGGCCGGAGTCGCCTACACGGCCACCTTCAACGGCACCGACGGCGTGACGATCACCAACAACACCGCGGCCGGCATCACCACGACGACGGCCGTGAACACGGGAGGCACCGCCGGCGGCGGCCTTGCGATCCTCGGCGAGATCAACGTCACGACCGACAATGGGGCCAGCGCCGCGCTGTCTGCGATCGAGGGGCTGACCCAGACCGCGATCCGCGCGGCGTCGAACTTCGGCACCGCGCAGAAGCGGATCGACATCCAGAAGGACTTCGTCTCGAGCCTGATGGATTCGCTCAAGGCGGGGATCGGCAGCCTCGTCGATGCCGACATGGAAGAGGCGTCGGCGCGGCTGCAGGCGCTGCAGGTTCAACAGCAGCTCGGCATCCAGGCGCTGTCGATCGCCAACCAGGCGCCGCAGAGCATCCTGGCGCTCTTCCGCTGAGGCGCGCGGGCGGCGCCGCCACCGGCGCCGCCCCTTCCGCCCTGCCCTGCCCCTTCGTCAGGAGCCGACGATGACCGACGGAACCATGCTGCGCGACACCTACGCGCGGCCCGAGGCGCCCGCGCGCACGCCGCGGGCCATCGAATACGACCTGTTCGCGCGCAACACCGGGGCGCTGCAACAGGCCTGGGCCCGGCGGCGCGAGGATTTCGCAGGCCTTGCCGCGGCGCTGCACGCCAACAGCCGCCTGTGGTCCGTGCTGGCTGCCGACGTGGCCGAGCCCGGCAACGCCCTGCCCGCCCACCTGCGCGCCCAGATCTTCTACCTGTGCGAATTCACGCTTGCCCATAGCGCCCGCGTCCTCGAAGGCGCGACCGGGATCGATGTTCTGGTCGACATCAACACCGCCATCATGCGCGGCCTGCGCGGCGGCGGAGGTTCGGCATGACGGGCCTTGTGCTGAAGCTCGGCCCCGGCGAGCGGGTGCTGATCAACGGCGCGGTGGTCGAGAACGGCGACCGGCGGTCGCGCCTGTCGATCATGACGCCGGGCGCGAACATCCTGCGGCTGCGCGACGCGATCCACCCCGACGAGGTGACCACGCCGGTGCGCCGGGTCTGTTATGTGGCGCAGCTCATCCTGTCGGGCGACGCGCCCCCCGACGAGGGGCGGCGTCAGCTGCTGCGCGGGATCGAGCAGCTGAGCCAGGTCCTGACCGACGCCGACAGCCGCCTGCACCTGTGCCAGGCGACCGACGCGGTGATCGAGGGGCAGCATTACCGGGCGCTCAAGGCGCTGCGCGCGCTTCTGCCGCGCGAGGCGCGGCTGTTCGCGGCGGCATCGCCATGACCTTCGTCCCCGCCGTGCCGCTCGGCGGGCCGGGGGGACTTGCGTTCCTCGACCGCACGATGGCGCGCCAGCGCGCCGCCTTCGACGCGCAGCCCGCCGCACGTCGGGACGAGGCCTATTTCCGCGCGCGGATCGGCGATGTCGGCACTGCCGAGGACCTCGTGTCGGACCGCCGGCTCCTGCGCGTGGCGTTGACCGCCTTCGGCCTCGAGGCGGACCTCGACAACCGTGCCTTCCTGCGGCGCGTCCTCGAGGACGGGACGCTGAACCCGCAGGCCCTGTCGAACCGGCTGGCCGACAAGCGATACCGCGCCTTTTCCGCCGCCTTCGGCTTTGGCGACTTCGCGGTGCCCCGCAACCGGATCGGCGGTTTCGCCGACCGCATCCTCGAGCAGTGGAAGACCCGGTCGTTCGAGATCGCGGTCGGCCGGCGCGACGAGAGCCTTCGGCTGGCGCTGAACGCGCGGCGCGAGCTGGCCGACCTTGCCGGGCGCGAGATGGCGGAGGGCACCCGCTGGCTGTCGCTGTTGGGCAACCCGCCCTTGCGCGCGGTGTTCGACGGCGCCTTCGGCCTGCCGACATCGTTCGGCGCGCTCGATCTCGATCGGCAGGTGGCGGTGCTGCGCGACCGGACCCGCGAGCTGACCGGGCAGGCCGATCTGTCGGTCTTCGCCGATCCGCGCCAGGTGGAACGGCTGCTGCAGCGCTACCTCTTGCGCGCCGGCGGCGGGCCGGCAGCGGGGGCGCCCGGGATGGCGGCGCTGGCCCTGCTGCAGGCCACCGCGCGCGGCTGACCCTCAGCGCGGGGTGGCCGCGCCGAGGGCCTGCGCCAGCCTGCGGAAACTGGCAGCCGTGTCACCCGGCTCCTCCTCGGCAAGAAAGGCGTCCAGCGCCGGCCAGACGCGGATCGCGGTATCCACCGTCGGATCGCTGCCACGGGCGTAGAGGCCCGACTGGATCATCAGCTCCGCCCGGTCGTAGGCGCCCAGAAGCCGCCGCGCCTCGGCGATCAAGGCGTTCTCGTCCGGCGTCGCAGCCCGCGGCAGCGCGCGCGACACCGATCGAAGAACGTCGATCGCCGGAAAGCGGCCGCGTTCCGCAATCCTGCGGTCGAGCACCACATGCCCGTCGAGCGCCCCGCGCAGGATGTCCGCAACCGGTTCCTCCATGTCGGAGCCTGCGACGAGGACCGAGAACACCGCCGTGATGTCGCCCTGCGCGCCCGCGCCCGGCCCCGCACGTTCGGTCAGCGCCATGATCTGGTGCGCTAGCGACGGCGGGTAACCGCGCAGGCTGGCCGCCTCGCCGGCCGCCAGCGCGACCTCGCGGTGCGCGTCGGCAAAGCGCGTCACCGAATCGGCCAGAAGCAGCACCTGCGCGCCCGCGTCGCGGAAATGCTCGGCCACCGCCATGGCCGCCCAGGCGCAGCGGCGGCGCACCAGCGGCGACAGGTCCGATGTCGCGGCGACGATCACCGTCCGGGCCATGCCTGCCGCGCCCAGCACCCCTTCGGCGAATTCGCGGACCTCGCGCCCGCGTTCGCCGATCAGGGCGACGACCACCACATCGGCCGCCACGCCGGTGGCGAACCGGCCTAGCAGCGTCGACTTGCCGACGCCCGAGCCGGCGAACAGGCCGATGCGCTGCCCGCGGACCAGCGGCAGCAGCGTGTTGAAGACGCGCATCCCGGTTTCCAGACGTGCGCCGAGGCCGCGCCGTTGCCCCGCCGGCGGCGCCGCGGCGCGGATGGGCCGCGGTCGGGCACCGCGGTGCAGGGGACGGCCGTCGAGCGGGTTGCCGAAGGGATCGACGATGCGGCCGATCCACCCCTCATGGGGCGCAAGCACCGCCGGACCCGAGGCGACGACCGCATCGCCGATGGCGAGCCCCTCGATCCCCGGGTCCGGCAGCACGACGACCCGGCCGGCCGCAAGTCCGATCACCTCGCCCGTCGCCGCGGCCCCACCGCGCCCCTCGACCTCGACCCGGTCGCCGACGGCCACGGCGCGGTCGAGGCCCTGCACCTCCAGCACGCCGCGCGTGATCGCGGCAACGCGCCCGCAGCGGGCGACCGGCCGGAGGGCCTCCATCTCTGCCGTCAGCGCCTGCACCGGATCCATCGCCGCCCTCCCTGCTGCCGCGAACGGTTCCTAAAGGAATCAGGCTTAAGACCACGTGTAGCAGTCGAGGGAGAAGCCCCGATGTTCGAGAACACCGTCAAGGCCATGGGCATGGCGCGCGCGATGGCGGCCCATGCCGCCGCACGCCAGCAGCTGATCGCGCGCAACGTCGCCAACGCCGACACACCCGGCTACCGCCCGCAGGACATGCCCGCCTTCGCCGATGCGCTGCGCGAGGCCGGGGGGCCGGGGTTCAGGGCAACGCGGCCGGGGCACTTCGGGCCGGGCGGCGGGACGGCGCTGGAACCCGTCACATTGCCTGGCCGGCCATCCCCCAACGGCAATGCCGTTTCGCTCGAGCAGGAGATGGTCCGCGCCGCCGAGGTGCGAATGCAGCACGACATGGCCCTGGCCATCCGCGAGGCGCTGTCAGGCGCCATCAAGACCGCCCTGGGACGGCGCTAGGCCATGACCGACATCGCCCGCACGCTCGCCCTGTCCGCCCAGGGGATGGAGGCGCAGGGACGCCGCCTGCGCCATGTGACCGAGAATGTCGCAAATGCCGACACGCCCGGCTATCGCCGCAAGACCGTGGAGTTCCGCCTCGATGCGCGGGGGGGCCTGACGCTCGGCCCGGTGCGGCTCGATCCCTCGCCGCTCGCGCGGGTGCACGATCCCGCACATCCGCTGGCCGATGCCGAGGGCTTCCACGACGGCTCCAACGTCGATCTCGTGATCGAGCTTGCCGACGCACGCGAGGCGCAACGCAGCTACGAGGCGAACCTGCGCCTTTTCGAGCAGACGCGGAGCATGGTTTCGGCCCTGATCGAAACCCTGCGCCGCTGACCCGACGATCCAGAACGGAGGTCCAGAATGGACATCAGGACGAACCTCGCGGCCGAGGGTTATGCGGCCGCCCGAAGCGCGGCAGCGCCCGACCCGGCCGGCGGCAGCGGCACGCTCGGCGCCTTCGCGGCCGAGTTCATGCGCATCCTCGACCGCGGCGAGCAGGTCTCGATGGCGGCGATGGCCGGCGAGGCCGACCCCTACGTGCTCGTCCAGGCGCTGTCGGCCACCCAGACGGCAGTCGAGACGGCCGTCACCCTGCGCGACCGGGTCGTGGAAGCCTATCAGGAAATCCTGCGGATGCCGGTGTGATGGGCGAGGCGGTCATCTACGACATGTTGCGCCAGGGGATCTGGGTGGCGGTCGTGATCTCGGCGCCGGTCCTGGCCGCCGCGCTCATCGCGGGCGTCACCATCGGGCTGCTCCAGGCGCTGACCTCGGTGCAGGAAATGACGCTGACCTTCGTGCCCAAGGTGGGCGCGATGCTGGCGGTCTTTTGGGTCTCGATGAGCTTCATGACGGCGACGCTGGTGGCCTTCTTCACCGACCGTGTCGTGCCGCTGATCGCGGGAGGATAGGGCATGGCCAATACCATCTACACGGGCCTTGCGCGACAGGCAGGGCTTGCGCGCGAGATGGCGGTGATCGCCAACAACATCGCTAATCTCTCGACCACCGGCTTCCGGCGCGAGGGGGTGATCTTCGCTGAGCACATCCGGCGCCTTGGCGCCGACCCGTCGCTGTCGATGGGGCGCGCCTCGGCCCGCGCGGTGGACCTGACCGAGGCCGAGGCGAGCCCGACGGGCGGTGCATACGACTTCGCCATCCGCGGTCCCGGATTCTTCCTGATCGAGACGCCTGAGGGCGAGCGGCTGACGCGGGCGGGTCACTTCACGCCGAACGACGCGGGGGATCTCGTGACACCCGACGGGTTTCGTCTGCTCGACGACGGCGGGGGGCCAATCACCGTGCCGCCCGGTGCGGGTGCTGTCGCGCTCGCCCCCGACGGCACGCTGTCGGCCGACGGCCAGCCGGTCGCGCGCATCGGTCTGTGGCAGCCCGCCGACGCCACGACGCTGCGTCATACCGGCGGCACGCGCTTTTCCGCGGGCGAGGTCGTGCCGGTCGAGGACGGGGCAACCCTCCTGCAGGGCCACCTCGAGGGCGCGAACGTGGATCCGGTGCTGGAGATCGCGCGGATGATCGAGGTCAGTCGCGCCTACGAGGCCGGGCAACGCCTGATGGACCGCGAGGACGAGCGCATCCGCGCCGTCATCCAGATCACCGGCCGCTGAGGAAGGGTCGCATGAAGGCGCTTCAGATCGCTGCAACCGGCATGGCGGCCCAGCAAATGCGGGTCGATGTTGTGTCGAACAATCTCGCGAACATGTCCACCACAGGCTACAACGCGCGGCGGGCCGAATTCGCGGACCTGCACTACCAGCAGGTCGCACGCCCCGGCACGGTCGCGGCCGCCGACGGCACGGTGTTGCCGACCGGGATCCAGGTCGGCCTCGGCGTCAGGCCGGCGGCGGTGTCGGTGATGCTGGCACAGGGACCGCTGACGGAAACCGGGGGCGATCTCGACGTGGCGATCGAGGGGCGCGGATACCTCGAGGTGACGCTCCCCTCGGGCGGGGCCGCCTATACCCGCGACGGCAGCCTGAAACGTTCGGCCGAGGGGCAGATCGTGACGGCCGACGGCCATGTCGTGGCCCCCGGCATCACCATTCCGCCCGAGGCGCGCAGCATCTCGATCAGCGCATCGGGTGCGGTCTGGGCCTATTTCGCCGACCGGGTCGAGCCCCAGGAACTGGGCCAGCTGCAGTTGACTGCCTTCGCCAACGACAAGGGCCTCGAGGCGATCGGATCGAACCTCTTCGTCGAGACCGCGGCATCAGGCCCGGCGCAGCCCGGCAATCCGGGCGTCGACGGCCTCGGCACCCTGCGGCAGGGCTATCTCGAGGAAAGCTCGGTCGATGCCGTGCGCGAGATCACCGAACTGATCAAAGCGCAGCGCGGCTACGAACTCAACGCCAAGGTCATTGCGGCCGCCGACCAGATGCTGGCCGCCACGACCCAGGTGCGCTGATGCGCTGGCTGGTCCTTCTGTGCCTCGCCGTGCCGGCCGAGGCCGATACCCTCGTGGCGGCCCGCACGATCCGGGCCATGTCGGTGCTGTCGGCCGCCGATGTGGCGCTGGTCGCCGGGACGTCCCCGGGCGCGCTCGACGATCCGGCGGCTGCAATCGGGCTCGAGGCGCGGACGATCCTTTATGCAGGACGGCCGATCCGGCCTGAGGACCTCTCGCCGCCGGCAGTGGTCGAGCGCAACCAGATCGTGCCCATCGCCTTCGACGCCGGCGCCCTGTCGATCCGGGCCGAGGGGCGCGCGCTCGATCGCGGGGGCATCGGCGCGACGGTTCGGGTGATGAACCTCGCCTCGCGCGCCATCGTCACCGGCCGGGTCCGGGCCGACGGCAGCGTGGCCGTCGGCCCTCGTGCCATCCCCTGATCGAAGGAGGTCCCATGCGCCGCCTGACCTGCCTCGGCCTCGTCGCCCTCGCCGCCTGCGGACGCATCGGCGACGTGGGCCGCGCGCCGGCATTCTCGCCGCTGGAAGGCTCGACCCAGCACCACGCGATGTATTCGGCGCCCCTCCCGGTCAGCAGCAATGCGGGGCGGCCGGCCGCCGACGCCTCGCTGTGGAGTGCGTCGAGCTCGTCCCTGCTCGGCGACCGCCGGGCTGCACGGCGCGGCGACATCCTGACGGTGGTGATCGCCCTCGACGAGCGCGCCGAGATCTCGAACGCCACCAGCCGCGACCGCCAGGGACGGAGCCGCATGGGCATTCCGCAGCTGTTCGGCCTGCCGCAGCGGATCGACGCCGACCTTCCCGCCGGCGCACGTATGGCGACCGCGGTCGAGGTCGGCGGCGACACCTCCTATTCGGGCAACGGGTCGGTGCGGCGCAAGGAACGGCTGCTCCTGCGGGTCGCCGCGACGGTCGTGGACGAGTTGCCGAACGGTGTCCTGCGGATCGAGGGCCAGCAGGAGGTGCGGGTGAACTACGAGCTGCGCGAGCTGATCGTCACCGGCTTCGTCCGGCCCGCCGACATCTCGCGCCAGAACGAGGTGACCTACGACAAGATCGCGGGCGCGCGGATTGCCTACGGCGGACGCGGCCAGATCAGCGACGTCCAGCAGCCGGCCTGGGGACAGCAGGTGGCCGACACCCTGCTGCCGTTCTGACCATGGCGCGCGCGATCCTGCTGCCGCTGGCGATGGCGCTTGCCGGCCTCGGCGCCGGCGTCGGCGCCGGTCTTGCCCTGCGGCCGCCCGCACCGCCGCCCGCCGAGGGCGCGGCACCCGCGGCCGGACCACGGGACTACGTCCGGCTGACGAACCAGTTCATCGTTCCGGTGGTCGAGCGCGGATCGGTCGCCGCGCTGGTGATCCTCGCGCTCAGCCTCGAGGTCAAGGCGGGGCAGACCGAGGCGGTCTACGCCCGCGAGCCGAAGATCCGCGACGCGCTGCTGCGCGTCCTCTTCGACCATGCCAACGCGGGCGGCTTCCGTGGCACCTATACCGACCCCACGGCCCTCGCCGCCGTGCGCCGGTCGCTCCTGGAGGCGGCGGTCGCGGTCATGGGGCCGGTGGTCACCGACGTGCTGATCGTCGATCTCGTGCGTCAGGACGGCTGACCTTGCCCGCGCCGGCGGTCGCGGCCGGCCGCCGCCGCGAGCGTGGCGAAGGCCTGCGCCCGGCCGAAGGCGCGCGCCGCCGTGGCCCGCGCCTCGATCGCCGCGACCGACGCGCGCGCGAGTTCGGCGTTCAGCTGCGACCGCCGCGCCTCGGCCCACACCCGGTGCCGCAGGGCCACAGCCGCCGCGGCCACGGGATCGAGGCCGTCCGCCGGCCGCGATGCCGCCGCGTCCAGCGCCGCGATCGCCGCCGCCACCGCGGCCCGACGGCCTTCGGCGGCGGCCAGCGCTGCGAGGCGCGCGTCGCTGACCGCCGCTGTCAGGGCTGCCAGCCGGGCGAGGCGGTCGCGGTCGGTCACCGCAGGCCCCGCTGGCGCGCACGCCGGCGCGCGGCTTCGGCATAGCGGATCGCGGCGGCAACGGCGCGATAATGCTCGGGCCGGATCTCGTCGCCCACCTCGAGCATCGCATGCAGCACCCGTGCGGTCGGCGGATCGTGGCGCAGGGGCACGCCCGCCGCCTCGGCCGCCGCGCGGATCCGCAGCGCGAGGCCATCGGTGCCCTTGGCGACGCAGACGGGCGCACGACCCGATGCCCGGTTCCAGCGCAGAGCGACGGCATAATGCGTCGGATTGACGATCACGACATCGGCGGTCGGCACCTCGGCCATCATCCGGTTCGTGGCGATCGCGACCGCACGCTGCCGGCGCACCGCGCGCACATGGGGGTCGCCCTCGGATTGTTTCACGTCCTCGCGCAGCTCCTGGTGCGACATACGCAGGCGGCGGCGATGGTCGAACCGCTGCCAGAGGTAGTCGGGCGCCGCGATCGCCGCCTGCAATGCGGCGAGGATCCCGGCGAAGGTCAGCGCGACTGTCACCATCGCCTGCGCGGCACCTCGCGCGTCCAGCCCGGCGGCCGCGACGATCCGCGGCAGCTCGGCCCGGACGAGCAGCGCCAGCGCGGCGACAGTCAGCGCGAACTTCACCACGCTCTTGCCGAACATGACGAGGCCGGACGCGCCGAACCGGTTGCGCAGACCCGCAAGCGGCGAGATCCGCGACAACTGCGGCACCAGCCTCGCGCCCGCCAGCACGATCGGCCCCTGCGCGCGCACCGCGATCAGCGCGGCTGCCGCGCAGGGCAGGATCAGGGCGGCGACCGCGCCCGCGACCTCGGCGGCATAGCCCGCGATGGCAGCGCGGCCGGCGCCGCCCGTGTCCAGCGTGATGCGGTGCGCGGCGCCGATCAGCGCAGCCCCTGCCGCGCCGAACCCGTGAAGCAGCACGTCGGCCAGCACGGCTGAACCGGCCGCGAGGCAGCCGAGCGCCGCGGCAGCAGCCAGATCGGCGCTGCGCGGAATGTCGCCCTTTCGCCGCGCCTCGTCGAGCTTGCGCTCGCTCGGGTCGTGGGGCTTCTCCGCCGCGCCGTCGTCCGCGCTGCTCATCGCGCCGGCCCGAAGGGCGCAGACCCGTAGCCGGCCATCGCCGCCGTCCAGGCCGCAAGGCCGACCGGCGCCGCGGCGGCGAGAAGCGCGAGGGTGCCGAGGCTGAGCGCCGGGGCGCCGACCAGCGCAACCATCAGCTGTGGCATCGCCCGGTTGATCGCGCCGAGCGCAACGTTGTAGAGCAGCGAGGCGATGACGAAGGGGGCGGCGATCGCGAAGGCCAGCGCGAAGGCACGGCCGGCCTGCACCACGCCCCAGTCCGCGACATCGGCCGCAGCGGGAAACCGGGCCGCCGGCAGCGCGTCGTAGGACCGGATCAGCGCCTCGGCCACCGTCACGTGCAGGCCCGCGGATACCGCCAGCGCAAGTCCCGCCACCACCATCAGGTGGCCAATGGCCGGCTGCGGCTCGGCCGCAGCGCCCGCGATCTGCGCAAGTGCGGTCGATTGCGCAATGATCGTGGCCCCGGTCTGCAACGCATGGACGAGAAGGCGGAATCCGAGGCCCAGGATCAGGCCCGCCGCCACCTCGGCCAGCAGGGCGGGCAGGGCGGGCACGCCGGCGGGCATCAGGGGCATCGCCGCCGGGGCGACGACGGCGGTGAACGCACCCGCCAGGACGAGGCGCACCCGGGCGGGCACCGACTGTTCGCCGAAGGCCGGCAGCACCGCCATCACCGTGCCGACCCGGCAGAACACGAGAAACGCGGCCCACAGCAGCGGCTCGCCCGTGCGCAGAAGATCCGCCGCCAGGGCGACCGCCGTCATGCCGCCACCACCCCGACCAGCGCCGGCCGCACGCCCGCGCCGAGTTCGTCGTAGGCGAGGACCGGCGTATTGAGCCCGCGCGCCGACAGCACCGACCGCACGAAGCGCCGGCGCGGGCCGGCCACCACGACGGCGGGCTGGGTGCCTGCCTCGGTCGCCGCGGCGATCCGGTCGGCAAGGCCCTGCGACAGCCGCGCGAAGGTTTCGGCCGGCAGCGCCACCTCGGGCGGGACGCGGTCGGTCGGCAGCTGATACTGCATGAACGTGCCTTCCCACTCCGGCGCCAGCTGAACCAGCGGCAGCGTCCCGTCGGGTCGGCGCAGCTCCGCCACGATCTGGAACCCGAGACGGCGGCGGACATGATCGCACAGCGCCTCGGGCGTCGGGGCGGCCGCCCGCCCCTCGGCGATCGCTTCGAGAATGAGGGGCAGGTTGCGGATCGACACCCGTTCTTCCAGCAACAGCTTCAGCACCGCCAGCAGCAGATCCACCGGCACGCGGTCCGGGATCAGCTCGTCCAGCAGCCGCCGGTTGGCGGTGGCGCGCGCGGGGTCGCTGACGGCGGCGAACTCGTCCAGAAGGCGCCGCAGCGTGCGCAAGGTCATCAGTCGGCCGAGGTTGCCGCGGATCACCTCAAGCAGGTGGGTGGCCAGAACCTCGGTAGGGGTCACGACGGTGACGCCCGCGATCGCCGCCGCGTCCTGGTCGGCGGCCGCAATCCAGCGCGCGGGTGCGCCGTAGACCGGTTCGCGCACCTCCTCCCCCTCGGGCAGGGTGCCGCCGGCGGCCAGCGCCAGCACCCGGCCGGGGCGCAGCACGTCGCGCGCGTGCTCGACCCCCTGGATGCGGATGCGGTAGTGCCCCTCGGGCAGGCGCGGGTCGTCGGTCAGGCGGATCTCTGGCAGGATCAGGCCATAGGTCTGCGCGACATGGGTGCGGATGTTGCCGATCCGCGCATCGAGGCCGGTCGCGGGATCGAGCACCATCGCGACCAGGTCGTGGGCGAATTCGACATGGATCTCGTCGAAGTCGAGCGCATCGCCCAGCCGCGCCGGGGCGGCGGGCTGGTCGGCCGGCGGGGGGACCGCGGCGTCCTGCGGCCGTGCGCGGGCAACGAAGGCCGCAGCGCCGAAGACGCCCGCGCCAACCATGAAGGGCAGGAACGGCATGCCCGGCACCAGCGCGAACAGCGCCATCAGCGCTGCCACCGTGCCGAGCGCGCCGGGGTAGCGGCCAAGCTGCCCGAACAGCGCCACGTCGGTCGCGCCCTGCGATCCCCCGCGCGCCAAGAGGAGCGCCGCGGCGATCGATGTGATCACGGCGGGGATCTGGTTCACAAGGCCGTCGCCAACGGTCAGGATCGTGTAGGTCTCGAACGCCCGGCCGAAGCTCAGGCCGTGCCCGATCACGCCGATGGCCATGCCCACGACGATGTTCAGGAGGGTGATCAGCAGCCCCGCCACCGCATCGCCCTTGACGAACTTGGACGCGCCGTCGAGCGAGCCGAAGAAGTTCGTCTCGGCGAGTTCGGTGGCCCGGCGCGCCTTCGCCTCGGCGTGGTCGATGGCCCCTGCCTGCATGTCGGCGTCGATGGCCAGCTGCCGGCCCGGCATCCCGTCCAGCGCGAACCGGGCCCCAACCTCGGCCATGCGGCCCGCGCCCTTGGTGATGACGACGAAATTCACGATCATCAGGACGCAAAACACCACCAGGCCGACGACGACCGACCCGCCCATCACGAACTGCGCGACCCCCTCGATCACCGAACCCGCCGCGCCGGTGCCGGAATGCCCCTCGCTGATGATCAGCTTGGTGGACGAAACGTTCAGCGACAGCCGCAGCATCAGCGAGGCCAGCAGGATCGTCGGGAAGGTCGAGAAATCGAGCGGCCGTTCGATGAACAGCGTCACCGTCAGCATCATCACGGCAAGCGCGAAGGACAGGGCAAGGCCGATGTCGAGCACGATCGCCGGAACCGGCAGGATCATCATGACGATCACCGTCATGATGGCGAGCGCGAGAAGGACGGTCGGCCGGAACAGGTCGGGCGCGCGCAGGGGCAGGCGCTTCATCTCAGCCCTCGCGCAAGAGCGGAGCGCGGGCGGGCGCGACCAGGGGCTGCACGTCGCCCCCGCCCGCGAACAGCGACGGGCCCCGCGCGGTCCCCTGCAGAAGCGGGAACCCCGGCCCCCGCTGACGCTGGCGTTGCGGCGGCGGAGGCTCCGCCGCGGGCGCTGCGGGCGCGGCCGCCATCAGCGCGGCCACCCGGCCGGCATAGCGCGCGGCACGGTCGGGATCGCGCGAGTGATAGGCGCCGATTGCCGCCTGCCAGTCGCCGAACTCCGCATGCAGAGCGCGCAGAAACCGCGCGGCATGGGCGGCGTTGCGCACCGGATCCAGCATCGCGTCGGGGCCGTCGAAGGCGCTGCCGTGCCAGCGCCAGTTGAGCTGGAAGCAGCCGAGGTCGATGTTGCGCACGCCCGAGGCAAGCGCGGCGTTCACGGCTGCAAGCGCCGACCGCCGGTCGGGGTGATAGGCGCCCGCGCCGCCCTGGTTCACGGCCCAGGGCCAGCCGCTGCCCGAAGCGGCGCCCCGACGCCCGCTTTCGGCCAGCATCACGGCCTGCAGCACCCCGCGTGGCACGCCGGTCGCGACCGCGGCCAGATCGGCCGCCGCGGCGCAGAGGCGTTCATCCGGGTCCGCGGCAGCGGGTTGCGCGCGTGCCGGCCCGGCCGCGACCGGGCCCGGCACCGTCGCCAGCGCGATCAAGAGGGCAAGGCATCGGGCGACGGGCCTGTGCGGCACGGGCGGGTTCTCCCTCATCGGGCGGCGGTGCTCGACCGCTGCCACCTCAGTAGCGGCGGATGGTTAGCGTTCCCCTACCGTCAGGGGGCGGGGAAGGCGGCGAAAAGCTCGTCGATCCGGCCGCGCAGGCGTTCGGCCTCGGCCAGCCGTTCCGCCGCACCCGCCAGTGTGACCGGCGCAGCGGCGGCCGGGGCCTGAAGGCCGGGCTGGCCGGCGACGTCGCCGGGCGCTGCGCCGGAACCGGCGGGCGGCGGCGCGACAGCGGCGATCAGGTCTCCGGCTGCTTCCGGCAGCGCACCCGCGTGGTCCGCGCCTATGGCGGCCGCCAGGGCCCAGTCCCGCGCGCGCCAGGCCGTGCGGGCCGCGCGGTCCGGCTGGCCTGCTGCAAGCCAGGCCTCGGCAGCGCCGGCGGCGTCGCCGAGCCGGTCGCGCGCCGCGGCCCGCAGCGCCGCGGCCTCCGCATCCGCGGCGCCCGCCAGAACCCGCAGCGCGTCGCGCGCATCGCCGCGCAGGAGGGCGGACCGCGCAAGGCGGATCGCATCCTCGGGCGGCGGCACCGGTGCCGCAGGCGGCAGCAGCCAGACGGCTGCAGTGTCGGCGAGGCCGAGGTCCAGCAACCGGTCGGCGACGGCCCGGCGCGTACCGATCGGCAGGGCGGGCTGCGGCCCGTCGCCGACCGCGTGACGGATCACCGCCTCGTCACCGCCGCGCGCCGCGAGGATCGCCCAGACTGCACCCGCCGCATCGCCCCCCGCGCCGGCGGCCACGGCGAATGCCTCGGCGAAATCGCCGCGGGCGGCCGCGGTGCGGGCGAGGGCGCGCGCGATCTCTATGCCTGCCGCGGTCCCGCGGGCGGTCCGCTCGGCTGCGGCGAGGGCCAGCGCCGTCGCCTCGTCCGGCACCGCGCCGCGATCCACCATGCTGTCGGCCAGCTGCGCCAGCGCCCGGGCGCCCGCTTCGCCGGACGTGTCCGACAGGGTCCGAAGCCCCGCCTCGGCGCGCTCGCGCGCACCCTCGCGCAGGGCGAGTCCCGCGTCGACCAACCCGACAGCTGCGGGATCGTCCGTCGCGCGGGCCACGGCATCGCGCACGGCGCGCGCGGCGGAGTCCTGCCCGGCAGCCAGCAGACGCTCCGCCGCGCGGGGGCCGACGGTCGCGCGCAGGGCGGGCGGCAGGGCGAGGATGGTGCGCTGCACCGCCGTGCCCGCAACCGGCGCGCCGGGGGTCGGCGGGGCCATCGTCAGCAATGCCCAGAGTGCGGCGTCGCCGTCGCAGGTCTGCATCCCGGCAAGCGGGCTGGCGGCCGGTGCCGGCGTGTCGTCCACGGCCGCGGCGAGGGCCGCGATCAGGGCCCGGTCCGCGTCCGGCAGGTCGAACGCCGCCGCGATCGCCGTTGCCTCTGCCCCGAATCCCCGTGCAAGGAAGGCTTCGGCGAGGCGCAGGGCGGCGGCGGCGTCGATATCGTCCGGTTCGGGCGGAAGCGCGTCCCAGACCGGGCCCGCCCCGCGATCCGGCGACGCGAGGAAGGCGAGCCGGGCATCCGGCACGCAGTCGCGCCCGTCGCCGGCCGTCGGCGCGGGCGACGAGCCCTCGGGCGTGGCGATCAGGCCGGGCCCGGTGTCCATGACGGGCGCGGCGGCGCCAGCGTCCGCGGTCGCTGCGGCGTCGCCGCCGACCGGCGGCGCTGCGGGACGCGCGATCCGCACCGCCGGGTCCACGATCCCGCTGCTGGCGGCCCGGGCGATCTGGTCGACGATGGCCGCGCGCAGGTCCGCCGCCGCGGCATCCGGCAGCATCGGCGCGACCGGGGCGGGCACCGGCGGCGGCGTCAGCGCCGGCGTCGCCAGCCAGTCGTAGGCGGGCGGCGACGCGGCCGGCGGTGCGAAGTCGCGCGGCCGCGCGCGCGGCCGGGGCGTCGCGCGGGCGTTGAGGGGCGGAAGAGCGGGCCCGTCCGGCGCGTCGATCGCCCGTTCGAAGCCCGATCCTGGCGGAGGCGGCCCGTCGCGCAGGTCGATGACCACAACGGCGGGTCGGGCCGCGAAGGCGACGCCGTGGCAGGCACAGCGCAGGCCGAGGCGCAGCGCACCCGTCGCGGGATCGGACCAGACCGACATCAGCCGGTCGCGCGGGATCCGGTCGAACACTGCCGAAAGGTCAAGCCGCGGGGATGCCCCCTCGAAGCGCAGCTCGTAGCCGTCCGGCGTGCGGCCGAAGCGCCAGTTCGACGGCGCTGGCAGCGTCAGCACCAGCCGGGTGAACCCCCGGTGCTCGCCCGCGCGCAACGTTGCGGTCTGTGCCGCGGCCGCAACCGGCAGGAGGCCGAGGATCAGCGCAAGGAGCAGCCCGCGGATCATGCCGCATCCGCCTTGAGCGTGCGCAGCGCCGTCTCGATTTCGCCGAAGCTGGGCCGGACGTGGTGGGGCGTGTTCTGCCGCCCCACCTCGATGCAGAGGTTGGCGGGGTGGCGGTGCAGGTTGGCCACCAGCACCTCGCGCACGAGCTGATGGAAATGCCCGTCGTCCTCGGCGATCGACCGCAGGCGCGTGGCGAAGGGGCCGACGATCCCGTAGGCGAGAAACACGCCGAGGAAGGTGCCGACCAGCGCCCCGCCGATCATCTTGCCGAGGATCTCGGGCGGCTGGTCGATCGCGCCCATCGTCTTGATCACCCCCAGCACCGCCGCCACGATGCCGAGCGCGGGCAGCGCGTCCGCCATCGTCTGCAGCGCATGGGCCGTGTGCAGCGCATGGGCGCGATTGGCCTCCATCCGCTTGTCCAGAACCTCCTCGACCTGATGGGGGTCGTCGTAATTCATCGCGGCCGCGCGCAACGTGTCGCAGATGAGATCGACCGTCTCGTGGTCGGCGCTGATGCGCGGGTAGCGCGCGAACAGCGGCGACTTTCCCGGTTCCTCGATATGTTCCTCGAGCGCCACGGGGTTGCTGCGCGCGATCCGAATGAGTTCGAACAAGAGGCACAGAAGGTCGCGGTAATCGGCCGGCTTCCATCGAGGCCCGCGGAACACCTTGCCGACGTCGCGCAGCGTGGCGCGGATGGTGCCCGTGTCGTTGCCGATCAGGAACGCGCCGATCGCGGCGCCCGCGATCATCGCAAGCTCGAACGGCAGGGCATGCAGGATGATGCCGAGCTTGCCGCCCGCCGCGACGTAGCCCCCGAACACCATCACGAAGATGACGCCGATCCCCGCGATTCCGAGCATGGTGGTCCTCCGTCCGGTCGCCGCGACTCGTGCCCGGCCCGGGTTAAGATCGGCTTTCCGGTTATTCGCGCGGAACGGCGCTGTTGCGCGCCGCCAGAAGAAGGCTGACGCGGTAGGCGGACGGGGACGCCATGCCGCCGAGGATCGCCGCCGCCGCATCGGGCCGCATCCGGCCGAGGAAGCCCGCGGCGAATTCGGGCTCCATCGCCTCGAAGAGGGCGGCGGCGTCCTTCGGACGCATCGTCTCGTAGACGGCGGTCAGCCGGGCGAGGTCGGCCTCGGCCGCGCCATCGGACCGGGCCAGCGTCTCGGACAGCGCCGCCTCGGCCGCCTGCAGGTCCGCAAGCTGCCGGGCGATCGCCGCCTCGGCCAGTGCCAGCGCGGCCAGCCGGTCGGCCAGGGCGGCCTCGCGCGTCTCGACCTGGGCGGCGCGCGCCGACAGGGCGGCGGCGACCGCGGCCGGCGGAGGAGCGCAGGCAGCCGCGGGTTCACCTGCCGTCGGCATCGCCGCGTCCGGGATCA
This sequence comes from uncultured Paracoccaceae bacterium, assembly GCA_938028765.1. GTDB lineage: Bacteria > Pseudomonadota > Alphaproteobacteria > Rhodobacterales > Rhodobacteraceae > CALIZF01. Next base: position 33,553 of record CALIZF010000072.1, read on the forward strand.
GCGCCCGCGCCTCGCCCAGTCCGAGGCCCACCCGGATCGTCCCGGACAGCGCGAGAAGGCCCGCAAGCACCAGGAGCGTGCCGCGGCGGCGGGGCCGAGCGGCCGCGGCGGTCATTCGCCGCCCTCCGCCCGCGTCCCGCGCCGGCGCACGAACCGCATCCGCCGATCGCCCGTGTCGGCGTCGGCTGCGTCGGGCTCGGGCAGGTCGTGCAGCGAAGCCACCAGGACCTCGAGCCGCGCCGCGGCCGCCTCGGCCCGGCGGGTGAGGTCGGCCAGCTGCGCGCCAGACGAGGCGGCCGTTTCCTGCGCCCGGCCGAGCGCGCGCGTCAGGTCGTCAACCTGCGCAGACAGCACGGCGATCGCCCCGCCCATGCCCGTTTCGAGCGTGGCGAAGCGGGCAAGGCGGCGCGACAGCACATAACAGTAGACGGCCGCGCCGAAGGCGCCGGCGGCCAGCATCGCATCGGCGATCAGTTCCATGTCGCCCTCCTTCAGTTCAGCACGAATTCGGTGACCAGCAGGTCATGCACCCTGCCCTCGCCGACGACCGTCCGGATCCGCCGCAGCATCTGCGCGCGCAGGCGGAACAGCGCACCCGTCTGTTCGAGCTCTGCCGGCTCGACCGCGCGCAGATAGCCGTTCAGCACGTCGAGGACGCGCGGCATCAGCCGCTCGACCGCCGCCGCCTCGGCCGGGGCAACCTCGAGCTGCGCGACGAACCGCAGGTGGCGGTGCCGGCTTCCGGGGCCGAGCGTCACGATGACCGGCGGCACCGGAACGAAGGCGGCGTCGCGGCCTGGCGCGGCCGCGGGCGCGGGCGCCGCAGCCGGCAGGGGGAGGAGGCCCGACCGTGCCGCGACGAATCCGGCCGTGCCGAGGGCGACGGCCAGGACGCCGCCGACCGCGAGCGGCAGGATGCCACGGCGGCGCGGCGCGGCAGGCATTGCGGCATCGGTCATCGCGGCCCCTCCTTCTCCCGCGATGTGGATAGCCGGAAGGGGTCTAACGGATTATTAAGCCCGTTCCGCGATTCCTCGCCCCTGTTGGCGGAACGTTCCAGGGGTGCCGCGGTGCAGAATGTCCTTCCCGCCTGGGCAGGCCTCGGCCTGCGTCAGCGGGCGATCGTGATCGGTGCGGCGGTGGCGGTATTCGTAGCCGTGCTCGCCCTCGCGCGGATGGCCTCGGCGCCGGCGCAGGCGCTGCTCTATTCCGGCCTCGATCCCGCCGCAGCAGGCGAGGTCGTGGCGGCGCTGGAACAGCGGGGCGTCGCCTACACGGTGCGCGGCGAGGCGATCTTCGTCGACGCGGATCAGCGCGATTCCCTCAGGATGCAGCTGGCCGCCGAAGGCCTGCCGGCGGTCGGCGGCGCGGGATACGAGCTTCTGGACCGGCTGTCGGGGTTCGGCACCACCGCGCAGATGTTCGATGCCGCCTATCTGCGCGCCAAGGAGGGCGAGCTGGCACGGACCATCGCCGCATCGCCCGCGGTTCGCGCGGCGCGGGTGCATATCGCGGCCCCCCCGCCCGCGCCCTTCCGGCGCGAGACGCGCCCGACCGCGTCGGTCACGGTCACCACGCGGTCGGGCGGACTGACGGCCGACCAGGCGCGGGCGATCCGGCACATGGTCGCAGCCTCGGTCGCGGGGCTGGTGCCGGCCGATGTCGCAGTCATCGACTCGGCCCTCGGGCTCGTGCCCGACGATGCGGCGCCGACGCCGGGCAGTGCCGGGCAGGATCGCGCCGAGGCGCTTCGGTCGAACGTCGAGCGGCTGATGGCGGCCCGCGTCGGGGCCGGGCGGGCCTTGGTCGAGGTGTCGGTCGATGTGGTGACCGAGCGCGAATCGATCACCGAACGCCGGCTCGATCCGCAGGGGCGCGTCGCCATTGCCACCGACACCGAAGAGCGGACGGAATCGTCGCAAGGCACGGCGCCGGGCGTCACCGTCGCCTCGAACCTGCCCGAGGGCGATGCCGGCAAGGGGGGTGAATCACGGTCGAACGCAGCCACCACGCGCGAACGGGTGAACTTCGAGGTGTCCGAAGTCGCCCGCGCGCTGGAGCGACCGCCCGGCGCGATCCGGCGGCTGACGGTGGCAGTTCTGGTTGACGGGACAACCGACGCCGCCGGCACCTGGTCGCCGCGCAGTGAGGCCGAGCTTGCCGACCTGCGGGATCTGGTGGCTGCGGCCGTCGGTTTTGACGCCGCGCGCGGCGACGTGATCACGATCAAGTCGATGCAGTTCGTGCGCCCGGCCGACGACCTTGCGGGCGAAGCGCCCGGCTTCCTCGCCGGGCTCGACGCGATGCGGCTGATCCAGATGGCCGTGATCGCGGCAGTTGCGCTGCTGCTCGGGCTCTTCGTCCTGCGGCCGATGGTCACCGGTGCGCGTCGCGGGACGAACGATGGACTGGCGCCGGCCTTGCCGTCGCCGTCGCTGGCCCCCGTGCCTGTCCTTGAGGGCGAGATCGACGACGGGGCCGGACCGCGGCCCGAGGCCGCGGCCCGCGGTCCCGCCGATCCGCCCGCGGCCGATGCGGCGGTCGAGCGGTTGCGTCGGCTGATCGCCGAGCGCCAGACCGAGACCGTCGAAATCCTGCGCAGCTGGATGGACGAGCGGGAGGACCGGCGATGACGTCCGGCCGGTTGCGGCTCGAGGTGTTCGAGACCCCGGACGAGGGGCCGCGCAGCTTCTTGACCCTCGACGGCGAAGAGCTCGAAGATTCGCGGCTCGCCGCCTTCGAACAGGGCTACCGCGCCGGCTGGGACGATGCGGTGGCCGCGCAGGCCGACGAATCCGCCGGCCTGCGGCAAGCGATCGCGCAAAGCCTGCGTTCCCTGTCGCTCGATCTTGCCACCGCGCGGGCGCAGGCCGCCGCGGCCTTCCGTCCGCTGTGCGAGGCGATGACGGCGCAACTTCTGCCAGCCATCGCGCGCGCGTCGCTGCCGGCCCAGATCGCCGAGGCGCTCGGCCCCTACGCCGAACTCGCGCTCGATGCCCCGATCGATCTTGCGCTGCACCCCGACGCTGTCCCACATGCCGAAGCGGCGCTGATCGACAACGGGATCGAGCTGCCGGTGCGGATCGTGCCGGACGCCGCGCTCGGGCTCGGGCAGGCGATCCTGCGCGCCGGCCCCTCGGAGACGCGCATCGACCTCGACGGCGCGGTCGACCGGATCGCGCGGCTTGTCGCCGAATACCTCGACCCACGCGCAGCGGAGCACAGACATGGACGATAACCTTGCCGCAAGCCTCGGTGATGGCGCCAATCCCTTTTCGCTGGTGCCGATCGAGATCACGATCTCGGTCGGCCGCGCCCGGCCATCGGTGCGAGACCTGCTGCGGCTGCAGCGCGACTCGGTCCTGCCGCTCGACCGGCGCGTCGAGGACCCTGTGGAACTGTACGTGGGCGACCGGCTGATCGCGCGGGGCGAACTGCAGGAGCTCGAGGGCGATCAGGCCGGGCAGCTTGCCGTCCGCCTGACCGAGATCGCCAGCCTTCGGACCGGCGCGTGAGGATCGCGGGCCTCGACCGCATCCTGCCGGCGGTCGTCCTCATCATGCTCGCAGCGGCCCCGGCCGCGGCGCAGCAGGTATCGCTCGACTTCGGCGAGGGATCGTTCTCGGCGCGCGCGGTGCAGCTTCTGCTGGTCGTGTCTCTGATCAGCGTGTTGCCCGGCCTGGCGGTCACCATCACCTGCTTTCCCTTCGTCGTCACCGTGCTGTCGATCCTGCGGCAGGCGATCGGCCTGCAGTCGGCACCGCCCAACATGCTGATCGTCAGCCTAGCGCTGTTCCTGACCTGGTATGTGATGGACCCGGTCCTGACCGAGGCCTGGACGGTCGGGATCGGCCCGCTGTTCGACGGCACGCTGCCACCCGAAACGGCGCTGCCCCGGGCGATCGAACCGTTCCGGGGCTTCATGGCGGCACGGCTCGACCCCGGGACCTACGATGCCCTTGCAGCCCTGCGGCCGGGCGCCGCGTCGGTCGCCGGACCCGAGGCGCCCCTGTCGATCCTGGTTCCGGCCTTCCTCCTCAGCGAGATCGCGCGCGCCTTCGAGATCGGGTTCCTGATCTACCTGCCCTTCCTTGTGATCGACCTCGTCGTCGCCGCCGTGCTGATGTCGATGGGGATGATGATGGTGCCGCCGGCGGCGGTCGCCCTTCCCTTCAAGCTCGCCTTCTTCGTCGTGGCCGACGGCTGGCCGCTGATCGCCGGCGCTCTTGTCCGCAGCTACGGCTGACGGCCGGACTGTGCCGGCCTTCGCGATTTCAGCGGCGGAACGGGCATTGGGCCATGCACCGGCGCTGCCGCACGACACTCTGCCCTGCGACGCAGGCAGACGAGGGCGTCCGCCCGCTGCGCGGACAATCGGCCGCGAACGGACCCGGCGCCGCCCCGAGGCTGCGCCGGGCCCCCGGTCGGACTGGCCAGCCTGACGGACGATGGGCCGGCACCGACCCGGCCCCGAGCCCCTGACGGACGCGTGCCGCAAAACTCGGGGTGCCGACGCTGCGCCGGGGTTCGCCGCTACTGGATCACGAGGTCCGCGTGCAGCGCGCCTGCGGCGTGGATGCTCTTGAGGATGTCGATCATGTCGCGCGGTGACACGCCGAGCGCGTTGAGACCGGCCACGAGCTCCGACAGCGACGACCCGCCCGACACCTCGGCCAATCGGCCCTCGCCCTTCTGAATTTCCACGTCGGTGCGCGGCACAACGATCGTCTCGCCAGGCGAGAAGGGGTTGGGCTGCACGACCACGGGTCGTTCGTCTACCCGCAGCGTCAGGTTGCCCTGCGCCACCGCCACCCGGCCGATGCGCACGTCCGCACCCATGACGATGGTGCCCGACCTTTGGTCGATCACCACGCGCGCGCGCGTCGCGGGGTCGATCGGCAGGTTCTCGATCCGGCTGAGCGCGTGCGCAGGCGACCGCATCCGCATCGCCGGCAGGTCGAGCGCCACGGTCCCGGGGTCTACCATCACGGCGACGGCGCGACCGAACTCGGCGTTGATCGCCGCCTCGATCCTGGCGGCAGTGGTGAAGTCGGGCGTGCGCAAGGCCAGGCGCAGCGTGGTCATCGCCGCGAAGTCGAAATCGATCTCGCGCTCGATCCGCGCGCCGGCGGGGATCGACCCTGCCGTCGGCACGCCCTGCACGACCGTAGCAGCCGCCCCGCCGGCGGACACGCCGCCAGCGATCACGGTGCCCTGGGCGACGGCATAGATGCGGCCATCGGCACCGTTGAGCGGCGTCATGACGAGGGTGCCGCCCAGAAGGCTCTTGGCGTCGCCGATGGCCGAGACCGTCACGTCGATCCGCCCGCCCGACCGGGCGAAGGGCGGCAGCGTTGCGGTGACGAACACGGCCGCCACGTTGCGCGGCCGCACCGCCTCGCCGGCGATGTTGACGCCGAGCCGTTCGAGCAGGTTGGCGAGGATTTCCTCGGTGTATGGGGTGTTGCGCAAACCGTCGCCGGTGCCGTTCAACCCCACCACCAGGCCGTAGCCGACCAGATCGTTGCCGCGCACGCCATCGACCTCGACGAGGTCCTTCAGCCGGATCTGCGCCAAGACCGGCGCACCCGGCAGCACCAGCGCGATCGCTGTCAGCGCCGCCCGAATCATCGCAGGAACGCCGCCAGCGACAGGCGGGACAGCCGCGCCGTCAGGGCGTAGAGCGTTTCGATGCGGGTCTGGGCAAGTTCGAGGTCGGTGGCAGACGCGTAGGGATCCGCCCCGATCAGTCCGTCACGTTCCGCGGCGAGGGCCGCGCGTTCGGCCGCCTGCGCGACCGACGCTTCCTGCAGGCGCGCCTCGGCGCGGCCGAGCGTCCCCTGCAGCTGCGCCCGTCCGGCGGCGGTATCGATCAGCTGCCCGTGCGCCGCCGCAAGCAGCCCCGGCCGCAGGGCGGGATCGGGCTCGTCCGCTGCCAGCGCCGCAGTGGCGAGCGCCGCGAGCGTCCGGCGCACCGCGGGATCGGCCGCGGTCACCGGCAGCGACAGCCGCCCGCCCTGCCCGAGGTCGACCGGCCCGAGGGGTGCCGCGCTGCCACGATAGCCGTCGAGCGTGTAGCCCCCCGACGGATCGTCGAACCAGGCCTGCACCACGGCGGCGATCGCCGCAGCCTCGGTGGCGCCGGACGTGGTGACGGCGGCGCGCAGGGCCGCCAGCATCTCGGCTGCCGGGGCAACGGCCGGCCGGTCGGTGGCCGCACCGGCGAACAGGCTGCGGTCGCCCGACCGTGCCGACAGGTGCGAGATGACCGCATCGAACCGGGCGCGAGCATCGGCGGCCATCGCCGCCACCGCGTCGGGGCCGGGATCCGGGCCGAGCGTCGGCAGTGCGGCCGCCAGCCCCTCTGCCGTCGCATCGATCGCGGTCAAGGCGGTCTGCATGGCGCCGGCAAGGGTCAGCGCCTCGTCCGCTGCGGCCCGCAGGGCGGTCGCGCGGGCGGCCGCCGCCTCGAGCGCCGCGAGCGGGCCGAGTTCGGACCGCTGCGCCCGCCCCACGTCGCGCACCCGCCCCGTGGCGAGTTCGGTGGACAGCCGCGTCACCTCGGCCTTGAGGTTGGCCGTCTGCCGCTGCAAGACCAGCCCGCGCGCGAGATCGCCGATCGAGGACATCATCCCTGGACCCCCAGCAAGATTTCGAGCATCCGGTCGACCGTGGCGACGACCTGCGCGTTCGCGGCATATGCGCGCTCGATCCGCAAAAGGTCCTGCAGCTCCCGGTCGGTGTCGATGCCGCGCGCCGCCTCGGCGTCGCGCAGCGCGGTGCCGCGGGCGGCAGCGAAGGCGGAGGCATCCTCGGCCGCGATCCGCCGCGCGGCGGCGGCCGAGGCGACCGCCGCGCCGAGGCCCGTCACGCTGCGCAGCCCGGCAGGCAGTGCGGCCGAACCGGTGGCGCGGCGTTCGGCGAAGGTGTCGGCAAGGCGCAGAAGCTGGTCCGCCGCGCCGGGATCGCCTGGCGACGCCGCGCCGAGCCCGTCGCGCCAGCGGGACGGATCACCGCCCGCATCGGGATCCACCAGCGCGTTCAGCGCCAGCCGCTGCGCCAGACCGCGTTCCCGGCCGATGTCGAAGGCGAGGCCCGCATCGGTAAAGACGCCGGGATCGCCGGGCGGTAGCGTCGGATCGGCGGCCGGGGCCGAAAAGCGCTCGATCAGGTCGCGCGCAAGCGCATCGAGTTCATCCTGCACTGCGGGCCCGTCGGCATCGCGCAGCGCGAGGTTGGCTGCCAGCCTGCCGCCGGCGAGGAACCCGTCCGGTCCGCTGCCGACCGCAGTGCCGCCGAGCGTCACCCGTGCCAGCGCGCCGCCTTCGACGGTCGTTTCGGGCGTGACCGCGCCGGCAGGCGTGAAGCCAACCGTCGTCGGCCGGCTGCCGTCCAGCAGGATCCCGCCCGTCATGGTGAAGAGCGCCACAGTCCCGTTCGCCCGCGGCACCATGCGCAAGGGGACGACGGGGGCGATGCGGTCGATCAGCGCCTGCCGCTGGTCCGTCAGTGTGGCGGCGTCGCCCCCGCGCGCCGTCTCGCTCGCGATGGCGGCATTGAGGTCGGCCACCTGCGCCAGCGTGTCGTTCAGCAAGGCGACGTCGGCCGCCACCGCCCGGTCTGCCTCGCCGCGCGCCGCCTGCACCGCCTCGGCCGCCGTCCGCACCGCCGCCGCGAGCGCTGCCGCGGCATCGGTGAGGTCCGCCAGCCGGATCGTGCTGTCCGGGCGTCCCGCCGCCGCCGTCAGGGCGCCACCGAAGCGGGCGATTCGGCCGATCAGCGATCCCGGATCATCGGCCGACCCGAAGACCGCGTCGATCCGCGCCAGCGCAGCGGCCCGCGCGGACGCGCCGGCAGCGTCGGCATCCGCCCGGCGGCGATCGCCGAGCAGCGCGAGGTCGAGGTCGCGGATCGTGCCGGCGACGGCGACGCCGGGTCCGCGCGCGGCAAGCGCGAGCTCTCGCCGGGCATAGCCCGCGGTCTGGGCGTTGGCCACGTTGCTGGCGACGGTTTCCGCGCCCCGCGACGCGGCGGCAAGGCCCGACAGCGCCGCAGTCAGGGAGGCCGAAAGGGACATGCCGCCGCTCCGTCAGCTGTCAGCGCTTGATGTTGGTGGTTTCCTGCAGCATCTCGTCCACGGTCTGGATGACCTTGGCGTTCGAGGAATAGGCGCGCTGCGTCTGGATCAGGCGGGTCAGTTCGCCGGCAACGTCGGTCGCCGATTCCTCGCGGCTGTAGCCTTGGATCCTGCCGGTCGGGCCGGTGCCGGCATCCCACAACAGGAAGGCCCCGCTTTCGTTCGTCACCCGGAAGGCCTGGCCGTTCTCGGCCGCAAGCCCGTTGGGGTTCGCCACATCGACCACCGGAATCTGATAGAGCCGCCGGCTGAACCCGGTATCGTAGATCGCATTGAGGTTGCCCTGCGCGTCCACCTCGATGCTCGACAGGTTGGCGACGGGCGAGCCGTTCTTTGTGATGGCGGTCGGCTGGAAGGCGGCCGCGAACTGGCTGAGGCCGCCGCGCCCACCGATGGTGCCGACCGACAGCGCCAGCGGCCCCGCGCCGGTGGTCAGCGCGATCTCGCCCGTCGCGGGATTGTAGGCGCCGCCCGAAACCACGGTGACGCTGGCAAGCGTGCCGCCGCTGGCGGCCGAGGAATCGAACGTCAGTTCGTATTCTCCGATCACGGCCCCGCCCGAGGCGCTGTCGCGGATTTCGACCGTCCAGGCGTTGGACGATCCGATGCCGGGGACGGTGGGGGTGAAGGTGAAGGTCAGCCGCTCGGCCTCCCCGAGGTTGCCGAAGTATTCCACCGACATGTCGATCGGGGTGCCGTCGGCGCCTGCCGCGGTTGCCGAGGCGGGCAGGTTCACGCCAAGGGCCATCCGCGTGGTCGGATTGCCCACAAGCTGGTTCGTCGGGATGCGGATCGGTTGCAGGCCGCTCGCCGCCTCGCGCGGGAAGAGCCCCATGGATCCATCCGCGTTCGCCGGCCAGCCCATCAGCACCTGGCCGGTCTCGGTGCGCAGGATGCCGTTCGCGTCGGGCCGGAAAGACCCCGTGGTGACCAGCGACAGGGGCCGCAGCTCGGCATCCACGGCGGTCAGCGCTGTCACCGGCAGGAAGCCGCGCCCCTCGATCGCAAGGTCGGTCGGGTTCGCCGAGGACACGAGGCTGCCGCGCTGGTCCACCATCCGGCTGGTCGAGGCGCGCACGCCACCGGCCGCGAAGGCGCCGGGGCCCGGCCCATCGATCACCAGCGCCGCGAATTCCGCCACGCTGCGCTTGTAGCCGTAGGTGGCCGAGTTGGCGATGTTGTCGGCGATCGTGGCAAGGCGCGTGGCGTTCGCGTTCAGACCCGCCACGCCCGCGTTCATGGATGAGGAGATGGTCATCGGGGCGCGCCTTTCTGCTGCCGTGATTCCTGCGTCACGGCCCGCACCATCGCCCCCGCGCCTTAAGTTCCCCCTAATCGCGCCCCTACCGGTTGCGCCGCAAAAGCACGAGCTCCAGCCGGTTGTTGCGCGGCGCGGCGGGGTCGATGGCCACCGGCCGCCGGTCGGCAAAACCCGTCACCCGCTGCACCCGCGCGCCGGGCAGCCCCCGCTGTTCCAGAAGCCCCCGCATCGCCTGCGCGCGGGCCGCCGACAGATCCCAGACCGGATTCTGCCGCAGCGGTGCGGGGAAGGCGCGCACATGCCCGTTCACCGCGACCTCGTTCGACACCAGCGCGAAGGTTTCGGCCACGATCCCGGCCAGAACCGGCAGAATATCGTCCGGCCGGTCGGTGTCGCCCTGGAACAGCGTGGCATCGGCGCGATCGAAGAGTTCGACCACCAGCCCCTCGTCGGTCACGCGCGTCACGACGTGGCGCAGGGCGCGTTCCATCGTCATGCTCTCGCCGCCGCGGGCCAGAAGTTGTTCCTCGATCGCGCGCAGTTGCGCGTCCTCGGCCGCGCGCGCGGCATCGGTGCCGGACTGCCCGCGGGCGCGGTCCATGGCGGTCGGGATCATGTTGGTGGCACCGGTGCCGGACTGCGCCAGACTATCTTCGGCGAAGATCGTATCGCCCGACAGCGCGCCAGACCCGCCGCCCGATACCCGATTGATCGGCACGGTGGGGTTGAAATAGTCGGCGATCCCCTTGCGCTGCTTTTCCGTGGTCGCGTTCAGAAGCCACATCAACAGGAAGAACGCCATCATCGCGGTGACGAAATCGGCATAGGCCACCTTCCAGGCCCCGCCGTGATGCCCGCCGCCCTGAACCACTTTCTTCCGTTTGACGAGCACCGGCGCGGCATTCGACTGCCCGGCCATCCCATCACCCGTTCTTCACCCGCGCCTCTTATCCCGGCGGCGCGGTTAAGGTGTCGTTTAAGGTTCGGGTTTTAACCGATCAGCACGGCCATTGACGCGGCCGCCCCCGCGCCGCAGGAAGGCGCCAGGCAATGCGGGAGGGGGCGATGCCACGGCCGGACGAGGCCCTGATCGTGATCGACGTGCAGCGCGACTTTTGCCCCGGCGGCGCGCTCGCGGTGGCCGATGGCGATGCCGTCGTGCCCGGCATCAACGCGCTGATGGCGGAATTCGGCGCCGTCGTGCTGACGCAGGACTGGCACCCCGCGGGGCATTCGTCCTTCGCCAGCGCCCATCCGGGCCGCGCGCCGTTCGAGACGGTGACGATGCCCTACGGCCCGCAGACGCTGTGGCCCGACCATTGCGTGCAGGGCACGGACGGTGCCGCGTTCCACCCCGCTCTCGCCACCGATCGCGCAGATCTCGTTGTCCGCAAGGGGTTCCGCCCGCAGGTGGACAGCTATTCGGCCTTCTTCGAGAACGACCGCACGACACCCACGGGCCTTGCCGGCTATTTGCGCGAGCGCGGCATTGCCGCGCTGACGCTGGCGGGGCTTGCCACCGACTATTGCGTGAGCTTCTCGGCGCTCGACGCCGTGCGGCTCGGGTTTGCCGTCACCGTTCGGCTTGACCTCTGCCGCGCCATCGACTTTCAGGGCTCGCTCGCCGCCGCGCGGGCGGCCTGGGCCGCCGCCGGGGTGAGGGCCGCCTGATGGTGGACATCGCCACACGGGTCTGGAACCACAAGTGGAAGATCGACCCGATCGTGCGGTCGCTGATCGACACGGATTTCTACAAGCTTCTGATGTGCCAGTCGATCCTGCGCAACCGCCCGCAGACGCGGGTGGTGTTCAGCCTGATCAACCGCACCGCGGCGGTCCGCCTCGCCGACCTGATCGACGAGGGCGAACTGCGCGAACAGCTGGACCACATCCGCTCGCTGCGGCTGACGCGGGGCGAATCCACCTGGCTGCGCGGCAACACCTTCTACGGCAAGCGCCAGATGTTCAGCCCCGGCTTCATGGAGTGGTTCGAGGGGCTGCGCCTGCCGCCTTACCACCTCGAGAAGCGCGACGGTCAGTACGAGCTGACCTTCGAGGGCGCCTGGCCCGAGGTGATGCTGTGGGAAATCCCGGCCCTTGCCGTGCTGATGGAACTGCGCGGGCGGGCGGTGTTGAAGGAGCTCGGCCGGTTCGAGCTTCAGGTGCTCTATGCCCGCGCGATGACCCGGCTGTGGGAGAAGGTGGAACGCCTGCGCCGGCTTCCCGGCCTGCGGCTAGCCGATTTCGGCACGCGGCGGCGGCATTCCTTCCTCTGGCAGGACTGGTGCGTGCAGGCGCTGATCGAAGGGCTGGGCGAGTCCTTCGTCGGCACGTCGAACTGCCTGATCGCGCAGCGGCGCGACATCGAGGCGATCGGCACGAACGCGCACGAACTGCCGATGGTCCATGCGGCGCTGGCGCGAACGGACGCCGAACTGGCCGAGGCGCCCTATCGCGTGCTGGCCGACTGGCACGAGGAACACGACGGCAACCTGCGCATCATCCTGCCCGACACCTACGGCACTGCCAGTTTCCTTGCCCGCGCGCCCGACTGGCTGGCAAGCTGGACCGGCATCCGCATCGATTCGGGCGTGCCCGAGGAAGTGGCCGAAACCGCGATCCGCTGGTGGCAGGACCGGGGCGAGGATCCGCGGCAGAAGCTGATCATCTTCTCGGACGGGCTCGACGTGGACCGGATCGAGGCGCTGCACGCGCGCTTTTCGGGGCGGGTCAAGGTCAGCTTCGGCTGGGGCACCATGCTGACGAACGACTTCCGCGGGCTGGCGCGCGGCGATGCGCTGGCGCCGTTCAGCCTTGTCTGCAAGGCGGTGTCGGCCGACGGGCGGCCGACGGTGAAACTGTCGGACAACCCCAACAAGGCCGTCGGTCCGCCCGAGGAAGTGGCCCGCTATCGCCGCGTGTTCGGCGTCGGCGCGCAGACGGCGGTGCCGGTCGAGGTCTGACGGCCGGGCGCGGCCTTCAGTCCTCGGGATCGACCGCGCCGCGCAGCGCCTTGAGCGCCCCACGCGCCTGCTTGCCCGCCAGCCGCCGCCGTTTCGAGGCGAGGGTCGGGCGCGTCGGCACCCGCGGCTTCGGCTGGTCCAGCGCGGCGCGCACCAGCGCCGCCAGCCGCTCGCGTGCGATCTCGCGGTTGCGGGCCTGGCTGCGCGTCGCATCGACCGACAGCACCACGGCCCCGTCCAGCGTCCAGCGCCGCCCCGCGATGCGCTGCAGGCGCGCCTTCTGCGCCTCGGTCAGGTTGGGCGACCGGGCTGCCTCGAAGCGCAGATCGACCGCGGTCGAGACCTTGTTCACGTTCTGTCCGCCCGGCCCCGAGGCGCGCACGAAGGTTTCCGCGATTTCCCAGTCGGCAAGGGCGACGGTGTCGGTGATGCGCAGCATGGCGGGCCCCAAGAAGAAAGGGCCGTGCCGACGGCACGACCCTTCCCGAGATCTACGGAGATGGTCCAGTTAGGGCAAGGCGATGCGCCCGGCCCAGTCAGGGTTCTGAACCTTCGGGGCTGCCCTCAGGCCACGGCCCCCCTGACTGTCCCGACACCGTTCTCCAATATCACTCTCGACACTGGACCACCTCCTTTCGCTGCGTTGCCGTTACCTTCAGGCTGCCACAGATTTGGTGGTTGTCAAACGAAATTACACAAGCGGTGACGCAAGCTTGCCGACAATCAGACGGAACGGAATCAGTGCCGTCAGCGCCAGCCCGATCTTCACGCCCCAGTCCGCAACCGCCAGCGAAACCCACAGTGGCGCCGCCGGGCCAAAGCCAAGCAGCGGCAGCGTCGCATTGGCCCAGGTCACGTCGTTGGCCGGTTCCAGCGCCGTCAGAGCCGCCGAGAAGGCGATGGTGAAGAACAGCGCCGTGTCCATCGTGGCCCCTGCCAGGGTCGAGACCAGCGGCGCCCGCCACCACGATCCGGCGCGCAGCCGGTCGAACACCGCGACGTCCAGAAACTGCGCGACCAGGAACGCGACCCCCGACCCGATCGCCACCCGCAGCGTCACCAGCGGCCCGGCCGGCCCCTCGATCTGGCTGCCGACGGCAGAACAGGCGATGCCGACGAGGAACCCGACGACCACCACGCGGCGGGCCGCCGCCGGACCGTGCAGGCGGTTCATCAGGTCGGTAACGAGGAAGGCGAAGGGGTAGGTGAACGCCCCCCAGGTCAGCCAGGGCCCCGCGAGGAACTGGACGAGGACGTTCGAGGCGGCGACGATCGCCGCCATCGCAGCGACGCCGGTCAGGAAGTGTCGGTCGTACAATGCGGGCATCGGGTCTTGGTTCCGGCTGGATGGCGCGCTCCCATAGGCTCGCGGCCGGCAGGGCGCAAGTGCCTCAGGCCGGCAGGGTGTATTCCACCAGCTCGTTGCGCTGCATCAGGCGGAAGTTGTCGTCGGTCGCCAGCGTTGCCCGCAGGGCGCCGCCCGCGCGCCAGAGCGACAGGCCCTCGAGGTTGCCGTGCATCCCGGCGGGCGTTTCCAGAACCGTCTGCCAGACCCGCAGGTCGGCCGTGGCGCTGCGGCGGATGCGGCTGGCGAAGGACACCGGCCAGCTGTAGCGGCGTTCGAGGACGTAGAGAAGCCCGTCCGGCCCCACGTCCGCCGCGACCGGCAGGAAGGCGCCTCGCCGCGGCAGGGCGCCTGCCTCGGCCCACCGGCCCGCGTGCCAGCGCCAGATCGGGAAGCCGCCGCGCGGGGCATCCTCGGGCAGGGTGTAGAGCGCGCCGTCCTGCCCCGCCGCCAGCGACTCGAGCCCGCTGTTGAGGCCGAAGCGGCGGAACGCGGGCGGCACCGGCAGCACCTCGGCCGGTGCGTCGGGCGTGGCGTAGCGGTGGATGCGCCCGCCGCCCCGCCCCTCGAACGACACCCAGATCGCACCGTCGGGCCCGATTGCCAGCCCCTCGCTGTCCATCTCGCGTTCGCGCAGCGGTCGGCCGTCCGGCCGGCGCAGGCGGTGCACCGACCGCACCCGCAGGCCGACGGGCGCGCCTGCCGCGTCGCGGTCGATCGCGCAGGCGAACAGCACCCCCCGGTCGGTCAGCAGCAGCGCCGAAGCCCCGCCCGGAAAGACGTGCACGCCCGAAATGCCGCCGAACCGCACGTCGTGCGAGGAGAGCCGCAGCGCGTCGAACGCAGCCCCGCGCGCCGGCCCGCCCGCCAGCGCGGCCCCGATGCCCCCCGCGATCAGCGCGAGGCAAGAACGGCGGCGCATTGTCCCGGCAGATCGGCCATCGTGTAGTCGCGCGGATGCCGCTCGCGCGGCGCGGGGTCCTTCGGCCGGGTCTTGGGCGGGTCGAGATAGTCGGTCACCCACCACATCAGCGTCTCGTCGCAGCCGTTGCCGTTCTTCGACAGTTCGGCCACCGTCGGCGTCTGGGTCTGGCACAGCGGCGCATCCGCCGGGCACTTGAGGCGCACATGAAAATGCGTGTCGTGCCCGTAGATGGGGCGGATTTTCTGCAGCCAGGGGGTGTCGGCGGGTTTCGCCGTCCGGCACATCTCGATCTTCACGGCGGCGGCGACGAAGATGCGGTCCACCCGCGGGTCCAGCGCAGCGGCGCGCATGATCGCATGGTGCGCGGCCGTCCAGTGGCGGGTGATGCTGCGCTGGTCGGCCGACCGGACGGCGACCGAGCTGATCTCTTCCCGTTCCGCCCGCGACAGGTTCAGCCGCCGCGGCGGCAGCATCCAGATGTCGGCATCGAGCCCGATCTGATGGCTGGCGTGGCCCGAGGTCATCGGCCCGCCGCGCGGCTGGCTGATGTCGCCGATGTAAAGGCCGGCCCAGCCGTGGCGGGTGGCCTCGACCGACAGATCCTTGAGGAAGGCGATCATGTCGGGGTGGCCCCAGTTGCGGTTGCGCGACAGGCGCATCGCCTGCCAGGTCGGCCCGGTCTCGGGCAGTTCGACAAGGCCCGCTGCGCATCCCCTGGCGTAGCTGCCGATCGGGTTCGGCGGCTGCGCCGACGCGGTGCGCTTGGCGCCGAACAGCACGCTGGCGCGCGTCTCGGCTGCGGCGGCGGGCGGGGTCAGAAGCGCCAGGATCAGCGCGAGGGCGCCGGCGAGGCTGCGGACCATCCTGCTCGTTCTCCGTCCGGTTTGACCCAGACTAGCAGGACAAGGCCGATCAGGAACAGCACGATCAGCGGCACCACGCCGATCTGCTGGCTGCCCGTCAGGTCGGTGACGACCCCGATCGACAGCGGCGCAAGGAAGGACGTGAACTTGCCGGCCAGCGCGTAGAGGCCAAAGGCTTCGGTGATCTTCGCCGGATCGGCCTGACGCACCAGCATCGTCCGGCTGGCCGATTGCAGCGCCCCGCCGGCCGCGCCGATGCCCGCGCCGAGGACGTAGAACGCGATGTCGGGCAGGGCGCTGCCCGGCCCGACCGGCATCCCGAAGACCGAATCCCGGCCGACATAGACGACGCCGAGCGCGATGGCGGCCAGCCCGACGACGCAGACGGCGATCACGGGCTTCGGCCCGAAGCGGCTGTCGGCGCGCCCGCCGATCCAGCAGAACACCGCCCCCGTGATGGCCGCGAGGATGCCGAAGATCCCCACCTGCGTCACCGTCCAGCCCAGCACGCCGGCAGCGTAGATGCCGCCGAACACATAAATCCCGTTCAGCGCGTCGCGGTAGAACATCGACGATCCGAGGTAGGCGAACAGGCTGCGCTGCGCAGGCAGGGTGCGGATCGTCTGCTTCAGCTCGGGCCAGGCTGCCCGCACCGCCGCCGCATAGCCGAGGGCGTGGGGGTCCCGCGGCTCGCGCACCCAGAGGAAGAAGGGGATCATGAACACGACATACCAGATCGCGGTGAACGGCCCCACGGCGCGCGTGCCCTCGCGTGTCTCGGGATCGAGGCCGAGGATCGGCGCGATCCCGATCAGCGTCCGCCCCGTCGCCCCCTCGGCGAAGAGCGCCAGCGTCAGGATCAGCGCGATCACGCCCCCGACATAGCCGAAGGCCCAGCCCGACCCCGAGATCCGGCCCAGATCGTCGCGCCCGCCGAGCGAGGGCATCATCGCGTTGGTGAAAATCGTGGCGAATTCCATCCCGATCAGGCCGATGCCGAACATCAGCATGACGAACCAGACGTTGAAGGCGTCCGGCGCCGACCACCAGAGCCCCCAGGAACCGATCACATACATCAGGCTGAACAGCCAGATGAACGGCATCCGCCCGCCCGCGCGGTCGGCCACCGCGCCCAGCCAGGGGGCCGACAGCGCGATCAGAAGGCCCGCCGCGCCAACGCCGTAGCCCCAGATCGCCTGCGCCGCCGACCCGTCGCCCACCACGCTGGCCACATAGGGGCCGAAGATGAAGGTCAGCAGCAGCGTGTTGTAGGGCTGGCTGGCGAAGTCGAAGAAATACCAGCCCCAGATCCGCCGCTGCGCCGACACCGCCATGTTCGTCACCCTTCACCGCGCCCGCCCGCCGCGCCGGGCTTGCACGGAGATATGACAGCGGCATGAAGCCGCTGTCCAGCCGCAGCCGGCCGGCAGGGGCGCGCCGATAGAGACAAAACCCGCTCATCGTCAGAAGGTTGCGGGTCGCCTCGGCACCTGCCTTGCGCATCGCGGGGCCCCGGGGCCCGCGGCCCCGCCGCGGCGGCGCCCGGCAGGACCAGCCGGCGGCGCCGTGCTGCCGTCGCCGGCCGCGCCCTTGGGGGCGCGGCAC
>CALIZF010000073.1 GCA_938028765.1 uncultured Paracoccaceae bacterium
GAAACGGGGAAGGTCATGGGTGCGGCCGGTCTTGCGCCGGCGGGCGCGCGTCGAGCGCCGACGGCGTCAACAGCAGCACCCCGGCCGAGGCAGCAAGGTCCCTCGCCGACCGGGTGAAGCCCGCGTTCGACACCACGGCCGCCGATGGCAGCCCGTGGAACCGCGCGCCTGCCAGCGCCTCCTGCACCGCGCGGTTGCCCACGGGGCGCGACGACAGCTTGCACTGAACCGCCAGCCCCTCTGCCCCTCGGCGCGCGATCACGTCCGCGCCCTGGTCGCCGGCGCCGCCGGTCGTCCGCACGGTCCAGCCCTGCGCCGCAAGGCGCGCGGCCACCCAGGCCTCGAAGGCGCCGGGGTCGGCCACGGCGGCGTCCGTCGCGACACCGACCGCCGCCTCGATCGCAGCCAGCGCCGCGGCGGGCGGCAGCGCATCGGGCGGCACCCCGCAGCGCACGGCGTAGGCCGTCGCCACCGCCACCCGCCCGTCCGCCGCGACCGCGCCGAACCCGTCGCGGGTCACGGCGCGCGCCAGCATCCGCCGCAACGCCGGCGCCTCGGCCGCCGCCGCGGCGCGCAGGACCGCCGCCGCCGCCCGCGCACGTGCGCGGCCGAGCGCCAGCGCCCCGCCTGCCGCAACCAGCAACGGGGCCAGCAGCGCGGGCGTCAGCGGCACCGGCAGCGGCAGGCCCGGCGACGACGGCGCGTCCCACGGCCCGGCCAGCCCGCAGACCACCCCCGCCAGCGCGACCGCCGCCCCCGGTCCCGGCGCGCGCAGCAGCGCCACGCGCAGGGCGCGCATGTAGGAGGGCGCATCGACGGGCGGCGGCTGGACGTGCATCGTGCCCGGAACCGTCGCGCGCGAATGCGGCGGAAAATGGCCGCGCACCCGGTGGTATCGGGGCGCAAGGTCGATACTAGCGGTTGCGGGCTGCGGCGGCGCGCCTGCGCCCGCGCACCGGGCAGGCCCGAGGGCCGGCCGCCGCGACCCGGAGGGCGGCGCAGGGTCGGGCCGCTGCGCGCCGCAGCGGGAACAGGTGCGGCTGCAGCGCGGCCGAAGGCCACCGCCCGCGCAGGCCGCCGCGGCGCCGGCAGTCCCGCCACGCGGGCCGGCATGGGCCGGCGTCCCGGTCTGGGGCGGCGAAGCGCCGTCCGTCGCCCGGCCGGCGCTCGGCAGCGATGCGGAAGGTCCGGCCGGCGCGGTGCCGCGGACAGGGTTCCCGAAAGCCCGCCGTCGGACGGCACGTCCGAAAACGTCAACTTTGGACCTTCGTTTTGCGGGTATCGGCCGCAAGAATACAGCGTAAGTGCAAGGCCGCCCGGCTGTCGAGGCCGGCGCGGCAGAGGATCCGCCTACCGTGCCGGTCGCCGCGCCGGTCGCGCCATCTTCCGACAGGCCGGACGACCGCGACGCGCGAAAGTCCGGGGCAGCACATCGGGCCCGCCGCCGCCGGCGCTGCGAGGGTCACGGCCGAAGGCCAGCGCGTGATCGGCCAGCGTCCCGGTCGGCGCAGCAACACCAGGACCTCTCCTCGGCCGCAAGCGGCGCTGTCGCGCGCTAAAGATCGTCGTTCTAGCCCGTGAGGTAGCATCGTGGCCCAACCGTCACGCCGCGCGGCGCGGGGCTGTCGTTCCGGCGGGCAAAGCGGGGCGCAGGCCGCGCACCGGCACCCGGCGGGGCCGCCGGAGACGGGCCAAGCGGCCGACTTGCCAGGCACGGCCGGTGCCGCCTAGGGTCGCCCCATCCTGACCGGAGCGCCGCCCATGATCCCTGCCCTCGCCATCATCCTTGCCTTCCAGCTCGGCGGCGAGGCCGCCGCGCGGGCGACCGGCCTGCCGGTGCCGGGGCCGGTGCTGGGCATGATTGCACTCGTCGCCGCGCTGACGGCCTTTCCGCGGCTCGGCGCGACGCTGGCGGCGGCAGCACAGGCGATCCTGTCGGCGCTGACGCTGTTCTTCGTGCCGGCCGGGGTCGGCGTGGTCGCGCATCTCGGCGTCCTGCGCGATGCGGGACCGGCTCTGGCGCTCGCCCTCGTCGTCTCCACCGTCGCGGCCATCGCGGCGGGCGCGCTCGTCTTTGCCGCCGTCGCGCGCATCACCGGGAAGGGCGCGTGATGGACGCGCCCGACCTTGCGCTGATCTGGAGCTATCTCGCGCGCGAGCCGCTTCTGTGGCTGACCGCGACGCTGACGGCGTTCTGGATGGCCGACCGGCTATCGGCCGCCGCGGGGCGCGCCCCCTGGGCCAACCCGGTCCTCGGCGCCGTCATCCTGCTGTCGGTCGTGCTGACGCTGACCGGCACGCCCTATGCCGACTATTTCGCGGGGGCGCAGTTCGTGCATTTCATGCTCGGCCCGGCGGTCGTGGCGCTGGCCGTGCCGCTGTGGCAGGCGCGGGCGCGGGTGCGGGCGGCGGCGCTGCCGGTGGCGGCGGCGCTGGTTGCGGGATCGGTCGCGGGCATCGGCACCGCCCTGGCCGTCGCGTCTGCCTTCGGCGTTCCGCCCGAGGTCCTCGCTGCGCTCGCGCCCAAGTCGGCGACCGCGCCGGTCGCCATCGGCATCGCCGAACGGCTGGGGGGCGCGCCGACGCTGGCCGCCGTGCTGGCCCTGACGACGGGGATGATCGGGGCCGTCGTCGCGACCCCGCTTCTGAACGCGCTGCGCCTGACCGACTGGCGCGCGCGCGGCTTTGCCACCGGGGTTGCCGCCCACGGCCTCGGCACGGCGCGGGCCTTCCAGGTGAACGAGACGGCGGGCGCGTTTGCCGGCCTCGGAATGGGCCTCAACGCGATCCTGACCGCAATCCTCGCGCCCTGGGCGCTGGCCCTCTTCCGGTGAGGGCGGGCCAGCCGCGATTGCAAAGCGCCTGGGCGGGCCTTATGTCGGGCGCGCCGAGCCGCCGCATGGGCACCCGATGAACTGGATCACCGACTACGTCCGGCCCAAGATCAACTCGCTCTTCTCGCGCCGCGAGGTGCCCGAGAACCTGTGGACCAAATGCCCCGAATGCGGGACGATGCTGTTCCACCGCGAACTGGCGGCGAACCTCAACGTCTGCACCAACTGCGACCACCACCTGCCGATCGGCCCGCGCGACCGCTTCGCGGCCCTGTTCGACGCGGGCCTGTGGACCGAGGTGAAGGTTCCCGACCCGCTGCCCGATCCGCTGCAGTTCCGCGACCAGAAGAAATACGCCGACCGCCTCCGCGCCGCGCAGAAGGACACCGGGGCGAAGGACGCGATGTTGGTGGCCGAGGGCGAGGTGATGCGCACGCCGATGGTAGTGGCGGCGCAGGATTTCTCGTTCATGGCCGGATCCATGGGCATGTATGTGGGCAACGCCCTGATCGCCGCGGCGACGCGCGCGGTGGAAACGCGCCGGCCGCTGGTGGTGTTCACCGCCTCGGGCGGGGCGCGGATGCAGGAAGGGATCCTCAGCCTGATGCAGATGCCGCGCACCACCGTTGCCGTCGGAATGGTGAAGGAGGCGCGGCTGCCCTACATCACCGTGCTGACCCACCCCACCACGGGCGGCGTGACCGCCAGCTACGCCATGCTGGGCGACATCCAGATCGCCGAGCCCAATGCCCTGATCTGCTTCGCCGGCCCCCGCGTGATCGAGCAGACCATCCGCGAGAAACTGCCCGAAGGGTTCCAGCGCGCCGAATACCTGCTGGACCACGGGATGCTGGACCGGGTGACGCACCGCAAGGCGATGCGGGACGAACTCGCCACGCTCGTCCGGCTGCTGATGCGCGAGAGCGCGCCGGTGAAGGGCGACCTGCCCGCGCCGCCGCCCGCCGCCGTCGCGGCCGCGCCCGAGGCCGCGCCGCAGCCGTGACCGCCGCCGCCTCCGCCTCCGACGCGATCCTGCAGCGGCTGATGACGCTGCACCCGAAGGTGATCGACCTCACGCTGGACCGGATGCACCGCATCCTCGCCGCCCTCGGCCACCCCGAACGGCGGCTGCCGCCGGTGATCCATGTCGCGGGCACGAACGGCAAGGGCTCGACCCAGGCGATGATGCGGGCGGGGCTGGAGGCTGCGGGCTTCCGCGTCCATGCCTATACCTCGCCGCACCTCGCGCAGTTCCACGAACGGATCCGGCTGGCGGGCGAGCTGATCGCGGAAGCGGCGCTGGCGGCCTTGCTGGACGAATGCGAGAGCGCGAACGCGGGCCGGCCCATCACCTTCTTCGAGATCACCACTGCCGCCGCCTTCCTCGCCTTCGCGCGGACGCCGGCGGACTACCTTCTGCTCGAAGTCGGCATGGGCGGGCGGCTCGATGCCACGAACGTGGTGGACCGGCCGCGGCTGACCGTCATCACCCCGGTCAGCTTCGACCACCAGCAATACCTCGGCGACACGATCCCCCTGATCGCGGCCGAGAAGGCGGGCATTCTGAAGCCCGGCGTAACGGGCATCGTCGCGCCGCAGCGGCCCGAGGGGCTGGCGGCCATCGAGGCCCGTGCCGCGGCCGTCGGCGCGCACCTGACCGTTGCGGGACGCGACTATCAGGCCTGGGAGGAACGCGGGCGGATCGTGTTCCAGGACCTGCGCGGCCCGCTGGACCTGCCCCGCCCCGTCCTGCCCGGCCCCCACCAGATCGAGAACGCCGGGGCGGCGCTGGCGGCGCTGCGCGCGCTCGGCCTCGGGGACGACGCCTGCGCGGCGGCGATGACCCGCGCCGACTGGCCGGCCCGGATGCAGCGCCTGCGCCGCGGGCCGCTGGCCGAAGCCGCCCCGGGGATCGAGCTGTGGCTCGACGGCGGACACAACCCCGCCGGCGGCGAGGCGATCGCCGCGACGCTTGCCGCCATGCCGCCGCGGCCAACGTATCTGATCGCGGGGATGCTGAACACGAAGGACGTGGCGGGGTTCATGCGCCCGCTGTCCGGCGGTGCCCGCCACCTCTATGCCGTGTCGATCCCCGGCGAGAAGGCGACGCTGCCGGCCGAGGATACCTGCGCGGCCGCCCGCGCCGCCGGGATCCCTGCCGACACGGCACCTTCGGTCGCCGGTGCGCTCGGGCTGATCGCCGCGCGCGAGCCCCGCGCGCGCGTGCTGATCTGCGGGTCGCTCTACCTTGCCGGCCATATCCTGCGCGAGAACGGCTGATCGCTGCCGCATCCGGCTTCCGGACTGCCCGGATATTCCGCGCGCGCCGCGCCCCACGCCACCTGATCGGGCACGCGCACCCGGCATCCGACCGATCCCCCGCGCAAGCATCGAAAGGCATTGACCGACGATCCCGCCGCGCTGCAGACTCGCGGATGTTGCCGACGGTGCGCGCCCATGAGCGAGGACAATTGGCTACTGCTCCTGCTGATCGGTGGCGCGATATGGGTGTGGATACGCAGCAAGACCGACCCGGGCGACCGACCCGAACCGCGGGGTCCAGCGCCGGGCGGCAGCGCCCCGGTCGCGTCCCCGCCACCCCGGCGTGCCCCACAGCAATCGCAAGCCGCCGGGGCATCGCGCGGGCAGGGACGCGATCCGGCCGGCGCAAGCATCGCGCGGCATCGCCCGCCAGCGCCGCGGGAATCCTCGCCAGAGCCGGCAACGGCGCGTGCGCCGCACCCTGCCGGGCGCGGGAACATCGCCGCCCCCGCCCTGCAGCTGAAGCCGAAGCGGTTCGCCTTCTGCGCGCTTGACACCGAGACGACGGGCATCGTGCCGAAAAGCCGCCGGCACCGCGCGTTCGAGATCAGTTGCGTCCGGTTCACACCGCGCGACGGCGACGCCTGGGCAAGGACGCGGTTGAGCCTCTTCCTCCGCGTCGATACCCGGGGCATGGCCGGGCTCAAGCTGTCGCCGATGTGGCAGACGCACCGCGACGGTGGTGGCCAGGCGCAGGCGATAGCGCCGACCGAGGCGCTCGATGCGCTCCGCACATTCGTGGGCAACCTGCCGCTGGTGTGCCACAATGCCCGGTTCGATCAGATCGTCATCGAGAACGAGATCGACAGGACCGGCCATCCGTGGCGGCCGGCGAACCGCTGGATCTGCACGCTGAAAATGGCGCGGATGGCCGGTGCCGGGCGGTATGTCGGCCCCGCACCCGGCCGTCCCGACGGCATGTCCTACAGGCTCGAGGACGTATGCGGCGCGCTTGCGCTGCCGCTCGATCCTGCGCAGCTGCACCTTGGCCACTACGACGCGGAACTTGCAGGGCTCGCCTTCCTCAGGCTGCATTACCAGCGCGGAACGCCGCTCGCCGATCCCTGACTGCCGCGCGTCGTTCTGCACGGACTTCGGAGGGGTCCCGGGGGACGCCCCCCCGGGCAGGCCACGTCCGGGTGCCTCAGCCGCCTGCGCCGGTCTGGCGGGCGAGAAGCTTCCACAGGCCGCCCTCGACCACGCTGATCGTGATCTCGTTGGCGCCCTGATGGTTGTCGGGCGTGTAGCGGATCTGAGTGTCCAGAAGCTCGTCATAGAACGCGAGGTTGGCCATAGCGTTGCGGAAGGTGTCGGCGTTCAGGTCCGGCCCGGCGGCGTCCAGCGCCCGCACGAGGATGTCGGCCGAGGAATAGCCGAGCATCGCAAAGCCGGTCGCGGGCTGACCGAACTTCGCTTCGTAATCGGCGATGAACCTGGCCGGGACGGGATCGCTACGGCGCGCCTGCAGATCGACCCAGCCCGCGGCGGCATAAAGCCCGTCCGTCACGCCGCCCGGCACCGCCGCGACCGCCTCGAGGAAGCCGGCCGAGGTCGCAAGGAACTTCGCGTCGGTCCAGCCGAGCTGCTTGGCCGTTCCGACGACCGTGATCCCGGCACGGACGCCGAGCGCCATCGTCACCACCTGGCAGCCGTCGGCGCGCAGCTTCTGCACGGCGCCGACGAAGTCCTGCTCGTCCGGCTTGTGGGTGGTCTCGCCGACGAACTCCATCCCCACGGCCGCCGCCTGTTCCTTGGTGGCCGCCGCGATCTCGAACCCGAAGTCGGTCGGCAGGTACATCGTGCAGACCCTGGTCGTCCCGAAGGTGTCATGCAGGTAGCGCATGCCCGCAACGGTCTGGTCGTAGTAGGACGAGAACGCCGTGAACTTGTTGGGGCTGTCTGGTTCCGGCAGCATCTCGCGCGCCGCCGTCAGCGGGTTGATGTTGAAGATGCCCTTCGGGTCCATGATCTGGAACCCGGCCAGGTTATGCGGGGTCCCGAGGCTCAGCAGCATGGCGAACACGCGGTCGCGGTTGACCAGCTTGTTGTAGGCCTGCGTCGCCTTGGGCAGCTGGTAGCCGTGATCCTCGACCACGAAGCGGATCTTGCGCCCGTGCACGCCACCCGCCGCGTTCGCCTGGTCGAAGCGCAGGTTGGCGCCGTTGATCGCGGGCACGCCGACGGCGGCGAAGATGCCCGAGAGGTCGTTGACCGAGCCGATGACGACCTCGGTCGCGCTGACGCCCTGCGTTTGCGCCGCGGCCGGCCCGGCGATGCCGAAGGCCAGCGCCGCCGCAAGGGCGATGCGTGTGGATTTCATGTCGTTCCTCCCTTTCCGTCCCCCTGCCGGGGGATCATCGATACATCTCGTCGATCAGCCGCTTGTGCTTGCGTTCCACGAAGCTGCGCTTCAGCTTCATGGTTGCGGTCAGCTCGTCGTCCTCGGCCGTCAATAGCACGTCGATCACGCGGAAGTCCTTCACCTGCTCGACCCGCGCGAATTCCCGGTTGACTGCGTCCACCTCGGCCCGGATCAGGTCCACCACCGCCTGCGCCCGCGTGAGCGAGGCGAAGTCGGAAAACGGCACCCGGTTGTCCTGGGCGAACTTCTCGACGTTTTCCTGGTCGATCATGATCAGCGCGGTCAGATACTTCCGCCGGTCGCCGATGATCACGGCGTCGCTGATGTAGGGGCTGAACTTCAGCCGGGTCTCGATCTCGGCGGGGGTGATGTTCTTCCCGCCGGCGGTGATGATGATGTCCTTGAGCCGCCCGGTGATCGTCACGAAGCCGTCGGCATCGATGCTGCCGAGGTCGCCCGTGCGCAGCCAGCCGTCGGGGGTGTAGGCTTCGGCCGTCTTGTCGGGCAGGTTCCAGTAGCCCTTGAAGTTCGCCAGGCTGCGCGTCTGGATTTCGCCGTCCGGTGCGATGCGGATCTCCACCCCCGGCATCGCCTGGCCGACGGTGCCGAGGCGCACCCGGCCGATGCGGTTGACGGTGCAGGTCGCCGTGTTCTCGGTCATGCCGTAGCCTTCGCAGACCTGCACCCCGATGGCGTGATACCAGCGCAGCAGGGCAGGGCTGATCGGTGCCGCGCCCGACACGCCCTGCACCAGCCGGTCCATGCCAAGAAGGCGGCGCAGGTTGCCGAAGACCGTCCAGTCGGCCAGCGCCACCGCCGCCCGTTCCGCCGCCGTCATCGGCCGTCCCGCCGCCTGCGCATCCGCCCGCCGGAACCCCGCGCGCAGCGCCAGCCCGTAGGCCACCCGCCCGGCCCATGTCGCCTCCTGGGCGAGGATCGAGACGCGGGAATAGATCTTTTCCCACACCCGCGGCACGGCGCTGAAGGTATGCGGGCTGACCTCGCGCAGGTTCTCGAACACCGTTTCCGGGCTTTCGGCAAAGTTCACGACCGACCGCACCGCGATCGGGAAATAGGCCGAGTTCCCGCGCTCGAAGATGTGGCACAGGGGCAGGAAGCACAGCTGCTCGTTCCCCGGCGCGATCTGCAGCTCGCGCACCCCCGCCTGGATCGACGCCAGCACGTTCTCGTGCGTCAGCATCGCGCCCTTCGGCGGGCCCGTGGTGCCCGAGGTGTAGATCAGCAGCGCCACGTCGTCGGGCCGCGCCATCTCGATGGCGTGCTCGAAGGCCGCGGGATGCGCGCGGTCCTCGGCCTGCCCGATCTCGTAGAGCCGCGGCAGGAAGATCACGCGGGGGTCGGTCACGTCCTGAAGCCCCTCGTCGTCCAGCACGATCACGCGCTCGACCGACGGGGCGCCGTCGGGGCATTCCAGCAGCTTGTCGTATTGTTCCTCGTTCTCGACGACGAGGAACCGGCAGCGGCTGTCCTTCAGGATGTAGGCGAGCTGTGCGGCGCTGTCGGTCGTGTAGACACCCGAGGCGATGCCGCCCGCGCCCTGGATCCCCTGATCGAAGTAGAGCCATTCCTTCCGGTCCTCGGACAGGATCTGCACCACCTCGCCGCGCGTGAGGCCGAGCTTGAGAAGCGCAAGCCCGATCCACTTCGCGTGGTTCCACCAGTCGCCCCAGGTGAAGGCCCGCCAGATCCCGAGGTGCTTTTCGCGGTGCGCGATCCGCCCCGGATCGGCCTTGCAGCGGGCGCGGAACAGCGCGGAAACCGTGTCGCAGCCGTCCACCAGCACCGGCCGGGTGCCGGGTTCGGCGTTGAGGGCGATGCCCTTGACGGTTTCCATCGCCGGAATAGCCCCGTGCCGGGTCATGCGCCTGCCTCCGCCGTCATCGCCCGGTCACCCTGCTCATCGCGCCCAGCCCCTTCATCGCCAGGTCTTGCGCCGCTTCCAGCGCCGCTCGCCCCGCGCGCCGTCCGGGGCATGCCCGAGGTAGAAGCTGCGGATGTCCTCGGAGGCCGCCAGCCGCCCGGCGGTGCCCTCCATCACGATCCGGCCGAGTTCCAGGACATAGCCGTCGTCGGCAAGGTCCAGCGCCACCGCGGCGTTCTGTTCCACGACCATCATCGTCACGCCTTCGTCCCGGTTCAGGCGCGCGAGGATGCCGAAGATCTCCTGCGTCAGGATCGGCGACAGGCCGAGGCTCGGCTCGTCGAGCAACATCAGTTTCGGCCGCAGCATCAGCCCCCGCCCGATCGCCAGCATCTGCTGCTGGCCGCCCGACAGTGTCCCCGCCTCCTGCCAGCGGCGTTCGGCGAGGACGGGGAAGTAGCTGAACACGAGATCCCGGTCGCGCGCGATCCCGGCCCTGTCGGTCCGGGTATAGGCGCCGAGCGTCAGGTTCTCGTCCACCGTCAGCAAGGGAAATACCTCGCGCCCCTCGGGCACATGCACGATGCCCGCCTGCACCACGCGGTGCGGTTCCCACCCTGCGATGTCCTGCCCGTCGAACAGGATCTGCCCCTTCTCGGGCGCCATGATGCCGGAGATGGTCTTGAGAAGCGTGGTCTTGCCTGCCCCGTTGGCACCGAGCACCGTCACCACGCGGCCCCGGTCAACCGTCAGGCCGACGCCCCGCAGCGCCTGGATCGGACCGTAGAAGGTCTCGAGGTTCTTCACCTCCATCAGCCGCGTCATGCCACGCGCCCCCCCGCCGCCTTCGAGGGCGCGGCGGTGCCGAGGTAGGCGGCGATCACCGCCGGATGCGCCTGCACCTCGGCCGGCGTCCCCTCCGCCAGCCGCCGCCCGTCGGCCAGCGCCAGCACCCGGTCGCTGACCTTCCCGACAAGGCCCATGTCGTGCTCGACCATCATTACCGTGATGCCCATGTGCCGACGGATGTCGGCGATCCACCAGCGCATGTTCTGCGTCTCTTCCACCGACAGGCCGGAGGCGGGTTCGTCCAGCAGCAGAAGCCGCGGCTTCGACGCCAGCGCTCGGCCCAGTTCGACGACCTTGCGCACGCCGTAGGGCAGGCCGGCGATCCGCGCGTCGCGGTAGGGCTGGAGGTCGAGGAAATCGATCACCTCTTCAACCGCATGGCGATGCTCGCGTTCCTCGCCGCGCACCGAAGGCAGGTGGAACAGCTGTTCCGCCAGCGTCGTGCGCCGGTGCCGGTGGCGGCCGACGAGCAGGTTCTGCAGGACCGTGGACTGCTGGAACAGCTCGATGTTCTGGAACGTCCGCGCGATGCCGAGCGCGGGCACATCGTGCGGGGCCAGCCGCAGCAGGTCCTGCCCCGCGAAGGTGATCCGCCCCGACGCCGGCGTGTAGAAGCGCGAGACGAGGTTGAACACGGTGGACTTGCCCGCCCCGTTCGGCCCCACCAGCGCGAAGACCTCGCCCTCCTCGACCGCCAGCGACAGGCCGGCGACGGCGGTCAGCCCGCCGAACTTCAGCGTCACATCGGACAGCTGCAAGAGGCTCACCGCAGCCTCTCGGTCTTGAGGTAGCTGCGCTGGCGGCGGAACATGTCGCGCCGCGCGAACGGAAAGAGCTCCAGCCAGGTCTTGATCTTCAGCCACCGTCCCCAGAGCCCCGTCGGCTCGAAGAGGACGAAGGCGATCAGCAGGGCGCCGAACACCCCCGCCTCCAGCCCCGGGATGGCCACCCCGCGGCCGAGCGCATCGGTCGCGAGCGACAGCGCCTGCGGCAGGAAGGCGATCACCACCGCCCCGAGGAAAGCCCCCTGGATGAAGCCGAGGCCGCCGACGACGATCATCATCACCAGCTGGATCGAAATCAGGAAGGTGAAGGTCTCGTTGTTGAAGGCTCCGGCGAACAGGCCCATCAGCGCCCCGCCGAGGCCGGTGATCGCGCAGGACAGGCCGAAGGCGATCGTCTTTGTCCGCGCGACGTTCACGCCCATGGCCTGGGCCGAGATCTCGCTGTCGCGCACCGCGGCGAAGGCGCGCCCGGTGGCCGACCGCAGGATGTTCACATAGGCCAGCGTCACCAGCACCGCGACCGCCAGCACCATCCACCAGTAGAGGTCGGGAGTGGACCAGCGATCGACCGTGACGCCGAGGATGTCGATCGGCGGCGCGTAGAGACCGGCCACACCGCCCGTCCAGGGCGCCGTCAGCACGATGATGTCGTCGGCGAGGATCGCCAGGGCCAGCGTGGCGATGGCCAGATACACCCCGTGCAGCTTCATCGCCGGAATGGCGATCAGCGCACCCGCAAGCCCCGTCACGATGCCCGCGAGCGGAAAGGCAAGGACGAAGGACACGCCCGCGTTCATCATCAGGACGCAGGCATAGCAGCCGAGCGCCATGAACGCCGAATGCCCGAGGCTGACCTGCCCCGCCTGTCCGGTCAGCAGCATCAGCCCCAGCCCGGCGATCGCCCAGATCAGGACGTTCGTCGCCTCGCCCAGGAAATAGTCGTCGATCAGGAATGGCAGCGCCACCGCCAGCGCCAGCAGCAGCGCATAGCGCGCCGCCTGCCGCCGGTCCTCGAACAGCCGGATGTCCTGCTCGTAGCTGGTCTTGAACTGGAACCGCATGTCACACCTTCTTGGCCCGGACCTGCGCGAACAGGCCGTGCGGGCGGAACAGCAGGACGGCGATCAGAAGGGCATAGGGGGCGACCTGGCTCCACCCCGGCGGCAGGTAGCGCGCCGCGAAGGGCTCGATCAGACCGACGATTAGCCCGCCCGCCAGCGCGCCCGGCAGGCTGCCGAAGCCGCCGATCACCGCGGCGGCGAAGGCCTTGATGCCGATGAAACCCGCATTGGGGTCGATCGCGCCCTTCGAGGCATAGAGGATGCCGGCGACCGCCGCCACGATCCCCGCCAGCGCCCAGACGAACCCCTGCACCCGTCGGACCGGGATGCCCATGTAGTAGGCCGCCATCTGGTTCTGGCTGGCGGCCTGCATCGCAAGGCCGAGCTTCGTGCGCTGGAAGAACTGCCAGAGGACAAGCGTCAGGATCGCGGTGACGAGGATCACCGCCACATCCGCCAGCCCGAGCACCACGCCCCCCGCCCGCAGGTCGCCGAGGCGCAGCGGCGACTGCAGGTTCTGCGGCTCGTGCCCCCAGATCGCGCCGACCGCGAACCGCAGCACGAATCCGAGCGCGATGGTCAGGATGATGATCGCGGTCTGGCTCTGCCCGAAGACGAAGCGCAGCACCGTCCGGTCCACGAGGTAGCCGAAGAGGCCCATCACCAGGAACACCAGCGGCAGCGCCAGCCAGAAGTTCAGGCCGAAGTATTCCGGGTTCACGAAGGCCAGCGTCACGAAGGCGCCCAGCATCATGAAGTCGCCCTGGGCGAAGTTCACCGCCTCGGTCGCCTTGTAGATCAGCACGAAGCCGAGCGCGACAAGGCCGTAGACACAGCCGTTCGCAAGCCCGCTGACCAGCAGTTGCAGGACGTCCACGCATTCCTCCCCGGCGCGCCCGCATCTGGCGGCGGGCTTGGCGCTTGGCCGGCACATGGGGCGCGGACGCGATGCCCGCAAACCCTTCCGGTCCGGGCATCTCGGCACGTTTCGCCCCATGCGTCAACCGTCGCGGGGCGCCTGACGTTGCGCCAACCGCTCCGCCGGGCGCAGGCGACCGCGGACGCGACGCCGCGCCGTCGGCCGGGGTGAGGCGCGGCGGCCCGGCCGCGGTCGCCCGCCGCCGGCCGCCGGTCAGGCGTTGATGCCGGCCTTCAGCGCCTTGGCGATGGCGAAGCGCACCTGGCGGTCGGCGGGTTTGATCAGCGTCTCGTTGGTCTGGGGGTTGCGCACCGTGCGCTCGGGCCGCTCGCGGCAGGTCATCTTGCCGAGGCCCGGCAGCGTCACCGTGCCGCCGGCCGTCACGGTGCGCGCCACCACGGACGCCAGCGCCTCGATCGCCGCGGCGGCGGTCTTGCGGTCTGCCCCCATCTCGGCCGCGACCTCGGCCACGAGTTGCGTCTTGGTCATCGTCTTGGTCATTCCCCCGGTCCTTTCGTTCGGCCCCGTCTGCCGCAGGGCCGTTCCCGCGCGCCCCCAAGGCGCCTGCCCCGTCGCTAAAGAGGGAATCACCGCGCAGTTCAAGCCCGACCTCACCGTTTGCGCGCGAAACGGCCAGGGCAGGCGCACCCCTGCGGCCGGCGCGCCCCTACCAGCGCCCGGTCAGCGCAAGCCAGGCGAGCCGCGCGCGCCGCTCCGCCTCGGACGGCGCGAGCGTTCCTGCGGCGACGCGCGCGGGATCGGCCGCCGCCCGCGCCAGCACGCCGGCCGCCCCGACCGCCGGAAACAGCGCCGAAGCCGCGCGCCCGGGCACCTGCCCCCGCGCCCGCCGCCCGCGCGCCAGACGCGCGGCCGCCGCGCGCGCCAGCGCCGCGGGATCGCCGGGCAGGGGCGCGCGCCCCCGTGCGGCCAATGCCGGAACCGCGGCCAGCCAGGCCGCCATTCCCTGCCCCGCCGCCACGTCGCGCACCGCTGCCTCGGCCGACGGGGGCGCGCCGAGGGCCCGCGCGGCCAGCCACATCAGCCCGCCCGCCGTCGCGTCGATATGCGCCGACAGCGCCGCTGCATCGGCGAAGGGGTCTCGTCCGATGTCCCACCGGCGCGCCTCGGCCATCCGGTCGAGCAGCGCGGCCGCCGGCGGATCGACCAGCGGCGCGACGGCCTCGAGCACCGGGTGCCCCGGCACGCTGCCGCCGCAGGCGATGTCGTCCAGCCGGTCGCGCCACCACTGCACCCGCATCTCGGCCACCAGCGGCTCGGCGCTGGTCCAGGGCGCCCGCGCGATTTCGAGGTTCAGAGCGTAAAGCGCGATCAGCACGCCGCGCGCCGCCCGCGGCGCGGCCAGCACCGTGGCCCAGCGGAGGGGATCGCCCGCCGCGACCAGCGCCGCGCAGTGGTCGAGGCTCATCGTCCGGGCCCGCCGCGCATCCCCGCGGTCCGCCTACACCGCCCGCGCATCACGGCCCCGCCGGAGGCGCCGACGGCGCTCGGGCGGGCGCGACACCGTCGCGGACCAGCTTCCAGACGATCGCGTCGTGCAGGGCCGAGAAGCTCGCATCGACGATGTTCGCGCTGACCCCCACGGTGGACCAGCGCCGCCCCGCGCCGTCCTCGCTATCGAGGATCACGCGCGTCACCGCGCCGGTGCCCGTGCCGATGATGCGCACCTTGAAGTCCACGAGCCGCCAATCCCCGATGCTGCCCGCATAGACGTCGAGGTCCTTGACCAGCGCGCGGGCCAGCGCGTTGACCGGCCCCCGGTCCGTCCCGCCCTCGTCCATGCTTTCGCTGACCCCGAGCCGCTTCTGCCCGCCGACCTTGACGACCACCACCGCCTCGGACACCGACACCATCGCGTCATAGCGGTTCTTCCGCCGCTCGACGATCACGCGATACCGCTTCACCTCGAAGAATTCCGGCAGCAGGCCCAGTTCGGATCGCGCCAGAAGCTCGAACGACGCCTGCGCGCCGTCGTAGGCGAAGCCCGCATCCTCGCGGTCCTTCACCGTCTGCAGGATCCGCTGCAGCCGCGCGTCGCCCGCCGCGACCGCGATCCCGGCCTCGGCAAGCCGCGCCCGCAGGTTCGACTGCCCGGCCTGGTTCGACATCGGGATGACGCGGGCATTGCCGACCGCCTCGGGCGGCACGTGTTCGTAGCTGGCGGGATCCTTCAGGATCGCGCTCGCATGGATGCCCGCCTTGTGGGCGAAGGCGCTGGCCCCGACATAGGGTGCGGACCGCAGCGGCACGCGGTTCAGGATATCGTCGAGCTGCCGGCTGATCCGTGTCAGCCCCGTGAGCGCCGCCGCGCTGACCCCGGTCTCGAGCCGGCCCGCATAGGGGGGCTTTAGCAGCAGCGTCGGGATCAGCGTCGTCAGGTTCGCGTTCCCGCAGCGTTCGCCGAGGCCGTTCAGCGTCCCCTGCACCTGCCGCACGCCCGCATCGACGGCTGCCAGGCTGTTGGCCACGGCGTTGCCGGTGTCGTCGTGGGCGTGGATGCCCAGCCGCTCGCCCGGCACCGCGGCCAGCGCCGCCTCCACCCCGCGCGCGACGGCGGGGGGCAGCGTCCCGCCGTTGGTATCGCAGAGGACGACCCACCGCGCCCCCGCCTCGCGCGCCGCGTCAAGACAGGCCAGCGCATATGCCCGGTCCATCGCCAGCCCGTCGAAGAAGTGCTCGGCGTCGAAGACCGCTTCACGCCCCAGGGCGACCACATGCGCGACCGAGGCGCGGATCGCCTCGAGGTTCTCATCCCCGGTGATGCCAAGCGCGGCTTCGACCTGCCCCCGGTGCGCCTTGCCGACGAGGCACACCACCGGCGTCCCGGCGTTCACCACCGCCGCCAGCACGTCGTCGTTGGCCGCGGACCGCCCGGCGCGCTTCGTCATCCCGAAGGCCGCCAGCCGCGCCCGCGTCGCCGGTGCCGCGGCGAAAAACGCGCTGTCGGTCGGGTTGGCCCCGGGCCAGCCGCCCTCGATGTAATCCACCCCGAGCGCATCGAGCGCGCGGACCACGGCCGCCTTCTCGGCCACCGAGAACTGCACCCCCTGCGTCTGCTGCCCGTCGCGCAGGGTGGTGTCGTAGAGGTAAAGGCGGTCGGCGGTCATCGGCACACCTTGCTGTCGCGCCATCTGCGCCCGGTCCTCGGCCGCCCCGGCCGCGACGGTATCCGGCCTTGTTTCATGCGCCCTCCGGCAGCCGCGCGGGGTCGAAACCGGGTCCCGGCAGCAGATCGACCGAGTCCCGAGCCATCCGAACCTCCACCCCCGCCGCCGCAAGGCTGGCCTTCAGCGCATCCACGGGCGCGTAGTCGCCCGTCTTGCGCGCGGCGGCGCGCATGTCCGCAAGCCGCGCAGCCAGCGCTGACAGCAACGCGGACGATGACGCCGCGTGCGGGTCCGCGACCGGCAGACCCACGAGCGCAAGTGATCCTGCCAGTGCGGCCGCATCGCCCGACGCCGCCAGCGCGTGCATCCGCGCGAGCGCGAGGGGGGTGTTGAGGTCATCGGCCAGCGCCTCGACCACCTCGGGGGCCGGGGCCGCATCCGGCGCGGCTGCGCCGGCAAGGCGGCCCCAGCGCGCCATCACCGCCTGCGCCTCGGCCGCCTTGTCCGCGGTCCAGTCCATCGGGCTGCGATAATGCGTCATCAGCATCACATAGCGAATCACCTCGCCCGGAACGCCGCGGTCGAGCAGGTCGCGCACGGTGAAGAAGTTGCCAAGCGACTTCGAC
This sequence comes from uncultured Paracoccaceae bacterium, assembly GCA_938028765.1. Classification (GTDB taxonomy): domain Bacteria; phylum Pseudomonadota; class Alphaproteobacteria; order Rhodobacterales; family Rhodobacteraceae; genus CALIZF01. The sequence continues at coordinate 16,766 of CALIZF010000073.1, forward strand.
ATCTTCCGCCCCTCGACTTGCAGCATCTCGTTGTGCAGCCAGTATCGTGCGAAGCCGCCCTCCGGGTGGGCGCAGCGGGACTGGGCGATCTCGTTCTCGTGGTGGGGGAACTGAAGGTCGAGCCCGCCCGCATGGATGTCGAAGCTGTCGCCCAGAAGCTCGCGCGCCATGGCGCTGCACTCGATGTGCCAGCCGGGCCGCCCCCGGCCCCACGGGCTGTCCCAGCCCGGCAGGTCGGGGGGCGAGGGTTTCCACAGCACGAAGTCCATCGGGTTGCGCTTGAAGGGCGCGACCTCCACCCGCGCGCCTGCGATCATGTCCTCGATGCTGCGCCCCGAGAGCGCACCGTAGTCGCGATAGCTTTCGACGGCGAAGAGCACATGGCCCTCGGCCTCGTAGGCATGGCCGCGGCCGATCAGCGTGCCGATCATGGCGATCATCGCGCCGATCCACTCGGTCGCGCGCGGCTCGTGCGTGGGGCGCAGCGCACCTAGGGCGTCCATGTCGGCGTGATACCAGCCGATGGTCTCGTCGGTGATCGCGCGGATGTCGCGCCCCGTCGCGGCGGCCCGCGCGTTGATCTTGTCGTCCACGTCGGTGAAGTTGCGCACATAGGTGACGTGGTCCGCCCCGTAGATGTGGCGCAGGAGGCGGAAGAGCACGTCGAAGACCACGACCGGCCGGGCATTGCCCAGATGTGCCCGGTCGTAGACGGTGGGGCCGCAGACATACATCCGCACGTTCGCGGGATCGAGGGGGACGAAATCCTCCTTCCTCCGGCTCGCGGTGTTGGTCAGGCGGATTCGGGTCATTGGTCCCTCCGGGGCCGGTGCCGCCCGGGCGGGGTGCGTTCGCGATGAAGGGGAACGGCCCGCCTGACGGATGTCAGCCGGCAATGCAGCAGATGGTGGCGCGCGGGCGGTGCATGAGCGCCTCAATGGCATCCGGCGGCGGCGCCGGCAAGCGGAACTTGCGGGTGCCCCGCCGGCGCCGATCCGGGGTCGGCCTGCGCCCGGATGCCGCGGACGGGGGCGCGATCGCGCATCGCCTCGGGACCGCCAGCCACGCTGCCGGGGCGGGACTGCGGGATCGTCGCCGCGCGGGCGGGCGGCGCCCGGCAGACGGCTGCGGCCTTGCAGCCGCGGGCCCGCCGGGGCAGGGTCGCCTCCGGCCGGGCCGTTCGGGGGGAGGGGGTGGGGATGGATCACGACCAGCTGCGCGAATGGTCAAAGCGCGCGGCGGACTGGGCGCATGGCTATCACGCGGGCCTGCGCGACCGGCCGGTGCGGCCGCGGGTGGAACCGGGCGCGCTGGCCGCCGCGCTGCCGGCTGCGGCACCCGAGGCGCCCGAGCCGATGGCGGCGATCTGGGCGGATTTCGAGCGGCTGATCCCGCCCGCGATGACGCACTGGCAGCATCCGCGGTTCTTCGCCTACTTTCCGGCCAATGCAGCGCCTGCCTCGATGCTGGCCGAACAGCTGGCCAATGCGATGGCCGCGCAGGCGATGCTGTGGCAGACCGCGCCCGCCGCGACCGAGCTCGAACAGGTGGTGCTGCGCTGGCTGCGCGCCGCCCTCGGCCTTGCGCCGCACTTCACCGGCACGATCCACGACAGCGCAACGACCGCCACCTTGTCGGCCGTGCTGACGATGCGGGAGCGCGCGCTGACCTTCGCGGGACTGACGGCCGGCCTGTCGGGAATGCCGCGGCTGCGCATCTACGCCAGCGCCGAGGCGCATTCGTCGGTGGACAAGGCGGTGCGGATCGCCGGCATCGGGCAGGAGAACCTGGTGAAGATCCCCGTCGGGGCCGACCGCGCGATCCGGCCCGGCGCACTCGCGGGCGCGATCGCGGCCGACCGGGCAGCGGGGTATCTGCCCGCGGGCGTCGTGCTGGTGGCGGGGGGAACGGCCGTCGGCGCCTTCGACCGGATCGCCGACGGTGTGGCGGTAGCGAAGGCGGCGGGCCTGCCGGTGCATGTCGATGCCGCCTGGGCCGGGTCGGCCATGCTGTGCCCCGAATTCCGCAGCCTCTGGGCCGGGGTGGACGGGGCGGATTCGGTCGTCGTCAATCCGCACAAGTGGCTGGGCGCGCAGTTCGACTGCGCAGTCCAGTATCTGGCCGACCCCGCGCCGCAGGTGCGCACGCTGGGGCTGCGGCCCGACTACCTCCAGACGCCCGGCCGCGACGAGATCGTGAACTTCAACGAATGGACCGTGCCGCTCGGCCGGCGGTTCCGCGCGCTGAAGCTGTGGTTCGTGCTGCGCGCCTACGGGCTTGAGGGCCTGCGGACGCGGCTGCGCAACCATGTGGCCTGGGCCGCGCGGCTGCGCGACGCACTGGCGGCGCTGCCGGGGGTGGTCATCGTCACGGAACCCTCGCTGTCGCTCTTCACCTTCGCGCTCGCGGCGGGCGACGGGCCGACCGAGGATCTGCTGCGGCGGATCAACGACGACGGACGGGTGTATCTCACGCAGACGCGGGCGGACGGGCGGTTCGTCATCCGCGTGCAGGTCGGGCAATTCGACTGCACCGAGGACGACGTCATGACCGTCGCCGCCGTGGTGCGCGAGATGCTCGGCTGACCGGGTCGGTCAGCAGGCGACGGCGGCCGACGGCGCTGACCGGTGGACGGCGGCCAGAGCCGCGGCAAGGTCGGCGCGGCGGAACGGCTTGGGCAGATGCGCGTCGAACCCTGCGGCGCGAAAGGCATCGACCTGGTGGGTGAGCGCGTTCGCGGTGATCGCCACGGCATGGGGCCGGGGCGCGCCGGCCGCCGCGGCGGCGGCGCGGATCGCCGCCAGCGCCGCGGTGCCGTCCATCCCCGGCATCGAGATGTCGAGCAAAAGGGCATCGATCCGGCCCGGCGCCCAGGCGGCGACGGCCCCGGCCCCGTCCTCGGCGATCACCGCAGCGACGCCGAGCGAGGTCAGCATCGCGCGCAGGACGCTGCGGTTCGCGGCGCTGTCGTCGGCCGCCAGCACGGTCAGGCCGGCGACCGTCGGCAGGGGCTCGGACGCGGCCGGCGCCGCTTCGGGGGCCTCGGCGGGCGGCAGGGGCAGCGTGACGCGCACCGAGGTTCCCACGCCCTTCGCACTCTCGACCGCGATCGTGCCCCCCATCAGCTCCACCAGCCGCCGCGCGATCGGCATCCCGAGGCCGGTGCCGCCGAACCGGCGCGTCACGCTGCCGTCCGCCTGCTCGAAATCCTGATAGAGCAGGGCGAGTTCGGCCGCGCTCATGCCGATGCCGGTATCGGCAACCGTGATGACCAGGGGCCCCGTGCCCTCGGCCGCAAAGGTGACGGCGACCGATCCCGTCTCGGTGAACTTCACCGCATTGGACAGCAGGTTGTGCAGCACCTGCGCCAGCCGCATCGGATCGCCGGTCCGTGGCGCGTCCGCGTCCGGCCCGACGGCGATCTCGAAGGCCAGCCCCCGCGCGGCGACACGCGGCCGGTATTGGGCCGCAACCCGGTCGAGGAGCGCCGCGGGCACGAAGGGGATCGCCTCCAGCGTGAGCTTGCCCGCCTCGATCTTCGACACGTCCAGCACGTCATTCAGGATGCTGAGCAGAAGCGCGCCGGAATCCCGTATGGTGGCCAGCATCGCCTTCTGTTCGGGGTCGGTCACGCGGGCGTCGAGCAGTTCGGCCATCCCGAGGACCCCGTTCAGCGGCGTGCGGATCTCGTGGCTCATGTTGGCGACGAAGCGGGATTTCGTCCGGCTTGCGGCCTCGGCCCGGGCGGCGGCATCACGCAGCGCGGCCTCGGTCGCGAGCTGATCGGTGATGTCGGCGACCGTGCAGACGATCCGCCGGGGGCCGGCGCGGCCGTCGGTCAGGGCTGCGTTGACCGCGATGGCGCGCCGGGTGCCGTCGGGCCAGCGGATCGAGAACCGGCTGTCGCGCACGGGCCCGCCATCGGCCAGCGCGCGGGCCACCGGCAGGTCGTCGTGTGCGAAATCCTCCCCATCGAGCGTCGCAATCCCCCAGGCAGGGTCGTCGAAAAGGCGCCCGAGGATGTCGGACCGGTCGCGCCCGAGGATGCGGCACGCCTCGGGGTTGGCCAGCACGATCACCCCCTCGAGGTCCAGCGCCATGATGCCCGAGATCGAGGTTTCGGTCAGCGTCGCCAGGGTGTCGCGTTCGGCCGACAGCTGCGCCTCGAGCGCGCGCTGCCCGGTCAGGTCCAGCGCGTGAAGGACCCAGCCGAGCGCCGGCCCGCCGCGGCCGAGGGGTGCCGACAGCGGCAGCACGCGCAAGTCGAACTGCCGCCCCCCGGCGGCCAGCGGGACCGCCGACCCGCCCGCCGACCCGTCAGCCGACCCGTCAGCCGCGCGCGCGGCAAGGCGCGCAGCGACCGCAGGACCGATCGCCGGCCAGCCGGCAAGCGGCCCGCCGACCGCAGCAGCCGTCACGCCGAAGGCGCCCAGCGCCGCGCCGTTCGCCGCGGCCACCCGGCCGTCCTGCGCCACGATCAGCACCGGGTTGCCGGTGTCGTAGAACAGCATGGCCTTCCCGATGGTGGCGATGTCGAAGATGCGGTTGGTGAAGATCAGCGCGGTGAAGACGAAGAGGACGAACGAGAACAGAAACGGCGTCGGGTCGAACCCGCCGATGGAGAAGCCGAAGGCGACATAGCCCGCGTTGCCCGCCAGCGGCACCGCCGTGATGAACAGCATCAGCAGAAAGAAGCTGCGATAGGCCCGGTGCGCGCGGAACGCGCCGACCGGCGTGATGGCGACCGCGGCGACCATGAAGAGGTAAAGGTAGGCGGCCGCGGCATAGAACAGCGGCCCGTGGTCGAACACGGCCGCGGGCCGGCCGTCCACCAGCGTCAGCCGCTTGGCGGGTCCGTAGAACAGGCCATGCAGCGGATTGCTCAGCGCCGCCGCGCTGACCGCCGCAGGCCCGAGGCACAGCGCCGCGCAGGTCAGGCCGCCGGTCCGGCGGCTGCGCGAAAAGGCGTAGTCCGACAGGAACAAGGCCCAGGCGGCCGGCAACAGGCCGATGCCCGGCCAGGCAGCGGTGGCGAAGGCGACCTTGCAGGGCAGCGTGGTCGCCGCCAGTTCGAGCGTCGCCGCGCCGAGCCACACCAGCATGGCCGAGCAGGTCAGAAGGAAAAAGGGCTTGCCGAAGAAGAACCGCTGCGCCCGCACCCACGGCAGAAGCAGCAGGACGCCCGCCCGGATCGCCAGCACGACGGGCCCAGGCGGGTTCGGATCGAGCGCGGCGAGACAGCCCGTCATCGCGCGGGCCGCCACCGTCCGCACCGGCTCCGCGGGCGTAAAGCTGCCATCGCGTCCTCTGCGGCCTCCTGCGGCAATCTTACTGCCGCTGCGATGAAGCCGAGGTTAACCCTGCATCATCGCGCCTTGAAGAGGCCCCCCAGCACGCCGCGCACCAGCGCCTGCCCCGACCGCGTGCCGAGCTGGCGGGCGAAGGACTTGGCGAAGGCTTCCGTAACGCTGTCGGACCGGCCCTTGGGCGCGGCGGCCCGGGGCGGCGGGCTGTAGCGTCGGGCGGACTTGAACGCGCGGTCCGCCTCGGCCTGACGGGCGGCGTTACGCTCGGCCTCGGCCGCCGCGCGCGCGGCGGCCGCGGCGCGGGCGGCCAGCATCTCGTGCGCCGATTCGCGGTCGATGACGCGGTCATAGCGACCAGCGAGCGGCGACGCGGCGACCAGGCGGGCCCGCGTCTCGGCCGGGATGGTGCCGACCTGCGAGGACGGCGGGCGGATCAGCGTGCGTTCCACCACACCCGGCGCGCCCTTGGCGTCGAGGAAGGATGTCACCGCCTCGCCCGTGCCGACCTCGCGGATCGCCGCTTCGGTCGAGAAGCGCGGATTGGGCCGGTAGGTCTGCGCGGCAAGCCGCAGGTCCTTCTGGTCCTTCGCGGTGAAGGCGCGCAATGCGTGCTGCACCCGGTTGCCCAGCTGGCCGAGGATAACCTCGGGCACATCGGCCGGGTTCTGCGTGACGAAATAGACGCCCACACCCTTCGACCGGATCAGCCGGGCGACCTGTTCCACCTTGTCCACCAGGGCCTTCGGCGCGCCGGCGAAGAGAAGATGCGCCTCGTCGAAGAAGAAGACGAGGCGGGGCTTCTCGGGCTGGCCCACCTCGGGCAGCTGCTCGAAGAGTTCCGACAGCAGCCACAGCAGAAACGTGGCGTAGAGCCGCGGCGACAGCATCAGCCGGTCGGCCGCCAGCACGTTGACGAGGCCGGCGCCGGCGGGATCGGTGCGCATCAGGTCGGCGATGTCGAGCGCCGGTTCGCCGAAGAGGTTGGCGCCGCCTTCGTTTTCGAGCACCAGCAGCTTGCGCTGGATCGCGCCCACCGACGCGGGCGAAACATGACCCCAGGTCTGCGACAGCGCCCGCGCCTCGCCCGCGACGAAGGCGAGGATCGCGGTCAGATCCTTGAAGTCGAGAAGCGGCAGCCCCTCGTCGTCGGCGATGCGGAAGGCGATGTTCAGCACGCCCTCCTGCGCCTCGGTCAGGTCCAGAAGGCGCGACAGCAGAAGCGGCCCCATCTCGGACACAGTGGCGCGGATCGGGTGGCCCTGCTGGCCGAACACGTCCCAGAACACCACCGGGCAGGCACGATAGGTCAGGTCGAGCCCGATCTTCCGCGCGCGGTCGGTGAAGGGCCCGTGCAGCTTCGATGTCGCCGACCCCGGCAGGGCAAGGCCCGCAAGGTCGCCCTTCACGTCGGCAAGGAACACCGGAACCCCCGCGGCCGAGAAGCCCTCGGCAAGGATCTGCAGCGTGATGGTCTTGCCTGTGCCCGTCGCACCGGCGATCAGGCCGTGCCGGTTGGCCTGCCGCAGCAGAAGGTATTGCGGCACCCCGTAGCCCTCGCCCCCGCCTCCCGCAAAGATCGCGTCCGCCTGCATCCGCCGCCCCTGTCCGTTCCGATCCGTCCGCGCGCCGCCCGGCCGGCCCGCCCGCGGCGACAATACAGCGTTAAGGGACGAATGCCATCCTGCCGCCTGCCCGCGCACTGTGGCGGCGTGCGGGCGGCACTTCCTCCCTGGTGACTGGCCGCGCCCTTCGGGGCGCGGTTTTTTTCGTCTTTTCCGTCGCTTCGGCGGCTTGATTCCCGGTTGACCGACGCCGGGCGACCGCCTAGCGTGGCACCACAGTCGGCCGGTCCGACAGGGAGCAACGACAACACGAGCCGGAAGGGGCCCGACTGCGGGCCCTTTCCTTTCCCCGCCCGTCCGCCAGCCCCCGCGCGATCCGCCGCGGTGACCGGCCGTTTCGGGACTGACACCCCCGCCGCCGCGTGCTAGACCGCGCGCCGATGCGACCCTGACCGGATGACTGCCGATGCCCGTTGCCACCCTCGTCCCCGCCGCAGCCGCGGCCCTTGCCTGCACGCTGCTGGCCGGCGCCGCCCTTGCGCAGACGCCGACGCCCGCGCCGCGCCCGGTGCAGCCCGCGGCACCTGCCGCGGCGTCCGAGGCTCCGCCGTCCGAGGCCCCCCCGGCCGAGGCCGCCGCGGACGAGGCCCCCGCCGGCATCGGGGCAGCGAACGACCTATCCCTGGGCGAGGTGGTCGAGGACGACGCCGCTGCGCCGGGTTCGCAGTACGTGGCGGCCGAGTTCGGCGACTGGCAGATGACCTGCGTCCGGTCCGGCCTCGAGGCCGACCCGTGCGAACTCTACCAGCTTCTGCGCGAGGCGAACGGCAACTCCATCGCCGAGATCCGCATGATCGGGCTGCCGCCCGGTTCGGGTGAGGCGGTGGCAGGCGCGTCCATCGTGACGCCGCTGGAAACCTACCTGCCCGCGCAGATCACGCTGCGCGTGGATGCGGGGCAGGCCAAGCGGTATCCCTTCACCGTGTGCACGGCGCTCGGCTGCATCGCGCGGGTCGGCTTTACCGAGGCCGAGGTGCAGTCGTTCCGGCGCGGCAACAAGGCGACCATCGTGATCGTCCCGGCGATCGCCCCCGACCAGCAGGTGGCGATCGAGGTATCGCTGCGGGGCTTCACCGCCGGATTCGAGGCCGTGAACAAGGCCAACGCCGCAGCGGACGCCGCCGCCAAGGCCGCGCTGGCATCGTCCGGCCAACGGCCGGCGCAAAGGCAGTCCCCCGCGCCCTGACCTCGCCCCGGTCGCGCCCCCGCCTGTCGCGCACCCGCCCGGTGCGGTGCCCCGGGCGGATTGGCGTCTGCGGACTGGCGGCAGCGGACTGGCGGCTGCGGTCGGGCGTCCGTTCCCGCGGGAACCGGGCAAGCCGGCAGATCCGCCGCGCTCCTGCGGCCCTGCGGTCAGATGCGGCGCAGCGCGATCACGGCGTTGAGGCCGCCGAAGGCAAAGGCGTTCGACAGGACCGCATCCACCCGCGCCTCGCGCGCGGTATTGGGCACCACGTCGAGGGCGCACTCGGGGTCGGGCTCCTCGTAGCCGATGGTCGGCGCGATCACGCCTTCGGTCAGCGCCATCAGGCAGGCCAGCAGCTCGACCGCGCCCGTCCCGCCGATCAGATGGCCGTGCATCGACTTGGTGGACGAGATCATCAGCCGGTCGGCGTGATGGCCGAAGGCATGAGCGACAGCGGCGCATTCGGTCTTGTCGTTGGCCGCTGTCCCGGTGCCGTGTGCGTTGATGTAGCCCACGTCGTCGGCGTTCAGCCGACCGTCGCGCAGCGCCCCCGTGATCGCCCGCTCCGCTCCCTGGGCCGAGGGCATGACGATGTCGCCCGCGTCCGAGGTCATGGCGAACCCCACCACCTCGGCCAGCATCGGCGCGCCGCGGGCGCGGGCGTGGTCATAGTCCTCGAACACGAAGACCGCCGCCCCCTCGCCCTGCACCATGCCGTCGCGGTTAGCGCTGAACGGGCGACAGGCGGTTCTCGACATGACCCGCAGCCCTTCCCAGGCCTTGATCCCGCCGAAGCACAGCATCGATTCCGACCCGCCGGTGACCATCGCCGTAGCCGCCCCCGACCGCACCATCTGGAACGCCAGCCCCATCGCGTGGTTCGAGGAGGCACAGGCAGTCGCCACCGTGAACGACGGGCCGCGCAGGTTCCATTCCATGCTGACGTGGCTTGCAGCGGCGTTGTTCATCAGGCGCGGCACGACGAAGGGGTGGACGCGGTTCTTCCCCTCTTCGTAGACGGCGCGATAGTTTTCGTCCCAGGTCGTCACGCCGCCGCCCGCAGTGCCCAGCACGACGCCCGACGCAAGCCCGAGCGCGTCCGAGAAGTCGATCCCCGACTGACGGATCGCCTCGCGCGCCGCATGCAGCGTGAACTGGGTGAACCGGTCGTAAAGCGCGATCTGCTGGCGGTTGAAATGCGCGCTTTCGTTCCAGCCGCGCACCTGCCCGCCGATGCGGATGCCCAGCCGTTCCTTGTCGCGCACGTCGATCTCGGCGATGCCGCACCGCCCCTCGCGGAAGGCCGCGAAGGTGCCGGCGACCGTGTCGGCCAGCGCGTTGACCGTTCCCGCACCGGTGATGACGACCCGCTTCATGCGGCTTTCGCGGCCACCAGCGCCTCGACCGCGCGCACGATGGCATCGACGGACGAGATGTCGAAGTCGGACTTGCCGGGTTCGTTCGCGTTGTAGGGCACCGAGATGTCGAACGCCTCCTCGATGGCGAAGATCGACTCGACCAGTCCGAGGCTGTCGATGCCCAGGTCCTCGAGGCTCATCTCGGGCTTCACGTCGGCCACGTCCAGCACCGCCTGTTCGGCGATGATCGCGATCACCCGATCCCTGACGCTGTCCGCCATGACGATGCCCCCGCAGCCCCCGCAGCCCTCGTGCATGGGACGCTATGGACCGGATGCCCCCGCCCCGCAAGAGGGTGGCCGGTCACAGGGCGGGCGCGGCCGCCGGATCGGCCCCGGCCGCCCGCAGCGCGGCGAGGATCAGGGCATCGCGCCCGTAGATGTCGCGCCGGAAATTGAGATCGCCCCGCACCCCGGTGAAGGCCGTCCGGTAGTCGAGGTGGATCGGCACCGGCGTTGCCAGGAAGATGCGTTCCTGCCGGCCGCTGTCCAGAACCCGGTGAAAGGCGGTGCGGGGATCGGCCTCCTGCCGGGCCAGCAGGGCATAGGCGAAGTCGAACGGGTCGGCGAGCCGCACGCAGCCGGACGAATAGGCGCGGCTGTCGTGCGCGAAGAGGTGCTTTTCCGGCGTGTCGTGCAGGTAGATCGACCAGGGGTTGGGGAACATGAACTTGACACGGCCGAGCGCGTTGGTCTCCCCCGGAGGCTGGCGCAGGTTGAAGGGGAAGCTGCTCGCGGAATAGGCCGAAAAGTTGATCTGTTCGCGCGGCACGACGCGCCCGCGCGAATCCACCACCTGCAGATGGCGCAGCGCGTTCGGGTTCGACTGCAGCTTCGGCAGGTAGTCGCGCCGGATGATGCCGGGGGGCACCGTCCAGTCCGGGTTCAGCTCCATGTAGGTCATCTCGTCGCTGAACTCGGGTGTGTTCTTCTCGGGGATCGTCGCCCCGATCACGGCGCGGGTAGCGAAGGTCACCTTGCCGTCGTCAATGATCTTGGCGGTGAAGTCGGCGAGGTTGACCCAGATGTGCCGCGCGCCGCGGTCGCGCGGCAGCCAGCGTTCGCGCTCCATCGCGACCGCGACAGCGCCCAGCCGGTCGGACAGCGGACGGTTGACCTCGGCCATCGTCGCCTCGCCCGCCACGCCGTCGGCCGGCAGGCCGTGCGCGAACTGGAACGCCTGCACCGCCGCGGACAGGGCGGGACCGTAGTCCGCAAGGGGCGTCGGGGCGAGGTAGCCCATCCGCACAAGGCGGTCGCGCAGCGCCACCACTGCAGGGCCGCTGTCGCCGGGCTTCAGCGCGCGGGCGGGCACTGCCGGGCCCCAGCCGCCCGCCGCTTCGGCCGCCAGCAGCGCCATCCGCGCGCGCAGGAGGCGGGCGTATTCCGGCGTGTCGGGGGCCTGGGCGCGCAGGAAGGCGGCCGGGTCGGCCGCTGCTGCGAAACGCTCGAGCATTGCGCGGGGGGCCTCGACCGCGACCTCGCGCTTCAAGCCGGCATCGATCCGGCGCGGGTCGGTCAGGCCGTGCGCGAGCGCGCGGGCATGGGCGAGGAAGGCGCGCGTCATCGCCACCTCGGCCCGGCCGCGGTCGCCCTCGCTGGCCGCGGCGGCGAAGGCGGCGCGCAAGGCATCCGCCCGGCCCGTCGGGAGCGCGTGCAGGGCCGCCGCGTCGAGCGCGGCCATCAGCGCGGCGCGGCGCGCGGCATCGTCAGGCCCGGTCCAGAGCGGCATGTAGTCCCGGTCGGCGTAGAAGGCCGCAACCGCCGCATCGCCCGCCGCGGCCACCGCCACCGCCTGCCGGAAGGATGCGGCCACCCGCGGCAGCCCGGCCTGCGCCGCGGACGCCGCCCCGGGCACTGCCGCCGTCTGCGCGATCGTTGCAGGGGCCGCCGCGATCAGGGCGAGGACGAGGAAACCCACCCCGGCAGACCAATGCGGGCGTGGGAAGCGGCGGTCGTTCATCGGTATCTTTCAATCGCATCGGCCCCGCCCGCCGGCAGGGTTCTGGCAGCGTGGCGCGACGCCCGGCTGCTGTCCATTCACGACCTTGCGGGTGCTGGCCGGTGTTGCGCTTCGGTCACGCGAGGGCCGCCCTGCCCGGCCGGTCGCGGCCGGGCGTCGCCGACCGGGCGGCATCCACCACGCGGCGGGCATCCACCAAAAGGCGGAGATTCAGCAAAAATTTGCCGATCCGGGCGCTTCTGTCGCCAGACCGTGGAATGACGGGTTGGGCAGGCCGCGCCCGCATGGCATACACGTCGCGCATTTGGGGATGCACCGACAGGCAAGCACGAGCGAAGGCGCGCCGCCCGAGGGCGAACGCGTCTCGACAGGGACAGGCACGGACGCATGATCGACGACACGAACACGGGCGGCCCTGCGGCGGCCGTATCGCGGCGCAGGCTGATCGGGATCTTTGCGGCGGGGATCGTGGCGGCCGCGCCGACCTACTCGAATGCCTTCGGGCTGCTGCGCGGCGCGGGGGACATCCGCCGCATCCGCCTCTATTCGGGGCGCACGGGCGAAAGCATTGACACCATATATTGGGTCGATGGCACCTACATCCCCGAGGTGCTGGCCGAGATCACGCACTTCATGCGCGACGTGCGCACCGGCGACCGCAAGCGGATCGACCCCCGCACCATCGACATCCTGGCCGCCACCCACCGGATCCTTGACGTCAGCGAACCCTACATGCTGCTGTCGGGATACCGGTCGCCGGCGACCAATGCTGCGCTGCGCGCGCGCTCGCGCGGGGTGGCGCGCGACAGCCTGCACATGCGCGGCCAGGCCGCGGATGTGCGGCTGCGCTCGCGCAGCGTCAGCCAGATGGCGCGGGCGGCCGAGGCCTGCGCCTCGGGCGGGGTCGGCCGCTATTCGCGCTCGAACTTCGTCCACATGGACTGCGGCCCCATCCGCACCTGGGGCGGCTGAACCGTCACGCCGCTTGACGCGGGCGCAGCTGCCGCGCGAGGCTGCGCTGCGGGAGGAGCCATGTCCGACGCGCCAGCCTACCGGATCGACCGGGCCGCCTTTGCCGCCGATCCCTACCCCGACCTGGCCGCGATGCGGGCCGTGGCACCGATCGCCTTCGTGCCCGAACTCGGCGCCACGCTGATCACCCGCCGCGCCGACATCCACCGCGAGGAAAAGCGGATCCACGTCTTCGCGTCGCACCAGCCCGAGGGGCTGATGACCCGGCTCATGGGCGAGAACCTGATGCGGAAGGACGGCGAGGCGCACCTGCGCGAGCGGCGGGTCCTCTTCCCCGCGCTCAGCCCACGCACCGTGCGCGACCACTGGCTGCCGCGGTTCCGGGCTGCGGCCGCGCGCCTGCTCGACGATCTGGCCCCGCGCGGATCAGCCGACCTCGCGCGCGACTACGCGATGCCGCTCGCGGGGGCGGCGCTGGTGGCGATCACCGGCCTGTCGCGCATGTCCCCCGAGACGATGGACCGCGTCAGCCAGGCCATGATCGACGGCTGCGCGAACTATGCCGGCGATCCGGCGGTCGAGGCCGCCTGCCACGACGCCACGGCCGAGATCGACCGACATATCGACCTGATGGCGGCGGATGCGCCCGCGCTGTCGGCCCTGAAGGTGCAGATCGACGCCGGCCTGCCGATGGACTCGGTCCGCGCGAACGTCAAGCTGGTGATCTCGGGCGGGCAGAACGAACCGCGCGACGCAATCGCGGGCACGATCGCGGCCCTCCTCATGCACCCCGATGCGCTGGCGGCGATCCGCGCCGGGCGGGCGGACTGGGGCCACGCCTTCGACGAATACGCCCGCTGGCAGGCCCCGATCGGCATGTCGCCGCGGCGCGTCGCCACGGCCGACACCGTAGGCGGCGTGACCTTCGCGGAGGGCGACCGGGTGTTCCTGATGTTCGGCTCGGCCGGCCGTGACGAGGCGGTGTTCGAGCGTCCCGCCGCCTACGACATCCTGCGCGACACATCCCCCGCCATCCCCTTCGGCGCGGGGCCGCACTTCTGTGCCGGCGCCGCGGCCGCGCGGGCGCTGATCGTCGAGGTGGCGCTGCCGATGGCCTTCGCGCGGCTGCGGGGCCTGCGGCTGACCGGCCCGGTCGCCTGGCACGGCTGGGCCTTCCGCGGGCCCTTGGCGGTGCCCGCCGCCTGGGACGCCTGAGGCGCTTGCGCCCTGCGCGCGGCGCCCCATATCCGAGCCATGTTGAAGCTCACGCCCCTCCTGCTGGCCGTCCTCTACGGGGTCATGCTCTACATGTTCTCCGCCTGGCGGACGAACCGCGAGCTTGACGCGCGCTCGACCGAGCTTGCGGACGCCCGGCTGAAGGCGCTGAGCGACCGGATGGCGGCGGCGCTCGACCTGCCGCGGATCCGCGTGTTCCTCTACGAGGTCGAGCCGGTGAACGGCCTTGCCAGCCCGGACGGCCGCATCTTCATTACCCGCGGCTTTTACGACCGCTACCGCGCGGGCGAGGTGACGGCCGAGGAGATGGCATCGGTCATCGCGCATGAGCTCGGGCATGTCGCGCTAGGCCACACGCGGCGGCGGATGATCGACTTTTCGGGGCAGAACGCGGCCTTCATGGCGCTAGTGGCGCTGCTGACCCGGTTCATCCCGGTGATCGGCCCCTTTGTCGCAGTCTGGGCGGCGCGGCTGGTCACGGCGGCGCTGGCCGCCACGCTGTCGCGCGCGGACGAGTTCGAGGCGGATGCCTATGCCTCGGCGCTGCTGGTCAAGGCAGGCATCGGCACCGGGCCGCAGAAGGCGCTGTTGCGCAAGCTGGAACACCTCACGGGAATGCGCGCGGGCGCGGTGCCCGCCTGGCTGCTGAGCCACCCGAAAACTGCAGCACGGATCGCCGCCATCGAGGCGAACGAGGCCCGCTGGGGCCTGACCCTGCCCGCGCTGCGCTGACCGGGGCCGCCGCGCCCCGCGGCGCGCGGACGCCGCGCAGGCCTGCCGGATGCAAGGCGGCGGGGCGGCTGGCGGCGTTGCGGACGCCGACCCGCCGGGGGCGGCGACCCGGCGGCGGCGGCGCTTCAGGGGCGCGCGTCCATCGCGCGGCCGAGGCGGTTGAGGCCAAGGCGGCGCAGGAACGCACGGCGCGGCCACGGGCGGCCTGTCCCGGCCTCGGCCGCCTGCCGCTCGGCCTCGACCGCGGCGGCGACGGGGCCGGGCCGGTGCGACCAGAGTTCCCACAGGAACCCGTCGGGATCGCGCCGCGCAACCCCCTCGGCCGCGAGGATGTGGCGCGGGAAATCGGCCGCGTTGACCGTCACGATCGCATCGGCCCCGGCGACGATTGCGGCGGCCAGCACATGCACATCGGCCGGGTCGGGCAACATCAGACGGGCCTCGACCCCGGGCGCCGGGGCCACGCGCGCCGCGGGAAAGGCAGCGGCCAGCGCCGCCACCTCGGCACGCGCCTGCGCCTCGCCGTCCGGGCCCGCCTTGCGGGCGGCGCGCGCCCATTCCTCGAGGATCCGGTCCGACCACAGCGGGCAGAACAGCCCGTCGGCGGCGCAGCGCATCAGGATGCCGCGCAGCCCGGTGGGATAGAGCACGCAGGCGTCGAGGACCGCCTTCATCCGTCGAGGCGGAAGGCCAGCGCCTTGAGATACCCCGTCTCGGCCAGTTGCGGCAGCACCGGATGATCGGGGCCGGCAAAGCCGGTGTGGACGATCTGCCCGGCCCGGCCGCCGCGGCCGATCCCGCGGGTGCAGGCCTGCCGGAACGACGCGAGATCGGCGGCGTGGCTGCACGAACAGAGGATCAGGAACCCGCCGGGGGCCACCAGCGGCGCGGCGAGGCGCGCGACGCGCTCATAGGCGCGCAGGCCCGCCTCCAGTGCCTGCCGCGACGGGGCGAAGGCGGGCGGGTCGCAGACCACAAGATCGAAGCGCGCCCCCTCGAACGCCAGCGCCGCCAGCGTATCGAAGGCGTCGCCCTGCCGCGTCGCGAAGCGGTCCGCAACACCCGTGGCCGCCGCCCCCGCGCGCGCCAGCGCCAGCGCGGGGGCTGAAGAATCCACCGCCAGCGCATGGGCCGCGCCCGCGGCGAGGCAGGCCAGCGCGAAGCCGCCCACATGCGCGAACACGTCGAGGACACGCCCGCCCCGGCCGAGCGCGGCGGCGACGGCGTGGTTCGGCCGCTGGTCGAAGTAGAGGCCGGTCTTCTGCCCGCCGGTCAGGTCGGCCAGATAGATCGCCCCATTCATCGGCACCCGGACCGGCCCCGCTGCGGGCGGCCCTGCCAGCAGGGCCACGCCCTCGTCCAGTCCTTCCAGCGCGCGGGCGCGCCCGGTGGCGTTCTTGATGACCGTGGCCACCCCGGCCACCGCGCGCAACGCTTCCACGATGTCGGGCAGGTGCGCCTCGGTCCAGGCGGCATTGGGCTGCACGACCGCGGCATCGCCGAAGCGGTCGATCACAAGGCCCGGCAGCCCGTCCGCCTCGGCATGCACCAGGCGGTAGAAGGGATCGGCGAACAGCCGCGCCCGCAGCGCCTGCGCCCGCGCGAGGCGGGCCGCGATCCAGCCGCGGTCGATCGCGGCAGAGGGATCGCGGTCGAGCACCCGCGCCGCGATTTTCGATGCGGGATTGACCGTGACAAGCGCCAGCGGCTGCCGCTCGGCGTCCTCGAGCACCGCCAGCGTGCCCGGCGCGAGCGCCTGGGTGCGCCGGTCGAGCACAAGCTCGTCCGCGTAGACCCAGGGAAAGCCGAAGCGGATGGCACGCGCCTCGGCCCTGGGGCGCAGGCGGACGGTGGGGCGGCTGCGGGTGTCGGCGGCGGGGTCGCGGGCGGAGGCGTGGGTCATGCCCCGGCTTATCGCCGTCGCCCGCGCGGCGGAAGCCCCCTCAGGGCGCCGTGCCCGCGCGTGTGTCCTTCATCGACACCGCGGCAAGGCCGAGGCGCAGGTCGTCCTGCAGCCGGCTCGATTCGCGCTGCGGCGCGGGCCGGGGCGCGACGGCGAATTCGCGCAGCGCCGCGGCCTTCAGCCCCTCGACCGCGACGATACGCTGGGTCAGCCCGCGCGCCTCTTCCTCGATCGCGCGCGCGCCGCCGGCCATCGGGACGGCGATGCGCACGTCCCGCGGGCCGTCCAGCACCGCGCCCGAGGCCGGATCGCGGAAGGTCATGACAAGATGGACTGCCAGCACGCCCCCGACGGTATAGCGGGTACGTTCCGTCACCCCGTGGAACCGGCGCACGCTGATCTCCACCTTCGCCGGCGTGCCGCCCGCGCCCTCGGCCGCCGCGGCGCCGAAGGCCTCGGCCAGGATCGCGCGGACCTGGGCGCGGCGGTCGCCGCGCGGCTCGCCGCGCCAGACGATGTCGGCGATCGGGAAGAAGCTGTTCGACTCGGACACAACCAGGCTTTCCGGCACATCGATGGCGATGGCGCGGACGGCCCACCGGGCGGCAGGGGCAGGGACGGCGGCGGCGCCGGCCGCAACGGGCGCCGTGGCCATCGGCGCCTGCCGCATCGCGGGGTCGGGAGCCGCGCAAGCGGCCAGCAGCGCCAGCGCGGCCAGCACAGCACTGCGGGGGGAAAGCGGCGTCTTTGCGGTTTTCATCCGGTCACCTCCGGGGCTTCTGCCCCTGTTTCGGCCCCCGTGATGCACGCCGATTGTGGCCTGAATGAGGAAACCCCGGGGCAAGCCCGGGGTTCGTATCGGTTCGGGCAACGATCCGGCGCGCGTGCGGCGCACTCAGGCGCCCTGGGCGACACCGGCGGGACGGGTTGCGAACCGCCCGGCGACCCGGCGGAACAGACCGCGGAGCAGTTCCGCGGCAGCCTCCGCCCGAAGGCGGCGCGCCTCCTGCTCCAGCGCGATCAGGTCGATCGGATCGGCGGCGTTGCGGATCAGGACATTCGGGGTGCCGGTCATGGCTTTTCTCCGGTTCGGGAACCCGGTGTTGCGTCCGCCGGGTCATCCTCGTTCGCGGGGAAGATGGGGCAGCCTAGCTGACGCGACCACCGCCAAAGCGAGAAGCCGGGCATTCCGGCGCCGCATGGCTCATGCGAGACGCGCATATCTCACCGGCGAGCTGCGCGTCGCCTGCCGGTTCCGCTTGCCATGTTAGCGCTAGCAGACTAGATGTCGGGATCATCGGGAGGGATCGGCATGACGCTTCACCCCGCGCTGGCCGCCGTCACCGACCGCATCGCGCGCCGGTCAGCCGAAACCCGGCGGGCCTACCTCGACCGGCTGAACCGCGCCGCGGCCGAGCAGCCGGCGCGCGCGCACCTGTCCTGTTCCAACGCCGCCCATGCCTATGCCGCGATGGCCGACGACAAGGCCGCGCTGGCCGAAGGACGCGCGCCGCACCTCGGGATCGTGACCGCCTACAACGACATGCTGTCGGCGCACCGGCCCTACGAGGACTATCCCGAACGCCTGCGCGCCGCCGCGCGGCGGGCCGGCGCCACGGCGCAGGTCGCCGGCGGCGTGCCCGCGATGTGCGACGGCGTCACCCAGGGGCAGCCGGGGATGGAACTGTCGCTGTTCTCGCGCGACGTGATCGCGCTGTCGGCGGGTATCGCGCTGGCGCACAACTGTTTCGATGCGGCCCTCTTCCTCGGCGTCTGCGACAAGATCGTGCCGGGCCTCGTCATCGCCGCGGCGACCTTCGGCCACCTGCCGGCGGTGTTCGTGCCGGCAGGGCCGATGACCTCGGGCCTGCCGAACGACCGGAAGGCGGCGGTGCGCAAGGCCCATGCCGAGGGGAAGGCGACGCGGGCCGAGCTCTTGGCGGCCGAGATGGCCAGCTACCACGGGCCGGGCACCTGCACCTTCTACGGCACGGCGAACACCAACCAGATGCTGATGGAGGTGATGGGCCTGCACCTGCCGGGCGCGGCCTTCGTCAACCCCGGCACGCCCCTGCGCGACGCGCTGACCGAGGCAGCGGCGGCCCGGGCGGCCGCGATCACCGCGCTCGGCAACGACTGGCGGCCGGTGGGACGCATCCTCGACGAACGCGCCTTCGCGAACGGCATCGTGGGGCTGATGGCCACGGGCGGGTCCACGAACCTGATCCTGCACCTGCCGGCCATGGCGCGGGCCGCCGGCATCCAGCTCGACCTGCAGGATTTCGCGGATCTGTCGGCGGCGGTGCCGCTGCTGGCGCGGGTCTATCCCAACGGCCTTGCCGACGTGAACCACTTTCATGCCGCCGGCGGCGTGGCCTACCTGATCGGCGAGCTTCTGGGGGCGGGCCTGCTGCACCCCGACGTGGCGACGGTCGCGGGCGACGGCCTGCACCTTTACGCGCAGGAGCCGCGGCTGATCGACGGGCAGCTCGTCTGGCAGGCGGGGCCGCGCGAAAGCCTGAACGACCGCATCCTGCGCCCCGCCGCCGATCCCTTTGCGCCCACGGGGGGCATCGTGCAGCTGGCCGGCAACCTCGGACGCGGGGTGATCAAGGTGTCGGCGGTGCCCGAGGACCGCCACGCAATCGAGGCGCCGGCGCGGGTGTTCCACGACCAGGAGGCGGTCAGGACCGCCTTTCGCGCCGGTGAATTCACGCAGGACACGGTG
Organism: uncultured Paracoccaceae bacterium; assembly: GCA_938028765.1. Lineage (GTDB taxonomy): Bacteria > Pseudomonadota > Alphaproteobacteria > Rhodobacterales > Rhodobacteraceae > CALIZF01. The sequence goes on from CALIZF010000073.1 coordinate 35,831, forward strand.
GTAGTGGTGCGCTTCCAGGGGCCGCGGGCGAACGGGATGCCCGAGCTTCACGCGCTGACCCCGGTGCTGTCGGTGCTGCAGGACCGCGGGCTGCGCGTGGCGCTGGTGACGGACGGGCGGATGTCTGGGGCGTCCGGGAAGGTGCCCGCAGCGATCCACGTCAGCCCCGAGGCGGCGGGCGGCGGGCCGCTGGCGCGGCTGCGCGACGGCGACGTGGTGCGGCTCGATGCGCGCGCGGGCGTCCTGTCCACGTCGGCCGATCTCGCGGGGCGCGAGGCCGCGGCACCCGACCTGTCGGGCAACGCCTTCGGCGTCGGGCGCGAGCTGTTCGCAGCCTTCCGCGCCCGTGTGACGGACGCAACCGAGGGCGCCTCGGCGCTGTGGTAGGGCGCCAGGCGCAGGAACGGCGAAGCCGGGGGAAGTGATGGTTCCGAAGCAGCAATCGGCGGCGGTGCGGTCTGTCTGCGCGCTCGCCCCCGTGATGCCGGTGATCGTGATCGACCGCGCAGCCGATGCCGCGACGCTGGCGAAGGTTCTGGTCGCCGCGGGCCTTCCCGCCATCGAGGTGACGCTGCGCACCCCGGCGGCGCTGGACGCGATCGCGGCGATGGCGGCGGTTCCCGGCGCGGTCGTGGGCGCGGGCACGGTGCTGACCGCCTCCGATGCCGCCGCCGCCCGCGCGGCCGGGGCCCGGTTCGCCGTGTCGCCCGGTGCGACGGAGGCGCTGGTGGAGGGCTGCGCCGCGGCGGGGCTGCCGCTCTTGCCGGGCGCCGCCACCGCCTCCGAGGCGATGCGCCTGCTTGAGGCGGGCTTCGACGCGCTGAAATTCTTTCCGGCCGAACCCGCCGGGGGGGCCGCATTCCTGCGCGCGCTGGCCGGACCGCTGCCGCATCTGGCCTTCTGCCCGACGGGGGGCATCACGCCGCAGAACGCGGGGGGGTATCTCGCGCTGCCCTCGGTGCTCTGCGTCGGCGCAAGCTGGGTGGCACCGCAGGCGATGGTCACCGCCGGGGATTGGGACGGTATCGCAGCCCGCGCCCGCGCCGCCGCCGCGCTGCGTCAGCCGGGCGCCTGACGGCCGCCCGCGCGTTCCTCGGCCGCCGCCGCCAGCGCCTCGGCCCGCGCCGCGATCTCGGCCAGCGATTCCGCGACGGCGGTCGGGATCACCGGCACCTCGATCCGCGCGGCCGGGCGGCCTTCGAGGTCCGCCAGACGCGCCTGTGCGGCGCGCAGCTGATCCTGCACCCCCGCAAGCCGGTCGGCCAGCATCAGACCGGCCATCAGCAGCATCCGCGCCTCGGGCAGCCGGCCGGCCGGCACCTGGGCGATGATGGCGTTCGCTTCGGCGTCGAGCTGGGCCGCGGCGGCGCGCAGATAGTCCTCCTCGCCGGGCTGGCAGGCAACGGTGAAGGTCTTGCCGCCGACGGCGATCTCAAGCTCCGGCATGGCGCGCCTCCGCTTCGGCCACCAGCGGGTCGAGCGCGGCCAGGATATCGTCCATCTCGGCCACCTCGATGTCGCGGGCAAGCCGCAGGCTTTCCAGTTCGGCCGCCATCGCGCGGTCGACGAAGGCGGGATCGACCCCGCCCTCGACCGCCGCGGCGCGCAGACCCTGCACCAGCTCGGCCATCTGGGCGTTCACGCGGCGCAGCCGGCGCAGTTCCACCGACTGCGCATCGATCTGGCGGGTCAGCTGCGCGATGCGCTTCTCGAGGCCGGCCACCATCGTGTCCTGCCGGGCGCGCAGGGCGCGGACGCGCTCGGTCAGCCGGCGATTGGCCTCGCGTTCCGCCGCGAGGGCGGCCTCGGCACCCTCGCCCGCGGACCCGTCGCCCGGGGCGGCCAGCGCCCGTTCGATGCGCGTGAGCGCCGCCGCGATGCGTGCTTCCAGTCCGGCAATGTCGGTCATGCAGCCCTGCCCGTGTCCTGCCGATCCTGTCTTTCGGCGCGCCGTCGCCCTGCAGGCCTCCGGCACGATCGCCCCGCACGCAGGGCCCCTGCGAATCGCGCGCAAGGCGATTGTAGCCAAGGCCGAAGGGCTTGTCTGCCCGTCGGGCGCAGCCCCGCCCGCGAACGCGCCCGCGCACCCGCCCCGATTCGCCCGTAGCTTGACCCCCGCGCGACCGCTGGTATCACGGCGCGACCCACGCGAGAGGACGCCCCGATGACCAGCCCGGCGACGATGATGGCCGACATCCCCACCCGCGCCGCCGCACATCCGCGGCACTGGCGCATGGCGACCGCGCTGCGGGCGCTGGCGATGGATGCGGTCCAGACGGCGAACTCGGGCCATCCGGGGATGCCGATGGGGATGGCCGACGTCGCCACCGTGCTGTTCGACCGTCACCTGACCTTCGACCCCGCAGCCCCCGACTGGCCGGACCGCGACCGCTTCATCCTGTCGGCCGGGCACGGCTCGATGCTGCTGTATGCCCTGCTGCACCTGACCGGCTATCCGGGCATGACGCTCGAGGCGCTGAAGGGGTTCCGGCAATGGGGTCAGCCGACCGCCGGGCATCCCGAATACGGCCACGCGCCGGGGATCGAGACGACGACCGGCCCGCTCGGCCAGGGCCTTGCCAATGCGGTGGGCTTCGCCATCGCGGAAGAGGCGCTGCGCGCGCGGTTCGGCGCGAAGGCGGTGGACCACCGCACCTGGGTGATCGCTGGCGACGGCTGCCTGCAGGAGGGGATCAGCCACGAGGCGATCGGCCTTGCCGGCCGGCAGCGGCTGTCGCGCCTGATCGTGCTGTGGGACGACAACGGCATTTCAATCGACGGTGCGGTCGGCCTTGCCGACGCGACCGACCAGCGCAGGCGGTTCGAGGCGGCGGGCTGGCTGGTGCTGGCCTGCGACGGCCACGATCCGGCGGACATCGACCGCGCGCTGACCGCGGCGAAGGGCGCCGACCGGCCGGTTCTGGTCGCCTGCCGCACCGTCATCGGCTTCGGCAGCCCGAAGAAGGCGGGCACCGCCGGCGTCCACGGCTCGCCCCTCGGCGCGGGCGAGATCGCGGCGGCGCGCGAGGTTCTGATGTGGCCGCACGCGCCCTTCGTCGTGCCCGACGACATCCGCGCCGACTGGGCCGAAGCGGCGCGGCGCGGTGCGGCGGCGCGCGCGGCCTGGGCGGCGCGGCTCGCGGCCCTGCCCGCCGGCCGCCGGCGCGAGTTCCTGCGCGTCATGGCGGGCGAACCGCCGGCGCGGCTCGCCCGCGCGATCCGCGCCCTGAAGGACGCGGTTGCGGCGCAGCGCCCGGCCGTCGCCACGCGCAAGGCCAGCGAGATGGCGCTGGCCGCGATCAATCCCGTCATGCCCGAGACGATGGGGGGCTCGGCCGACCTCACGGGCTCGAACAACACCCGCACCGAGGGGATGGGCACCTTCGGGCCCGAGGACCGCAAGGGCCGCTACATCCACTACGGCATCCGCGAACACGGCATGGCCGCGGCGATGAACGGCATGGCGCTGCATGGCGGACTGCGGCCCTATGGCGGGACGTTCCTGTGCTTTGCCGACTATGCCCGCGGCGCGATGCGCCTGTCGGCGCTGATGGGGGTGCCGGTCGTCTATGTGATGACGCACGATTCGATCGGGCTGGGCGAGGACGGGCCGACCCACCAGCCGGTCGAGCATCTGGCGATCTGCCGCGCCACGCCGGGCATGCTGACCTTCCGCCCTGCGGACGCGATCGAGACGGCCGAGGCCTGGGAGATCGCCCTGACCGAACGGCGGCGGCCCTCGGTCCTCGCGCTCAGCCGGCAGAACCTGCCGACGGTGCGGGCGGCGGGGGGCGCGCGGAACCTGACGCGCCTTGGGGCCTACATCCTCGCCGAGGCTTCGGCCCGGCCGAAGGTGATCCTGATGGCGAGCGGTTCCGAGGTCGAGATCGCGCTGGCCGCGCGCGACCGGCTGGAGGCGGCGGGGGTGCCCGCGCGCGTCGTCTCGATGCCCTGCATGGAGCTTTTCGCCGAACAGCCCGAGGCCTGGCGGCGCAAGGTGCTGCCCGCCGGGCCCGTCCGCGTCGCGGTCGAAGCGGCGGTGCGGATGCCCTGGGACCGGTGGCTTCTGGGCGAGCGGGGGCGCGAGGGGCGCGCGGCCTTCGTCGGAATGACGGGCTTCGGCGCCTCGGCCCCGGCCGACCGGCTCTATGTCGAGTTCGGGATCACGGCCGAGGCGGTGGCGGCGGCCGCGCAGGCGATGCTCTGACATGCGGCGCGGGCACGCCACGGCGCGGCATGTGCCGGGCGCCGCGCTAGAGCCCCAGCCGCGCCGCCAGCGGCGCGACGATCCGGTTGCCGACCGGCAACAGCGCAAGGCCGAGGATCAGCCCGAACGCTCCGTCGCCAGCCGCCTTTGCGGCCCAGGCGGCGGCGGGGCCGGCCGGTTCGGCCAGCTGCGCGAGCGCGCGGATGGCCTTCTCAGCCGCGTGCCAGCCGAGTTCGCCCAGCCCGTGGACGACGATCGACCCGCCGACCCACAGCATCGCCGCCGTGCCGACCGTCGAGAGCAGGCGCATGACCGCCGGCATCGCACGGACGATCCCGCGGCCCGCGGCGCGCGTCATCCCCAGCCGGCCGCGCCGCGCCATGCGCAGGCCGATGTCGTCGGCCTTCACGATCAGCGCGACGCCGCCATAGACAAGCGCCGTGATGGCGATGCCGACCAGCGCCAGCGCCGCCGCCTGGAAGGCGATGCCGCGGTCGGGCAGCGCCGCCAGCGCGATCGTCATGATCTCGGCCGACAGGATGAAGTCGGTCTTGACCGCGCCCGCAACCTTCGTCTGTTCGAGGTGGACGGTATCCGGCGCCGCCCCGGTGGCGGCGTCGGCAGGCGCAGGGTGCGGCCAGACGGCATGGGCCACCTTCTCGGCCCCCTCGAAGCACAGGTAGGCGCCGCCCAGCATCAGCATCGGCGGGATCGCCGCCGGCGCGAAGGCCGACAGCGCCAGCGCAGCCGGCAGCAGCAGCACCAGCTTGTTGCGGATCGACCCCGCGGCGATCTTCGCCACGATCGGCAGTTCCCGGTCGGGGGCGAAACCGCGGACGTAGTTCGGGGTCACCGCGGCATCGTCGATCACCGCGCCGGCGGCCTTGGTGCCCGCCTTCACCGCCTGCCCGGCCACGTCGTCGAGCGACGCGGCAGCCACCTTGGCGATCGCCGCCACATCGTCGAGAAGCGCGATCAGACCGCTCATCCGCACCAACTCCGCCGAGGGCCGAGGCAGGACCCTAGCGGCTGCCCCTCGCGTCGGGAAGCCCTTGCGCGCGCCCCGCGCCATGCCCCAGACTGCCGCCTGGACGACGGGCGGACGGCATGAGCGACCGGGCGGCACTGATCCTGGGGCTGGTCGTGACGGGGGCGGTGGCGGCCGACCTGGCCCTGGACCTCGGCGGCACCGTGTTCCTGACGCGGCAGGGCCTCGCCCTCGTGGAATGGTTGGTGTTCTGGCGCTGACCGGGGCCTGTCACACGACGTGATCGCCGGCCGCACGGGCGGCGCTTTCCGCTGAGAGGCCAATGGCCTAGGCTTCACGGCATGGATATCGCCGTCACCGTTTCCGTCTTTGCCGTCCTCTTCGTCGTCATCGGCCTCGCCGAACCCCTGGCCGACCGGCTGCGTGTGCCGGGATCGGTGGTGCTGGCCGCCTTCGGGATCGCTATCGGGGCCGCCGCCACTTTCTTCTGGCGCACGACGCTGACCGACGCGCTGAACCCGGCGGCGCTGGCGATCCTCAATCTGCCGATCCGGTCCTCGACCTTCCTCTATGTCTTCCTGCCGACGCTGATCTTCCAGGTCGCGCTGAGCATCAACCTGCGGCGGATGCTGGACGACTGGGTGCCGATCCTCGTCCTTGCGGTCGTCGCGGTGGCGGTGGCGACGGTCGCGGTCGGTTTCGCGCTGTGGCCGCTTGCCGGCGTGTCGCTGGCGGCCTGCCTTCTGCTGGGAGCGATCGTCTCGACCACCGACCCGTCGGCGGTCGTCGGCATCTTCCGCGCCACGCCCGCGCCGCAGCGGCTGGCGCGGATCGTCGAAGGCGAAAGCCTGCTCAACGACGCCGCCGCGATCGCCCTCTTCGGCGTATTCTTCGCCTATGTCAGCGTGTTCAGCCTGAACCCGGACCTGCCGTCGGCGCTGGCGCGGTTTCCGGTCCTGCTGGCGGGGGGCGCGGCGCTCGGCTGGCTGGTGGCGGCGCTTGGCGTGCAGCTGATCCGGGCCCTCGGGCCCTGGCCGATGGGGCAGCTGTCGGTCTCGATCGCCCTGCCCTACCTGACCTATGTGCTGGCCGAGAACCTGGCGGGCGTGTCGGGGGTGGTCGCGGTCGTGGCGGCGGGGCTGACGCTGAACTTCGCGGCCCCCGGCGCGATGTCGCCGCCCGCCCGCGCCAAGCTGCGCGACACCTGGGATCTGCTGGCCTACTGGGCCGGGTCGCTGATCTTCGTGCTGGCCGCTCTGCTGATCCCGCGTCTGCTTGCCGAGCTTCGCGCCTACGACCTCGTCCTCGTCGGGGTGGTAGTCGCGGCGGCCTTCGCGGCGCGGGCGCTGATCCTGTTCGTCCTGCTGCCGGGCCTGACGGCGGTGCGGATGTCGCCGCAGGTCGACACGCCCTATCGGCTCGCCATCCTCTGGGGCGGCCTGCGAGGGGCGGTGACGCTGGCGCTGGCGCTCGCGGTGACCGAAAGCGTCGATGTGCCGACCGAGGTGCGCCGGCTGGTCGGCATCCTGGCCACCGGGTTCACCCTCTTCACGCTGATCGTTCAGGGGACGACGCTGCGCCTCGTGATCCGCGCCCTCGGGCTCGAGCGGCTGTCGCCGCTCGACACCGCGCTGGCCGCGCAGGTCGTCGCCGTGGCGTTGCAGAGCGTGAAGGACGACGTGGCGGCGGCGACGCGCGACCTGGGCCTGAACCCGGAGACGGTCGAGGCCGAGCGGCGGCGGTTCGAGGACCGCGTCAACCGTGCCCTCGCCGCGGCCGAGGCGGCGCCGGCGATCCTCGACCGCGACCGGGTGACGCTCGGCCTCGTCGCTCTGGCGGGGCGGGAACGCGACTACATCCTGGAAGGGTTCCGCGACGGCGCGATCGCGGCCGGGCTGGCGGAACGGATGCTGTCGGACGCCGACCGCATCATCGAAAGGACGCGCCGGCAGTCGGGCGAAGGCGGCCGGGTGGGCTACCTTCTGGCTGCCCGCCAGGGCCTGACCGAAACGCGTTGGCGGCGGGCGGCGGAATGGTTGCACAATCGCATTCGGCTGAGCGGGCCGCTGGCGCGGATCACGGCGGACCGGTTCGCGCATCTTCTGGCGCTCGACCTTTTCCTGCGGCTCCTCCACGGCTTCGTCGATCGGCGGATCCTGCGGATCCACGGGCCGCGTATCGCCGACCTGCTGCACGACCTGCTGTCGCGCCGGCAGGAAGAGGTCGCGAAGGCACTGGCGGGCCTGCGGCTGCAATTCCCCGGCTATGCCGAGGCGCTGGAAAGGCGGCTGATCCGGCAGACCGAAGTGCGGCTCGAGGCGCGGGAATACGACCTGCTGGCCGACGACGGGCTGATCGGCCCCGAGCTGCGCGCGGCGCTGGAGCAGGAGCTGGACGCAACGCGGGCGCGGCTGGCGATGCGGCCACGGCTGGACCTTGCGGTGCAGAAGGCGGAACTTGCCCGCGCCTTCCCCCTCTTCGCGGCGATGAAGGAGGTTCCGCTGCGCCGGCTATCGAAGGCCTTGCGCACCGTCTATGCCGGGGCGGGGGACGTCCTGCTGCGACCGACCGACCGGCCGCGGCGGGTATGGTTCATCGCCTCGGGCGCGGTCGAGGTGCGGCAGGGCGACAGCGTCCGGCGGCTGGGCCGGGGCGAGATGTTCGGCCAGCTCGGCGTCCTGACGCAGCAATCGCACAGCGCACTGGTCACCGCGCTGACGCCCTGCACGCTTCTGACGCTGGACGAGGCGCGGTTCCTCGACATTCTCAAGCGCAACGCGGCCTTGCGCGCGGCCGTGGCAGAGAGCGCGCGGGCACGCGGCGTGCCGATCGACTTCGCGGCCCTCGGCCTGCCAGTGCCACCCGGACCCGCGGCTGCACCCGCCCCCCCGGCGGTCAGCCGTACCGCGCCGTAAGCGCCGCCTCGACCCGCGGCGGCACGAATTTCGACACGCTGCCCCCGAGGCGGGCGATTTCCTTGACGAGCTTCGAGGCGATCGCCTGCCGCCGGGCGTCGGCCATCAGGAACACTGTCTCGATCGAGGCGTCGAGCGCGCGGTTCATGCCGACCATCTGGAACTCGTATTCGAAATCCGCCACCGCGCGCAGGCCGCGGATGATGACGCCGGCGCCGACATCGCGGGCACAGTCGATCAGCAGGTTCTCGAACGGATGGGCGACGATCTCGGTCCCCGTCTGGCTGGCCAGCGCCTCGCATTCGGCCTCGATCATCGCCACCCGTTCCTCGAGGCTGAAGAGCGGCCCCTTGTCGCGGTTGATTGCCACGCCGATCACCAGCCGGTCCACCAGCGTGCAGGCGCGTGCGATGATGTCCATGTGCCCGAGGGTGACGGGATCGAACGTCCCCGGATAGAGCCCGATGCGCATGGCCGCCCTCCCCGCGCGGTGCCGGTCGCCGGGCAGAAAGGCCGAAGGCGCGGCGGATTGCAAGGCCCCGGACGCCGGATCACCCCCGCCCCGCGACGCCGCCCGGGCGTCTGCCCGATCTTCAAGGCTCTGGCCGGCCCCGCCCGCGGTCGCGGCCATCCGCCGGCATGGCCGCGCGGCGTCAGAAACCCTTGATCATGCCTTCCAGCGCGTCCTTCTCCATCGCCAGTTCGCCAAGCCGCGCGGCGACCACGTCGCCGATGGAGATCAGGCCCACCATCTCGCCCGCCTCGACCACGGGCATGTGGCGGAACCGGCCGGCCGTCATCCGCTCCAGCACCGTATCGGCGCTGTCGCTGCGCGTGCAGGTGGTGATGGCGGCGGTCATGATCCTGTCCACCGTATCTGTCAGACAGCCGGGCCCGCGTCGGCCGACCTCGCGCACGATATCGCGTTCGGACAGGATGCCCGCGACCCGCTTGCCGTCGGGCGACACAACCACCGCACCGATCCGGCGCGCTGCCAGCACTTCGGCGGCTGCCTGGATCGTGGTGCCCGGCGGCACCGTCACCACGCCGTCATCGCCCTTGTTCTTCAGAATCGCCTGAACGAGCACAGCCAATCCTCCCCTGCACCTCAAGCCTCGCATGACGCAGCGTCGGGTGCGGGGGCCGGCCCTGTCAAGCGCGCTCTATGGCCGCCTCGGCCGCGGCGACGGCGCGGCGCAGCCCTTCGGCCAGCGCAGCGGCAATGGCGCTGAGGCGGGCGTCGCGCCGGTCGTCGGCATGGCGGATCAGCCAGAAGGCCCGCGTCAGCGCCACGTCGGGCAGCACGCGCACGAGGTCGGGCGCGGAGGGCAGCGCGAAGGCATGGACGAAGCCGATGCCGGCCCCGGCGCGGATCAGCCCGAACTGCACCGTGACCGCGTTCGAGGCGACATGCGGCGCCTCGACCCCGATCTCGGCGAGGTAGTCGAGTTCGGGGTCGAAGATCATATCGGGGATATAGCCGATCACGCGGTGGCCGCGCAGGTCGGCGCGGGTGGACAGCGGCGGGCGCGCGGCGAGGTAGGCGGGGGAAGCGGCGAGGATCAGCCGATAGGCCGTCACCCGCTGCGCCATCAGCCGCCCGGCGGCGGGCGGCGAGACGGTGATCGCCATGTCGGCCTCGCGTTTCGAGAGGTTGAACACCCGCGGCAGCGCCACGATCTGGATCTCGAGCCGGGGGTTGGCCGCCGCGACGCCGGCCACCACGCCGGGCAGAAGCCAGGTTGCGCAGCCGTCGGGCGCGCCGATGCGCACCTGCCCCGCCAGACCGTCCGCCGCCTCGCCGCGGACGGCGCCCAGGGCCGACAGCATCGCCGCCTCGGCCCGCGCCGCCTCGGGCAGGAGGCGCCCCCCCGCCTCGGTCAGGGCATAGCCCTGCGCCGACCGGCGGAACAGCGCGGCACCAAGGGCGACCTCCAGCCGCGCGATCCGCCGCCCGACCGTCGCTGCATCGAGCCGCAGCGCGCGCCCCGCGGCCGACAGGCTTTCGCTGCGCGCCACGGCAAGGAAGATGCGCAGGTCGTCCCAGTCGGCCACCCCGCCCCCTTTGCGTTTCCGCAGGACCGCTTTGGGTTCTTGCCCCTTTCCTGCGCAATTGCGCAAGGGTATCGTTGCGCGCGCAACCAGGGGAGGGACGGATGGAGACGATCGGACACTGGATCAACGGCCGGCGGGTGCCCGGCACCTCGGGGCGGTTCGCCGACGTCTGGAACCCCCATACGGGCGAGGTGCAGGCGCAGGTCGCGCTGGCCTCGGCGGCCGAGGTCGATGCGGCCGTCGCGGCGGCGGCGGCGGCGCAGCCGAAATGGGGCGCCACCAACCCCCAGAAGCGCGGCCGGGTGATGATGGAGATGGTCCGCCTTCTCAACCGCGACATGGAAAAGCTGGCCGAAGTGCTCAGCCGCGAGCACGGCAAGACGCTGCCCGACGCGCGCGGCGACATCCAGCGCGGGCTTGAGGTGATCGAGTTCTGCATCGGCGCGCCCCAGATGCTGAAGGGCGAATTCACCGACAGCGCCGGGCCGGGGATCGACATGTACTCGATGCGCCAGCCCCTCGGCGTGGCCGCGGGCATCACGCCCTTCAACTTCCCCGCGATGATCCCCCTGTGGAAGATGGGCCCGGCGCTGTCCTGCGGGAATGCCTTCATTCTGAAGCCGTCGGAACGCGACCCCACCGTGCCGCTGATGCTGGCCGAACTGTTCCAGGAGGCGGGGCTGCCCGACGGCGTGCTGCAGGTCGTGAACGGCGACAAGGAGGCGGTGGATGCGATCCTCGACCATCCCGGCATCGCCGCCGTCGGCTTCGTGGGCTCGACCCCGATCGCCCACTACATCTATTCGCGCGGTTGCGCGGCGGGCAAGCGGGTGCAGTGCTTCGGCGGTGCGAAGAACCACATGATCATCATGCCCGACGCCGATCTTGATCAGGCCGCGGACGCGCTGGTGGGGGCGGGCTACGGGGCCGCGGGCGAGCGGTGCATGGCGATCAGCGTCGCCGTGCCGGTTGGCGACAGGACGGCCGACGCGCTGATCGAGCGCCTGATCCCGCGGATCGAGAAGCTGAAGGTCGGCCCCTACACTGCCGGCGCCGACGTGGACTATGGCCCGGTGGTGACGCCGGCGGCCAAGGCCAACATCCTGCGCCTCGTCGAGTCCGGCATCCGCGAGGGGGCGAAGCTCGTGGTGGACGGGCGGAACTTCTCGCTTCAGGGCTACGAAAAGGGCTTCTTCGTCGGCCCGCACCTCTTCGACCATGTGAAGCCGACGATGGAGATCTACCGCACCGAGATCTTCGGCCCGGTCCTGTCCACCGTGCGCGCGCAAAGCTATGAAGAGGCGCTGGCGCTGGCCATGGACCACGAATATGGCAACGGAACCGCCATCTTCACCCGCGACGGCGACACCGCGCGCGACTTCGCCAACCGGGTGAACGTCGGGATGGTGGGCATCAACGTGCCGATCCCGGTGCCGCTTGCCTATCACACCTTCGGTGGCTGGAAGAAATCGGGCTTTGGCGACCTTAACCAGCACGGCCCCGATGCCTTCCGCTTCTACACCCGGACCAAGACCGTAACGGCGCGCTGGCCTTCGGGGATCAAGGAAGGCGCCGCCTTCAACTTCAAGGCGATGGACTGATGCCGGCGGGGCATCCGGCGCAGGCCGGGTGACCCGGCCCCCGCCCCGCATGACGGCCGCTGTCCATATCCTGCCCGAAGCGCGCCTCGTGCCGGTGCGCCATGCGGGCGCTGCGACGGCCGAGGCGACGCCGGAGGCCCTCGCCCGCGCCGCTGCGGTTCCGGCTTTCGCCCGCTGCGCACGGCATCCGGTGGTCGTGCGGCGGGTGATGGGTGGGGCCGCGCGCGACCGCACGCCGCCCCGCGGGCGCGCGCGTGCCCCGGACGCCGCGCGGATCGGCGGGTGCGCACCGGGGGTGATCCGGTATTCCCGGCACGAAGGTTTCGCCGAGACCGCTTCTCGGGAATCCGGCTCTGCGCCGGCTGCCGCGCCGCCGGGGCGTTGCGCAGGCGCGCCAAACCGCAGACTGTCAGCGCCGGACGGCGCAAGGGAGGTTCCATGCACTTTACCCTGACCGAGGAGCAGCAGGCGATCTTCGACATGGCCCGCGACTTCGGGCAGGCCGAGATCGCGCCCCATGCCCGCGCCTGGGAGGCGGCGGGCACCATCCCCAAGGACCTCTGGCCGAAGGCGGCCGCGCTCGGCCTTGGCGGGATCTATGTCGGCGAGGACCACGGCGGGTCGGGGCTGACGCGACTCGACGCGACGCTCGTATTCGAGGCGCTGGCGATGGCCTGCCCGGCCGTGTCGGCCTTCCTGTCGATCCACAACATGTGCGGCGGCATGATCGACCGGTTCGGGACGCCCGACCAGCGTGCCCGCTGGCTGCCGCCCCTGTGCAGCATGGAGCGGATCTTCAGCTACTGCCTGACCGAACCCGGGTCGGGTTCCGACGCGGCGGCGCTGCGCACGAAGGCCGAACGCACCAATGACGGCTGGCGGATCACCGGAACGAAGGCCTTCATCTCGGGCGGCGGCTATTCGGATGTCTACGTGGCGATGGTGCGCACCGGGGGCGAGGGGCCGAGGGGCATCTCGGCCGTCATCGTGGAAGACGGGGTGCCTGGGCTGTCCTTCGGCGGGCTCGAGGACAAGATGGGCTGGCGCGCGCAGCCGACCCGGCAGGTGCAGTTCGACGGCTGCGCCATCCCGGCCGACCAGCTGCTGGGCGAGGAGGGGCGCGGCTTCGCCTACGCGATGGCGGGGCTCGACGGCGGGCGGCTGAACATCGCGGCCGCGGCGCTCGGCGGCGCGCAGGCGGCGCTCGACGCGACGCTGGCCTACATGCGCGAACGGCGCGCCTTCGGCCGCGCGCTGACCGAGTTCCAGGCGCTCCAGTTCCGCCTTGCGGACTGCGAGGTGCGGTTGCAGTCGGCGCGCACCTTCCTGCGGCAGGCGGCGTGGAAGCTGGACCAGCAGGCGCCCGACGCGACGAAGTTCTGCGCGATGGCGAAACTTTATGTCACCGACGCTGCCTTCGCCGTGGCGAACGACTGCCTGCAGCTGCACGGCGGCTATGGCTACCTTGCCGACTACGGGATCGAGAAGATCGTGCGCGACCTGCGCGTGCACCAGATCCTCGAGGGCACGAACGAGATCATGCGGCTGATCGTGTCGCGCGACATGCTGGCGGCGGGCCGGGCATGAGCGACGTGCTGATCCGGCGGGAAGGTGCCGCGGGCCGCATCACGCTGAACCGCCCCGCGGCGCTCAATGCGCTGACGCATGCGATGGCGCGCGAGATCGACGCGGCGCTGATCGCCTGGGCGGCCGACCCGGCGGTTGCGCTGGTGCTGATGGATGCCGAGGGGTCCCGCGCCGTCTGCGCGGGCGGCGACATCGTGACGATCTATCACGCCGCGCGCGCGGGCGATGTCGAGGCGGCCCGCCGCTTCTGGCGGGAGGAATACCGGTTGAACGCGCGGATCGCGGCCTACCCGAAGCCGGTGGTCGCCTTCATGCAGGGCTTCGTCATGGGCGGGGGCGTCGGGCTGGCGGGCCATGCGTCACACCGCATCGCCGGGGAAAGCACGCAGGTGGCGATGCCCGAATGCGCCATCGGCCTTGTGCCCGACGTGGGCGGCAGCGCGCTGCTCGCGCGCGCGCCGGGCCGGGCGGGGGAATACCTTGGCACGACCGGCACGCGCATGGCGGCGGCGGACGCGATCTGGGCCGGATTCGCCGATGCCTTCGTGCCCGAGGCCGACTGGCCTGCGCTGAAGGCGCGGCTGATCGAGACGGGCGATCCCGCCCTCGTCGTGCCGGCCGAGCCGCCGCCCGGAACGCTGGCCGCCGAGGCCGCCTCGATCGACGCGCTCTTTGCGGGCGAGACGGCCGGCGACATCGCCCGGCTGCTGGCGGCGACCGACACGCCCTTCGCCGCGGCGGCGCTGGCCGCCCTGCGGAAGGGGTGCCCGCTGTCGGTCGCCTGCACGGTCGAGATGCTGCATCGCCTTGGCGATGCGCCGGCGGTTCCGCGGGCGCTGGAGCTCGAATACCGGTTCACGCACCGCGCGATCGAACACGGCGATTTCCTGGAAGGCGTTCGCGCGCAGGTGATCGACAAGGACCGCAAGCCCCGCTGGACCCATGCCTCGGTCGAGGCGGTGCCGGGCATCGCGGTGTCGCGAATGCTGATGCCGCTCGGGGCGGACGGCTGGCGGATGGAGGGGGATGCGACATGAAGATCGGATTCGTCGGACTGGGCAACATGGGCGCGCCGATGGCCGCGAACCTCGTCCGCGCGGGCCACGCGGTGACAGGGTTCGACGTGACCGGCACCGGGCCCGCAGGCGTGGCGATGGCGGCCAGCGCCGCCGCGGCGGCGAGGGACGCCGAGGTGGTGATCACCATGCTGCCCGACGGTGCCATCCTGCGCCGGGTGGCGGCCGAGGTCATCCCCGCGATGTCCCCCGGCGCAGTCCTGTGCGACTGTTCGACCGTCGATGTCGAAACCGCCCGCGCCGTGGCGGCGCAGGCGGCGGCGGCGGGGTGTGCCGCGCTCGATGCGCCGGTGTCGGGCGGGGTCGGCGGGGCGGCGGCGGGCACGCTGACGTTCATGGTGGGGGGCCCGGCCGCAGCGTTCGACAGGGTCCGGCCGCTCTTCGAGGTCATGGGCAAGAAGGCGGTGCACTGCGGCGATGCCGGGGCAGGACAGGCCGCCAAGATCTGCAACAACATGATCCTCGGCGTGACCATGATCGCCACCTGCGAGGCCTTCGCGCTGGCCGACAAGCTGGGCCTCGAGCGGCAGAAGATGTTCGATGTCGTGTCCACCTCGTCGGGGCAGTCCTGGTCGATGAACACCTACTGCCCCGCGCCCGGTGTCGGCCCCGTCTCGCCCGCCGACAACGGCTATCGGCCAGGCTTCGCCGCCGAACTGATGCTGAAGGACCTGCGCCTTTCGCAACAGGCCGCGGAGGCGGCCGACGCCGACACGCCGATGGGGCGGCTGGCCGCCGAGCTCTACCGCCAGTTCGTCGAGGAGGAAGGCGGGCGCGGGATGGATTTCTCGGCGATGCTGCCGCGGTTCGAAAAGCGCAGCCGGGCATGACGGGCTGGGCCGGCACGCTCGGCCTCGCGCCCGCCGCGGCGGCGCAGGTGGCCGCCCTGCCCGTCCGCAGCCTGCCCCAGGGCACCGTCCTGTTCCGCCCCGGCACGCCGGCCGAAGGCTTCGTCGTGGTGCTGGAAGGGCGGATCGAGGTCTGCCTCGTCGGGCCCTCGGGGCGGGAAATCCTGCTTTATGCGGTGGAACCGGGCCAGTCCTGCGTGCAGACGACGTTGAGCCTGATCGGCAACGAACCCTGTTCGGGCGAGGCCGTGACCGCCGCCCCCTCGCGCATCGTCTTGATCCCGCGCGGCCTCTTCGAGGCGCTGATGGCGCAGGACGCCGGATTCCGCAGCCATGTCCTGCGCGCCCTCGGCCGGCGGATGGACGACATCACCCGGCTGCTGGAGCGCGTCGCCTTCGCGCGGGTCGAGCAACGGCTTGCCGAGACCCTGGTCCACCTTGCGGCAGACGGCGTGGTGAAGGCGACGCAGGCCGACCTCGCCGCGCGGATCGGCACCGCGCGCGAGGTTGTGTCGCGCCGACTCGATGCCTTCGCGCGCGCCGGCTGGGTCGAGGCGGAACGCGGTCAGATTCGCCTGACCGACCTGCCAGCCCTGCGGCGCGTTGCCGCAACGGGCGCCTGACGTGACCAGATCACAGACGCACCGGCCCGGTTGATCTTATCTTCTCATCAGCGTCCGGGCCATCCGGGCCGCAGCCGGAGGACACGCCATGTTTAAGACCAACGTCGGCGGCATCGACCGCATCCTGCGGATCGTCGTGGGGCTTGCCCTGATCGCCGCCTTCTTCCTCTTGCCCGCGCAGTCGGGCTGGCACTGGCTCTACCTGATCGGGATCGTGCCGCTTCTGACCGGCATCTTCTCGACCTGCCCGCTCTACTCGATCCTCGGGATCTCGACCTGCCCGATGAAGGGCGCCTGAACGGTCACGCCGCGACGGAAGCCGCGATCCAGTCGGCCTGCGCCTCGACCATCCGCGCCCCTTCGGCGATCGCCTCGGCGGCGCGGTGGAAATCGAATACCGACAGATGCGCAAGCCGCGCGCCAAGCAGCACATGCGGCGCATCGCCTGCAAGCCGGGAACGCAGGTTGCGGTCGATCATGATGTCGATCGTGTTCGAGACGAGTTCGAGATACCCCGGCCCCGCCGTCTCCTGCGCCGAAGCGGCGGGAAGCAAGCCGCGGATCGCCTCGGGAAGGTAGGGGCCAATCTCGGCCAGCGGGCCCGAGGGCGGCGCCGGGCGCCAGAACTGGCCCGCAGGCCGCAGGTTGGGGTTGACCGCGATCACCACATCGGCGCCGAGCGCCCGCGCGACCGACACCGGGATCGGGTTCACGACGCCGCCGTCGATCATCCACCGGCCCATGTGGCGGTAAGCCGCGATGACCCCCGGCATCGCGACCGAGGCGCGCACGGCATCCGCGACCGGCCCCTCGCGCAGCCAGACCTCGTCGCCGGTCGTGATGTCGCAGGCGACGGCCGCGAAGGGGACCGACAGCGCCTCGATCGCCTGCGCCATCGGCAGGCTGCCGATGACCGCCCCGATCTCGGCCCCGCCGACGATCCCGCCGCCCGTGAGCCGCACGTCGAGCCGCCCGATATACCGGGTCCGCGTCTGCGCCCGCGCCCAGGCTTCGAGCGCATCGAGCGCGCCGCCAGCCGCCGCGCTGCCGACGAGCGCACCCATCGAGGTGCCGGCGATCACGTCCGGCACGATCCCCATGCCCGCCAGCGCGCGGATCACCCCGATGTGGCACCACCCTCGCGCGCCGCCTGCCCCGAGCGCAAGCCCGATGCGCGGACGGGCCACCGCGCCTACTCCGCCGCCATCCGCCCGCGCGCCAGCAGCGGACGCAGATAGCGCCCGGTATGGCTGCGCTCCACGGCCGCGACATCCTCGGGCGTGCCGGTGGCCACGATCTCGCCCCCGCCGTCCCCGCCTTCGGGGCCGATGTCGATGATCCAGTCGGCGGTCTTGATCACGTCGAGGTTGTGCTCGATCACCACCACTGTGTTGCCCTGGTCCACCAGCTCGTGCAGCACCTCGAGAAGTTTGCGCACATCCTCGAAATGCAGGCCCGTCGTCGGCTCGTCGAGGATATAGAGGGTGCGCCCGGTCGCGCGGCGCGACAGTTCCTTCGCCAGCTTGACCCGCTGCGCCTCGCCGCCCGACAGCGTGGTCGCCTGCTGACCCACCTTGATGTAGCCGAGGCCGACGCGCACCAGCGCATCCATCTTCTCGCGGATCGCGGGCACGGCGGCGAAGAACGCCTGCGCGTCTTCGACCGTCATCTCGAGAACGTCCGAGATGTTCTTGCCCTTGTAGCGGATTTCGAGCGTCTCGCGGTTGTAGCGGGCACCCTTGCAGGTTTCGCAGGTCACATAGACGTCGGGCAGGAAGTGCATCTCGATCTTGATGACGCCGTCGCCCTGGCAGGCCTCGCACCGCCCGCCCTTCACGTTGAAGCTGAAGCGGCCGGGCTGATAGCCGCGCGCCTGTGCTTCCGGCAGGCCCGCGAACCA
>CALIZF010000074.1 GCA_938028765.1 uncultured Paracoccaceae bacterium
CAGGCGGCAAGGGCGGCGGCGAAGGCGGCGGTATCGGCCCCGGCTGCCGCCGCCTCGGCCGCCTGTCGGGCGGCAAGGCCCAGAAGGCGCTCGAGCACCCGCAGGATGTCGGTCGCCTCGCGCCGCGTGAACTGCCGCAAGTGCGCGCCCCGGTGGGGCGCGATCGCCGCCACGCCCTCGGCCGCCAGCCGCCGCAGCGCCTCGCGCACGGTGGACCGGGCGACGCCGTAGCGGCGCATCAGGTCGGGTTCGGCCAGCCGCTGGCCGGGCGCATAGCGCCCGTCGGCCAGGCCGTGCAGGATGTCGCGCACGATCAGGTCGGGTTCCGGCAGGGGCGGCCGCGGGGGCCGGGCGTCGTTCACGACCCGACCCGCGCGGCGGCATCCCAGGCGATCTCGGCCAGCGGCGCGGCCTTGGCGCCGACCGCGGCCGCCTCGGGGTCGTTCGCCGTGCCGTCCAGTGCGCGGCGCGCGATGCCCTGGATGATCGCGGCCAGGCGGAAGAGCGACAGCACCACGAAGAACTCCCACCCCTCGGGCGGGGCGGTGCGTCCGGTGCGCGCGCACCAGCGGGCGAGGTAATCCGCCTCGCCGGGAATGCCGAGCGACGGCAGGTCCGCCCCGGCCAGGCCGCGGAACAGCCCCGGCGGGATGCGCCAGGTCATCATGTGATAGGCGAAATCCGCCACCGGGCAGCCGAGCGTCGACAACTCCCAGTCCAGCACCGCGACCACCCGCGGTTCGGTCGGGTGCAGGATGACGTTGTCGAGGCGGAAATCGCCGTGAACGAGCCCTGATTCGCCGGTGTCCGTGAGGTGCCGGGGCAGCCAGTCGATCAGCCGGTCCATCGCCGGGATCGGCACGGTTTCGGACGCGCGATACTGCCGCGTCCACCGCGCGATCTGGCGTTCGGCATAGGCGCCGGGGCGGCCGTAGTCGGCCAGGCCCACGGCGGCGGGCGCAACACGGTGGATCGCCGCCGCGGTGGCGTTGAGCGAATCGAACACCGCCGCCCGCTCGGCCGGTGTCATGCCGGGCAGGAGGGGGTCGAACAGCACCCGGCCGGGAACATGGTCCATCACGAAGAACATGCTGCCGAACACGCCCGGGTCGGCGCACAGGCCATGGACGCGCGGCACCGGCACGTCGGTGGCCGCCAGCGCGGCCATGACCCGCGCCTCGCGGTCCACCGCATGGGCCGAGGGCAGCGTGGGGCCGAGCGGCTTCTGCCGCAGGATCAGCGCGCCCGAGGGCGCATCAACCCGCCAGGTCGGGTTCGACTGCCCGCCGGTCAGGCGCGTCAGCCGCGCCGGACCGCGATACCCGGCGACATGCGCGCCCAGCCAGTCCTCCAGCGCCTGCGGTGCCGCCACCCTCCCGGTCATTCGCCCCCTCCCCGCTCCGGTGGCGATCCTGCCGCGCGTGCCCGCCCTGCGTCAACCCGGATCGTCTGACGATCTTGCCAGACGCCAGATCCGCCTCTACCCTTGCGCGAGGCGAAGGGAGGTCGGTCATGTTCGCAAAATCCGACAAGGTGCGGGATCTCGAGGCGCGGCTGTCCGCGTTCATGGAGGATCATATCTACCCCAACGAGGCGCGCTATTTCCGCGAGGCAGAGGATCTCGGCCCCTGGTCGGTCTATCCGGTGATCGAGGAGCTGAAGCCGAAGGCGCGCGCGGCGGGGCTGTGGAACCTGTTCCTGCCGGATTCGCACCGCGGCGCGGGGTTGACGAATCTCGAGTACGCGCCCCTGTGCGAGATCATGGGCCGGTCGCTTCTGGCGCCCGAGGTGTTCAACTGCTCGGCCCCCGACACCGGCAACATGGAGGTGCTGGAACGCTACGGCACCGAGGCGCAGAAGGCGCAGTGGCTGGAACCCCTGCTGCGGGGCGAGATCCGGTCTGCCTTTGCGATGACCGAACCTGCCGTCGCCTCGTCCGATGCCACGAACATCGAATCGTCCATCGTCCGGGACGGCGACCATTATGTGATCAACGGGCACAAGTGGTACACCACCGGGGCCACCAACCCGGCCTGCAAGATCATCATCTTCATGGGCAAGACGGATCCGGGCAACCCCGACCGCCACCGCCAGCAGTCGATGATCCTCGTGCCGAAGGACACGCCGGGGGTCGAGGTGATCCGGTCGCTGCCTGTGTTCGGGTTCTACGGCGTTCCCGACCGCGCGTCGGAAGTGAAGTTCACCAACGTCCGGGTGCCGGTCGGCAACATGCTGCTGGGCGAGGGGCGGGGATTCGAGATCGCGCAGGGCCGCCTCGGGCCGGGGCGGATCCACCACTGCATGCGGGCGATCGGCATGGCCGAACGCACGCTCGAAAAGATGTGCGACCGGGCCGAGGCGCGGGTGGCCTTCGGCAGGAAGGTCTCGGACCAGTCGGTGACGCGCGAGCGTATCGCCGAGGCGCGCATCATGATCGAACAGGCGCGCCTCTTGACGCTGCACGCCGCGTGGAAGATGGACACCGTCGGCAACAAGGAGGCGCGGGCCGAGATCGCCATGATCAAGGTCGCGGTGCCGAACATGCTGTGCCAGGTGACCGACTGGGCAATCCAGGTGTTCGGCGGCGGCGGCACGTCTAACGACTTCGGGCTGGCTGCGGCCTATGCCACCGCGCGCCTCTTGCGGCTGGCCGACGGGCCCGACGAGGTGCACCGCGACCAGCTGGCGCGGATCGAGCTGAAGAAGCGTGCCGGCCGCAACGACCGCGGCCGCTGGGGCGGCGCGGAAGTGCCCGCCCGCGCGCTGCCGCCGCTCGCCGCGGAATGACCGGCGGGCCGCTGGCCGGCCGGGCCGCCATCGTCACGGGCGCCGCCTCGGGGATCGGGCTGGCCACCGCGCGGCTGCTGGCCGAGCGCGGGGCGGCGGTGCTGCTGGCCGACCGCGACCCGGCGGTGACCGAGGCCGCTGCGGCGCTCGCGGTCGCGGGCGGGCGGGCCGAAGGGATGCAGGCCGACGCGGGCGACGAAGGGGCGGTGGCGGCGATGGTGGCCCGCGCGCTCGCGGCCTTCGGCCGGCTCGACATCGTGCACGCGAACGCCGGGGTCAGCGGGCCGCTCGCGCCGGACTGGTCCGCAGGGGCGTCGGAGTTCGCCGAGATCCTGCGCGTGAACCTGATCGGGCCCTATCTCCTCATGCGGGCCGCGCGCCCGCACCTCGGCCCCGGCGCGTCGGTGATCCTGACCGCCTCGGTCGCCGGGCTGCGGGCGGGGGCCGGGGGTCTGGCCTATTCGGCGTCGAAGGCGGGGCTGATCAACCTTGTGCAGACTACCGCCGCGCTGCTGGCCGGGACGGGCGTCCGGGTGAACGCCGTCGCCCCCGGCCTGATCGAGACCGGGATGACCGCCCCCGTCTATGCCGCTGCGCGCGCCCGCGGGCGCGAAGCGCGGATCGGCCAGCTCAATCCCCTGCGCCGCGGCGGCGCGGCGGCCGAGGTGGCAGAGGCCGTCGCCTTCCTCGCATCCGATGCCGCGTCCTACGTCAACGGGCAGGTCCTTGTCGTGGACGGCGGCCTGTCGGCCAGCCTGCCGTTCGCCCCCCGGCCGCACGGCGGCTGACGCGCCGGCGGCGACACGGCATGTCGCTTTTTCCCGCGCCGCACCTGCGGCCGCGCGTTACCCCGACGCCGCGGGGCCCTCGGGCCGCGCGGGACAGCGCCCTTCCCCTCTGCGGGCGAGGGATGGGTTGGGGGGCGCGCCGGCAGGGCGCGGGGCCGGAATGGACGGCGACTGGGACTTCATCATCGTCGGTGCGGGTTCGGCCGGCTGCGTTCTGGCCGACCGGCTGACCCGGCAGGGAAGCGGTCGCGTCCTGGTGCTCGAGGCCGGCGGGCACGACCGGCGCCTCTTCGTGCAGATGCCGCTCGGCTACGGCAAGACCTTCTACGACCCCGCGGTGAACTGGTGCTATCGCACCGAACCCGATCCGGGCCTCGCCGGGCAGGCCGACTTCTGGCCGCGCGGGCGGATCGTGGGCGGATCGTCGGCGATCAACGCGATGGTCTGGATCCGCGGCCACCGCAGCGACTATGACGACTGGGAGGCGGCCGCCGGCCCCGCCTGGGGCTGGGAGGCGGCCCTGGCCGCCTACCGCGCGATCGAGGATTACGAGGACGGCCCCGACGCCTTCCGCGGGCGCGGCGGGCCGCTGCACGTCTCGGCCAACCGCCGCGACCAGCACCCGCTGACGGGGGCGTTCCTTGCGGCCTGCGCCGCCGTCGGCCTGCCCCTGCGCGAGGATCTGAACGGCCCCGAACAGGAGGGCGCGGGGCGCTACCAGCTGACCGTCAAGGGCGGGCGACGGATGTCGGCGGCGCGGGCGTTCCTCTACCCCGCGATCCGGCGGGGCCGGGTGCGGCTGGTCACGCGCGCACAGGTGACGCGCATCCTGTTCGACGGGCGGCGCGCCACGGGCGTGGACTACCGCCGCGGCGGGGTCACCTTCCGCGCCCGCGCGGCGCGCGCGGTCATCCTGTCGGCCGGCGCGGTGAACAGCCCGCAGATCCTGATGCTGTCGGGAATCGGCCCGGCGGCGCACCTGAGGGACCACGGGCTTGCGGTGCTGATCGACAACCCGAACGTCGGCGCGCACCTGAACGACCATCAGGGGCTCAACTACACCTGGCGGATGAAGGTGCCGACGCTGAACGAACAGCTGCGCCCTTGGTGGGGCAAGCTCCTGCACGGCGCGCGGTGGCTGATGACAGGGCGCGGGCCGCTCGCCGTGTCGATCAACCTTGCGGGCGGCTTCTTCCGCACCGATCCGGGCCTGACCCGGCCCAACATGCAGCTTTACATGCAGTGCGTCACGACCGTCATCCCGAAGGCGGGCGAACGGCCGATCCTGACGCCCGACCCATGGCCCGGCATGTCGCTTGGCCTTTCGAACTGCCGGCCGACCTCGCGGGGGGCGATCCGGCTGCGGTCTGCCGATCCCTTCGCGCCGCCGGCCATCGCGATGAACGCCTATGCGACGGACGAGGATGTGGCCGAAATGCTGGCCGCGGTGAAGATGCTGCGCCGCATCGCGGCGCAGCCGCCGCTTGCGCGTCTGATCGACGCGGAACTGCGCCCCGGCCCCGGCATCGTCTCCGACGCGGACCTGATCGCGGATTTCCGCCAGAGGTCCGGCACGGTCTATCACGCCTCCTGCACCGCGCGGATGGGGCGGGATCCGGCCGGCAGCGTCGTCGATCCCGACCTTGCGGTGCACGGGGCCGGGGGTCTGTTCGTGATCGACGCCTCGGCCTTCCCCACCCTGATCGGCGGCAACACCAACGCGCCCGCGATCCTCACGGGCTGGATCGGCGCCGAACGGGTGCTGGCGCGGGCCTGAGCTCAGCCGGGCAGCGCGATCCCCGGCGCCAGATACCAGTCGTCGAAGAGGCTGAGCCCTTCGAGCACGCGCCGGTATCCGGCCGCCGTCATGCGCGCATGGATCGTGTCGCGGTTCGGGGTCCAGTTGTGCTCGACCGTCACCACCTGCGGCCGCCAGCGTTCGAGGTCGAAGGCCGCAAGGATCGCCGCTTCGCTGCCTTCGGTATCGACCGACAGGAACGCAAAACCTGCGGGCGCCCCGTGGCGGCGCAGCAGGTCGTCCAGCGACACCGTGGGCACGTCGTATTCCGCCGCCGCCCGCCGGGCCCTCGCATGGCCGTCGCCCGACCTGAAGCGCGACAGGGTGGACAGTTCGCCCTCGGCCGTCTCGGCGAAGCGCAGCGTCTCGCCCGTGCGTTCCCACACGCAGGCCGTGTCGATCGCCGCCGCCGGGCGGTTCGCGCGCAGGGCCTGATGCCAGCGGCGCGCGGGTTCGGCGAGGATCCCGCGCCAGCCGAAATCCGCCTCGAGCATCGCGGTGTTCGAGAGGGTAAGCCCGTCGGTCGCCCCGAACTCGACGAAGAAGCCGCGACCGGGCCCGAGGACATGCAGGGGCAGCGTGTCCTGGAACAGCTGCGCCCGGCTGCGCCCCAGATGCGCCATCGCATGGGTCAGGAAGGCGCGCGCGGCGGCGTCGGGTTCCGCTGCCAGCCGCTGGCGCAGCCCAAGGCAGCGGTGCATCAGCCGTTCCTGCGCGGGGTTCACCGGCCCGGTGCGGCCGCGGGCGGCAAGCCGCGCGGCGGCATCGGCAAGTCGGTCGGCAATCGGCATTCCGGTCCCCCCCCTTAGTCGAATACGCCTGCCACGCGGCCGAACAGCATGAAGGCGCGCGCGGTGCGGGTCTCGGCCAGGGCGGCGATGTCCTGGTCGGCGGCGGATTTCTCGAACGCCTGAAAGCTGCGGTCGAACTGGCGCAAGAAGTGGTGGGCGGCGTCGCGGAACACCGGATCGGATCGCATCCGCCCGGCGGTCAGGGCAAGGCAGGACCGGTCGCGCACGCCGCCGAGCGCGGCGATCGCCCGTCCTCGCTCGCCGGCGGCGAAGCGGCGCCAGACCTCGGGTCGGGCGCGGTCCGGACGCAGGTCGTCCATGTAGATGCCGTCCTGCGCCAGCAGCGTCAGCACGTCCTGCGCCGCCCGAATCAGCCGCCCGGTGTCGCGGTCCTCCAGCGCCGCGCGGAGCGCGCGGAACCCGTCGGCATCCTCGGGCGAATCGGGGAAGTTCAGCGCGCGGACATAGTCCTCGACCGGCAGCGGGGTCGCCAGCGCCTCGGCCGGCGTGCCGAGCGCCAAAGCCGCCTGCTCGCCGCCCGGCGGCGCAGGCGGGGTCGGCTGCGCCAGCGAACGCGCAGGCGGCGCCGCCGGCTCGCGGCGCGACGCAAAGGTGACGATGGCGGTTTCCGCCTGTCGCGCGGCTTGGGCGATCTCGTCCAGCTTACGCTCGACCGCGGGGTTGCGCAGACCCGCGGCCTGCGCCTGGGTCTGCTGCACATAGGCCGCGCGCATCGCATCGACCGCGACTTTCAGCCGTTCGGCCTCGTTGCGCAGGCTGCGGACGGACCGGGCGGTGACGGCCGCGACCCAGATCACCGCGATCGGCAGGATCACGACGAACAGCGCCGTAAGGGTCCCCGGCCCCGCGGCCAGCGGCGGCAGTGCTTCGGCCGCCGGGTCGGCCAACGTGAACCAGGCGACCACCCCCCCCAGCCACAGGAGGCTGAGCAGGCCCGCCACGATCTCGGTCGCGGTCACGCGCGCCGGCGGTTCGGGCCGGGTGTTGCGGGCAAGATCGAGCGCGCGCGGGTCGCGCAGGCGCGGATCGGCCGGTCCGGGGTCGGTGGGCTGGGGCATGGCCGGGGAGCCTCCCCGTCCGCTCAGCGGTAGCGGACGCTCACGATCTCGTAGCTCTTTTCGCCGCCGGGCGTGCGCACTTCCACGCTGTCGCCTTCTTCCTTGCCGATCAGAGCGCGCGCGAGCGGCGAGCGGATGTTCAGCAACCCCCGCTCGATGTCCGCCTCGACCTCGCCCACGATCTGGTAGGTGTGTTCGATCTCGGTCTCGGAATCGACGATGGTGATCGTCGCCCCGAACTTGACCGCGCCTGAGAGGCGCGCGGGATCGATCACCTCGGCGCGGCTGATGATCGCCTCGAGCTCCTTGATGCGGCCTTCGATGAAGCTCTGCTTTTCGCGCGCGGCGTGATACTCGGCGTTCTCGCTCAGGTCGCCGTGCTCGCGCGCCTCGGCGATGGCGCGGATCACGGCCGGGCGCTCTTCGGCCTTGAGCTTGCGCAGTTCGTCGTCCAGCGCGGCGAAACCCGCGCGTGTCATCGGAATCTTTTCCATCGGCGCCTTCCGCAAACGGCAACGCCATGCCCCGTTTCAAGGGGGCACGGCGTCCATCCCCTCTACCTGACAGGACCGGCCGGCGGAATGCAAGCCCGTTGCGCCGGCGCCTGGCAGCGCGCGGCCCGGGGGCGCCGCAACGTCGCGGGCGCGGGCGGTTGACCCGGACGCACCCCTTGCCCTACCTGCGCTGCAGCCACGCGCGAGGGGAGTGCCGCCATGTTCGATTCCGTCGAACGCGAAGCGATGGACTACGATGTCGTGATCGTCGGGGCGGGGCCTGCCGGGCTGTCGGCGGCGATCCGGCTGAAGCAGCTCGACCCCGACCTGTCGGTGGTGGTGCTGGAGAAGGGCTCCGAGGTCGGCGCGCATATCCTGTCGGGTGCGGTGCTCGATCCCGTGGGCCTCGATGCGCTGTTGCCGGACTGGCGGGACCGGGGCGCCCCCATCACCGTTCCGGTGACCGAGGACAACTTCTATCTTCTCGGACCGGCCGGGCAACTGCGGATTCCGAACTGGCCGATGCCGCCGCTGATGTCGAACCACGGGGCCTACATCGTCAGCATGGGCAACGTCTGCCGGTGGATGGCGCAGGTGGCGGAGGGGCTGGGGGTCGAGATCTTTCCCGGCATGGCGGCCTCGTCGCTGGTCTGGCGCGACGACGGATCGGTGAAGGGCGTGGTCGCGGGCGAATTCGGCCTCGGCCCCGACCGCCGCCCCGGCCCGAACTACGAACCGGGGATGCAACTGCTCGGCAAGTATGTCCTTCTGGCCGAGGGCGTGCGCGGATCGCTGTCCAAGCAGGCGATCGCCCGCTTCGGTCTCGACAAGGGTGTCGAGCCGCAGAAGTACGGGATCGGCATGAAGGAGCTGTGGGAGATCGACCCCGCCCGGCACCGCCCGGGCACCGTCACCCACACGATGGGCTGGCCCCTGGGGTCGAACGCCGGCGGCGGGTCGTTCATCTACCACCTCGACAACAACCAGGTCTATGTCGGGTTCGTGGTGCACCTGAACTACCGCAATCCCTATCTCTACCCCTACATGGAGTTCCAGCGGTTCAAGCACCACCCGATGGTGGCGGAGCTCCTGCAGGGGGGCAAGCGCATCGCCTATGGCGCGCGCGCGATTACCGAAGGCGGCTGGCAGTCGCTGCCGAAGCTGACGTTCCCCGGCGGTGCGCTGCTCGGCTGTGCGGCGGGCATGGTCAACGTGCCGCGCATCAAGGGCAACCACAACGCCATGCTGTCGGGCAAGGCGGCGGCCGAGGCGGTGCACGCCGCGATCGCGGCGGGTCGGGCGGGCGACGAGCTGACCGACTATGAAACCGCCGTGCGCACCGGCCCGATCGCCCGCGACCTCAAGCCCGTGCGCAACGTCAAGCCGCTGTGGTCGGACCACGGCCTGGTGGCGAGCCTCGTGGGCGGGGGCCTTGACATGTGGACCCAGACGCTGACGGGCCTGTCGCTGTTCGGCACCCTGAGGCACGGCAAGACCGACGCCGCCGCGACCGAGAAGGCGCATCGGCACAAGCCGATCGACTATCCCCGGCCCGACGGCGTCCTGTCCTTCGATCGGCTGACTAACGTCGCCTTCAGCTTCACCAACCACGACCACAGCCAGCCTGCGCACCTCACGCTGGCCGACCCGGACGTGCCGATCCGGGTGAACCTGCCAGAGTATGCCGAACCCGCGCAGCGCTACTGCCCCGCAGGCGTCTACGAGGTGGTGGGCGAAGGGGCGGCCGCGCGGTTCCAGATCAACTTCCAGAACTGCGTCCACTGCAAGACCTGCGACATCAAGGACCCGAGCCAGAACATCACCTGGGTGACCCCCCAGGGCGGTGATGGGCCGAATTACCCGAACATGTGACGGACGGCCCCGGTGCGGCGATTGTCACGGGCGCTGCGCGGCACTAGCTTGCCCCCAAACGCCGGGAGATTGCCCTTGCCGCTCCGCCTTCGCCGCCTGGCTGCCGCAACGCTTGCCGCAGCGGCGCTCTGGCCGGTCCTGCCGCCCGCGTCCGCCGCCGAGATCTCGGGCCCCTATCTGGCGGCGCGAGCCGCGGTCCGCGCCGGCGACTATCGCACGGCGGCCCAGTATTTCACCCGCGCGCTGGTCCGCGAGCCGTCGAACCCCATGCTGCTCGAGGGTGCGCTGGCCGCGCAGGTCGGGCAGGGGGCGGTCGATGCGGCGATCCCGGTGGCACGTCGTTTCGTGTCGCTCGGCGGGCAGTCGCAGGCGGCCCATGTCGTGCTGCTGGCGGACCAGATCGTCAGGGGCGATTTCGGCCAGGCAATAGCGGACCTCTCTGCGGGCCGCCGCGCCGGCCCGTTGATCGACGGCCTGACCGAAGCCTGGGGCGAAGTCGGTCTCGGCCGCATGTCCGAGGCGCTGGCGGCCTTCGACCGACTGGCCGATGCGCCCGGCTTGCGCCCCTTCGCGACCTTCCACAAGGCGCTGGCGCTCGCACTAGTGGGCGACTTCGAGGGGGCGGATGCAGCGCTGGCGGCCGAGCCCGGCGGTTTCCGCAGCACCCGCCGCGGCGCCATCGCGCATGCGCAGGTCCTGTCGCAGATCGACCGATTCGACGCGGCGCGCGCCGCGCTGGATGCCGTGTTCGGCGATGCGCCGGATGCCGAGATCGACGCCCTGCGCGCCGCGCTGGACGCGCGACAGGCCCTGCCCTTCACCATCGTGACCAGCCCCCGCGACGGCTTTGCCGAGGGCTTTCACAGCCTTGCCGCCGCGCTCGAGGGCGACGCGCCCGACGACCAGGCGCTGCTCTACGCCCGGATGGCCCAGTTCCTGCGCCCCGACCATGCCGACGCCCATCTGGTTGCGGGGTCGGTTCTGGCGCGGATGCGGCAGTTCGATCTTGCGGTCGAGGCGTTCCGGCTGATCCCCGCCGCCTCGGCCGCCTTCGTGCCCGCCGAGATGGGCCGCGCGCAGGCCCTGCTCGCCGCCGGCCGCAAGGACGAGGCGACGGCGGTCCTGCGCGGCCTTGCGGCGACCCATGCCAACCTCGTGCAGGTGCATGTGGCCTTGGGCGACATGCTGCGCCGGCAGGAGGATTACGCAGGCGCCGTCGCCGCCTATACCGCCGCCATCGACCGGCTGGGCGAGCCCGAACCGCGGTTCTGGTCGCTGTGGTATTCGCGCGCGATCAGCCACGAGCGGCTGAAGGACTGGGACAGGGCGGAGCCCGACTTCCGCAAGGCGCTGGAGCTCAACCCCGACGAGCCGCAGGTGCTGAACTATCTCGGCTATTCCTTCCTCGAACTCGGCCGCAACCTGCCCGAGGCGATGGACATGATCGAGCGCGCGGTGGCGCAGCGGCCCGACGACGGGCACATCGTGGACAGCCTTGCCTGGGGCCTGTTCCTGCTCGGCCGCTACGAGGAGGCGGTCGAACCGATGGAACGCGCGTCGCTCTTGATGCCGGTCGATCCGATCGTGACCGACCACCTCGGCGACGTCTACTGGGCGGTCGGCCGGCAGATCGAGGCGCGCTTCCAGTGGCGCCGCGCCCTGTCGTTCGAGCCCGAGCCGGACCTGGCCGACCGCATTCGCCGCAAGCTCGAGGTCGGCCTCGATGCGGTGCGGGCCGCCGAAGGCGCGCCGCCGCTGTCGGCGCGGGGGCAGTGACGGGCCCGATGACCGCGGTCGATCCCGGCTTCGCGCCGGCCAAGGTCAACCTCGCCCTGCACGTCACCGGGCGGCGGTTGGACGGTTACCACCTGCTCGACAGCCTCGTGGCCTTCGCCGATGCGGGCGACCGGGTGTCGGCGGTGCCGGCCGCCGGGCTGACGCTGACCCTGACGGGCCCCGAGGCCGCGGGACTGGCGGCGGAACCCGACAATCTGGTGCTTCGCGCCGCGCGGGCCTTCGGCGCGGCGCCCGGGGCCGCCCTGACGCTGGACAAGCATCTGCCGGTCGCCTCGGGCGTCGGGGGCGGGTCGGCGGATGCGGCCGCGGCGCTGCGGGTGCTGGCGCGGCTGTGGAACCGGCCGCTGCCGGCGGCGGAGGGGGTGCTGGCGCTCGGGGCCGACGTGCCGGTGTGCCTTGCCGGCCGCACCGCGCGCATGGCCGGCGTCGGCGAGGTTCTGGCCGAGGCGCCGCCGCTGCCGCCCGTCTGGGCGGTTCTGGCCAATCCGCGCGTGACCGTGGCAACGCCCGCGGTGTTCGCGGCCCTCGGCAGGCGCGACAACCCGCCGCTGCCCGCCCTGCCTGCGCGCTGGCGCGACGCGGCCGACCTTGCCGGCTGGCTGCGGCAGGCGCGCAACGACCTCGATGCGCCCGCCCGCGCCCTCTGCCCGCCGGTGGCGGACGTGCTGGCGGCGCTGGCCGCGGCGCCCGGCGCACTTCTCGCGCGGATGTCGGGCTCGGGCGCGACCGGGTTCGCCCTCTTTGCCGATGGCGGCACGGCCGGGACCGCCGCCCGCGCCCTTTCCCGCGCGCAGCCCGGCTGGTGGGTGCGCGCCTGCCGCCTCGGGCCCTGAGGCGGATCCGGCCCCGGACTTTCGCCGCGACATGTCGCGCTGAGGGCCGAGGGCGGTGCGTCCTCGCGAAGGTGCGCAAGGGTATCCGCGCCCGCCGCGCCGGCGGATCAGGCCCGCCCGGCCGCGGCCGACAGCGTCATAGGGTCGATTCCCAGGGCCGCCAGCGCGGCCGACCACTTCGCCGCATTGTCGGCCCCGAACAGCACCGCCTGCGGCAGATCGACCGTCAGCCAGTCGTTCCGCAGGATCTCGGCTTCCAGTTGCCCCGGCCCCCACCCGGCATAGCCGAGCGCGAACAGCGCCCGGTCCGGCCCCTGCCCGCGCGCCAGTTCCTCCAGCACATCGAGCGTCGCGGTCATGCCCAGACCGCCGGGCACCGGCATCGTCGCGCGACCTGCGGTATAGTCGGCCGAATGCAGCACGAACCCGCGCCCCGGTTCCACCGGACCCCCGAAATGCACCGGAACGGGGCGCATGTCGGGACCGGGGCGGATGTTCACCTGGTCGAGCAGCGCACGGAACGTCAGATCGTTCATCGGCTTGTTCACGATCAGCCCCATCGCGCCCTGGGACGAATGGGTGCACAGCAGAACCACGCTGCGCTCGAACCGGGGATCGCCGAGCGCCGGCATCGCGACCAGACACTTGCCGCTGAGGTCCAACCGCCCGCCCCCCCCTCGACTCACCCATGGCGTGGCGAGAGTGGCCGCGCCGCCTGTCGCGTGCAAGCGACCCCGGCGCGCGCATCGCCCGAATGTGACTTCCGGCGCGGCCCGCCCCCCGTTACGCCGAAGACATGCCGTGCCGACTCGCCCCCGCCCCCTTCCTTGCGCCCGTTCTTGCCCCTCTTCTTGCCCTTTCCCTGACCGCCGCCCCGGCACTGGCCGAGTGGCGCGGCGTCATCCAGTCGGCGGAGCTTCTGCCGGGCTGGCGGACCGAGACGGGCGGACACATGACCGCGCTGCGGGTCCGGCTGGCGCCGGGGTGGAAGACCTACTGGCGCGCGCCGGGCGGCGCAGGCATTCCGCCCAGCTTCGACTGGTCGGGGTCGGACAACCTGCGATCGGTGCGCATCCACTGGCCCCGGCCCCTGCAGTTCAGCCTGAACGGCCTGCGCACCCTGGGCTACGCGCCCGAAATGGTGCTGCCGATCGAGGTGCAGCCCGCGACCGCCGGCGCGCCCATCCACCTGTCGGCCGAGGTTTCTCTCGGCGTCTGCCGGGACATCTGCGTGCCAGCGCAGGTCACGGTCTCGGCCGACCTGCCGGCGGAGGGCGGCGAGGCGGCCGATCCCGCGATCCGCGCTGCGCTGGCGGCGCGGCCCCGTGCGGCCGCAGCGGGCGGCGTTCGGTCGCACCGCTGCACGGTGGAACCCGCAACCGACGGGCTGCGCCTCACCGCCGAGATCGACGTGCCGCCTCTCGGCGCGGGGGAAATCGCCGTGATCGAGACCGCGGATCCCGACCTCTGGGTCTCCGAGGCGCAGACGACGCGCGCGGGCGGGCGCCTGACCGCGGTGGCCGACATCGTGCCCCTGACCGATGCGCCGGTGGCGCTGGACCGGCGCGGGCTGACGATCACGCTGATCGCGGGCGACCGCGCAATCGAGATCGAAGGCTGCCCGGCCCGCTGACCGCCGCGCCGAGGGCCGCCCCGGCGAGCAGCACCGCCGTGCCCGCGACGAACCACCCGATGGCCTGCGGCACGTCGGCAGGGCCGAAGGGCAGCGGCACGGGCGACAGGGCCGACGCCGCAAGGCCTGCGAACCAGAGCCCCGCCATGACCGCCGTCCCCGCGACCCACCGTCCCGCTTGCCCCGTCCGTCGCCCGAAGGCGCGGCGCAGCGCGACGAAGGCGCGCCGCACGTCCCGTTGCACGGCCATCAGCGCGGGCACCACCAGCAGAACCAGCACCATCCCGAACCCCAGGCCATAGACCAACGTGATCACCGTGGGCTTCAGGAACTGCGCCTGGGTCGAGCTTTCGTAAAGCAGCGGGGCAAGCCCCAGCACCGTCGTCAACGTGGTCAGCAGCACCGCGCGCAGCCGATCGGCAGCCCCATCGACAATGGCGGGGACCAGCGCCTGCCGTTCCGCCCGCTCGTCGACCGCCGACACCAGAACGATGGAATCGTTGATGATGATGCCGGTCATCCCGATCAGGCCGATGACCGAGAACATCGACAGCGGCACCCCCCAGACCTGATGCCCCCAGACCGCGCCGATCAAGCCGAAGGGGATCACCGCCATCACGACCAGCGGCCGCGTCCAGCTGCCGAAGATCCAGGTCAGCGCGAGGTAGATGCCCGTCAGGCACAGCGCGAGGCCAAGCAGCGCATCCGTCAGGAAGTCGCGCTCCTGCTCGGCCAGGCCCGTCAGCCGCCACTGCACCCCGTGGTCCTCGGCCAGCTGCGGCAGGATGGTGCGGCGCAGCGCATCCTGCACCGCCGCGGCCGCACCCGGATCCTCCTCGGCCAGATCGCCCGTCACCGTCACCACGCGCAGCCCGTTCTCGCGCCGGATCGCGGCGAAGGACGGCCGGACCTCGACCGTCACCACATCGGCCAGCGGCACCCATGCGCCGCCCGCCGTGCGCAGCATCGTGCGGTCGAGGAAGTCGCTCCCCCGCTCGCCCGCAGGCAGTTCCACCCGGATCGCGGCGCTGCGCAGCGAATCGGGATAGGTCGCCGCCTCGATCCCCGTCAGCCGTTCGCGCAGGAGCCGCCCGACCGTCTCGACCGTCAGCCCCAGGGCCTCGCCCTGCGGGGTCAGGCGCAGTACCATCTCGTCGCGCCCCCAGGCCATCGTGTCCTGAAGGCCCGAGACGGCGGGAAAGCCCGACAGCGCGGTCTTCAACGCCTCGGCCGCGGCCTTCAGCGCCGACCCGTCGGGCCCCGCAAGCTGCACCGACAGGGCATCGCCCCCGGGCCCCGACCGCCAGCCGCGGAAGCTGATCTCCTCAAGCCGCGGGTGCGGTTCCACCGCCGCCTGCACGTCGGCGAGGAAGGCGAAGGCGCTGAACGGCCGCCGGTCGGGGTCGATCAGCTCGATCGAGACGGACCCGACCTGGTCGTCGTCCTTCGTCTCGGCCCCCTCGATCAGGCGGCCCGCATTCCCGCCCACCTGGCCCAGCACGAAGGCGAGCGGGTTCACCCCATAGGCGGCCTCATAGCGCGCCGCGACCTCGTCCACCGCACGCTGGACCGCGCGCATCTGCGCCAGCGTGTCCTCGCGCGTCGCGCCGGGCAGCATGGTGAAGCTGCCTGTGACCGAGCCCTGTTCGGGCGCGCTGAAGAAGCGCCAGCCCACATCGCCGCGCAGGATGGCGGCCGCCTGCACCGCCAGCGCCAGAACGGCCAGCGCCAGCACCGCATGGCGGGCCCGGACGACCAGCCGCATCAGCGGCCGGAAGGCGCGTTCTCGGAACGCGGACAGGCCCCGGTTCACCTGCCGCGACGGCCAGTCCCACCAGCGCTCGCGGCCGCCCGCCGCCAGCGCATGGGCCATATGGTTGGGCAGGATCAGGAAGCATTCGATCAGGCTGGCAACCAGCACGGCAACGACCGTGAAGGGAATCGCTGCCACAAGGTCGCCGAACCGGCCCGAGATGGCGAACATCGCAAGGAACGCCAGCACCGTTGTCAGGGTCGAGGCGAACACCGGCGACAGCATCCGCCGCGCCCCGTTCTCGGCCGCAAGCATCGGCGGCTCGCCCAGGTTCCGGTGGCGGTGGTCGGCATGTTCGGCCACCACGATCGCGTCGTCCACCACGATGCCGAGCGTGATGATCAGCGCGAAGAGCGACATCATGTTCAGCGTCAGCCCGCCCGCATACATCGCCGCCAGCGCGCCCGCCATTGCGACCGGGATGCCCGCGGCCACCCAGAAGGCGCTGCGGGCATTGAGGAACAGGAACAACAGCAGCACCACGAGGCCGAGCCCCGCGATACCGTTGTCCACCAGCAGCGACAGGCGGTCCGAGATCTCGTCCGCGCGGGTGCGGATCAGCGTCAGCGTCACGCCTTCCGGCAGCGTTGGCTGCATCGCCGCGGCGATGCGCTGCACCTCGGCCTGCATGCGGATCGCATCGCCGGTGTCGGCCCGGTCCACCCGCACCACCATCGCCGGCGCATCGCCCACGAAGGCGGCCTGCGCCCGGCTGGCGCCGCCTTCGCGGATGACCGCGACATCGCCGAGCGTCAGCGTCGCCCCGTCCGCGCCCCGGCGCAGCACCAGCGCGGCAAGGGCGGCGGGATCGCGCCGCTCCGCCCCCGTGCGGACCTGCGCAGCCCCGCCGGCCACGGTGCCGGCCGGGGTTCCCTGTACCTCGGCCGCGATCGCCTGCGCGATCTCGCGCAGGGTGATGCCGTGGCGGATCAGGGCGACCGTCGGCACCTCGACCACGGTTTCGGGCGCGGCCAGGCCGGTGATCGTGGTTCGGGTGATCCCGGCGGCATAGAGGCGGCCCACGAATTCGTCGGCATATCGGCCGAGTTGGTCGGCCCCGACCGGGCCGGTCAGCACCACATCCGTCACCCGGTCGCGCCATGCGCCGCGTCGCACCACCGGCGCCTCGGCATCGGCGGGCAGGGTGCGGAGGGCGTCCATCGCCGCCTGCACCTCCTCCGCCGCGCGGCCCATGTCCCAGCCCGGCTCGAACTCCAGCGTGACGCTGGCCTGCCCCTCGCGCGCGCGGGCCTGCGAGGATGCGACGCCATCGACCGCCAGCAGGGCGGGTTCGACGACCTGCACGATGCCGCGGTCCACGTCCTCGGCCCCGGCACCGGGCCAGGCGACGGTGACGGTGACGGTCGCCACCACCACGTCGGGGAAGAACTGCGCCCGGATGCGCAGCCCGGCGGCCACGCCCGCCACGACCATCGCCACCAGAAGCAGGTTCGCCAGCGTCGGGTGCCGCGCGAACAGCGACAGGACGCCCCGGCCCGGCGGCAGGGTGCGGCGATCAGCCACCGGCCCGCCCTTCCAGCCGCGCGACCAGCGCCGCCGGCACCCGGTCCTGCCGCAACTGCGCAAGGATCCGTGCCCGCGCCTCGGCCGGCAGGCGCGCATCGCCTTCCACCTGCGCCACCAGCCGCGCCCGCCGGTCGGGGGCGAGGTCCAGCATCGCGCCGCCGTCGCTTTCCGGCGCGGCAGGCGCCTCGGGGCGCAGCGGGCGGATGCGCACGCCGGGGGCCAGAAGGCGCGTGCGCTCGGCCACCACCTCGCGCCCCGCCAGCGGCGCGGCCTCGATCAGCACCGCGTCGCCCTGCCGGCGCAGAATGCGCACCGCCACCTCTTCCAGCCGGTCGCCGGCGACGAGCGCCAGAACCCGGTCGCCTGCCGCGACGGCGACGGCCGGCAGCACCGCCACGCCCGGCAACGCCGGTTCGCGGATCGTCACCGTCACGAAATCGCCCGGCCGCAGCGCTTCGGCCCCCGCCAGCGCGGCATAGACCAACCGCCCCGTCTGCCCTTCGCCCACCACCGGGGCGGCGCGGGTGATCCGTCCTTCGGCGGTCACCGCGATGCCGCCAAGGTCCAGCGCGGCCGCCACCGCCAGGGGCAGCGGCGTGCCGTCCGGACCCGCGATCCGGGCGAACTGCCCGGCCGACAGCCGGAAGGCGACCTCCAGCGACGCAGGATCGACGATCTGGGCCAGCCGTTCGTTCGGCGCGACCACCGCGCCGGCCGCCACGGCGGCGGCCGACAGCCGCCCGGCGAACTCGGCCCGGATGTCGCTGTCGGCCAGCGCGCGCTCGGCCTCGGCCAGCGCGATGCGCGCGCGCGCCGCGGCCGTCGCGGCCTGATCGGCGCGCGCCTCGGCCTGCGCCAGCGCGGCCTTGCGGGACAGAACGGCCTGTTCGGCCGCGGCGGCGGCAAGGTCCGCCGCCTCCACCGCCGCCTCGGACCCGATGCCGCGGTCCTTCATGGCGCGCTGGCGTTCGGCGGCCTGGGCGCGCAGGGCGGCCTGACGCTCGGCCGCCGCCAGTTCCTCGGCCGCAAGGATCCGGGCGCGCGCGGCCTCGCGCCCGTCGGCCTCGGCCTGGGCAAGATCGGCCCGGCGCAGGTCGCGCGCCGCTGTCTGGTCGGCGGCGTCGAGCCGAAGCAGCACCGCGCCCGCGGCGACCGCCGCCCCGTCCTCGAACCCCGGCGCAACCCAGGCGACCGTGCCGCCGCGCGGCGCGCGGATGTCGAGCATCCGGCGCGCGCGCACCTCGCCGTAGGCAACCATCTCGGGCTCGACCGTCCGCGGCTCGACCGGCAGCACCTTCGCGGCAAAGACCCGCTCGCGCGGAGCGGGGGCCGCGGCCGCGGCAGCGCGCCGCGCCTCAAGCGCACCTGCGACCTGCCAGACGGCCAGCGCCAAGGCGCCCAGCGTCACCGCCAGGATCGCCACCGCCGCAAGGCCCCGCATCACGAAGCGCATCGCCCCTGCCCGCTCACCCGCCCTGATACGCGCGGGCCCCGCGTTTCCGTCGCGGCCGCGGCGTCATTTGCGCCGCTGGTGTTCGTCGAGCCGCGGCATGATCTCGACGAAATTGCAGGGCCGGTGGCGATAGTCGAGCTGCGCGGCCAGGATTCCGTCCCAGGCGTCGCGGCAGGCCGAGGGGCTGCCGGGCAGGGCGAAGAGATACTTGCCGCCCGCCACGCCGCCCGTCGCGCGGCTCTGCACCGCCGAGGTGCCGATCTTCTGCATCGACAGCACGGCAAAGACGGGGCCGAAGGCCTCGATCTCTTTCTCGTAGACGTCGCGGTGCGCTTCGATGGTCACGTCGCGGCCGGTCAGCCCCGTGCCGCCGGTCGAGATCACGACATCGATCTCCGGGTCGGCGACAAAGGCGCGCAGCCGGTCGGCGATCGCGGCGCGGTCGTCCTGCACGATGGCGCGCGCGGCCAGCCGGTGCCCGGCCGCCGTCAGGCGTTCCACCAGCGCATCGCCCGACCGGTCGTCTGCCGCCGTGCGCGTGTCGCTGACGGTCAGCACGGCGATGCGGACGGGCAGGAAGGGCTTCGTCTCGTCGATGCGGCTCATGCGTCACCTCCGCGTCATCTACGTCATCCGGGCGGTCGGCCCGGCAAGGCCCGCCCCCGTCGCCCGCCCCGCCCGCAGACCGCAGCCGGGGAAGGCCATCGCCTCTGCCCCCGGCGGCAGGTCCGGCGGCGGCACCGCGGGGATGTGCATGGACCGCGTCGCGCGATCGACCATGATCAGTCCCCGTCGAGCCGCGCGCGCAGGGCGAGGAGATCGGCCCAGGCCTCGCGTTTCATCGCCGGCTGGCGCAGCAGGTAGGCGGGATGCAGCATCGGCAGCACCGGCCGCCCCCAGGCCTCGGTCCACTGGCCGCGCAGGCGGGTGATGCCGCGCTGGCCCAGCACCGCCTGCGCCGGCGTGTTCCCCATCAGCACCACGACATCGGGCGCGGCCAGCGCGACGTGCCGCCGCAGGAAGGGCAGCATCATCGCCATCTCGGCCGCCTCGGGTTCGCGGTTGCCCGGCGGGCGCCAGGGCATCACGTTGGTGATGTAGAGCGCTTGCGCCGGCTCCGCGGCGGTGCGGGCCAGGCCGATCGCGGCGAACATCCGGTCCAGCAGCTGCCCGGCACGGCCGACGAAGGGCCGACCCTCCAGATCCTCGTCGCGCCCCGGCGCCTCCCCGATCACCATGACCCGCGCCCCCGCCAGCCCGTCGGCAAAGACGAAGGACCGCGCGCCCCGCTTCAGTGCGCAGTGCTCGTAAGCCGCCTGCGCTGCGGCCAGCGCGGGCAGGTCCGCCGCCGCCGCGGCGGCCGCCTGCGCCTCGGCCACTGGATCGGCTGCAGGCGCCGCGGCCGGGGCGGCAGCAGCCGGCGCGGCGACGCGCAGGGGCTGGCGGACCGCCGCGGGCACCGCCGATTCCGCGAACCGGTCCACGCCCGCGTCACCGATGCATTCGTCCGCCCCCATCTCGGCCAGCCAGGCCAGGAGGGCGGCGCGGTAACGCGGGTGCATCAAAGCCTGGTCGAGCGTCATGCCTGCAAGGTAGGCCGCGCGCCGCGGCGCGCCAAGCGGCTTGTCGCCGCGCCGGACGCCGGCCTATAGGGTGGCGACGCAACCGGACGACACCCATGCCCTTCCGCGCCCGCCACCTTCTGGGGATCGCGCCGCTCGCCCCGGCCGAGATCGTGGAGGTGCTGGACCTGGCCGAACGCTATGTCGAGCTGAACCGCCGCACCGACAAGCGCGCCGACGCGCTGTTGGGCATGACGCTGATCAACTTGTTCTTCGAACCCTCGACCCGCACCCAGGCGTCCTTCGAACTTGCCGGCAAGCGGCTGGGGGCCGACGTGATGACGATGCCGGTCGCGCACTCATCGGTGAAGAAGGGCGAGACGCTGATCGACACCGCCCTGACGCTGAACGCGATGCGGCCCGACCTGCTCGCCGTGCGCCACGGCGCCTCGGGCGCGGTCGCGCTCTTGGCGCAGAAGGTCGATTGCGCGGTCATCAACGCCGGCGACGGGCAGCACGAACATCCCACGCAGGCGCTGCTCGATGCGCTGACGATCCGCCGGGCCAAGGGGCGTCTGTCGCGCCTGACGGTCGCCATCTGCGGCGACATCGCGCACAGCCGGGTGGCGCGATCGAACCTGATCCTGCTGGGCAAGATGGAGAACCGCATCCGCCTGATCGGCCCGCCCACGCTGATGCCGGCGGGTGCCCGCGACCTCGGCGCCGAGGTGTACGACGACATGCGCGCGGGGTTGACGGGTGCGGACGTGGTGATGATGCTGCGCCTGCAGACCGAGCGGATGGACGGCGCGCACGTTCCCTCGAGCCGCGAATACTATCACCGCTACGGGCTCGACGCGGAAAAGCTGGCCCACGCCAGCCCCGATGCCATCGTGATGCATCCGGGCCCGATGAACCGGGGCGTGGAAATCGACGGGACGCTGGCCGACGACATCAACCGGTCCGTGATCCAGGATCAGGTGGAAATGGGCGTGGCGGTGCGCATGGCCGCGATGGACCTTCTGGCGCGCAACCTGCGGGCCGACCGCTGCGCGCGGGCGGCAGGGGTGATGGCGTGACCCCGACGCTGATCGCCAACGTTCGCCTGATCGACCCGGTCGCGGGCACCGACGCGCCCGGCAGCCTTCTGGTCGCGGACGGCCGGATCGCCGCGCGCGATGCCCCGGCGCCGGCCGGCGCGCGCGTGATCGACGGCGGCGGCCTCTGCCTTGCCCCCGGCATCGTGGACTGGGGCGTGAAGATCGGCGAACCCGGCGAGCGGCACCGCGAATCCTTCCGCTCGGCCGGCCTCGCGGCGGCCCGCGGGGGCGTCACCACCATCGTCGCCCGGCCCGACACCGACCCCGCCATCGACAGCCCCGAGACGCTGGAGTTCGTCACCCGGCGCGCCGCCGCCGCCGCGCCGGTGCGGATCCGCCACATGGCGGCG
>CALIZF010000075.1 GCA_938028765.1 uncultured Paracoccaceae bacterium
GGCGACCCGTACGACGATGCCTTGGCCGAGACGGCGACCGGGCGGTTCGGGACCGCGGTCATCCGCCGTCTCGGCCCATGGCGCAGCCTCGAGGCCGTCGAGATCGCCGCGCGCGCATGGATCGACCGGTTCGACCACCGCCGCCCGCTCGAGCCGATCGGCAACATCCCGCCCGCCGAGGCCGAGGCACGCCCCTCCGCTGAACTAAAGACCCGCACCGTGGCGGCGCAGGACCCAAAGAAACCCTTCGGGAAACACGGCGCGGTTCACATCGACGGCTTCGTGCAGCACGTGCAGGCCCGCGTCGCGGGGATCCGGCACAAGCGGACGAAGGAGGGCGGTTCTTCAACGCCTGAGGCCCGAAATCGCGTCACCGGTGCGTCATCCGAGGCGCTCGGCGCGGCCCCTAAGGGGTCCTCCTCGGGCTTAACCCGTGCGGTGAGGCGGAGCGCGGCCACTCGCCGGCGTCAGGCTGGCAAGGCAGGTTCGCGCGATCCGCGCAGGGCTGTGGTGGCGCCGGCCTCTGCCCCTGATCCACGGCAAGCGTGACGGGGCCCGACCGCGGGGTATCGTGCCCCCGCGAAGCGTCAAGCGGCCCGGGTATCCGCACGCGAAAGGGGCACGGACGGCTGGATGAACCACGGCGTGATTGCCGCCTGCATCCTCGTTCCAGGGGCTTGCGCCGAAAAGTGGTGCCCGGGGGCGGATTTGAACCACCGACACGCGGATTTTCAATCCGCTGCTCTACCCCTGAGCTACCCGGGCACCGGGGCCGTTTCCGGCGGGTGTGGCGGGATTAGCCGAGGCGGCGGGCGGTGTCCAGAGCCTGGTGCGCGGTGCGCATCGCAACGGTCGGCCGGCAGAGGCCCGCAGGGCTGCGCGCGCATGCTGGGGGGCTGGCGGCAGGCCGGATCGGACCCGGCGCCCGCGGGGGCGACGCGGTGCCCCGCGCGGCCCTGGCGCGGTTGCGCCGGCGCGGACGGGCACCGCCGGGGACCGGCCGGTCAGCGGTCCACCGGCAGGCCGGACGGGACCCGGTCGGGGATGCCGAGGCGGCCTGCGGCGGCCTCTTCGTCCGTCAGCGACGCAAGGAAGGCGGCCAGGGCCGCGATCTCGCCCCCGGTCAGAGGCACCGGCGGGCGTTTGACGGCGGCGGCGATCTGCTCGACTTCCCAGGGGGAGTCCATCACGGCGAGGTCCGGCCGGGCGGGGGCGAAGCCGGGCAGCACGAGGGGCGGCAGCGGCTGCGCGAGACCCGCAACCGGGTCGGCGTGGTGGGCGAGGAAGGCGGCAAGATCGGCATGGGCGCCCGCATGGCCCCAGGGGCCGGTCAGCGCGACCATCCGCAGCGATGGCGTGCGGAACGCGTAGGCGTCCTCCTTGCGTCCGGTGACGCGCATCCGGCCGGTGTCGCGCTGATGCGTCTCGAACCGTTCGGACTTGCCGGGGCCGATCTGGGGCGATCCCATGGCGTGGAAGCGATGGTCGGTCAGGAACGGACCGGCGTGGCAGTCGGCACAACCCGCCGGCCCGTAGAACAGCGCCATGCCCGCGGCCGCGTCCGGCGGCAGCGGAACCCCGTCGCGCAGGAAGCGGTCGAACGGGCTGTCGGTCGCGCGGAACTCGGACGCGACGAAAGCGGCGATGGCGTTCGAGATGTCGGTGAAGGCGATGGTGCGGCCGGCGGCGATCTCGGGGTAGACCTCGGCGAACAGGGCCCGGTATTCGGGGATCGCCGCGATCCGCGCCGCGATCCGGTCCCAGGCGCCGCCCGGCCCGGTGATCAGGCCCTGGCGCACGGCCTGGGCGACCTCGTTCTCGCCGTAGTGGCCGGCCATCTCGTCGGCCGAAAGGACGGGAAACATCGTCTGCGCGGCAAGGAGGTTGGCAAAGCCCTGCACCATCTCGTCCTCGAGGGGGGTGCGCAGGCCCGAGGGGCGGTCAGGGTCGGCCTCGATCCGGCCGTCGTGGAACAGCACGGTGAATTCGGCCGCACCGAGGTTCCACAGCGCAGGCGCGTTCCGCGGGATGCGCTGTTCGGGCGGGTTCGCAGGGTCTGCCACGCGGTCGGGGCCGAGGCCGATCCCGCCTTCGCCGAGGCCGAGCGCAACCCCGTCGCCGGTGCCGAAACGCGGGTGGTGGCAGGTGCCGCAGCTGATCGTGCGGTTGCCCGACAGCTCTTTGTCCCAGAACAGAAGCCGCCCGAGCCGCGCCTCTTCAGCCCTGACGGGCGGAAAGTCGGCATCGGCGGGCGCGCGGGGCAGGTCGGCGGCCACAGCAGGGACGGCAAGGGCGAGGGCCAGGATGAGCGCGCGCATGCAGGATACCTTCGCTTCGGCAGCGGCGCCCGAGGCCTTGCGCCACCCGGCTTCCCGCTGCGGGTTTGCAGCACGACGAAGCATAGGCCGGGGCGGGCGTCAGACGAAGCGGTTGATCAGGTTCTCGAGGCGTTCCTGCCGGCCCGAGCGCGGGCGCGGTTCGATCCCCTCGGCCTCGACCCGTGCCGCCGCAGCTTCGAGCGTGCCCGTCAGCATCGCCTGCGCGGCGGGCGACTGCCAGCCGGCATAACGCGCGGCGCGGGTCCGGTCGAGCGTGCCATCCGCCAGGATGGCGGCGGCAGCCTTGAGGGCGCGGGCGCAGGTATCCATCGCCCCCGCGTGCGCTGCGATCAGGTCCTCGGGGTCCAGCGACTGGCGGCGGATCTTGGCGTCGAAGTTGGTGCCGCCCGTGGTGAAGCCGCCGCCGCGCAGGATCTCGAGGAAGGCAAGCGTCACGTCGCGCGGGTTGTCGGGAAACTGGTCGGTATCCCAGCCCGATTCCCAGTCGTTCCGGTTCATGTCGATCGACCCGAAGATGTCGAGCGCCTGCGCCAGCGCGATCTCGTGCTGGAAGGTATGGCCGGCGAGGAAGGCGTGGCCCTGCTCGATGTTGACCTTCACCTCCTTCTCCAGCCCGTAGCGGCACAGAAAGCCCCAGACCGTCGCCACGTCATAATCGTACTGGTGTTTCGAGGGTTCCTTCGGCTTCGGCTCGATCAGGATCGCGCCCTTGAAGCCAGTGCGGTGCTTGTAGTCCACCACCATCGACAGGAACCGCCCGGCCTGGTCCATCTCGCGGGCCATGTCAGTGTTCAGCAGCGTCTCGTAGCCCTCGCGGCCGCCCCAGAGGACATAGTTCTCGCCCCCGAGGCGACGGGTCGCGTCCATGCAGGCCTTCACCGTGGCGGCGGCATAGGCGAACACGTCGGGATCGGGGTTG
This sequence comes from uncultured Paracoccaceae bacterium, assembly GCA_938028765.1. Classification (GTDB taxonomy): domain Bacteria; phylum Pseudomonadota; class Alphaproteobacteria; order Rhodobacterales; family Rhodobacteraceae; genus CALIZF01. The sequence goes on from CALIZF010000075.1 coordinate 3,259, forward strand.
GTGGCCGCGCCCGCCATCCAGCGGCGGTGCGAGAAGAGGTTCGCCGTCCCCCACAGCAGACGCACACCGCTGTCCGCCATCTTGCCGCCGATGTAGTCGGCGATCTCGTTCAGCCGGTCGCGGCTTTCGGCGAAGGTGGCACCCTCGGGCCGCACGTCGGCGTCGTGGAAGCAGAAGAAGGGAACGCGCAGGACGCGGAAGAGGTCGAAGGCAGCGTCGGCCCTGGCGCGCGCCGCCGCCATGTCGTCGCCCCACCAGGGCCGGTCGAAGGTCGGGCCGCCGAAGGGGTCGGTGCCCGGCCAGGCGAAACTGTGCCACCATGCGATGGCGAAGCGCAGGTGTTCCTCCATCCGCCGCCCGGCGACGACCGCGTCGGGGTCGTAATGGCGGAAGGCAAGATCGTGGTCCGCCGCAGGGTCGCAGGGCAGGGGGGCGAAGTCGGCGAAAGGGGTCATGGCAGGGTCCTGAAGGCGAGTGCTGCGGCGCGGAAGCGGGCGTGGGCGACGTCGAAGGCAGGCGTCAGCACGGGATCGGGGTCGAAGGTGCGCGCCACGGGGGGGGCGGGCGCGGCTTCGGCCCCCGCACCCGTCGCGGCCATCAGGGCAAGGCGGGCGGCGCCGAAGGCCGCACCATAGTCGCCCGCCGCGGGTCGGGCGACCGGCACGCCGAGGGCGCTGGCGAGGCAGGCCAGCCAGTAGTCCGACCGGGCGCCCCCGCCGGTTGCCGTCAGGCGGTCAACCCGTGTGCCGGTGGCGGCCAGCGCGTCGCGGCAGTCGCGGAAGGCGAAGGCCACGCCCTCCAGCACCGCGCGCGTCATCGCCGCGCGGTCGGCCGCGTGGCCAAGGCCGACAAAGCCGCCGCGCAGCCGGGCGTCGTTCCAGGGCGTCCGCTCGCCGCCGAGGTAGGGCAGGAACAGGGCCGGCCCCGGCGGACGCAGGGGGCCGAGCTCCGCGGTCAAAGCCCCCGCATCCGCGCCCGCCACGCCCGCGAACCAGTTCAAGGCATCGGTCGCGGCAAGGATCACGCCCATCTGGTGCCAGCGGCCGGGCAGCGCGTGGCAGAAGGTGTGCACGGCCGTTTCGGGTGCGGGGGCATATCCTGCGGCCGCGGCGAAGAGGACGCCCGAGGTGCCGAGGCTGACGAAGGCCTGCCCCGGTGCCGTGACGCCGAGGCCGACGGCGGCCGCCGCGTTGTCGCCCGCCCCACCCGCGACGGGCAGGCCGGGCCTAAGGCCCCAGCGGGCGGCAAGGCCCGCGCGCAGGCCGCCCGAGACCGCCGCGCCCTCGACCAGCCGGGGCATGTTCCCGCGCGTCAGGCCCGTGGCCGCGAGAAGGTCGTCCGACCAGTCGCGCGCGCCGGTGTCGAGCCAGGCGGTGCCGGCGGCATCCGACATCTCGCTGACCGCCTCGCCGGTCAGCCAGAGGCGCAGGTAATCCTTGGGCAGCAGGACGCGGGCGATCCGGCGGAAGGCCTCGGGTTCGTGCCGGCGCACCCATTCCACCTTGGGGGCGGTGAAGCCGGGGAACACGATGTTGCCGGTCACGCGGCGGAACATCGGGTCGCCGTCGAGGTCGGCCGCCTCCTCGGCCGCGCGGCTGTCGTTCCAAAGAAGACAGGGCCGGATCACCTCGCCTGCGGCATCGACCAGGGTTGCCCCGTGCATCTGGCCCGCAAGGCCGATGCCGGCCAGCGCCGTCCCGGCGCGGGGGGCAAGCGCCTCCATCACCGCTTCGGCCGCGGCCAGCCACTGGTGGGGGGCCTGTTCGGACCAGCCGGGATACGGGCGGCTGACCGTCAGCGGCGCCGTCGTCTCGGCCAGCACCTGCTGGCCTTCGTCGATCAGAACGCCCTTGAGGCCCGAGGTGCCGAGATCGAGGCCGAGGAACATCAGACCGCCAGATGCTCGGGCATCTTGCCGAGGATGATCATGCCCAGAAGGTCATCCTCGCTGACATCGGCGCAGCGCACCACCCCCACAAGCTGGCCGTTCTTCATCACCGCCGCGCGGTCGCACAGTTCCTTCACCGCGTGGATGTCGTGGTCGATGAGGAAGATGCCGAGGCCCTGCCGCTTCAGCTCCTGGATCAGTTCGGCGACCATGCGCGTCTCCTGCGGGCCGAGGGCGGCGGTCGGCTCGTCCATGATCAGGATGCGCGCGTTGAAGTAGACCGCCCGCGCGATCGCCACCGACTGCCGCTGCCCGCCCGACAGCGCCTTCACCGGCGCGGCGAACTTGCGGAAGTTGGGGTTGAGGCGCTGCATGATCCGCCGCGTCTCGGCCTCCATCCGCGCCTCGTCCACGAAGCCGAAGCGGGTCACGAGCTCGCGCCCGAGAAAGAGATTCGCCGCAGCGTCGAGGTTGTCGGCCAGCGCAAGCGTCTGGTAGATGCACTCGATGTTCAGCGCCCTCGCGTCGCGGGGGTTGTTGATCTCCACCGGCCTGCCGTCGATGCGGATCTCGCCCGAATCCATCCGGTAGGCGCCCGACAGGCACTTGATCAGCGTGGACTTGCCCGCGCCGTTGTGGCCCAGAAGGCCCACGACCTCGCCCGGGTAGAGGTCCACCGAAACATCGTCCACGGCCTTGATGCCGCCGAAGGCGATGCAGATGTTGCGCAGTTCGACCAGCGGCGTTGCCATCAGCGGCCCCCCGTGCGGCGGCGATAGATGATGTCGATGAGGACGGCCGCCACAAGGACGCTGCCCACCACGATGTTCTGCAGCGGCGCGTCCACGCCCACCATCGCCATGCCCGATTGCAGCGACTGCATGATCAGCGCGCCGAGGATCGCACCCCAGATCGTTCCGATCCCGCCCGCAAGCGCAGTGCCCCCGATCACGGCGGCGGCGATGACGCGCAGCTCGTCCAGCGTGCCGATGTCGTTCGAGTGGAACGTCAGCCGCGCCGAGGCGACCACAGCCGACAGCGCGCAGAGAAAGCCCATGAGCGCAAAGACCTTGACCGTCAGCATCCGGGTGTTGATGCCGCTGAGCTCCGCCGCATCGGGGTTGCCCCCGGTGGCGAACACGTAGCGGCCGAACCGCGTCTTGCGGGCGATGACGGTCATCACCACCGCCACCACGATGAGGACAAGGACGCTGATCGGCAGGCCGAAGCCGGCGGCATAGCCCTCGGGCATCGCCTCGCCGCGGGCGGCGAACATCTGGCGCAGGCGGTTGGCCGGGATCTGGTAGGCGTTGAGCGTGGCGACGAAGCCGAGGATGGCCGCGGCAATGATGGCCGTCAGCGCCGCCTCGGCCCAGAGCGGCTTGACCGGAAAGCCGTGCGCCTGCCTGGCGCGCCGGCCGTTGAAGATCGCCCACGCGGCAGCCAGAACTGCCAGACCGGCCAGCACCCAGGACCAGAACTCGCCCAGCGTGCCGTTGGTGCCGCCGAAGAGCTGGAAGGTGGGGTCGAGCGGGCCGATGGTCTGCCCGCTAGTCAGATACCAGGCGACGTTGCGCCAGACCAGCAGGCCGCCGAGTGTGACGATGAAGGCGGGGATGGTCAGGTAGCCCACCATCCAGCCGTGGATCGCCCCGATCAGCGTGCCGACCGCCAGCCCCACGACGATGGAGACCGGCGCGATCGCGGGATGGCCAAGTGGCAGCCCCAGCATCTGCGGCAGGGCGATCGTCTGCGTCACCGCCATCGCGGCCGAACAGGTCGCCAGAAGCGCGCCGACGCTGAGGTCGATGTGCCGCGTCACGATGATGAAGACCATCCCGGTAGCCATGATCGCCACGCTGACGGTCTGGATCGTCAGGTTGAACACGTTGCGCGGCGTCAGGAACCTGCCGTCCGTCACCAGGTTGAAGGCAAGGCACAGGACGACGAAGGCGCCGATCATCCCAAGAAGGCGCGTGTCGATCTGCAGCGTTTCCAGAAGGCCGCGGCGCGGCGGGGCGGCGGCAGGGCGGGCGGTGTCGGACATCGGGGCCTTCCGGTGGATGCGCGAGGGGGCGGGGGCGGGCGGCCCCGCGCTTGGGGCCGCCCGCCGTGCGTCGGCGCTGCGCGGAGGAGGCACGCGGCACCGGCGGCCGGGGTGCCGGGGGGCCCGCGCGCAGGCGCCCCCGGCGGTGCGTTAGGTCAGTTGCAGGGGGCCGGGCCGCCCGCGGGAACGCCCTGGCAGAGCGCCTCCTTGCTGATCCAGCCCGCGTCCACCACGACCGACAGGTTGTCGCGCGTGATCGGCACCGGCGCGAGGAAGACCGAGTTCATCACGTTGCCGCCCGGCGTCCTGAACTCGACCCGGCCGGGGATCGCCTCCATCGCCGTGCCCTTGGCGAGCGCGACGGCAATCTCGCCCGCAGCGCGGCCAAGCTCGCGCGCGTCCTTCCAGACGCTGACGGTCTGGGTGCCAAGCGCGATGCGGTTCAGCGCGGCATGGTCGCCGTCCTGGCCCGACACCGGTACCACCATCCCCTGCGCCGCCAGCGCCGCCACGACGCCGCCCGCGGTGCCGTCGTTCGACGCGACCACGGCATCCACGCCGTTGTTCGTCGCCGTCAGGATCTGTTCCATGTTCCGCTGCGCGTTCGCCGGCAGCCAGCCGTCGGTGTAGGCCTCGCCCACGATGGTGATCTTGCCGGCGTCGATCGCCGCCTGCAGCACCTCCTGCTGACCGCCGCGCAGGAAGTCGGCGTTCGGGTCGGTGGGCGAGCCCTTGATCATCACATAGCGCCCCTCGGGCACCTTCTCGAAGATCGCGCGGGCCTGCATCCGGCCCACCTCGACGTTGTCGAAGGTCAGGTAGAAGGCGCGCGGATCCTCGATCAGCCGGTCGTAGGCGACAACCGGGATGCCTTCGTCCGCGGCCGCCTGCACCGCCGGCCCGATCGCGCTGGCATCCTGCGCAAGGATGATCAGCGCGTCCACGCCCTGGGCGATCAGCGACTCGATGTCCGAAAGCTGCTTGGCCGAGGACGACTGCGCATCGGCCGACACATAGGTCGCGCCCGCTGCCTCCAGCGCGGCCTTGATCGCGGCCTCATCGGTCTTCCAGCGCTCTTCCTGGAAGTTCGACCAGCTCACGCCGACCGTCAGGGGTTCCGCCTGGGCCATGGATACAAAACCGGCCGCGGCGACCGCGGCGGCGAGAACGAGGGTGCGCATTGTCTTCCTCCCTGGGCACACGGCCTCGCCCGGTCTGCGCGGAGGCGAAAGCCGGTGCGGCGATGATGCCGCAACGCGGGCAATCTGAGCCTTATAAATTCAGTTGTCAAATTAAATCGTGCCCGTCATGCTGACGTGTGGCGTTCGCACGAACGGATTTGCGCCGTGTTTGGGCTGACGCAGGCGGGATGCGGCCGTATCGCGTCAGGGTCGCTGACGTGCGCGCGGAATTTTTTCAGGAGGCTGAATATATGACCCCTGTGCTTCGCCGCACCGACCCCGGCCTTGCGGCGCTCGGCCCCCGGCGCGACGGCGCGGGCGTCGGGCCGCTGATCCTCGACCCGCCAGAGGGCCTGCGCCCGCTGCGTCGGCAGGTCTTCGAGCGGATCCGCGCCGCAGGCACCCTGCCGCGGGTGCAGGTGGCCAAGGATCTCGGCGTCAGCCCCGCCTCGGTCTCGGGCGCGGTCGCCGACCTGATCGAGACCGGCCTGATCGAGGAGGTGGCCCTGCCGCGGGCCGAAGGCGACACCGGCCGCGGCCGCCCGCCTGTGGCGCTCGGCGTGCGCGCGCCTGCGCACCGCGTCGCCGGGATCAAGCTGTCGGACCGCGAACACACCGGCGTCATCGTCGATTTCGCCGGCAACCTGATCGCGCGCGACACCGAGGCGGTGCTGCCCGCGCGCCGGTCCCTCGCCGAGCTCGTGGGCATGGCCGCCAACCTCGTCGACCGGATGTGCGCGGCCGCGGGCCTGCCGCGCTCGGCGCTGTCGGCCGTGGGCCTCGGCGTGCCCGGGTTCGTCGAGGCGGGCGGGCGCGTGATCTGGTCGCCGGTGCTGGCCGAGCGCGACGTGGACGTGGCCGGCGCGGCCACCCGGCACCTCGGCCTGCCGGTGCATGTCGACAACGACGCGAACCTCGTCGCGCTGGCCGAACTCTGGTTCGGCGCGGGACGGGGGCTGGCCGATTTCGCCGTCGTGACGATCGAGCACGGGGTAGGCATGGGCCTTGTCCTCAACCACCGCCTCTTCCGCGGGGCGCGCGGCCTCGGCACCGAACTCGGCCATACCAAGGTGCAGCTCGACGGGGCGCTCTGCCGCTGCGGCCAGCGCGGCTGCCTCGAGGCCTATGTGGCCGACTATGCGCTCGCGCGCGAGGCGACGACGGCACTCGACTGGACATCCCGCGATGCGCCGGGTCAGACGGTGCTGCTCGAATCGCTCTTCGATCACGCCAAGGCCGGCAACGAGGCGGCCCGGTCGATCTTCCGCCGCGCCGGGCGGTATCTGGCGGTCGGGCTGGCCAATGTGATGAACCTCTTCGATCCCTCGCTCGTGATCCTCTCGGGCGAACGGATGCGCTACGACTACCTCTATGCCGACGAGGCGATGGCCGAGCTGGCGCGCATGATCGTCGCGCCCGACCGCCCGCCGCCCCGGATCGAGGTGCACGCCTGGGGCGACCTCCTCTGGGCCTGGGGGGCCGCGGCGCTGGCGCTGTCCGAGGTGACGGACGCCGCCCTGCGGGCGCCCCGCGCCGGGGCTGCGGCATGATCGCGCCCGCCGCCGCCCCGCGCCCGCCCGCCTCATGGGTCGTCCGCGCCGCCTGCAGGGCTGTCCTGCCGGCTATGCCGCCTTCATCTTGTCCGAAATACTCCCGGGGGGGTGAATGGCCGCAGGCCAGAGG